>JAGOLX010000085.1 GCA_017993835.1 Phycisphaerae bacterium
CGGGTACGAGCTGGACGCGGAGACGATCCGGAGAGCCAACTCCTTCACGTCCAACTGCACGGAGCAGGTCAGCGACCCCTTCGCAGCGGTCCGCGACGCGGATGTCATCTACACGGACACCTGGGTCAGCATGGGCCAGGAGAGCGAGAAAGAGAAGCGCCGGAGGGATTTCGCGGGGTTCGTGGTCGATATGAAGCTGGTGGGCGCCGCGCCGAAGCACGTGAAGATCATGCACTGTCTGCCGGCCTATCGTGGCTTCGAGATCACCGACGAGGCCTGCGAGTGCCCCGGCTCGATCCTCTTTGACCAAGCCGAGAACCGCCTGCACTTCCAGCGGGCCCTGCTCAAGAAGCTGATGGCCTGACGCGGAATGTGCGTTGTGAAGTGTGAAACGTGAAACGGACCTCGCCGACATTATGTGGCGAGGTCCGCTTGTACATGCCCAGTTGCCTCGCAGGCTGAGTGGATCAGGGCGAAACCCAGGGTCAGAGGGCCCACTCGGCCGATGAACATAATCGCCGTGACGAACCACTTGCCCAAGTCCGTCAATTCGCTCGTGATGCCGGTGCTCAGGCCGACCGTGCCGAGGGCCGAGGCCGTCTCGAAAACGAGCTTGAGATAGTCCTGCTTCTCCGTCAGGCTCAGCAGAAAGACGCCGACCGCCAGGACGAATATGTAGAGCGTGGACGAGGCCACTGCCGTAGCGACACGATTTGTCGGAATTTGGTGGCGGAAGAACGTGATTTGCGAACGGCCGCGAAGCGTGCTGCTGGCGATGCCGAGCAGGACGGACAGCGACGTAGTCTTGATGCCGCCGCCCGTGCCGCTGGGCGAGGCGCCGATGACCATGGCGATGACGATCAGCGTGAGCGAGGCCGACGAGAGGCTGCCTATGGGGATCGAGTTGAACCCGGAGGTGGTGGAGGCCGCCATCACCTGGAAGAACGCGGCGTAGATCTGCTCGCGGATCGGCATCATTCGCAGGCTCGGCTCGCACGCCAGAAACAACGGCATCTCCACCACGAGGACCAGGCCCGTGATGATCAGGATTACCTTCGAGGTGAACGTGATCTTGTGGCGCCTGTATCGTGCTGCCAGATAAGCGTCCTGCAGCACGATGAAGCCGATCGCGCCCAGGTAGCACAAGACCCCGATGGTCAGATTGACGATACCGCTGGCCCGGAAGTCCTCCAGGCTGTTGTTGTTGAGACTGAAGCCGGCCGTGGCGAAGGCCGACACGGAGTGGAAGACGGCGGACCACAAGGGCCTCGCCACGCCGTAGGAGCGGAACTCGACGTACAAGAGAGCGGCCCCGACTGCCTCGATGACCAGGCTGAAGATCACGATGTGTCGGATGAAGCGGGCGATGCGGAATCCCTGGGGAAGCGAGAACCCCGCATTGAAGACGCCGACCCGGGTCTCGGAAAGCGGCCGGCCGCACGCCAGGATGATGAAGGACGTCGTCGTCATGTAGCCGATGCCGCCCAGTTGGAACAATGCGAGCAGGACGAACTGGCCGAAGCCGCTGTAGGAATCCGGCACGCTGATCGTCGTCAGTCCGGTCGTCGAAATGGCCGAGACCACGTTGAAGAGGTTGTCGACCAGGCGGATCGGAGTCTGTCTTGCGAAGGGCAGCGACAGAAACACGGTTCCCAGAAGAGCATACGAGAGGAAACCGCACGTGACGAGCTGGGCCGGCTTGAGGGCCATCCACCTGTCACAGATAAACGAGGCGCCGCGCTGTGAATACGCGTAGAACCGGCGCGAACACACACCGAGAGCACACAAGACCCGCATGGTCGGCACTCCTTTTTCTGCGCACTTGCCGGCACGGCGAGGCCGGCCCGACCATCGGGCCAGAGATGGCTTGCGACGAACTACACCATCGATTTCCTCGAACGCCTGCGAGGTTAGCTGACGGGCTCGGAGCCGAGTTGCCCCGTCCAGCCGGGAAGGCTGGATTCGCCCCAGGGATCTGGGTCCCCCGCTCCAGACGGTCGTTCGACCCCTGGATTCGGCGATCTATCACGGCATAGCAAGTAGCTGATGCTATTCGATTTGGCGGCGATCATACTCGCTTGTTCGGGGTCAGTCAATGGGGTCTTGCGTTCGATCCCGCGTGAGGAGGTTGTCCAGGATTGTCGGACGGGACGCCGGATCACCCTGGGCGGTGTAGAGGTCGATGCGGTTCCTCTCTCCGACGATCAGGTATGCCGCATCCGCCGTGGCGGCCGGCTGCGAGGTGGCGAGCATCCGCGGCAACAGTTCGATTCGTTCAGAGGCTGCGTCGGTTATGTGGAACCGGCTACTTCGGGTTGCTTCTGGGCGGGCGTGGCGGGCCGGCGCGACCTGTGGCGTTTTCTCTTATGCAGGTTGTCCAGAGCGAATCCGGGCAGAACCAGGGGCAGCTTCACCAGCGATCCCGCGACGTCCCATCCGGTGACCAATCCGATTCGACGGGCCTTGCCCGCGATATGGAGCAATTGGCGGACATTGTAGAAGTCGGCCCGAATGCGATTGCGGATCTGCTTGAGTTCTTCTCGCCCATAGCGGTCCGAGTATACGGGCCCTCCGATCCGGTGGTAGTAGTAGCCTGGCGTCGACTCCACGACCTCCTTGAGAGGCGAGTACTTCTCGATGCGGAGCTTCTGGAAACTGATGGAATCCAGGCCGATCTCCCGAGCGAATTTCGGGATGTAGAGCATTTCTTCCTCGGTCTCGGTGATATTGCCGTAGATGAAGTAGCCGTGCAGGAAGAACTTATACTGCGTCAGGACCGCGAATGCGTCGCGGATCTGCTGCTGCGTGATGCCCTTCTGGAGCTGCGTCAGGATGCGGTCGTGCGGGGATTCGACGCCGAGCAGGAAGACGCGGAAGCCCGCCTGCTGGAGCTTGTCGAGGAGCGGGCGGCGCCGGGCGATGTCGATTCGGGCCTGGACGATGAAGGTCTTCCTGATCCCATGCTCGACGATCAGATCGCAGAGTTGCTCGGCTCGCGCGGGATTGGTGAACAAGTTGTCGTCGCTGAAGAGCACGACGTCCGCCGTGATGGTCTTGAGCTCCTCGACGACGGATTCAATCGGCCGCTCCGTGTACTCTCGCTTCTGGCCGAGTGGATTGAGGCTGAACGTGCAGAACTTGCACTTGAAGGGACAGCCCCGCGTCGTCAGCACGGTGTCGAACGTGTGCCGGCTCAGCCGAACTCCGTGCCGGGACCAGTAGTAGTCGTGTCCGCGCAGCGACCGATCGGGGAAGGCGATGTGCTGCAAGTCGGGCAGCTCATGGTTTGCATTGTGCACGACGGAGCCGTTCTCGCGGTAGGAAAGCCCGCGGATTTCGTTTCGCGGCACGCCCGTCACGACCTGCTGAATGATCTCCTCGCCCTCGCCGCGGACGATCATGTCGATGTTCGGACAGCGGGTGAACAGGTACTCGACCTCCTCGGTGGCCTTGCGGCCCCCGATGACCGTCGTGATTTCCGCGGGCAACTGCGAGATGAAATCGCAGATGCTCTCGAATCTTGCGTCCCACTGAATCCCGATGCAGACCAGGTCGATCTCGGACCGGATGAATCGGCTCAGCGCCTTGGGATCGCGGTATGCCTTCTCATAGCGAAGGTCCAGCAGGGTGATCTTGTCCACCAGTCCCTTGAGACTTGCGGCGATGTACTCCAGGCCGGTGGGGGGGAATACGCCCATCGTGGCTGTGGAATCGCCGAAGCAGGGATCGAGCATCAGTACGTGCTTGTATCTCATCATCGCCCGAGTCTAAGCGCACGTACACCCCGGGCACAAGATAATAATCCGTGAATCATCAAAACAGATGATGCATCCCTCCGGCACGCGACTCACGGGATCAAGAACGAAGACCCCCTTGGCAGGGGGGATGCCTGCACCGCTCGTCTACGGCAGAGAGCCGTCCTTGCGGAGCAGGCCGCCCTTGGCGGAATCGACGGTCACGGTGAACGAGCCGCTGCCCTGGACGATAAACTGCACGCGGGTCGCCTCCATGCCGTCGATGGTATCCAGTTCGACGCGCTCCGGGCGATACTCGACGGCCTGCACCTGTTTGAAGAAGCGATTCGTTACGAGACCGCTCGACAGGACTCGAAGATCGCCGCCGCGAATCGAGACGAGGTCCGGCGGGCTGATGTGGTGATCCCGGTCCTGGCCGGTTCGGGTCGGCATCGGCCGGCTGTTCTCGACCGTCACCCAGACCTTGCACAGGCGGTTGCCCAGCGGTTCGACTGCCACGTCGGCGATCCGCAGCCGCGGCATCATCCCCGCGTGATAGACGGCAAACGCCATGTTGCGATGCAGTTCCTCTTCGAGCAGGAAGGAAGGCGGCAGGCGACCCCATTCCTTCTTGAGACCTCCGATCTCGATTCGCCCGTAGGTGGGGTGGTCGTACGGGCGCCAGGCGACCACGCCGTCACCGAGCAGGACGTGCCGGATGAACTCGGCCTCCTGCTCTCGGGAGGGGTCGCCGTCAGTCTTATACAGGTTTTGCGAAGTCCACATCTCGCAGGTATACGCGAGGATGCCGCGAGCGCCGTAGAACCAGGTGTCCTCGTCGCCCCAGGTGGTGTAGAGGTCTTGCCAGCAGATCATCGAGCGGTAGTAGGGCAGGATCTTCTCGCCCTGCTCGGCGATGTTCTGCAGGAGCCGGGCATCGGACTCCTTCATCTCGCCGCCCTCGCGGCCGGGACCCCGCAGGATCATGCCGCCGCAGTTGTGGTAGCACTGGCAGGCGGCGATGTTCGGATGGGCCAGCGCGAAGTTCGCGACTGCCCGCGTCTCCGGTTGTGAGAACGGGTAATCCATCGCGCCGTGCTGGACATAGGCGGGCTGCCAGTCCCAGGCCCAATTGCGATTGAGGTCGTAGCCGCCGCGGCCGTCTTCGTTGATCCGCCCGTCGCCGTCGTTGTCGATGCCTTCCCAGCCCAGGACGGTGTACTCGCCCGGCTCATCGGGCCTGGCACGGACCATCATGTACTGCGGATAATCCGGGTGTGGCTTCTCCCGGCCCTGGGGGTCCTTGATGCGCATCATGGCGATGCAACCGTCGCCGTCCAGGTCATCGCAATCGTCCTCGTCGGCGACGCCGTCCCGGTCATTGTCGATCGGCGTCGAGCCGGTCCGTCCCGCCAGGGCGCCGTTGCGGTCGGCGAGCCAGAAGTCGCGACCGTCGGGATTGACCATCGGCACCAGGTAGAACACGTAGTCGTCCAGCAGGCTCGTGACGCGGTCGAGCCGACCGTGCTGGTGGCACAGGTACCACGCGGTATAGGCGACCATCTCGCCGGCCTGAACCTCGTTGCCGTGGATGTTGCCGCTCACGTACATGCCGGGCTTGCGGTCGGGATTCCCCACGTTTCGGGTTGTTACCTCGATGCACCACAGATCGCGGCCTTCGGTCGACTTCCCAAGAGAGTACAGCTTCGTCAGGTCGGGAAAGGCCTGGTGCAGACGAGCCAGGATGTCGGCAAGGCCTGCGTGGTCGTAGAACCGATTCCAGGCGACATCCACTTTCCGCACTGCTCCGACGCCCAGCGCGGGGTAGACATGCGCGGCGGGCGTTTGGGCCCATGCCCCCGCGGCGACGAGCAGACACCCGAGGGCCAGCGCCGCCGCAGAACGATTACGTCGGAGTATGGATACTCGAATCGTCATTTGTCACCTGCTCTCAGCAGTTCGATGGTTCCTTGCACGCGTCCGCCTAGTGCCGAGACGACCTGGAACCGGATGCGGTCCCGGTCCGCAACGCGAACGGTGCAGCGGGCTTTGGCGGTGCCGCCGCTGCCGGCGATGATGGGCAGACGTGTGGTTCTCTCCCCCGCCAGGAAGCACCGGGGCTCGAGGTCCAGCGTCAGCCGGGTCGGATGGACCTGCTGCGAGGTCTCGCCATGTGCCAGGACCGTCGGCAGGAATCCCGTGTTGGTCACGAGGATCTCGATCTCGTAAATCGAGTCGGCCAGCAAGCGGCATTCCACCTTGGCGACCTGGATTCGCGGCAGTCGCCCCGCGAGATCCGTGAGGAAGTCCCCCTGTTTCTCGGCAACCTCATCGAGCATGGCCAGGGGCGGATTCGCCCGCGCGAAGGGCCGCCAACCTCCGACTTCGACCCTTCGTCCCGGGAAGTCCGGATGCTCGACGGCCCGCCACGCGATGAACGCGTCGGGGGCATGCTCGTCGAACCATTTGAGCTGCTCCCGCTCCTCCTTGCCTCGCTTGTCCCGGCCCTCGTCCGGCTTCTTCTTCACTTGGGGCGTGTTGGCGTCGTTCGGGTCCTTGTCCTTCGGGGATTTCGCGGTCTCGATCTCAGCAGCCGGGTCCCACGGGCGGGCGGCCAACGACAGTCGTCCGCGATGGAAGTACATCCAATCGCTGAATGTTCCCGGGTGGGAGATGCCCTCCAGGTCCTTCTCCAGGCCGAGCTTGGCTCGGTAGACCTTGCCGATTGTCTCGTAGTAGCCGATGTCCTTCTCGTTGACGGCGTCCAGCGGCTTGGAGCGTCGGGCCGACGGGCCGCTTGGGGGAGTCTTGCGGAGGTTGTCGGCGGCTCCGTAGGTCAGGACGATGCCGACGTTCGGATGGGCGACCACGAAATCGGCCAGGGCCCGCGTCTCGCTCTCGCTGACGGGATGCACGCCTGCGTCGGGGGCGAAGTACTCGTAGTTGCAGGGGAAGTTGCGATTGAAGTTGACGCCGCCGGGACCGTCCTCGTTCCATCGCTTGTCCCGGTCGTTGTCGATGCCTTCCGTCAGGAGTCTCCACACGGGGACCTCGCCCTTGAGCGGATCGGCCTTCAGTAGGAGTCTCGGCTCGTTCGGGTCGGCGATGTACTGACCTTCCTTGTCCTCCACACGTATCAGGGTAACCAGCCCGTCGCCGTTGAGATCCTCGCAGGGGTCCTCGTCCTGGAGGCCGTCATGGTCCTCGTCGTTCGGGGTGTGGTTCGTGTTCCGTTCGATCTTGGACGCTGCGAAGAAGCCCTCCGTCGCGTCCGGATTCAGGCAGGGGACGACGTAAACGGTCGTGGTGTTCAGCAGGTCCGCTGTCGGCGAGCCTTCGCGGTACTGCTTCGCCAGTCGGTCGATCCAGGAGAGGACTGCGAACGGCCCGACCAGGTCGTTGCCCTCGATCCCGGCGACCACGAGCAGGGCGGGCCTCGTGATCCGGTCTTCCGCGGACCCGGCGCCGATCTCGACCATCCACACGATGCGTTGTTCCTGCGACCGAGCCAGCTCGCCGATGCGGACGAGGTTCGGCTCGCTCCGGGCGAGCCAAGCGAGGTGCTCCGTCATCGAGGCGTGGCTGTAATAGTCCGCACCACCCGCGGGCAGACCGGCCAGCAGGCAGACGACAAGTGGAACCGCCCATCTGCACGTTCGAGAGAGTCCAACCTTCACGCGATCATCCCTTCCAGAATGCCCCAGCGGTCACCTCAAGTAGGATGCCACTGTACCACGCGTCCGGTGGCTTGACAACCCGTAGGCTCAGCGAAGTCCGTGAACGGCGAGACGGCGACGGGTCGGATGCCCCGAAATCCGTGCAAAACATGCGTTGGATGTACGAATCTGTGTCATGAAACCTCGTTTTGGGGCCTGCCAGAGGGGTTTTCTGCCTGATCTGGACATGCGTCCACGGGTTCCACGTTCTCGGATTCGGTTGACTTCTCGCGAGCACCTCGGTATAAGGAACGGACAATTTGGCAGCACCTTGCTATGCCGTGACAACCGCCGAATCCGCCGGTGAAAGACCGGAGGAGCGGGGGACCCAAGAGTTGGGGCTAATCCGGCCGAATGGCCGGACGGGGTAACTCGGCTCCGAGCCCGTCAGCTAACCTCGCAGGCGTTCGAGGAAGTCGATGGTGTAGTCTGTGGCAAACCATCTCTGGCCCGATGGTCGGGCTGGCCTCGCCGTGCCGGCAAGGGCACTTGCTTGGAGAATACCGACCATGAGGGCTTTGTATTCTCTTGTCTGTCGCGTGCGCACCCTGTGCGCGCTGACGCAGGGAATGGTGACGCTGGCGATTGATGGCTGGGCGGCGCTGGCGCCGGTCCAACTGATGCTCCTCGGATGTGGGCTGTGCCTGCTCCTGCGGATCGTGGTTCCGTCGCCGCCATCCGACAGAAGGAGGGGAGGGATCGCTCTTCTCGACCCTCTTTTGAGCGGAATGGCCGCCGGGTCCATTGTCGTGCTGACGACGGCGGGTTTCGCCGACTCGGGCCTGCTCTTCGCTCGACTCGCGATGGGTCTATGACACGCCGGGCAGTCCCAAAACAGCCTTGTTGACGCGGCGCACGGCCGCCAGTATGCTTGCGGCGCAGTGTCGGTCCCGTACGGTCGGGGCCGACGGTGGACGATTTACAGGAACCCAGTAACTGGGAGGATCCGAGGATATGAAAGGCAACGAGAAGGTTATCAAGCAACTGAATGCCCGCCTGGCGGATGAGCTGACCGCCATCAATCAGTACATGGTGCATGGCGAGATGTGCGAGAACTGGGGCTACGGGCGCCTTCATGAGGCGATCCAGAAGCGGGCCATCGACGAGATGAAGCACGCAGAGATGCTCATCGCCCGCATCCTGTTCCTGGAGGGCCAGCCGACCGTCAGCACTCTCAACAAGATCACCATCGGCGACGCGGTCGAGAAGATGCACAAAAACGACTGGAAGGCCGAGGAGACCGCCATCCGCGACTACAACGAGGACATTCGTCTGGCCGGGGAACTGGGCGATCATGGGACGCGCGAGCTGCTCGTCTCGATCCTGAAGGACGAAGAGAAGCACATCGACTGGCTCGAAGTGCAACTCGACCAGATCAAGCAGATCGGCGCCCAGAACTACCTCGTGGAACAGATGGACTGATCGGGACAGAAGGCCCGATGAAAGGAGTGCTCAGATGGTGAAGGGATTTGTGCGTTTGCTGTGCCTGCTGCTGGCGGTGTCGCTGGTCACGGGGTGTCAGTTGAACGGGGGCGGGAAGGCCGGGAAGTGTGTCGTGGTATGGTCCGAGGGCACCGCGCCGAAGTCGGTTTATCCCAACGACATCAACGGCGCGATCGCCGGGGGTCTGAAAGACCTCAAGGGCTGGGAGGTCGTCACGGCCAACCTGTCCGACCCGGACCAGGGTCTGCCCGACGAGCTGCTCAACCGGGCCGACGTGCTGATCTGGTGGGGACATCAGAAGCATGGCCAGGTCAAGGATGAGTTGGTGGCCAAGATCGTCAAGCGGGTGAAAGAGGACGGCATGGGCTTCATCTCCCTGCACTCGTCGCATTTCGCCAAGCCGAACAAGGCGCTCATGGGCACCGCCTGCTCCTGGGGCGCCTACGTAGGCGACTCGACCACGCTGAAGGTTACCGTGAAGGACCCCAAGCACCCCATCGCCAAGGGAATCAAGGAATTCACCGTCGAACACAGCGAGCGTTATAGCGACCCCTACGCGGTGCCGACGCCGCAGTCGGTGGTCTTCGAGGGCGTTGCCACCCTGAAGGATGGCAAGGTCGATCCCAGCCAGCAAGGTCTGACCTGGCAGGTTGGCAAGGGCAGGTTCTTCTACTTCCAGCCTGGCCACGAGACCAACCCGATCTTCTACGATGCGAACGTCCGCAAGATCATGATCAACGCGGTGAAGTGGGCGGCGCCGAAGTAGCATTTCCGGGCAGGGGACCGGCTCACAGGACGAATGGGACCCATAGGACCGATAGGACGGTCGTATGGGTCCTTTCCATTTCTCTGGGTCACGGCCGGCGTCCAATCGCATCGCGAGGGATGTAGAACTCTCCCGCCCCCACGCCCAGGCCGCTGAACGCGGGCGTCGTGCCGTCCAGGTTGTCCGCGACTTCGAGGATCGCGGTATCGGCAGGCCGATAGGTCTCGACGTGTCCATCGACGAAGCCGGCGCGGAGCTTGATCTGGATATTGGTCCGGTCCATTCGCCTGCGAAGGACCTGCGACCAGAAGGGCGGCGACGAAGAGGTCTCGACCGCCACCTCCGCATGGGGCAGACGCTCGCAGCTCCCGAACGCCTCGGGACTCCGCCAGTGATTGAAGCCGAAGTAGTCGCCGATCAGCAGACTACTGCCCCTCCTCCGCCCATCGTCGCTCTGAGGGCCGACGAAAGGACGTTCCTGCTCTGTCAGATACCCGACGTAGTTCCAATAGAAACAGAAGCTGCCCTGGACACTGTCGTCCGTGTAGCTCGTATCGGGGTTGTCCCATTGTTCGCCTGCCCGCCAGGAGTCCTCCGCATAAGTGTACGTCTTGGGACTGCTCGGACACGACAGGATGGCCGCCTTGGGGAGATAGGACCGCAGGTAGGCGGCCATGGAGCACCGGTAGTTGTCTGCCCTTGCGGAGCAGGCCTTCATCATTCGCGGCTCCTGCCACCGCCAGGTGCGACCCAGCATGGCGGCGGTCGCTACGGACTCGGGATAGCGACCTTCGTGGTCGGTCGCGTAGAGGTTCACCGCGAGGACCACCTGCCGCTGCCGACTGGTGCCCACAAGGGATCGGGCTGCCCGACGAGTCTGAGCGAGCGCAGGGACCAACACGCCCAGCAACAGGGCCAGTACGCCAATCACCACCAGCAGCTCGACCAGTGTGAAGCCGCCGGCAGCCAGGATCGACGATTCGCGATCGACGATCTGTCTCTCATCGCGTGCCATGTCTCCCATCTGGCGAGGCGAACGCCCGCCCATTCATCGACAATATGGAGACCGCGAAGGATAGTCAATAGTGCTCAACTCTCTGCCATCACTCCTATCGACTCACGACTGTTGTGTTGACAACCTGATCCACCGGCTGGCCGTACAGCATCAGCGGACCGAACGCGCGTGCAAAGATGGCGATGGGTTCGCCAAGAGTGCCGTCGGCATTCTGCAATCGGAAGGCAATCACGTCCGTCCAAGAGCCCGGAATATAGCGGCTTGAGTCGAAGGCAATCCCTGCATGCACCTCTTCCAGAGTCCCCCTCACGACCGTGGCGAACTGCTCGGTTGAGCTCCCCGGGTCGAACAGATCCTGGGGCATCGGGACCGTGGCGCCGACCGCTGGGTATTGAGGGTATTGGACCGTGAGTTGGTCGGAAATCTCGGGGAGCAGATGCATCGCGTTGATGTCCTGGGTCGCGTAGAAGGTGCGATTCGCGTAGACCCAGTACGTCTCGAGCGTCGAGTACTTGCTCTGGGCCGCAATATGAAAGACCTCGAATCCATTGACATCCAGGCATTCCGCCACCTTGAAGCTTTCCCAGATCGGTTGGGTGTAGTTCGTCCACCACTTGTCGCCCACGGCCATGGGCCAGAAGTCCTTCAGATCGACAGCCCCGACTCCCGGCGCGTCGCCTTCGGGGGGCGCCAGGCTCGCCTGTGTCGTGCCGCCGTAGGCACCGAGATCGATGGCATGATTGAATCCCCACCGCCCCTCGGGGTCCTCCGGGACACGTTCAAGTTCCTCTCTCAGGCTATCCGCTGGATCGCCTGCGTCGATTGCCGGACTGGTCCAGGGATCGTAGTACCAGTGCGACCCTCGCGCCTCTCTCGAACTCCACCGCCAGCCTTCGCTCATGAGATGGTAGTCTCCTTCGACCAAGGTGCTCCCCACGGCGTATAACGTGATGGATGCGGATTCACCTGTCCTCGTTTGTGTGTAGATGCCATAGTAGCCGGAAATCTCTCCCTCCCAGGAGCCTGTCCGGACGAAGCAGGGGTCCACGTCAAGGAGTCCGTTGGTTCCCGTCTTGCCGTAACCCTCGATCAGTGAGTAGCTGATCGAGGTCCCTTGCGTTACCCGTGATCGCGTAGCCGTGGTAGTGGAAACCCCTGTCAGGGAGGCCGGATTGCCGTAGATGATACAGTTGCGAACTTCACCACCGTACTCGGTGGCGAGAGCGACACCTGATATGTTGTTGGCGATCGTGCAGTTGACAAGACTCCTGCATCCCGAGATCACCGGCAGCACGCCGCAGTCGTGGAATGTCGTGTTGTCGACGATCAAGCAGTTACGGATCGATCCGAGGCAGTCCCGGACCACGGTCGCGCCGCAGGGCCCGTTGCCACTGATGATGCAGTGGCTGATCCTCGCCTGGGTCTGGTTGCCGAGGATGCCGCCGTAGCCGTGGTTCTGGATTTTGAAGCCCTGCAAGAGGCAATCGCTGGTCTCGGTGCCGTCGAAGACCACCACCCCGCACAAGACGGTCTCCTCGATTACGCTGAAATCCGTCGGTGCGGAACTGACCAGGCTGATGCTCTTGCCGTTGAAGTTGATCTCATCGTACGCCCACGTGTTGGGCGAAAGGTAATGCCCGGGGGCCACGATGATCGTATCCCCGTCCACCGTAGCGTCGATAGCCTCCTGGACGCCGTCGAACGGGTGATCGGTCGACCCGTCCTCGTCGGGGTCGCCGCCCCGGCTGTCGCAGGGCAACAGATCGCCGGGGGCATTGTCGTCCACGTAGTAGATCGCGGAGGACGCCGATCCGGCAAGCATCGACAGCACGAACAACAACGAGAGATATTTGCTTTTCATGGCAACTCTCCATTCTGTGGAACTTGGTTCTTTCTATCATGGCGTCAGCGATCCCTGCGCCAACCGCATCAGCCACAAGCCGTGGGGCACGCGCGTCTGCCCCTGGCGGCTGGGCGGCGACGAGGAGGCCGTCAACCGGTGTGGGCCTGCCTCGTCGGGCTTGGGATAGCGGAACGTCAATTCTCCAATCGTCACGCCTTCTCGACTGAAGGCGATGCTCTCGATCCAGTCCTGGTACAGATGGACACGATAGGTCAGTCGTATCCCGGGAGCGTCCAGCACGATCTGGGCGCGATGCCCGTCGGGCCGGCGAGTCGTGGTGAACGCAATTCCTGCCAATGCGGCGTCCCGTCGGATCGTGTCGATCGTGTGCAGCCCGGTCCACGGCCGACCGAGGCCCTGGAAGAAGCTGCCGCCCGAATAGCGGGCCAGCACCTCGCCGGACCCGTCGCGGATCTGGCCCGCCGTCCCCGAGTCCAGGAGCATCAGATTGTCGCCCAACGCCAGCTCCAGCCATGGGCCGTGCTCGTCCGCCGCGTCGGCGGTGAAGGGCAGTCGGCCGAAGCCTGAGACGTTCCGGTCGCCGATCCGCCCGCTCACCGTGAACTGCGCCCATCCGATGCGGTGCAATTCGTCTCGCTCATCCACGATCGCGGCCCGTGCCGACCAGTCATGCCGGAAGTAGTCCTCCCTCGACACATCGTAGTTCAAGGTCGCCTGTCGTGGGCGACCCGCCTGGGCCTGTTCCACCGCGACCAGCAGCCCGCGAGAACTGGACGCTACATACTGAAGGTCCGGATCGCCGTGATCTTGGGCTTGCAGGAAGCTCCGGAGGGCAGGCGGGTCCGTGGGCAGACGCCAGGCCGCGAGATCGGGAGCAAACTGGCGGTGGTTGCGGATGTGGATGGTGTCGCCCTGGCGATAGAAATTGGCCTGCTGCTCCTGCAGCCACTGGCTGTATGCGATGGTCCGCCCTCCGGTCCGGATCAGGACCGCTTCGCCCGAGCCGGGCGGGTAGTAATACCAGCACGGGGCATTCTGAGAGACTGCTCGTGTGGCGTCGATCTCCGCCAAGACGATGGCCTGCCGCGGGTCGTCGAAGCCGATCGCCGAGCGACCGGCGAGGAGGCCGCCGGTCCCGAGGGCTGCGACCCCGATCAAAGCGGTCACTATGCTGTGTCGGGTCGCGGCGACCGCCAGGACCGCCCATGGGCCGACACGCAACGTCGACGCCGTGATGGATATGCTCGCCGCCGCGGCTTCGCTCGTCGCACTGAGCTTGCCGAAGACCAGCAGGGCAATCGGCAGGGCGGTCTTGTCGATCCCATGCGAGTTCAGCAGGCGGGCCATACTCTTCTTGGCCCGGTAGAACATCGCCCGGGCCCCCAACTGGGTGCAGCCCATCGCCTCGCTGATCTGGCTGTAGGACATCTGTTCGTAGCATCGCATGGTCAGGACCGCCCGCTGGTGGGGCTCCAGCTCCGCGACCGCCCGGACCACGATCTGCTTGAGTTCCTGTGTCACCAGCTCGGCCAGCACGTCCTGCTCCCTGGCCTGGAGCCATTCCTGCTCGACCTCCGACAGCGGCTTCTCTTTGTGATGCCACTGCTGGCGGTAGTGGGCCCGCAGCTTGTTCAGCGTGATGGTGTACAGCCAACACCAGAATCGCTGCGGGTCCTTAAGCGTGCCCAGGATTCGGAGCATCTCCGCGATGCTGTCCTGTACGATCTCGGCGGTCAGGTCATGGTCCAGAGTCAGGCGTCCGACGTACTGCGCCAGACGGGGCTCGACAAGACGCAGCAGACCGGCCCGCGACTCAGGGTGCCCCTGTTGCGCCTGTCGGACCAACTGGATGTAGTCTGTGTGTTCGCTCATCTCGGGTCCGGCCGGACCCTGTTCTCGGGAGCCCGGCCTATGGTAAAGGTGGTCGCCGCCCCTGGATGTTACGCGAATTCCGCCCGGAAGACACAACTTTTTCCGCCGCCTGCCAGGACCGCGACTCAAAGTGGATTCCCCCCGGCCCGGTGGGCTCCTGACCGCCCGCCCACGAAATTTCTTGTGCCCAAGGGCAGTTCCAGGTAGACTTGGAGGGCAGTTGATGATACCTTTTCGGGTGCCCAGGGGGTCGTTTGGACCGCCCTGGACTTTTGAGATTTGGGCGGCGTAGCCAAGCGGCCAAAGGCGACGGTTTGCAAAACCGTTATCCGTGGGTTCGAATCCCACCGCCGCCTGTTCCCTTTCTGTCATGCTGGTCGCGGACAGAATTCCCCTGAACGAACGCGATAAACCGGGTACAAGAAAATGCCGGCCTTTTCGACAAGACCGGCGGCTCCCGGGTGAGCTGTATTGCAGATGCGCCGCCGCCCCCCCGTTCCATTTCCATGGCGCACGATGCCGGATTTCGAGCTTGTCCTGCCGGATGTGACAGAGTATAGTGACCCCCATGAAAAAGCACATGGCATTCCTCACCGTCGTCGCGGCCCTCGTCGCTCCCCTGTGGGCGCAGCAACTGGAGCCGCTGCCCTCCGATCCGTACTTCGCGACCTACAAGCTGGTCCAGACGCCACCGTCGCAAGGGCTGCTGCTCAAGCCGGGCGACCGACTGGCCATCTGCGGCGACTCGATCACTGAGCAGAAGATGTACTCTCGGATCATCGAGACCTATCTGACGGTGTGCGTTCCGCAGTTGGGTGTCACCGTCCGCCAGTTCGGCTGGAGCGGCGAGCGGGCCCCCGGCTTCCTGGCCCGGATGGAGAACGATGTCCTGCGCTTCGAGCCGACCATCGCGACGACCTGCTACGGCATGAACGACCACGGCTATCAGCCCTACCAGGAACAGCTCGGCAACGTCTACCGCGAATCGTCCACCGACGTGGTCCGCCTGTTCAAGCAGCACGGCGTGCGGGTGATCCAGGGTTCGCCGGGCACCGTGGGCAAGATGCCCGCCTGGGTCAAGCAGGCCCAGGGCGAAGTCGAGGACCTCAACCACAGCCTCGCCCAGTTCCGCAATATCGGCTTGGGCATCGCGGCGCAGGAGCAGGTGGCCTTTGCCGATGTCTTCCGTCCCATGCTGGTCGGCGGGTTCGAGGGCAAGCAACGGTACGGCCAGGACTACATGATCGCCGGCAAAGACGGCGTCCACCCCGGCTGGGCGGGCCAGCTCGTCATGGCCTATGCCTTCCTTGATGTGATGGGTCTGGATGGCAACATCGGCACGATCACGGTGAACCTGGCCGACAACAAGGCGACCGCTTCCGAGGGCCATCGCATCCTGTCTTCGCAGGCAGGCCAGATCGAGATCGAGAGCAGCCGGTATCCGTTCTACGCCGCCGGACCTGCGAACGACGACGGCAGCATCCGCTCGGGCATGACGCTCGTCCCGTTCAACGCGGAGTTGAATCGCTTCATGCTCGTGGTCCCGAATGCGCCCGCCGGGGACTACCGTGTCACGTGGGGCCCGACGACAAAGACCTACACCGCAGGCAACCTGGCGGAGGGTGTGAACCTGGCCGCGGATTTCGAGACGAATCCGTTCAGCGAAGCGTTCCAGCGAGTGGATGACGCGGTCGCCAAGAAGCAGGCCTATGAGACCCGTCAGATCAAGGAACTCTTCCACGGCCCGGAGGGACGCGCCGACATGGCGATGACCGCCACCCTGACGGAGAAGGCCCGAACGCCACTGGCGGAAGCCATCGCCAAGGCCTTCACCCCGGTCCGTCACACGATCACGATCCAGTCCGAGCCGTAGACCGCTGCGGAATGTCACCACAGAGGTCACAGAGGGCACAGAGCGAAGACGAAGTTGAGAAGGTAAGAAGGTGGGAAGGTCGGATGGTGCGAGTGCCACCCACGTCTGGCTGACAACACAGGACTGACGACCGACGACCATTCGCGACACGGATTTCAACGCGGATTCAGAGACTGTAGCATTGTTACAGAGGATTTTCTCAGCTTCGAGGCCGCAGTTGGACGATATTTCCCAGAAAGCGGTTTCTTGGAGATATGGTCATGGATGGCCCCGGAAGCTATGTGGCCGATCCCAC
>JAGOLX010000005.1:0-7918 GCA_017993835.1 Phycisphaerae bacterium
CAGGCCGGCGCCGCCGGGGGTGGGATTGGCCCGGTCGCCGACACCGATGTACATCTTCTTGATCGCGGTGGTCTTGACGCCGAACTCGGACAGCGGGATCGTCCACGTCGTCCAGGTCTCCGTCGTCAGGAGGCTGGTGTCGGCGTTCTGGACGACACCGGTCTTGCTGCTGTCGGCCAGAGCCACGTACAGCGTGCTCGCGACGTTATCTGCCTTGCCTCGGACGGCCAGGGTCAGCGTGGTGACGCCTTCCGCGGTCCAGTCTTGGGTGCCGTCGAAGGTGTACACGGCCTCGGCAAAGTACGGCGAGTCGGCGTTCTTGTAGTAGAACGGCATGGCCTGCAGGCCGCTCTGGACGATGGCCTGCTCGGCAAACGGGACGGCTTCGTGCCCGACGACCGAGGTGCTCAGGTTGTCGGTGAGGCCGTCGACCCAGGCGTTGAAGATCGCCTCTTCGGCGTCTTGGTCGTTGGTGTAGCTCTCGAAGTTGTCGACGATCAGATACGCCGGAACGCTGAAGCTCCAGACGTAGCCGGTGTAGACAGTGCCATCCGCGGCGACCTCGTCGATCCTCCAGTAGAAGGCGCCGCTGCCGAACGCGACGACGTCGGCGACCGAGAAGGTCGTGCCGGTCTGGTTGCCCTTGAACTCGGGCGAGCTGTGATCGGCGTCGGCGACCGCGCCGCGGTCGGTTCCGAGATACACGTCGTGGGAAACCGCTGAAGTGCCGGCGGACCAGGACAGCTCGGAGATGTTGCGGATGTCCACCTCGAAGCCGTTGATCGGCGAGGGGCTGCCGGCCAGCTTCGTGTTGCCGAGCATGATGGTCGCGATTTCCGCATCGGTGGAGGCCTTGTCGTAGACGCGGACCTCGTCGATCAGACCCGGGAAGGTCCGGTCGGTCTGAGAGGAGTACTGGCGTCCGATGTGGAAGAACTGGGAGCTGGGAACGAACGAGATGTTCGTCGTGGCGCCCTGTTTGACGCCGTCGACGTAGAGGGTGTTGGCCAGGCCGCTGTGGACGCCGGCGACGTGGTGCCAGTCGGTGTCGGTGTAGGTGACATCGCTGCTGACGGCGCTCTTGGCCAGGTCGGCGGTGCCGTCGCCGACCCAGAGACGGAAGGCGTTTCCGCTGTGTCGGACGAGTCCGAAGCCGAAGTAATTTGCGCCATCATAATAGAGCTTGCCGCCGATTCCGCCGTAGACGCCGGCATTGCCGGGATCGAGCCGAACCCAGGTGGCCAGGGTGAAGTCGCCGGTGACGTTGAGGGCGGCGTCGCCGCAATCGACATAGCGGTCGGCGCCGAACTCCAGAGCGCCGCCGAAGTAGCCTTCGGTCCGCTCGATGCTGCCGTACAGGATGCCGTGATGGTTGTAACCGGACGAGTCGACCGCAATGGTCCCTTCGTCTTCATCGAAGGTCCACCAGCCGACGAGGTGTGCGTCCGTGATCGGGACGTTCGGGACCGTGGAGAAGCTCCAGACGTCGCCGGTGTGGAACGTTCCGGTCATGTCCATTTGGTCGACTCGCCAGAAGTAGGTGGTTCCGGCCGCCAGGGCGGTCGGTTCGCAGGCGGGGTCGGCGACCTCGATGAGGAGCGTCTCCGCAGCGCCCTGGGCCACTGCGTCGTGATCCGTGCCGAAGTAGACGCTGTAGTACACGGCGTCCTTTCCGGCGTTCCAGGAGAGGGTTGCGGACAGGAGCACTCGCCTGGCGCCGTCGGCCGGGCTGGGCGCCCAGGTGGTCAGCGGGATCGTCGTGAAGCTCCAGACGTTGCCCGCGTGAACGGTCGTGCCGTCGGCCTCGACCTCGTCGACGCGCCAGTAGTACGTCGTGTTGGGCGGCAGGTCGGCCGGGAACCAGTAGAGGGCGTCGGTCTGCTTCTCGCCCACCAGATCGGCGGCGGTCAGCTCGGGGGCGGCGCCGAGATAGACGTTGTGGAAGGCTGCGCCGAGGCCGGCGTCCCATTGCAGTCCGGCGGCGGTGACGCCTGCGGCGCCGTCTGCAGGATTCGGGTTCCCGGCTACGGGCACGCCGTAGATCTGATAGATCTCCGCGCTGCTCAGCGCCTCGCCGAACAGCTTCACTTCGTCGATGAGCCCGTTGTAGTAGCGGGAATCGAGCGTGTTGGCGCCGATCGCGAGGACGTCGCACGCGTTCAGCGCGCTGGCGTTCGAGTAGCTGACGCTATTGTCGAACTGCCCATTGACGTAGACGCTGAGGGTCTGGTTGCCGGTGTTGCGGACGGCGGTGATGTACACCCACTCGCCTGTGACGATGTCGGCGTTCGAGCTGACGGAGGTGTCGGGATTGCCGCCGAAGAACGAGAGCTTCGTTCCGAGGACGGCCATGACGAAGTCATTGGCGGTTCCGGCGACGTCGGACCAGGCCAGGCCGCTGCCCTGGTAGGCGTAGGAGCCGGTGGCCCCATTGACGCTGGTCTTGATCCAGGCGGAGATGGTGAAATCGTCCTGGATGGGGCGATCCAGTTGGACGTAGGCGTCGGACCCGTTGAACGAGAACGACTTGCCGGCGTAACCGTCGTCGCTGAGCGTGACGCCGCCGTTGACGGTGCCGTCGTGCCCGTTGCCGGACTGATCGGCGACCTTGGCGCCGAGGGTGTCAAAGGAGTAGTACACGAGGGGCTGCGCCGCACTCAGCGGCGCGACAACTGCGGCAATCGAGACGATCGCGCAGGCCCAGAGCCATTTCGTCGACATAATCATTGTCTCCCAAAGCTGTTCCAGATACACCGTGTTGGGCGTCGTTCCGCGGGCGCACGAGTCGGCGGCCTGCGGACGATCGCATCGATCTTCGCTCGGTTCGAGATGGCCGAGCGATCTCATGGCGGCCACAGAGGCCGTCTCGCGGGCGTTTTGTACATAGGGCTCCTCCTCCAGATAAGGGAATCAAAAGTGTCGGTTTACCACCACTGCCATGGACTGGTGCGCCGGAAGGCCATGTTGCCGAAGTTCCGCCATTCGAGATGGCCGTCGACGAAGACCACGTTGCTGCCGGCGGGCCTGTCGCCGTTGCGCAAGTGGTTGGTGCGGTCGGCGATCTGCCATCGGCCCCAGGAGCCGCCGTGGATATCGGTAAAGGTCGCGGTGTTCGGGTCCGCCGTGCTGCTGAGCAGGGCGTCGACGATCAGTTCCGTCTCACCGGGCTGCTTGCACAGGAGGTTCTTGACCCACGTCTTGGCGGGGATCCCCAGCGGCTGCGCGGCGCGGCCCTTCCCCTCGGAGTTCTGGATGTCCATGAGCCAGAAGTAGCCGGTGACGCGGTAGACCGTGTTGCGGCTGGTTGCCGGCTCCTTCACGTCCCCGATGCGAGCGGAGACCGAGACATTCTGGGAGTACTGCCAGAAGCAGGCCATGTCGGAGGTCTTCGTGGGATCGGACGGGCAATAGAACGTGTCCCGACTGCCGCCGCTGGCGATGATGTAGTCGGTCGTGCTGTACGCGATGTCCCAGAGCCAGCCATCGACCCGGTTGAGCGGGAGTCGGGCGTTGTTGTCCCCGCCGTACATGTGCAGGCTCAGCCCGATCTGCTTGAGATTGTTCGCGCAGCGGGTCCGTCGAGCCTGCTCCTTCGCCTTGTGCAGCGCAGGCATGAGAATGGCCATCAGGATGGCGATGACCGCGATGACCACGAGGAGTTCGATCAGGGTGAACGCTTTTCTTCTGTACATGGGATGGTACCTCACTGGACTACCTTGCTCTCTGATATCGGATCGTGCCGATCCGTGTTTTCCTGGGATTGTGCAACCGGCGACGGGACGACCGGGGTCTTCGGCGTCAGTTCCAGATACGGGCGGGCAAAGACCGCCCAGTCGCTGTCGGTGGCGCGCAAGCCATTGGCTTGCGGATCGCGGTCGCCTCCGTCCGTGGTGACGAGGGTCAGGAAGCGATCCGTCTCGGACAACTCGACGAGGACCTCCTGGACCAGTCCCTTGCGACGAACGCCAAGCAGGCGGAACCGCACCTGGCCGTCGACGAGCACCCAGAAATCCGCGTTGCAGGGATGGTCCGTCGTCTGCTCCGAGACTCCCAGGCCCGAACGGAATCGGGCAATTCGCAGGCCCGGGTTCGACGAGGCGATCTTCGCCAGATCGAAGGTGATGCCGAGGTTTGCATGCATCAGGAGACAGGGGTTGTTCTCCGATCCGTAAAGGGACCCGCTGAGCCGCTGCCAGCCGCACCTGGCCTGACCGACGTTCGTGATCTCCATGTAGTAGATGTTGTTCGTGACGGGGCACTCTGCAAAAACGTGTCCGGCCGAGTCGATGGTTTGCGCGACCCGCCCGTCGGGCACGAAGACCCCGTCGATGTAGGGATTCCACGACACGCGGATGTACTGCCGCGTGCCGGTGCGATCGGTCAGCAGCAGGTCGACGGGCTGGCCTGTGGTCGGAGAGATGGCGGCGCCCAGATCCCCTGTGCCGAAGCCGTTGCCGCCGCCGACGACATCGGCCAGGTCGAGGCGCTCGCCGGGGATGCCGAAACTCGGCGCCGACGGCATCCTCCGGATGATCTGGCTGGGACGGAACTCTCGCGACACGACGTTTCCGCCGGCGTCCACGGCGCTGGCCTGTCCCTCGGTCAGGATCTGGGAGGCGAGGGCGCGGATCGGATCGGACCCGCTGCGCAGGCCGATCTTGCCCTCGTGGACCAGGGCTTCGGTCTCTCCGGCGGTGTTGACGATGACGCTGAACTCGGTCCCGTAGTCCACGACGGTTCCGGTCGGCGTGCGTACGACGAAGCCGGTTGTCGGGTCGAAGACGCGGACGGAGAGGGCGCCGCCGCTGAGGAGCAGTTGATTGGTCAGTTCCGGCTGGAGCATGGCGGGCGCCTGGAGGACGATTCTGGCTCCACTGAGGAATCCAAGCTCCAGGACTCCCCGTGTCAAGAAGACGGGCGTCGTGGTTAGCGGAGTCCCCGGCGCGGTGGAAAGTTCCTGCTGGAGCCACGCGGCATTCACGGACCGTCGGATCGTCGCGACGATCGGGGTAGCCTGCGGCGTCGGTGAGGGAGCCGGCGACGCGGCTGTGGACGGATGATGCAACCACCCATCCGGAAGACCCCGTTTCGAGAACCAGATCCACAGTGCCGACACGACGACAGTCGCCGCGACGGACGCTGTCAGGATCAATCGACGACGCCTGGCGAGGTACTTTCGATACGCCAGTTCCTCCTGTCGCCGGCGTTCCTGTTCCTTGAATCGCTCAAACGCAGCCTCCGCGGCCCTGCGAATCTCCTCGCTTCGCAGCGTGGCGTCCCGGCGAATCCGCTCAGCCGCCTGTTCGTCGTGCTCGATGACTTCGCTGAGGATTGCTTGGGCGTCGCCTGTCACGGGGACCGGGAGCGCCTCGCCGGGCGTCGTTGCGGAGAATCGGCCCGATTCGAGGACCTCCGACGTCCCGTGCTGGTGATCGAGTTCCGCGCACAAGAGCATGTACTCGACGTAAAGCTGCCGAAGGCGGGCACTGGAGGCGAGGGACCGACTGAGCCGGGCGAACTGTCGGGGGGTGATGACGCCGTCGCGCAGGGCGCCCAGCAGGAGGAAGAACCTGGATGTCTTGGGCGATCCCTCGGTCATGTGGATTCCTCCATGGACAAGGTCCGGCGGATGCAGAACAGCAGTTGGACGTGAATCCGGTTCAATGCCTTGTAGACCGCGTCGATCCCCCGTCCGACCCGGTCTGCGACGGTTCGCGTGGTCGCGCCGGTCTCGTACCGCAGGCGGATGAGCCGGCGGTCGGCTTCATCGAGCTTCTGCAGGCAGGCGCGGAGGGCGTCGCGCCGGGCGTCCACGTCGGCGACGGCCGCGACGACCCGGTCCTCGATGGCCTCCAGAACCTCGTCGTCGAAGCGAACGGTCCGGTTGCGGTTCTTCTTGCGATCGTTGAGGATCTGGTAACGCGCGATGCTCATCGCCCATGCGGTGAAGTCGGTGCCCACGGCGAACTCGTCGAATTTGGACCACAAGACCATAGTGGTCTCCTGCATCAGGTCCTGGGCGTGGGACCAGTCCGGCACCAGGGCCAGGATGAACCCGTAGATTCGTCGTTCATTGGCCTGGTACAACCGCAGAAACACCTCCCCGCGGGAGGTCTCCGATGGATTGTCCTGGCGCGATGCTGCGTCCATCTCCGCTGTTACCTTAAACCATACTCCGACTCCGCTCTTGCAGAAACACCATAAGGAAATAGCCGCAATCGGGTGAATTTGGAAGACAAGATGACAATTTTCCGGCCCAAATCAGCCGGAAACCTTCTCCAGCAGGCGGAGAAAATCGACGGCCTTCAGCTCGGTCAGGCTATCGACGATGTGGTCCGCTTGCGCGAGATCATTGCGTTTTCGCGTCGTGGTGACCGCTACCACCGTCATTCCGGCCGCCCGTCCGGCCTGCACACCCTGCACCGCGTCCTCGATTACCGCGCAGCAGGCCGGCGTCAAGCCCAGTTTTTCGGCCGCTCGCAGGAAGGTCTGCGGCGAGGGCTTGCCCTCGGAGACCTCCTCGCTGGTGACTCGGGCGTCGAAGTAGTTGCGGAGGGCCAAACCGTCCCAGAACACATCGAGGTTCTCCGGCGGGGCGGATGAGCCGATCGCCAGGCGAAATCCGTGTTCTTTGAGGTCTTTGAGCAAAGTCTCGGCCCCAGGGGCGAGGCAGGGACGCTCCAGCACCACCTGACGGTATCGGCGTTCCTTCCAGTCGGAGAGCCGCTCGATTTCCTGCTTCGAGATGCCCGGTCGGAGCATGGGCAGGATCGTTGCGTTCTGCATGCCGAACGTGTTGCGGAAGAACTCGTCGGACATGGCGAGTCCTTCCTCGGCCCCCAGATCGAACCACGCCTGCCGATGAGCCCAGCCGGTATCGACGAGGACGCCGTCCATGTCGAAGATTACCCCCAGCCTTCCGCCGCAACCTGCCATCAAAACGACTTTCTGTCTCTGCGAGCCGGTTTGAGTCACGACTCGCAGGCTCGAACCTCGCAGGCGCTAGTTGCTGCTCGGCGTGTATCCCAGCTTGCTCCAAACGGCCCGTTGCACGTTGTGCAGGTCCTCATTTCCGGGAGACGTGGCCATCGAACCATTGCGCCCCGTGTTCTGCCACCAGTCGTAGTCCGCCTTGGCGATCTCGAGCGTCCTGGGGTCTTTCCATTTCCAGTAGTCGCTGTGGCCGTCCGCAAAGCCGAAATTCGTGCCGTCCCCGTGCCGGGCGGTGACCTGGTCCCACCATCGCTCTTGGTTGTACCAGAGCGTCCAACTGTTGGGACTCAGACGGCCCTCATCCAGGAAGACAATTCGCGTGTCTGCCTGCTTGACCTTGATCCGCTTGTAGACCATGAGGTTCGTGGTTCCTGGAATGCCGTTGTAGCCGTTCATACAGTCCGTAATCGCGTATGTCACGGCCTCCCCGCGAACGCCGGTAGGGCATTTGTAAAGGCCGGGCTCCGGGCAGTAGGGGAACATCAATCCGGCCCTGATGCCATTGCGCTTCTGCTCCATCGTGACGTTGGTGCCGCTGATGTAGTGTACCCATCCGCCGTTGGGGGGCAGATCAGTAGGTGATGCGGGATTCGCCCACACGATCCGGTCATCATGATCGTCGGCGTACATGATCCAGCCTTTCATCATTTGCCCGAGGTTGTTCAGGCAGGCGACGCGTTTGCCCTGTTCGCGGGCCCGGCTCAGCGCCGGCATGAGGATGGACATCAGGATCGCGATGATGGCGATCACGACCAGAAGTTCGATGAGTGTGAAGGCGTTTTTGCGGTTCATTGTGTGTACTCCTTAACCCTGCAACCACGTGGGCCCCGCCCATCCGGGGTCGGCGCACGATGACGGCCCAGTCACCCATTTTACCTGCCTCTCCCTGACGATGCAAGCCCCCCACAGGAGGTAGGATAAAAAA
>JAGOLX010000005.1:8018-199986 GCA_017993835.1 Phycisphaerae bacterium
TACACGTGAAACAGACGATCCGAGGCCCACACGTTGCTGGTGCGGGCCTCGGATTCTTCGAGGGCGGTGGATGGTCTGGTAGGCGTGAGCCCTCGCTATGGTGCCGGTTTCTCGACGAGCCCCCGTTCGCGTCGCAGGCGGTTGTCCCGCTCGATCACCTTGCGGAACTGGTCATCGTTGAGCCATTCCACGTGGGTATCGAGGAACAGGACGTTGCGGCCTCCTTCGTGGTCCTGCTTGCAGTAGACCATGATCATGTCGGGGCTCGCGGCCACCTCGACCAGATCGACGCCGCGGTAGGTGAAGGGGACGCCCGCGCTCGGGTCGTCGTGCTTGCCCTCGCAGCGGAGACCGCGAGGAGTCATCTCTACCGTTTTGATGAGAATTTCGAGGTTGGGCGGCAGCTTGTCCTCGTAGTCGTTGGCATAGATCAGGATCGCCTTGCCCAGGCCGCTGAGGTTCGTTGCACATCGGATGCGGGACGCTGTCGCCTTCAGGCGGATCGTCGCAGGCGCGACGAGGTCGGCCGCCAGGCGCATGCACTGTCCGGCGTCCAGCGACAGGCGGGAGACACTGCCCTGGGCGGTCGGGGTCAGCATGGCCAGCGATGCCTGGAGGTTGGGAACCATCTGCTGGAGGGCGGGGATCTGTCCGACCCGCTGCCAGAGGCTCGCGACGAACCGCCCAAGGGCCGCGGCGGATTGCTCGTCCGACGCCTGGATGTGCAGCCCGATGGCCGGCTTGGGCGGCAGGTTGACCGCCAGCGACGCCCACTGCAGGCCGGTGGCGATGGCGTTGCCGTCTGCCTGGATGCCGTTGCCGTCCAGCAGGGACGGGAGCATGGCGCCGAGGATCTCGCGGGCATCCCGGTTGGGCACGAGAAACACCTGGAAGGCGGCCTGGGGCACCGCACCGACCGCCTGGTCGAGGGCCGGCAGAGCAACCGGCGCGGTCTTGGCCCATCGCTCGACCACGTGCGGCGGGCCGAACAGCAGGAAGTTCTGCTTGCGGACCTGCGACAGCTCGCTCAAGCCGCGGTCTCGGGCGAGGCTGTTCACCCAGTCTTTGAGGACGCTCGCGTCCGTCTTGGCCGTGGTCGGAATCGCCACCAGGAACGCGGGCAGATCGGTCGTGCTCCACAGGACGTAGAGGGTCTCGCCGCCGGCGGCCTTGAAGGCGTCGATGCGTTTCTTCATCGCCTGGCGAGCCCGGCCGGAGGGGCTCTTGAGATCCGCCAGTTGCCCAGCGTCCAGGTATCTCGAGGCGGCCTGCGCCGCGGTCTCGAAGAAGGCGTCCGCGTCCATCCGCGACAGATCGATCCTCGCGACCGCGAACGTCTGCTCGTCGAGACAGGGCGCCAGGAATTGGCTCAGGCTCGTCGCCTGCCCGAGGGCCGATCCCGTCGGGCCGGCCGAGAGGGCAACCAGCGCGAGTCCCGTCAGCAAGTGAATTCGATTGTGAATCATGGCACTTCTCCTCTTAAAAAGGTCGCTGGTCATCTCGCACGGGGTCGCACGGTGATCTCGTACCGCGTCCCCCATCGTGCATTCTCTCCCGGCGGGACCGGGCTTTCGAGGATCCCCTTGCCGTCGGCCACCCGATAGCTGAACGGACGGCCGTACAGGGGATCCAGGGGGATCGGCACTTCCACAATGTCGTCGAGCGACTTCGGCAAGGCGTCCTTGTGTCCCGCCGCATACAGGCGGATCGCCTCCACACAGCGGAGCATCGCGATATCCCGCTCCCGGCACGTCCCTGCGAAGAGCGTCCAGCGGAAATAGGGCATATTGTTGGCGAAGACGAGCGCAATCACGTCCCAGTCGGACTGGATCCGGCCCATGCCCTCCTGCCATACCTTTTCATCGGCCTTCAGGCCGCCGGCCGCCTGCCAGTACGGGACATGGCACCATTTGAGCATCATGTCGCGCAGGCGGCAGGCCCGCTCATGCTGGTAGACCAGCACGACGTACAGGTTGGGCAGGGACTCGATCTCCTGGATCGTCTTGCCCTGGTCCAGGAGGTGCTGCCTGGCCATCGGATAGAGTTTCATGGCGCTCGTGACGATCGCGAGCTTCGCGGCGGTCTGCTCCAGGTCGCCGGGGCCGGGCGCAATGGCGCCCGCCGCCTTGTTCCAGATCCGCATCACTTCGTCGTTCGTGAGGACCTCGTTGTCGACGCGCTTCAACTCGGGCAGATCGATGTAGACCGCGCCGCTCTCCGCCTGGAGCGACAGGCGCATGTCGATCAACGGAGAGGGCAGCGCCGTCAACGCCCAGTACAGATTCGGCGCGCTGGGCTGCTGGACGAAGCCCTCGATCTCGCGTATTGCCCGCCCGGCCAGGCCGTAGCCCACCGCATTCTGGAGGCTCAGCGGCCCGGTGCCCACGTCTTTCGCCATGGCCAGCATGATTCGCAGGGTCTGGATCGCGCCCGGGAAGTCGCGGTCCGCGGCCTGAAGGCGGACCTTCAGTGCCAGGACCCGCGAGAGCATTCGATACCCGGACCAGTCCGGCGTTGCAGCGCGGAGCCCTTCCTCGCGGATTGCGAACTCCCATGTGCACTGTTCGCTGCGACCGGCCAGGTCGAGGTAGTGGATTGCCTGGTCGAACATCTTCAGAGCGCGCCGGACCTCCTGCTGGGGCAATTGGTCCACGGGGCTCTCGATCCACTCATCCAGCTTGTGCTCGTCGATGTCGGGCCACTTGCTCTGGACCTGGGCGGCCAGCGACACCGCGGTCTGATACAGCGTTACGCCGTTGCCCGCTCGCTGTTCCTGGTACGGCGTCTCCAGACGCCAAGCCAGCGCCCGCGCGGGCACCGGGCTCGGATCGATCTGCAACGGGACCGTGCGGATCGTCTCTTTCGGGGGGGTGCCGGCGTCTTGCGATCGCGCCGACGGCGTCGAAGCCGCCAGCAGAATCGTCGCGACCGCCACAAGATAGTGCAGTCTGGGGGTCATAGTCAGTCTCCCTTGCTCATGGATGTGAGTCAGAACTCTTCAGGGATGGTCCCTACGAAACAAAGACCGCGGTCAGGTCGATGATAGAATCTTCTCGATGTTGTCCCTCGTCCACGGCTCCTCCTGCCCGGACACCGGACGCGGCGCCAGGGGCGGCAGGGCATCCAGACCCCGATCCCGCACCAGGCGGCGCAGACGCAGGTAATTCGCGAGCGAGTCGCTCTGTCGCAGGCGCAGCGAGTCGCGAAACTCCGCCGGGAATACCGACGGTGCGGCGCGGTCCGTCGCGATGGCTGTGGGACTCGGGCCGATGTCCGTCATGTGGGCCCCAGGCCGCAAGACGAGGACGGCAATCACAACCGCCAGGCAGCAGGAGACTCCCTGCCATGCCCAGCGCTGTCGGCGTCCCGACGCCTGTCCGGCCAGGAACATGACCCGGTCGCGATTCGCGGATGGAGTCACCGGTCGCAGGCCGCCCAGCAGGGTCTCCAGCTCTCTCTCGGCGGGTGTCAGTCTTTCGTCTTGCATGGTCGTTCCATCCTCTCTTTGATCGCGGCCAACGCCGCCTTGTACCGGCTGTGAATCGTGCTGGTCGAACCGCCCACGATCCCGACGATTTGCGCCAGCGAGAGCTGGCCCCAGATTCGCAGCAGGACGACCTCGCGCTGGGGTTCGGGCAAGGTCTCCAGGATCTCCTGGGCCCGGCGTGCGTCGATCAGGTCATCGGGCCGGCCCTCGAACCACGAAGCCTGCTGTGAGGACAACTGCCGGTCGTGACGTCGGCGACATTGCCTGCGCCGAAGACGCGTGATCGCCTCGTTGCGAACCGTGCGGAACAGCCAGGCGTGGATGTCCGTCGGCTCCGTCGATTGGCCCATCAGACGCACGAAGGCCGCTTGAACCGCGTCCTGGGCGCCGTCGTGTCCCAGCCAGGCACGCGCGTACAGCGTCAGCGAGGCACTGTATGCGTCATACCAGACGGCCAACCGATCCGAGTTCATCGCTGTCATGCTGTGTCCTATGGTATCCACCTGTAAGACGCGCACCGAGGGGATTCTTGCGAGCGAATTGCGGAGATACGCTTCAGAAACAGCCGACCTCCGCGGATTGTCATGCTGAATGCAGTGAAGCATCGGGGCATTGGAGGAGAGGTGCAATTCGCGTCCGAATCGGCGTCCCGTTCCTCGGCCGGATGCTTCGCGGTGCTCAGCATGACAAGAGGCTCTGTGCCGTGCCGCGTGGTCCTTTGCGGTCTCTTCTGAATCGGTAGTAGTGGTACGCCGTCCACGTTAATTCGGTTGGCAGTCTATCGGCATATGGCCTGTTCGGAGTTCCGCGTTCACGCGGTCTTGACCCGCCTGAAGGCGGAACTCCAAACGGTGTCCGCCACGTTTGCCCAGTGTTGTAAGATGGACGGCGTAGTAGGGTGCGTATTACGCACCATCTTCCTGCGGACGGGGGTCAATTCACCCTGTGGGTGACGATGTACTGCCAGTCGAGTTCCAGGCCCATGCCGGCGATCTGGGGGATCGCGACGAAGCCCTGCTCGTCGGGCACGGGTTCCGCGGTGGTTCGCCCGGGACGGATCTGCGCCTCGCGCGACAGGGACGAGACCTCGACATATTTGACGACCGATTCGGAGGTGGCCGCCATCAGTTGCAGGTGGGGATAGGCGTCCAGGCCGATGTCGTGCAGCTCCAGCCTGGCGCCGAGCGTTTCGCAGGTGTTCGCCAGTTCGATGCACGGCGTCAGGCCGCCCAGAGATGCGTCGATCCGCGCAATGTCGCATGCCTTGGACGCGAGCCACACGACGCGAGTCGGATAGGACTCCGCGAGACTCTCCGGGGCGCAGATCGGCGTCTTCACTTGTCCGGCCAGTGCGCTGTACTGCTCCCGCCAGGCCTCCGTCTCCGGCATGGGCGACTCGAACCACTCGTATTGCAGCTCGTCGAGGAGCTCGCCCACGCGAAGGGCCTCGTCGAAGGTGTAGGCGCCGCTGTTGTCGGCCATGCACGCGAAGTCCGCTCCCACCGCCTCGCGAACCGCCTGGTAGACCTCCATGTCGCGATCGGGGAACCCCTTGCCCTCCGAGCCGGTGGCGCCGATCCCGGAATCCCAGTAGGGTCGGATCTTGCACCCGTGGAGCCCCGCCTGTTTGCACGCTTGGGCGTATTGGACATATCGTCCTGCGTCGCCCAGGTTGACTTCTGTCGTGATGTAGGCCGGGATCTGCTGCCGCCGGGAGCCCAGCATCGCGTGGACCGGCTTGTTCTCGACCCGGCCCAGCAGGTCCCACAAGGCGATGTCCACCGCACCCAGAACCCCGAGCGGCAAACCGGCTTCGTATAGCTCCCGCCAGATCGCACTGGGCAAGTCGATCTGGCGACCCGCGAGCAGACTGCTGACGGCGCGGGCCGTCTGCGCGTCGGGCATCGTCGCGTCCGACACGTCGGCCCAACCCTGAATCCCGCAGGCTGCGGTGATTCGGACTGCGCAGCGGAGATCGGGCTCATCGCCGGAGGCGGACAGACCCGTCTTGTACAGGAACCACTCGATTCGGGAGATGGTGATTGTCTCGCGGATGTTCAGCAGGACGAGAGTGCGAGCCGCCGCGGAGCCGCCCAGGGCCGCCGCCAATCCAGCGATCTTGAGAAATGATCTTCGATTCATACCCTCGCCCAAGGCTTCGACCCGCATGGACGTTCGATTCGCTCCGCATCGCATTCAACGGAACACACCCCAATCGTCTACTACATTATTATAGCACAACGGAGGGCAGAATGCAATTCGATTGGGGGCGAGGCTCCAATCCGCGTGCATGACCGCTCTTGTCGTCTCCCGTGGGGTGACGAGGCATTGTCCGGACTCTGTCATTCCTGCGTCAAGCAGGAATCCAGGAACCTTGGGACCAGGCGCGACCTGGGGAGTGGATTCCCGCCCCCGATCGGGTCGAGGGCAGGCTTTGTGCGGGAATGACAATCCACGGCCCCCATGAACCTCCATCGCACGCACGCAAATACGGACATGCACCCCTCCAATCCAGTCGCGGATCATCATTCCGGCGAAATCGCGAGTCCATTTCACGGCCGGTTCCCCGCGATGGCCTCCGCCGATCGCTGGAGCGCCTCCTGCTCCTCGGGCGCGAGCTTGGCGTCGATGATCCGGACCACGCCGTGCTCGCCGACCACGCACGGGACGCTCAGGCACACGTCGTGGATCCCGTACTCGCCCTTCAGCAGGCTGGAGACTGTCAGGACGCTGTTCTCGTTCCGCAGGACCGCGCCGGTGATGCGGACAAGCGACAGGCCGATGCCGTAGTACGTCGAGCCTTTGTAATCGATGATGTGGTAGGCGGAATCGCGAACCTGCTCGGCGATCTGTTTGTGATACAGTCCGCTGTTGCAGACGCCGCAGATCCGGCAGTAGTCCGAAATGCCGACGCCGCCGATGTGCGACAGACTCCAGGCGGCGACTTCGCTGTCCCCGTGCTCGCCGATGATGTAGGCGTGTACGTTGCGGGGGTCGATCCCGCAGTGCCGGCTGAGCATGTACTTGAAGCGGGCGCTGTCGAGCACGGTGCCCGACCCGATCACCCGCTGTCGCGGCCAGCCCAGCGACTCGAGCGCGACGTGTGTCAGCGTATCGACCGGATTGGTCACCATCAGGACGACCGCGTCGCTTGCCTGCTGTGCGATCTGCGTGCAGATCGCGCGGACGATCCCTGCGTTCACGCGGATGAGGTCCGCGCGCGACTGTCCCGGCGCCTGCTTGGCGCCTGCGGTGATGACGATCAGCGACGCGTCGGCGCAGTCTTCATACGTCCCCGCCTTGATCCTCACCGGCGCCAGGAAGGGCAGTCCGTGCGAAAGGTCCATGATCTCGCCTTCCACGCGGTTGGCGTCGAGGTCGATCAGCGCGATCTCCTCGGCCATGCCCGTCTGCAGCAGGGCGTACATATAGGTCGTTCCGACCGCTCCCGCGCCGATCACGACCACCTTGGGTTTGCGACAAGCCATTGTCACTCCTGTCTGGAAACTACTTCTCTGTATCGGCTCTTTTCTTTCCTTATACTGGCGATTCACGGAAGTGGTTCAAAATCGAGCAGGTAGTGAATCAGCCACAGATGCACCCGGCCCGGCCTTCGGCCGGAACCAAGAGAGTGGCGATGATTGTCTCTGGTTCGACCGCCGCTACTGCGTGTGACAAGAACGTGCCAGGTGTACCGTCGTCGTGGACTTGAGACGTTGGCGAATCGTATGCGGTGAATGACGTTGGCTCCGCCGTCGTGGCTCGCCTGTCACTTTTCTTGCTCACACTCCGTGGGCGCTCTCGGAGAACCGGTGGCAGCGCCGCGCGGAGGCGTCCGCTTCGTTCATGCCCTGCTGCACGACCGCCCAGACGCCGTTTCGCGAGAAGAACGCATGGTGGTAGATCTGGTAGCCGTCCTGGATCAGCGGCTCGTCCCGATTGCGACGATCCCGTCGAGCATTCTACCATCTTCGCGCGGCTTCACGTGCGCAATTCGCGGGTCGTGCCGGCGAATTCCTCAGGGGTCCAGTCGGTGGACAGGGACAGACTCTCCACGCTCGGTTGGGCGGGGGAGGGGGCCGGCTCCATCGGAGCCGCAGATTCGCTGGTGACTGAGGCCTGGAGATACGTGGCGAGATTGGCCTTTCGGTTCTTCAGGCTTAGCTTGCGGCGGATGTTCTCACGGTGCCGGCGGACCGTGGCAGGGGAGATGCAGCGCAACTGGGCGATCTCCTTTGTGGACAGCCCGTTACGGATCATCGTGCTGATCGCGATCTCGACGGGCGTCAGTTGCACGTGGTCCCTGGCGATCTGGCTGAGGAAGGGGGACGTGATCTCCTGGAGGCTGCGGCGCAACAGCGTCACGTAGGACCGTTGCCGCCCGCTCACCTCGAGCTCCAGCTCGAAGACGATCGGCATGATGACCTTCTGGATGTTGGCGGCGACCGAGGCCTTGATGCCGCGCTTTTCCTCCTCCAGTCGGGACAGCACCGCGCGAAGGGCGATGTTGGCCTCCTGCAGTGCCTGATGCTCCCGCTGAATCGCCCGGTTCGCCTCGCGCAGGTCCGAGAGGGTCTTCATGTGCATCAGAATGGTGCTGATTCGCTCCGCTACGTCACGGATCAGGGCGTGTTCCTCCTTAAGGAAGGGGCTCGTTCCCGACGTTGGGACAATCCTGCGGTAGTACACCTCCACGACGCCGGCGGTCCGTCCGTCCGTCACGATGTCGGCGGCCATCCGCCACTTGGTCTCTGTGAACTGCTCGGTGACATATCGCTTGTCGCCGTAGATCACCCTGGCGCAGGCGTGCTCCGGGAACTGCCAGCTCTTGGGCAGGCAATCGACGACGCTCTGAAGGAATCTGTCGGGGACGTGGAAGTACATTTCACGAAAGGTGGATATGGTATACAGGCAATCGAGCTCCTTGATTCGCTCCCGCAGGGCGACTTCGAGTTCGGATTGGGGGGGATTGCCCGCGGTGGCCTCCATCGACGCCAGGCGTTTGTCCAGGGTTCTTACCTGCTTGATCCGTTGATCACGAGTTGGAGTCTTCGCCATTTCGAGTACCCATCTAATGCACATGAACTGAAAGGGACAGAAACCCAATTACCATATAATCCCGCACAGGCCCTAAGGATGCAAGCTTATTTTGCGAATGTCTGCTCGCGTGTTGTAAACCTTTGTGAATGAGGCGGTTGCACATCCTTCCGGCCCGCAATTGTGCTGTGTCGAAGGAACACGGTCATGCATATACGTGCGTAAACCGTGTGGAAGAACTAGCACATTGTGACTGGGCGTTCCATGGGTGTTATGTTGGGGATAGGTACGACCCCCTGTCCGCTACAATGCCAATGGTTTCGCTCGCTGTTGTCGCACGGGGCGCGCGCCGTCGTGCATGATGATGAGATCCGGGTTGTCTGTGATTGGGAGGTTGCGATGGCTGCTGAACCGAGAAGGAAGGCTCGTGCGGCTCCGCCGCCGGGGGAACTGCCCACGGTCCTGCCGTTCACGCCTTTGGTGGAACTGGATCACCTGTTGAAGGTGGCCGGCTCCGTGTCGCAGGACGCCAACCAGATCTGGGCCGAGATGTGGGGGGAGTTCCGACGCATCGTCACCAGCAGTGGGATGATCGTTCCGGAGGCGGCGGCCCATTTCGTCCCGGCCTGCGGGTGGCCGGAGTTTCTCGAAAAGTTCTGGCTGTTGAAACACTATCTGGACTCGATCCAGAGGATTTGCGAACGACGTCAATGATCGGCGCCCGGAGGACCGGGGTTGCGTCGAGACGCGATATGAGCACGACAATACGAACCGCACGATAGAAGTTTGAGGAGAATCTATGACTGTTGCAGCGTTACGAAAGACAGAAGAATCATCGATTGAACCGCTGGTCGAAGCCTTCATGGCCCGCGTTGTCGCCCAATCGCCGGGCGAGGTCGAGTTCCACCAGGCGGTCAAGGAGGTGGCCAGATCGGTCATGCCCCTCGTGCAGGGCACGAAGGCCTACCGTGACGCCAAGGTCCTGGAACGCCTCGTGGTGCCCGAGAACGTCTACCAGTTCCGCGTCGTCTGGATGGACGATGCCGGGGAGGTCCAGGTCAACCGCGGCTACCGTGTTCAGATGAGCAGTCTGCTGGGTCCCTACAAGGGCGGGCTTCGCTTCCACCCATCGGTCAACCTCGGCGTGCTGAAGTTCCTGGCCTTCGAGCAGGTCTTCAAGAACAGCCTGACCACGCTGCTGCTGGGCGGCGGCAAGGGCGGGTCTGACTTCGATCCGAAGGGTCGCAGCGACGGGGAGGTCATGCGGTTCTGTCAGTCGTTCATGGCCTGTCTGTTCCGCTACATCGGCTCCGAGATCGACGTTCCGGCGGGCGATATCGGCGTTGGCGGGCGGGAAATCGGCTATCTCTTCGGCCAGTATCGCAAGCTGACCCGCCGGTTCGACGGCGCCCTGACCGGCAAGAGCCTCAACTGGGGCGGCTCGAACCTGCGTCCTGAAGCGACCGGATACGGCTCCGTCTACTTCGCAAGCGACATGCTGGCCACGCGAGGCGAAGGCATCCAGGGCAAGACCGCCACGGTCTCCGGCTCGGGAAACGTCGCCCAGTACACCGTAGAGAAACTCAACACCCTCGGCGCCAAGGTCCTGACGCTCTCCGACTCGAATGGCACGATCGTGGACATGGACGGGATCACGCCGGAGAAGCTGGCATGGATCATGGAACTCAAGAACGTCCGCCGCGGGCGCATCAGCGAGTACGCCAACCACTTCAAGGGGGCCCAGTACCTGGCCGGCAAGAGGCCGTGGGGCGTTCCGTGCGACCTGGCGTTCCCCAGCGCGACGCAGAATGAGATCGAAGAGGATGATGCCCGCTTGCTGGTCAAGAACGGCTGCTACTGCGTCAGCGAAGGCGCGAACATGCCGAGCCATGCCGACGCGGTCGAGGTCTTCCTGAACGCCAAGATCCTCTACGGTCCCGGCAAGGCCGCCAACGCTGGCGGCGTCGCGGTCTCCGGCCTGGAGATGAACCAGAACGCCGGCTGCATGCGTCGCTCGCGCGAAGACGTCGACGCCCAGCTCAAGACAATCATGCACTCGATCCACGAGAACTGCGTCAAGTACGGGAAAGTGGACGGGTTCGTCGATTACGTCAAGGGCGCCAACACCGCTGCGTTCGTCAAGGTCGCGGACGCCATGGTCCAGCAGGGTTATGTCTAAACCGACCCATTAGGGTCTTTTTTTCTCGCCACAGGCTATCCCGGGCGCCGATGCCCGGAAGGGGCGAGGCTCTCGTCTGAATCTTGGGCTGTTGCAGATTCATTAGCGGAAGACGAGGGCCTTGCCCGGTTCTATTGGTCATGGATGATCGGTGGTTGACAGTTGGCGTCCGCAGGGCGGACAGAGGACGGAGTCTCTTGAATCGTTCATCCCGCACGTGTTATTTCGGAGTCGATTCCGTGTCGGTCTTGGGCGGCCAGTGATTGGCCACCGGCAGCAGGATGTGCGACGGGTGGTTGGCATTCATGTAGACCGTGTTGGTGGCGATCTCGGTCTTGTCGTCCGTCCCCGGGACGCGGCCTGTGTTCGGGTTGGGCTCGAAACGCGGCGAGTTGCTCGACGAAACCGCGATGCGGACGCGGTGGCCCGGTCCCACGACCAGACTGGTGGACCACAGGTCGATCTCGATCTCGTAGATTTTGCCCGGCTCCAGGAGTTCGCTGGTTTCCATGGAGCTGCGATGGCTGGCCCGGAGGATGCCGTCGAGGACGACCATGCTGCGACCGTCGGGGTAGACGTCGCAGAGCTTGGCGGTGAAGTCGGTGTCCACGGCGGTCGAGGAGACCCAGAGCTTGACCTTGATTGCCCCGGTGAACTCGATGTATCTGTCGAAGACCGGGGAGTTGAACACCAGGACGTCCGGCCGCTCTTCTACCGATCGCTGGTCCTTGGGGCCCTTGGTTCCGGTCAGGTTCGCGCCTCCGACGGTGGAGACGGGGTCCTTCGGATCGTACTTGTAGGACAGCGATCCGAAGAGTTCCTCCGACGGAGTGAGGCGGAGCTTGTTGTCTACGTGCAGATAGACCGGCACCATCATCGCAGGCACCGGCCAGTCGTCGTCGGTCTTCCACTTGTTCCCGGGGCTGTTGGGATCGGCCGGATCGCCCATGACATAGTACTGCACGGCGGGGATCTGCTCGATTCCCCGCCCGTCGTTCTTGAGCCAGAGATCGAACCAGTTCCACATGTCGCCCGTCTGCGGGGCGCTGGTGTTGGGGAAGGCCAGATCGTCACTGCGGCCGTGACCGTAGGGCTCCATGATGAGACGGCACTTGCCCCGGGCGAGATCGCCGCCTTGCGTGTTGATCGTGACGAAACTGTTGATTGTGCCGGCGCAGAAGATGTCGTACCAGCCGCCGTAGAACAGGGTGGGCGCGTTCACCTGGGCCGCGACCCGCTGGGGATCGAGCGCCTTCCAGAAATCATCGTAGTTCGGATGGGCACGGACCAGTTCCAGGTTCTTGGCAGTGAACTTGCTCTGAGTCAGCCAGTCTTCGAGCAACCCTTTGCGAAAGGCGCCGCCTTGGTAGGCGGCCTGGGAGTACATGTCCGAGAAGGCCACTGCGACATAGCAGCAGGTCAGGTGGGGTGGTCGGCTCGGCGCGGTCATGTTCAGGGCGATTCCCGGCGCGCTGACACCCCATCCGCCGATCTTGCCGTTGGACCACTTCTGGGCGGCGATCCACTCGGTCGTGTCATATCCGTCCTGGTGCTCGCCCCAGCCGCAGTGGAGAAACACCGGGTAGTCTTCCCCCTCGGACGCAAATCGCCCACGGAAGTCCTGGGCGACCAGGGCGTAGCCTCGTTTGGCGGTCTCGCCCGCGAAGGCCGCCAGTCCGTTCTTGTTGTAGGGAGTCATCACGAGGATGGTCGGCCAGGGCCCCTTGCCCCCGGGCAAATGGACATCCGTAGCGAGTTTGACCCCGTCGCGCATCGGGACCATGACCGTCTGGCCGGAGGGAGCCGGATTGGTGGAGACGAGGATCGCGATGAGGGTGGTCAGGATCAATCTGCTCGGCGACGTTGTCCGGTACATCGAAGACTCCAATCATCTCTCCTGGATACTGTCCAGATGCAGGATTCTGCGTCTCCATCGGCGCAAGGACCACGCCATTCTATGGACTCCAGTACAGACGTTCAATGACGCTCTGGATATTGCGGAGAACCCCAGGACCGTCGGCTGGGATGGGACTGCTCCTACAACTCCATGAAAAGGACCTGTACGTAGGGTTTGAAACCCATCCTGGGCCAGAAGCGAGCAGCGAGATCATTGACCGTCGAATGGCGGACCTCGACCCGGCGGATGCCCTCCGTGTGAAACCACCGTCGCAAGGCCTCGAACATCTGACTGCCGATGCCGGTGTTGCGGCTGCCTGCCGTCACCATGAAGTCGAGGACCTGGCCGTAGTCCGGCTCGGCCAGCACCGACGGGTGATGGTCAATGACGCCCTGGCAGTAACCCACGATCTCGTTCTCGACCAAGGCGACGAGTACGCAGGCGGCGTCATTGCCCACGTTCTCCTCGACATACCGCCTGAAGAGATCCGACCCGTTGCGGGCTCGCGTGTAGAACGGGTCTCGCTCGCGATGGAAGTCCATCAGCTCCTCCCAGAGTCGGACGATGTCGGGAATATCCCCCAGGGTCGCGGATCGTATCAGAGCATTTGCCTTCGACATGCCTGTTCCCTAACGGATTCTCAGACCGCTGTCAAGCAGGGGGGCTTTGTGTGCGGGGGAATCCATCTCACCGATCAGGGGGCACGATGCATATCCACTTCTGACCGGAGGACAGACAGTCATAGGTGTGAAGCTCCACCCCGTCGCGCGAGCAGTGCCAGACCTTGGTTTGCCCGCCGATCCAGACGGAACCATCCGAAGGATCGAAATCCAGGGACTCCCCGCCGTCGTTGCTTCGCCACAGAAGTTGGCCTTGCATCGAGTACTTGCAGATCGGCCGTCCGCTGATCTGGTAGTCGTCGCGATATCCGATTATGTCAGGCCAATTCCTCATCGTGACGCACAGTTTTCGGTTGTTCTGGATGCGGATGCCGCTGACCCACACGCTCTTGTCCGATGGGTCAACTCGCACGCATGTCGGCGACATGTCCACCGGGATTGTGCTCGCGATTGTGCCATCCGGAGCGATGTGCAGCAGTCTGTTCGTGCCGCCGGTCTGCACATGGGCGCGTTCTGCGACCCAGGCCGAGCCGTCGGGAACCACATCGACGGACGACGCACACCATTGAATCGGATCCGTGTGCCACAGAACGTTGAAGCTCGTGTCGCACTTCTTGATGTTCTCGCCGACCAGCCACAGAACGTTTCCGTGCGGGTCGACCGCAATGTCGGACCCGCCGAGGTCTGCCTGTCGAAGGACATCCCCCTGGCTGTCGATGGCCATGATCTCCTTGCCATAGACACTGCCGTCGGCTTTCAGCGCGTACACGGTGTCTCCATGGACGACTGCGGCTGTGAACTCGCCCGGCAAGGACCACAGCGGATTGCCTGTGCCGATCTCGTAGGCGGTGATCCGGTCTGCCACGTTCTCGCAGACGATGAGGGATCGGCCGTCCAGCGAAGCCATAATGGCCCGGCAGCCACCGATGGTCTCGCAGACGTTCAAGCCGCCGATTCGATGTGCGACATGGCCCGTGGCTGTCAGGAGAACCACGGCATCCTCGAACGGAGCCGTTTGGAAATCGTCGTCGGAGTCGTCGAGGATGAGGACCTTCACAGGAACCGTGGCAGGAGGGGTTTTCTCTTTGCCCAGCCCCGGTTCGGGAGACGGGATCAATACCACACAGGCCGACAGCACGAATGCCACACGAGTTATGTTCCGGCGTCCACGGGATGTCATGCGGTACATAGAATCCCCCCCTTCTTCGAGTCCGTCCGTTTTCTGGTTCTCGTAATGCCGGATACCTGTTCTTGTACTTCCCCGATGACGCGATGTCAACAGGTGACTGCAGGCAGGCGTTCCCCTGGCAGGGGAACTCGGGTATACTACAACGCTTACGCCGGAGACAATGGCCTCCGGGACGATGGATGGCTGGTTGAAAGAGAGTCGGAAATGGGTCTGTTCTTGGACATCTTCACGAAGGTGTTCTTCATTTTGTCGCCGTTCTTCTCGGTTTCGATGTTCCTGTTGTTGTCCCGGGACATGGACCATCGGATGCGGAACCACTGCGCGCTCCGTACGAGCATCGCAATTCTGGTCATCTGCTTCTCGGTCTACTTCTTTGGCAACGTGATCTTCCGGATCCTGGGAATCACCGTTCCGGCATTCCAGGTCGGCGCCGGGGTCCTGCTGTTTCTCACGGCCATGCAGATGGTCACCGGCAAGCGGGGCGAGCTGGCGGCGGAAGAGGGGGAGGATTTCGCGGTAGTCCCGCTGGCGATTCCGATGATCGTTGGCCCGGGAACCATCGGTACCCTCCTGGTCCTGGGCATGGAGATCAGCGGCGCGAGGGAGAAGGCCGTGGCTGCGTTGGCGGTCCTGCTGGCGGTGCTGGTGATCTCGCTGTTCCTGTTCCTGGCCATGCCGATCGCCCACGTGCTGGGGCACAAGGGCCTCCATATGATGATGAAGCTGACCGGCCTGATCCTGACCGCGATTGCGGCGCAGATCATCTTCACGGGCATCGAGGGGTTCCTCGGGACCGTCCGTTCCTGAGGAGGCTGGCTCAGGCGATGTGCGGAGATTCTCGCGCAGACCGGGAACGTCGGGCTTGCAGGGAATCGGACGAAGGATTTCGACCGGAGCGAGGTCCTGTGCGGCTGGTTCAGTTCTTGGCCGGTTCGGCGCCTGTGTCGCCGGCGGAGCCATGGGGGGCCAGCGCCTGGGGTTCGGCGACTCGCCGATAGCCCAGTGCCCGAATCACCTCCAGGACTTCCGTCCAGGTGGGGAAGGGGCGGGCATTGGCTCGCTTGTATTCATCGATGGCCATCAGGAATTCGAACTGTTCGTCGGACATCTGGCCCTCCTCGGCGGCCCTTCGTTCATCACTTCGGCGTCGGCCGGGTCCTCGCTGGCGATCGAGACCCAGGCGTCGGTCCACCACGCTCTGACGGCGGTCCGTGAAGTTAGGGTCGTACGGATTGCCGCCGAGATCGTGTTTTCGCCGGTCGGGGAGGTTTGCTCGACGCTCCTCTGACACGCGGCGTTCGCATCTGTCGCTGGTATTCGTTTCTGGCATGGTGCTGCAACCTTCCTCAATCTACTATTCGCAAATCGTCTTGTACTCTCGGAGCGGGACCCACTCTGGGCCGCTGCCCGTCGCAAGCGAGCGCGAATCGCGAACAGCAAATCCCGAGCTGCCAAGGCGGCTCAGAACTCGTCGTCGAATTGCTCTGCGTCAAAGTCGAGGTCTTCGTCCTCGTCCATCGCGAAGTCGCAGAGGTCGTCGTAGGCGTCTTGCGACTCGATAACGACATGGGCCTCGTCGAGGCACTCCTCGGGGACCATGATGGCGATGGCCTTGCCCTCTCCACAGGGATCCAACTGCTCCTTGATGACGGCCGGGATGTCGTTGAGGCGCAGGAGAGTCTCATACTCCCGTGCCTGATCCATCTCGTCCAGGAACGCCACCGCGACCAGCTCGCTGACCTTGGTGTGTCCCTTTCCGCTCTTTCTCGGGTGTCTGTTCATGTCCTTTCTCCGTAATCGGTGTCACCACGGGATCCACGTCAAACCACAGATCTGCTAGTGTCCCAAACACTCACGGGTATCGGTCCGCTCGATCCGTGGATTTAGCAGTTGGCGTCCTTTTTTTTGCTGTTCCTCACCTTTTCCGCCGCGACGAACCCCATGACGAAGGTGATGACAGAGTCGGACCTTGTCCGGACCACGAATCGGTTTGATATCCCGGTTATGGGCAGGGATTGCGGCGATGGGCGAAGAGGTAGTCCGATAATATACCACCCTGGCGTACTGGTGAGAGTTCATCCTGCACGGCCTCTGGAGGAGCAAGAGCCTATAACAACTGCGATTACAGTATGTCTACTTCGTTTTTTGCAGGAATTCCTGTTCGAGCGAGGCAAAAAAGTCCGATAGAGAAAATGGGATATGAGTAGGTGCGTCCCGAAATTTTTCACGCCCGAAAATCAAGATTGGGCTAAAGGCTGCCGATAGTCTCAGTAGACTGTGGGTGCTGCGGCGCTCGGCTCGATGGTCGCGCGGTGGGGGTTCCGCAGTTATCGCGGTGTCAGAGAGTTGCGGCAGACTCGGAACAGGTGAGGACATATGGGACTTAATGATGAGGGGACGCGCGTTCGTGTCTTCATGTTGGGCTGGGAGTTCCCGCCGTTCATCAGCGGGGGACTCGGCACGGCCTGCTATGGCTTGACGAAGGCGCTGGACCAACTGGGCGTGCGAGTGACATTCGTCCTTCCGAAGACGGTCGACAGCCAATACGCCACCCACGTGCGACTGTTGACCCCCCAGGCGAAGAGACAGACGACCATCCGCAGGACATCTCAGACGGACGAACTGACCAACGTGAGTTTCCGGGCGATCATGTCGCCGCTGCGAGCCTACGCGACGCCGGAGACATACAACGAGAGGATCGAGGAGACCCTGCGTCTTCAACGAGAGACCACGGTCTCGAGCGAGACGGGCGACGGGGGCACACGTGCGGACTATGCAGGGGATCTCTACCGGGAAGTCCATCGGTATGCCTCGATGGCCATGGAATTGGCGAAGGGCGAGGAATTCGACATTGTTCACGCGCACGACTGGATGACCTATCCGGCGGGCGTCGGGGTGGCTACGATCAGCGGAAAGCCTCTGGTGGTGCACATTCATTCGACGGAGTTCGACCGCAGCGGAGAGCACGTCAATCAGACGGTGTATGATATCGAGCGGGAGGGGATGCAGCGGGCGGACAAGGTGATCGCGGTTAGCCACTACACGCGCGGCATGGTGATCAGCCGCTACGGAATCCCAGGCGACAAGATCGACGTCGTCTACAACGGGGTCGAGCGGGCCGGCGTGTGGTCCACGACGCCGGAGACCATCCGTCGGGAGGAGAAGATCGTTCTGTTCCTGGGCCGGATCACCCTGCAGAAGGGACCCGAGTTCTTCCTCCATGCCGCCAAGAAAGTCCTGGATGTCATGGACAACGTGAAGTTCGTCATGGCCGGGTCGGGCGACCTGATGTATCGTTCGGTCGAGCTGGCGGCCCAGTTGGGGATTGGCAACAAAGTCCTTTTCACCGGCTTCCTTCGCGGCGACGATGTTCGGCGGATCTTCCGCATGGCGGACCTCTACGTGATGCCCTCGGTTTCCGAGCCTTTCGGGATCGCGCCGCTGGAGGCGCTGGACAACGACGTTCCCGTGATCATCAGCAAGCAGAGCGGCGTCTCGGAGGTGCTGCGTCACGCCTTGAAAGTGGATTTCTGGGACGTCAATGAGATGGCGAACAAGATCGTAGCGGTGCTGAAGTACCCGCCGCTGCGGATGACGCTCCGCAACCATGGGAACTTCGAGGTCCGCAAGCTGCGGTGGCGCGACGCCGCGCAGCACTGCCTGCGGATCTACGAGGAGACGCTGGTGCCGGTGTAGTCGTCGCTGTGGAGCGAAGGATCGACAGGATCGGAAAGGATTGGAACGGATCATGCCCTCGATATGCTTCTACTTTCAAGTCCACCAGCCGATGCGGCTGCGCCATTACACGGTCTTCGACAACGACGAGCGGTACTTCGATGAAGGCCGGAACGCCGCGATCTGCAAGAAGGTGGCCAACAAGTGCTATCTCCCCGCCAATCGGATGCTGTTGCGCCTCATTCAGCAACACAAGGGACGGTTCCGAGTCGCCTACAGTCTCACCGGCATCCTGCTGGAGCAGTTGGAGCGGTACAGTCCCGAGGTGCTCAGCACGTTCCATGCCCTGGCGAAGACCGGGTGCGTCGAGTTCCTGGCGGAGACCTACTACCACAGTCTCAGCTTCCTCTATTCCCGCAAGGAGTTCATCGAGCAGGTCAGGAAGCAGATGGATGTCGTGCGTGATCTGTTCGGCCAGACACCGAAGGTCTTTCGCAACACCGAGCTGATCTACAACAACGATCTGGGCCTGCTGATCGAGGCGATGGGTTGTTTCGACGCGATTCTCACCGAGGGCGCGGATCACGTCCTGGGCGATCGCAGTCCGAACTTCGTCTACCAGCCCAAGGGCTGCCGTCGGCTCAAGATGTTGCTGAAGAACTACTCGCTGAGCGACGACATTGCCTTCCGTTTTTCGAATCGCGACTGGGCGCAATGGCCTCTGACGGTGGAGAAGTTCTCCAAATGGGTCAACGCGGTCAACGGCAACGGGAACGTGGTGAACCTGTTCATGGACTATGAGACGCTCGGCGAGCATCAGTGGCAGGACACCGGGATCTTCGATTTCATGCGGCGTCTGCCCGAAGAGGTTCTCAAGCACTCCGACAACGACTTCAAGACGCCCAGCGAGGTCGTGGCCTCCTACGAGCCGGCCGGGACCATCGACGTGCCTCACGTTATCAGTTGGGCCGACACGGAGCGAGATCTTTCCGCCTGGCTGGGGAACCCCATGCAGTCCAACGCGATCCACGAGCTCTACCGCCTCGAAAAGCGGATCAAGCAGGCCAAGGACGAGAGACTTCTGACCGATTGGCGCCGGCTCCAGGCGTCGGATCACTTCTATTACATGTGTACGAAGTACTTCGCCGACGGCGACGTGCACAAGTACTTCAATCCGTATGACTCGCCCTACGATTCGTACATCAACTTCATGAATGTCCTGGACCATCTGGAACGGCGATGCGCCGTCAAGGAAACGCCGATCCTGTCCTGCGACAGCCTCCCGGCGAGCGGCATTCCGCTTGCCGCGGTTCCCGTCTGAAGAGGCTGTGCGGCACGCTCCGTGAGGAAAGATGAATCTCCGAGTCATTCGCTGGGCGATTGGAATATGTGTTGCCTCCCTGTTCATCCTCTTGCTCACAGGCATCGGCTTCGTATTCGAATCGCACACTTTCCGGGCATCAGTCAGCGGGAAAATAACCGACGCTGAGGGCAACCCGATCGCAGGCGCAAAAGTCGAGTATTGTCTGGTGAATGCGCCTGGAGACACTATCGAGTACGACATGAGTTCGCAGACTGATTCAGAGGGAAGGTATTCGATGCGTCTTCCTGGTTTTGCCGTGGCCTTGGATACGTCACCCGACTATCTAAGGCTGGTTAGGATATCGGCCAATGGGTGCGCTCCTTTCACCGCATTCAAGGCACTCAAGAAGGGACACAATTCAGACTGCAACCATGTACTTACTGCTTGTGCAGAACGTGCCCAGTAGTCATGACTGAATCGGCAGCAAGCGGATGCAAAGGGATGGTCCCAAGGCCACCCCGGATCCACAGCGTCACGCCGTCGCAAGCAGTTCGGGGACCAGGCAACCCTCGCAGGGGCAAAAGGCGCGGATGTTCTGTTCGGGCGTCCCCGGCGGGACCTCGCAACCCGGTTGCAGGATGAACCGTTGACCGCCCATTTCCATGCACCGGCGAGCAGCGTGGGCCACGTCCTGCGGGGTGCCCTGCAACAGGATTGCGGAGGGATCGAAGTTGCCGCAGAGGGTGGCGCTCGGGCCGACGACCGACCGCGTCTGGTCCAGGGGGACCATCCAGTCGATATCGAGGATGTCGCAGCCGGTCTGTGCCATCAGGCCGACGCTCCTGCTGATGTCGCCGCAGATGTGGAGCTTCACCGCGGCGCCGGCGTCATGGATCGCGTCGAAGAGCCGTTTCTCATAGGGCAGGACGAACTGCTCGTACATCGACGGGCTCACGAGACTGGCGACCGCATCGCCGACGCCGATCATGTCCGCGCCGGCCTGGACCTGTGCCCGGGCGAAGCGAATGGCGTTGTCCACCAGGGGGCCCGCCGCCTGCAAGTACATCTCGGGCTTGTCGATGAGGTCCATGAACATGCTCTCGACCCCTCGCAGGTCCGCATACTCCGCGAGCGGTCCCTCCACCCATCCCAGGACGCTGTGCGTCTGCCCGACAGCGCAGGCCATCTTCCGCACGCTCTCGACACGCTGTCGGGGACGCGGACTGTTCTCGATGTCGAACGCCTTGATCCGAGCGACGTCGTCGACCGAGCGGATCAGCAGGGCCCGCGGCTTGCCCACGCCGTGCTCGGGGTAGTCGAACTCCATGCCGTAGGCGGACGCCTCCCGCCATGGATCGCTGATGGCGCTGACCTGATCGAGGTGGAATGCCCGCGCCACCGCCAGTTGGGATTCGACGAGCACGTCGCCGTCGAGGTAGTAGTCGCGGTAGGTCCGCCCGATGAAGTTGGCCGACCAGGCCATGAAAATGGGCGTAACGGCGGGGCGATCGTGAGACTGGCCCCTGATGATTGCGTGAACCCGTTCTTTCGGCGTCATATCTGTCCCCGATGTCACGATATCGCGGGCCTCGGCCCGCCCAACCACGGCGCCCATTATACGTCGCTCCGTCCCCACAAGCATGTCTTTTCCCGCGGAGTCTTCCGCGTCGCCTTGGTATGCATATTATCGGACGCCGGTTCGGGCGAGGCTTTTTTGCCGAGTTGCCGAGCGGAAATCCGTTTGCGGGCTTCTGATGGCTCTGGTAGAATCGCGCGCCGCCGGAATGTTGGAGGCTAGGCAGTGTTGAGAGTGCATGGCCATGGCCGGACAGAAAGGTTCACATCAGGAAGTCCCCGACGCGGGGTCTTGGAGCTGCGCGGGACGCGCGAAGGAGGTACCGGAATGCTGCGAGTAGGGATTGCGGGTTTTGGGTTCATGGGTCGGATGCACTTCCGCCAGTGGAAGGCCGTCCAGGGAGCCCAGGTCGTCGCGATCTGTGATGCAAACCCGAATATCAAGGAAGACACCAAGAGAGCGGTCGGCAACATCAAAGGGGCCGAGGGCGAGATCGACTTCGCAGGCATCGAGGTCTACCGGGATCTCGACCAGATGCTCGATGCGGCCCACTTGGATGCGATATCGATTACGCTGCCGACCTATCTGCACGCGGACTGTTCCGAGAAGGCCCTCTCTCGCGGCGTCCACGTGCTCTGCGAGAAGCCGATGGCGCTGACGGTCCCCGAGTGCAACCGGATGATCCGTGCGGCCGGCAAGAGCGGCAAGGTCCTCCAGATCGGGCACTGCGTGCGGTTCTGGCCCGAGTACGCCAAGGCCAAGGAGATCGTGGACAGCGGCCAGTACGGCCCCGTGGTCGCCGGCATGTTCCAGCGTCTGGGCTCGGCGCCCACGTGGAGTCCGGACAACTGGTTCACCGATGAGGCCCGCAGCGGCGGCGTCGCCCTCGACCTGCACATCCACGATGCGGACTACGTGCAATACCTCCTCGGAATGCCCAAGGCGGTGTGCAGCCATGGGGCGAAGGGGAGCAAGGGACAACTCATCCACATCGTCACCGAGTACGAGTACGGCCCGGACAAGGTCATCGTCGCCGAGGGCGGGTGGGGAATGAGCCCGACCTTCGGGTTCGAGATGAGCTTCAACGTCATCCTCGAGAAGGCGACTCTCGTCTACGATTGCACCCGCAGCCCGGCGTTCCGCGTCTGCCCGCGCGAGGGCCAGGCGTTCACGCCGCAGGTCGCGGCCGGAGACGGGTACAGCCGCGAGATCGAGCACTTTGCGAAGACCGTTCGCGGCGAATCCGTGCCCCAGGTCTTGACGCTCGAGCAGTCTCGTGACTCGGTCCGCCTCGTCGCGGCCGAAAGGAAGTCCCTGGACACCAACAAGAGAGTCGTGGTCAAGTAGCACGGGCATCTTGCCCGTGATCCTGAACGCATGGGCGCTCGCGCCCATGGTACTGTTGGAGATTGAAACGATGAAATGCAAGAACTGGCCTGTAGCCGTATGCAGTTGGTCTCTTCGGACGGATGTCGCGGGCGTGGCTGCCGCATTGGAGGAACTGGGCATCCAGCACGTGCACCTCGGGATTCGCGCCGCGGTCGAGGACGGCAGCGGCAAAGTCCTCGATACGATCAAGGCGCAGAAGTGGACCATCACCAGCACGATGATCGACTTCCCGCAGGAGGACTACTCGACGCTCGATACGATCAAGGTCACCGGCGGCGTCGTCCCCGACGAGCACTGGGAGCGGAACCGCGGCCTGTTCCAGGGCGCGGCCAAGGTCACCGCCAAGCTGGGCGTGAAGTACCTGTCGATGCACGCGGGCTTCGTCGATGAGAGCAAGCCGGCATACGCCGAGAAGGTGGCCACGCGGATTCAGACCCTCGCGGATATCGCGAAGGACAGCGGCCTGACGCTCCTGCTCGAAACCGGCCAGGAGACCGCCACGGAACTGCGGCACTTTCTGGAGAAACTCGATCACAAGTCGGTCGGCGTCAACTTCGACCCCGCCAACATGATCCTGTACGACAAGGGCGACCCGATCGAAGCGGTCCGCGTGCTCTCGCCGTGGATTCGCCACCTGCACGTCAAGGACGCCGTCCGCACGACGAAACCCGGCACCTGGGGCAGCGAAGTCCCCTGGGGCGACGGCCAGGTCGGCATCGAGCGGTTCCTCGCGGTCCTCGGCGAGGTCGGGTACCAGGGCGCCATGGCCATCGAGCGCGAGGCCGGCGACAACCGCCTCGGCGACATCAAACTGGCTGCCCAGCGACTCAAGGCGGCCTGCAAATAGTGCGTCCCTGCGATTAAGGAGAACCACATGTTCGGAATGGACTCGGAGCTGTACCTCAAACTCAGTGCGATGATGTTCCTGGAATTCGCGGTCTGGGGGGCTTGGTACCCTGTTCTGGCCGCCCGACTCCTGGGACCGCTGAAGTTCACCGGCAAACAGACCGGGTGGATCTACGCGGCACTTCCGCTGGGCTGTATCTTCATGCCGCTCGTGGCCGGCCAGGTGGCGGATCGGTGGGTCAACACGGAGTTCATTCTGGCCGGCGCGCATTTGGCTGGCACTCTGCTGCTGTTCATCGCGGCCTGGAAGCGGAAGTTCACCTCGCTCTTCGGCACGCTGATGGTGTACGCTCTGTTCTACGCCGCGACCTTGCCCCTGGTGAACTCGCTGATGTTCCGCCATCTGGCGGCCAATGGCGTCAGCGACAAATCCCCCTACATCTTCATGTGGGCGCCGATCGCCTGGGCCTTGGCAGGGTACTTCCTGACGGGGTGGCGCTGGATCTTCAAGACCGGCGAAGAGGGCCGGGATTGCCTCGTCCTTGCGGCGGTGCTGTCGGTCGTGATGGCCGTGGTTTGCGGCACCTTGTTGCCTGAGACGCGCCCTCTAACTACGGCAGGCGCCAGTGCCCTGGGGATGCTCAAGAACTCCAGCTTCCTGATCTTCATCCTCATCTCGATGATCGCCCCCGGCATGATGCAGTTCTACTTCCTGGGCACCGCCCAGTTCATGCAGGACAACGGGATCGCCCCGAAGAATGTCCCGGCGGCCATGGCGATTGCCCAGGCAGTGCAGGCGGCCGCAACCCTGTTCCTTCTTGGCCGGCTCGTCGAGCACGCCGGCTACAAGTGGACGCTGACGGTGGGAGCCGCCTCCTGGCTGGTGATGTATATCATCTACGTGATGCCCAGGCCTGCGGCGGTGATTGCCGTGAGCCAGGCATTTCACGGCTTGGCGTACGTCTTCTTTATCATCGCGGGCCAGATGTTCGCGGGGGCCGTGGCGCCCGAGGGGGCCGGAGGCTCCATGCAGGGTTTGGTCTTCACCGCCCAGAGCGGAATCGCCTTGTTCCTGGGGACGCAGTTCGCCGGGATCGTGATGGACAAGTGCCGGGTGGAAGGCAAGTTCCAGTGGCAGAAGCTCTGGATGGTCCCCGGCGTTATCATGCTGGCCTGTGTCCTGGCGCTGATCCTGCTGTTCAAAGGGACCATTCCGACGCAATGATGCCGAGGACGGCGGGCCGGGCGCTCGTGACGACGCGATGTTCTTCCGGTGGGCGAGAAACGCAGTCGGTCAGACGGTGAACTTCTGGAATTCCGTCATGAGCGCCTTGACCCGGGGACCGGGGACGCCTTGCCCGATGACCGTCCCGTCGAATCTCACCACGGGCACGATGTCCTTCGTCGTAACCGCGATGAACAGCTCGTCCGCTGCAGCGGCCTGCGCAGGCGTGACGCACTGCTCGCGGATGGGCATGCCCACGTTGGTGGCGGCCTTGACGATGAAGTGTCGTGTGATCGAGGGCAGGATGTTGGCCGCCAGCGGGGCGGTGCATAGGGCGCCGTCGATGATGGCGAAGAACGCCGAGCCGGCGCCCTCGGTGATCAGGCCCGCGTCGTCCACGAGAATCGCCTCGTCACAGCCGCGGTCTGCGGCCTCCTGGCGGGCCAGGATGTTCGGCAGCAGATTCAGCGACTTGATGTCGCACCGCTTCCATCGCAGGTCCGGATGCGTACAGACGGAGATCCCCTTGGCCTTGTCCTTGGTGCTATCGGGCGCCTCGCTGATCGTGAGGAAGAAGTTCGGCTGGATGTCCTTGGTCCAGGTGTGATTTCGCGGGGCGGAGCCTCGGGTCACGTGGAAGTAGATCTTGGCGTTGGCCAGGCCGGCGGCCTTGAAAGCCGCGAGCACCCGCTCGCGGATTGTTCCGATCTCGATGCCCGTAATGCGGATGGCGGCCATGCTGGCCGCGAATCGCTGCAGGTGTTCGTCCAGCGCGAAGAGCTTGCCGTTGTAGCTGCGAAGGACCTCGTAAACCCCGTCGCCGAAATAAGTTCCGCGATCCAGGTGCGTGGGGTCCAGGGTTTCCATGGGGACGAGTTTGTCGCCGATCATCGCCAGTTTCATCAAGGTGCTCCCGAAAACGGTTCCATCCACCTCCGAGCGGCGTCCGAGCCGACAGGGAACAAAAATCCTGTGGAAAAGTCTTTACTTTTGTATCGGCATACACTATCCTTTTGGTTTTGCCAAGATTCAGATATTTGAACCGTTGGACCGGAGTTTCGCACATGTACGCGATTGTTGAGCAAGGGAGCAAGCAGTATAAGGTGGCCGTCGGCGACCAGGTGGAGATCGAGTTGACCGACGTGGCCCCCGACGCCAAGACCATCGAGATGGACAAGGTTCTGTTCATCGGTGGCGACGGCGCCAGCAAGATCGGCAAGCCCTATGTCCCGGGCGCCAAGGTCGTTGCGTCGTTCAAGTCCACCGCCGAAGAGGCGGTCACGAAGGGTCCCAAGCTCTACGTCACCACGTTCCGCAAACGCAAGAACAGCCAGCGAAGGATTGGCCATCGCCAGAAGCACCTGCTCGTAACCATCGATAAAATCGAGGGTTAACCCTCGTTCCGGGCGGTGGTGCAGGCGCGTCGTCAGCGAGACGGGCCCGTCTGCATTGCCGCCCAAACCCCACCCGGGCACAATTGCATTTGCATATCGCCGTAGCTTCGAACGACAACGCCTTACGGCGTCACTACGAACAGGTCTACGCGCGGGCGAAATAGCAGACGACCTTCTGTTTGAAGGCGTCGGCGCTGAGGAAGATGCCTCCGTTGCCGCCGGGGGTCTCGCAGGCGTCGACGACCTTGACCACATCGACCCATTTGCCTGCCTTCGGCACGAACTGCAGCAGGCGATTGGGTGAACTCTCGAACAGGTCCGCCCGCAGGTAGTTGTTTCCGCGGTCGGGGAACAAAGCCAGGTAGAGCATATCCGTCTCCACCAGCTCGTTGAGAAAGTGCGTCCCGAGCGAGACGTCCGGGACGAGGTTCTCGTGCATCTGGACGATCTCGCAGAGGACCGCCGCCCGGTTGACCTCCGCGAAGGCGACGGGAATGCCGAGGAACGGGTCGCTCGTCCCCCAGCGTCCCGGCCCGAGGTACATCAGGGCGCCGTCCACGAGGGATTCGCAGGCCAGGTTGATCTTGCCGAGCAGGCGGGCCACCTCGTAGCGGTCCTGGAGCGACAGGCGGCCATAGAGTGCGGGCGTCACATAGACGAACCGGCTGATTCGCGTGTGCCGACTGTGGCCGACGACCGCGCCGCTGGCCTCGATGATTGCATCGGCCCGCGGGACCTCGACCTCCGGCGGGCGGGGTGTCTCCGTCCCCTTGACCGGCAGAGGGCGGCATTGAACCACGTGAATTCGGTACCGCTCCCGGTCCACGAAATTCAGGGTGAACTCGACGTCGATGGGGTACTCGTAGGCCTGCTGTAGGACGTGGAGCATCTCTCGCATGTCTTGGACGAACGCCGTCTCGGTCAGCAGGTTGTCGAAGGTGGGCACCCAGACCCTGGCGGCGCTTCCGCCGGCTCCCGGCAGCGATTCGCTCGCGGAGGCGAACATCTCGACGGGCAGGTCGTTGCTCTCCTTGATGACGTCCAGGAAATGGCCCGACATGATCCGGTTGGCCTGCAAGTCCACGTAGTCCACCCGTCGTTGCGCGTACTGACGGACCTCCTCGAAGTTGGCCTCGGGGCGCTTCTGTGGCGCGTTGAGGGCGACGAGCCGGGTGTAGTCGTCGTCGGAGCGATCCACCGCGCGGGTGCCCAGGCCAAAGACCAGGCGAAGCACGCCCGCCTGGGGGTCGATGCCCTCATTCCAGACGTACGGATTGAACGAGAACCCGACGCCCGCGGCCTGGGGGAAGTAGTAGCGGCCGTGCATCTCGCCGGAGACCCGCATGACCAGCAGCGCCATCTGCTCGTCGTGGCTGAGCAGACCTCGCTGCTCGCGGTAGCGGAGGGCCCGCTCGCTCATCGTGCTGGCGTAGACCGTCCGCACCGCGGAGAGGAAGTCCTCCATCCGGCGTTCCCGCGGCCCCTGGTTCGGGCAGAAGACGCTCTCGTACTTGCCCGCGAAGGAGTTGCCGTAGTTGTCCTCCAGGAGGGAGCTGGACCGCACGATGATCGGCGACTGCCCGAAGTAGTCCAGCATCTGCTCGAACTGCTCCAGGATGTGATCGGGGAACTGGCCCTGGAGGATCCGCTGGCGGGCCTGCACGGCGCCTTCGAGGAAGGTGGCGGGATTCCGCTGCTTCTGACGGAGCCACCAGACGCCGTTGCGGACCAGGTACGTGTAGAACACGTCGGAGCCGACGTAGAAGGAATCCTGCTCTTCCAGCAGTCCGGCGAAGCGGGCCGAGTGTCGCTTGAGGATGTTGCGGGCGACGAGCATGCCGACCGTCTTGCCGCCGACCAGGCCGGAACCGATCATCCGCTTCCAGATGTTCAGAACGTCTTCGAGCGACAGGTACCGCGAGACCAGCTTGAGCATGTTCGGGTCTCGCGAAATGGCCATCCGGCTCAGATGGTCGAACGTCTCCTTCAGCTTCTTCGGGGGACACACTCCGCTGCTGGCGGCGTCGCATATCTGTTGGCCTTCCGTGAACGCCCGTTCCCAGTAGCCTGGACGTGTGTCGGCGTTTAGATCGGACCAGTTCACCGACGACAGGATGGACGAGATCAGAACGCTCGATGTCACCGGGCGGAACTCGTCGCCGTCCCAGCGATGCAGCATGTTCATCGTGGGCGAGTAGCGGAACTGCACCTTGAGCGGGTGGACGTAAAGGGCCTCCGCATGGCGGTAGAGCTCCAGAAAGAGCTGTGTCGTCTCCGTGATCGGGCGGATGGCTCGGGAACTGTGCGAGTTGCGGAAGAGTGCGAAGTAAGCGACCGTCTCCAGGTCGTAGAGATAGGGACAGGTCAGCATGAAGAAATTGGCGAGCATCGAGTCCGAGTACCAGTCGGCGGCCAGCTCGGACAGGCAGTCGAAGACATACAGGGCGCCTCGCCCCGCGGTCTCGATCACCATATGGATTCTGGCAATGAACGTCTCGAAGCCCTCCGCGGGGTCCAGCTCGTGCGTCTCGACCGACCGGCCCTGGAAGACCACTGGCGGGTGACTGGCGAATCGGAAGTAGATTACCTTTCGACCCGACCGCAGGCCCGCTTCGACGTAGGGAGCCACCACCGTCATGTAGTCCTCGACCGCATCGACCTGCCAGACGATGTTGTCGCCGGGGAGGATGCCCTTGAGGGCCTGGTCCAGGCCCGTCAGACCCGTCGTCAGTTCCGCTACGTGGTCGCTCATCGTGTCTCCTTATCGCCGTCCAGCAAGAGGTCCATCCCGCAGTCGCCGCAGCGGAAGTGGACCGGATACCGCCGGCCGTCCTGATCTTCCAGGATCATCGGCTCCGCGACCGTCCCGCTTCTACGGCCCGGGCACTGCCCCAGTTCCTTCCGCAGGCAGTACTTCGTCGTCATGACGACCTTTCCGGACATGTCAATGCCGGATTCCGCGGCCGGCTCGATGGTCTCGACCCGGTGCCTTCGGTAGAAGGCCCGCGCCTTCGTGTTCAGTACGTTGCCCAGGTACGTCAGGTCCGCCTGTGGATAGCGGAAATCGTTCCGTTTGACCCCGCCGGTCGGGCGGGGGCGGTCCGCCTCGCGGACGCGCAGCAGTCGCTCGACCAGCTCCCGCTTGGCCGCGTTCAGACGCGAGACCGGCAGGAACCAGGCGCCCTGCGTTTGCAGTTGCAGGTCCGAACAGTCGAAGACTGTATTGCCGAGCTTGGTCAACTGGGTCTGGAGGGTCTGCCTCGCGGCCTCCTTCTTCTCGGCGTGTTGCGCCCCGGCGATGGTCAGTTCCGCCTGGTTCCCGTCCTCGTCCGTCGCAGACAGCAGCAAGCCATCCGCTGACTCCTGCAGAGACATCGTCAGGCCGATCTTCCGTTCGGCGGCCTGTCCGCCCAGCACGCGGGAAAACGCATGGTCGAAGTTGCGACGAATCTCCAGGCCGACCCGAATGCCCTGCATCCTCCGCGGATAGACCCTGCGTTCCTCGACGCGATTGACAACCGTCCCGTCGAGGTTCCGCTCGGCGTCGAAGAAGCACAGGCCGTCGGCGTTGTGCAGATCGTGGTCCCGATCCAGGAGGAAGCTCGATTTGTCTATTCGTGCGACCGTCCCGACGGGCTCGCCGATGGACTTGGGCGTGTCCATCGATGCGACCGAGCCCACGGCGTCCGTGAAGCCGTAGTCCGTGAAGCCGTAGTCCGTGAAGCCGCGATTGAAGGTCTTCGCGAGGTTGGGCTCGAACGCCAGACGGACCGAGCCTGAGGAGCTTCGCCGCAATCCTCGCGAGACGCCAATCTCATCGAGTCTCCGCCGATAGAACGCGACCGTGTTCTCTACATAGGGAATATCCTTGAGCCGGCCCTCGATTTTGAAGGACGAGACTCCCGCGTCGATCAGCTCCTCCAGATGGTCGGCCAGGCACAGGTCTTTGAGGCTCAGCAAATGGCGGTCCTTCACGATCTCGCTGCCGGCCTGGTCCTTTAGGGTGTACAGCCGCCTGCACGGCTGGGCGCACTGGCCACGATTGCCGCTGCGACCGCCCAGCGCGTAGCTCATGTAGCACTGCCCGCTGACGCCGACGCACAGGGCACCGTGGATGAAACACTCCAGTTCGATCTGTGTCTTGCTGCGAATCTCGCGAATCTGCTCAAGCGTCAGCTCGCGGGCCAGAATTACGCGGGAAAAACCGACCTGCTCCAGGAACTGCACCTTCTCGACGGTCGCATTGTGCATCTGCGTACTGGCGATTAGTTGCACCGGCGGCAGGTCCAGCTCCAGCAGGCCCGCGTCCTGGACGATCAGGCCGTCGATGCCGGCGTCGTGCAGTTGGCGGACCAGTCTCTCCGCCGCGGGCAACTCATCGTCGTGCAGAAGGGTGTTCAGAGCGACGTAGACCTTCGCGTAGTATTGGTGGGCGAAGGCCGCGACCTCCTGGATGACGGATACCGTGTTGCCCGCGGCCTCTCGTGCACTGAATCGCGGCGCGCCCAGGTAGACCGCATCCGCGCCGCACAGGATTGCCGCCTGTGCAGTGGGACCATCCTTCGCCGGGGCCAGGAGTTCCGTACAGTTGGTCATTTGCGGGGATTATACCGCCTGCGCGGGATTCTCGCGCACGAGAATACAAAGGGCAGGGGGACATAACGCCGATGTTGACGCTGCAGGGGAAGCGCTACGCGCACTCCTTGATCATGGCTTCGGCCCGCTGACGCCAGGCCGTCGCGCCGTTGGCGCGGAAGTGCTCGAAAGACTCTTCGTCCACGAGCCTGCCCAGCAGGGTCTTGCGGTCGGTCTCGCTCGGGACGTCGTCCACGATCTTCTTCCGCAGGCTCTCCAGTTCCGCGAGGAACTTGCCGTGTTCCTCGGTGAACATGGTTTCGAGTCGCTGTCGCAGGTGGCCGGCGTAGGCCGGGCAGTACCCCTCGGTCCCGATGGCGATCTGGAGGTCGCCTCTGCGGACGACCGCCGGGACGAAGAAATCACAGTGCTGGGGATCGTCCACGACGTTGCACAGGATTTCGAGCTCCTGGCAGTCGCGGTAGACTTGCTCGTTGACTTTGGGGTCGTCCGTGGCCGCGATGACCAGCACCGCCTGGCCGATGAAGGGTTTTGCATACCGGTCGCGGATCAGTTCGGCCCCGTGCTTCGTGCACAACGTCGTCATCGCGTCGCTCGCCTTGAGGGCGACGACAACCAGGCGGGCGCCCGCGCCCTGCAGGGCCTCGGCCTTGCGAACCGCCACGGCGCCGCCGCCGACGACCACAACTCGTCGCTTGCCCAACTCCATGAATATCGGGTACTTTGCCATAAGATCAATTATACCAGCCCGGCCGACGAGGAACACAAGTTTCTCGCCAGGTCGGCGCAATTGATGACCTGCACTCCCTGTACGCATCCGCCCGGTCGCCGTTCGGACAAAGAGTCTTATCTCGCGCAGAGCCGCGGGGGAGAAGGTGAGAAGATCAGAACGTTGGAAGGTGAGAGTAGGGTGCCCCCGACCAAGTCGAGGGCAGGCTCCCCCTGCGAGAGCAGGTGGATCAAGCACCGTCTTGTCTCACTTCCGCACATCCTGGAGCCAGTGAGAGGCCAGGATATCGAGGTCCAGCCAGTCCACCTTGCCATCGCCGTTGATGTCGCCCGCGATGATCGTATCGGAGACTGGTTCGCCGAAATAGGATTTGCTCGCCTCGGCGGTCCCGCCGTAGGCGCCCATGTTGATTCGTCCGCCATTGGGGAACGGCTCCAGGCCAATGGGGCTGTTCGGATCGCCTGCATCGATGCAGGGGCTCGTCACATTGTCTTGCACCCAGCCGCCAGTGTTCGGGTCCCATCGCCCGGCTTGGGACTTCAGATGGTAATCGCCATCGGTCCAGGAAGTGGCACTATTCCAGTGTCCCGGATTCGCGAACAAGGGATCACCCCAGATGCAATCGGTCATGTGGCTCATCAGGTAATCCACGCTAGCTCCAAATGCGTTGGGATCATCCTCGATCAGACAATTCCTGAGCTCAACGCCGATAGGCCCAATGACGCCAAGACCGGCACGGGAGATCTGATTCCCGCCACCCCTTGTTCTGTTGCCGAACAGAATACAGTCGACCAGCGAAATCTTGCCCCAGCGGCCGAGTCCAGCCCGAACACCGCCTCCATATAGAGCGTGATTAGCATATAGGGTGCAGTTCCGCAAGATTACGTGGCCATCGCCCTCACAGACAAGACCTCCTCCAAGCTGTCTGCTGTTATCTATAGAAAGGGTACGGTTGCCAGCGATTACACAATTGAACACTACTGTGTCTAAACCACCCAACGCCAAGCCTCCACCTGCGGATGCCGCGTTGCCCACTATGACACAATTCCTGATGGTTGGACTACTCATCGAGCAGAGAATCCCGCCTCCACCGTAAAGGTACACATATCCTCCAGTGATCGTAAAACCATCTAGAACCGAGTCGGCCTGCTCCCCATTGTGGAAGTAGAACCCTCGGTGCCACTCTTTCGAGGACCCCTCAGCATCGATGCTGCAGGTCCCAGGGCCCGCCTCGCTCCTGACAGTGATGGCCTTGCCGCCAAAGTCGATGTCGCGGTTTCCATCGCCGGTGTAAGTGCCGGGGGCAACCAGGACCGTATCGCCATCGACGCTCACCTCGATGGCCGCCTGGATGGTCGCGTAGTCGGCCGACCCGTCGTTGGCCACGCGGATCGTCCTGGCCATGCCGAGGGGGCAGGCCACCTGAACAAGGATGCCGACGACCGCCGCGAGATTGAATACCACTGTGTCCGCTTTCATACTCCGCTCCTTTGGATGAATGGATAATGACCGCGTGCGACGGATTCGTCGCACGAGACACGTGCGTGTCGGTCGAAGGGGGCGAGTATGAAAGGTGCTGCGAAACTACGTTATGATAACGACCGAACTATGAAAGACTTCCGGCCCGCCTTCGGCTCTCGATTCTCAATTTCTTGTATTGTACCATCCGGATCAACAATGATGCAAGCGTTCTTTCGATTCTGCGGCCTCCGGCGTCCGGGCAGCCTTTCGGGTGACAGAGACCCTCTTGCATGGACTGACTTTCCATGCCGCGAATCCCGTTTGTAGTGACGCCGAGAGGCGTTATCTTCCTCACCCCCTGAAGATATGCCCTTACGGGCACACTACGAACGGCTTCGCCCAGGACGACAGGAGAAGAATCGGCGGATGGGCGGGAACATACGGCTTGCGGATTTGGCTTCGCGTGGTTGAGGATATCGTATACACTTCGCAGGGTATGACCCTGTTCGGAGGTTCAAGATGGTTCGATTGCGTGCACCTTTGGCAGAGACCGACGTGCGACGACTCAAGGCGGGCGATGAAGTCCTCATCGATGGGACGATCTACACCGCCCGCGATATGGCTCACAAGCGACTGTGCGCAGCGCTCGACGCAGGCGAGGAACTGCCCATCGCGCTGGAAGGGGCAATCCTGTACTTCGTCGGTCCGACGCCCCCCCGGCCGGGCAGGGTGATCGGCGCCGCGGGACCGACCACGTCTGCTCGCATGGACCCGTTCAGTCCCAAGCTCATCGCACACGGCCTGCGGGCTATGATCGGCAAAGGCTACCGCAACGACGAGGTCCGCAACGCCCTCAAGCAGTACGGTGCGGTGCACCTCGCCACCCTCGGCGGGGCGGGGGCACTGCTGGGCAAGCATGTCGTTCGGGCGGAGATTGTCGCCTATGAAGACCTCGGCACCGAGGCCATTCGACGCCTGGAGGTGGTTGATTTCCCTGCGGTCATCGCTTATGATGCCACCGGCGGCAGTGTGTATGAAGGTCTGACGACGCAATCGAAGTCTGGAGCATGACATGAAAACCGCGTTGCTGGGGCTCGTTCAATCGGGCAAGAGCACGATTTTTTCCGCGATCAGCGGCAAGGCAATCCCGCCCATGGGACTCAACGCCATCGAGGAGGCCATCGTGCCGGTGCCGGACGAGCGTCTGGTCTGGCTCGAGGGGTTGTACAAACCCCAGAAGACCGTTCGTGCGACCATCGACGTGCTGGACCTGCCGGGCTTCAGCTTCACGGACGATCACGGGCGGACCGCTGCTCGAAAGCTGATCGGCCAGATCCGCGCGGTGGATATGCTGGTCATGGTGATCCGGGCGTTCGACGACCCGTCCGTCCCGCCGTACCGCAACAAGGTCGATCCCAAACGCGATCTGGTGGAATTGCAGACTGAACTGCTGCTCTCCGACCTCGAACTGGTCACGACGCGAATCGAGAAGCTCGAGAAGCAGGTAATGCGGCCCACCAAGACGATTGCTCAGGACAAGGTCGAGCTGGCCCTTCAGAAGCGACTCCAGGAGGCCATCGAGTCGGAGAAGCCCATCAGCTCAGCCGTCCAGAACGAGGACGAGCTGAACATCATCAAGTCGCTGGGCTTCCTGACGCTCAAGCCGATGGCGCTGGTCATCAATGTGGGTGAGAACCAGCTCGACAAAACGTTCGACTTGGGCCAGGTCATGGGCGGCACGGTCCCGGTCGTGAGCATGTGCGCCAAGCTGGAGCACGAGCTGGCCCAGTTGGACGAGGAGAGCCGGGCGGTGTTCAAGGCCGACCTCGGGATCACCGAGTCAGCCGCGGAGAAATTCGTCAAGATCTGTTATTCGGCGCTGGGTCTGATCAGCTTCCTGACCGTCGGGCCAGACGAGGTGCGGGCCTGGCCCATCCACAAGGGCACGATCGCCTGGGACGCGGCGGGCAAGGTGCACTCCGACATCAAGCGAGGCTTCATTCGAGCCGAGACGATGGCCTACGACGACCTCAAGCACTTGGGCGACGAGAAGGCGGTGAAGGCTGCGGGCAAGATGCGACTTGAAGGCAAGGAGTACGTCGTCAAAGACGGCGACATCATCAACTACCGGTTCAACGTGTAACAGGAGACCAGTGATTTCATGAGAGCGGCTGTGCTGACCGGGATTCGTCGGATGGAGGTCCGCGAGGTTCCCGACCCGAAGATCGAAAAGGAGACCGACGTCCTGCTCAAGATCGAGAAGGTGGGCGTCTGCGGGTCGGATGTCCACTACTTCGAGACGGGTCGGATCGGATCGCAGGTGGTCCAGTTCCCGTTCATCGTCGGACACGAGTGCGCCGCGACGGTGGCCGAGGTGGGCAAGGCGGCCAAGCACGTCAAGCCGGGAGATCAGGTCGTGGTCGAGCCTGCGGCTCCATGCCATCGGTGCGACCAGTGCAACAAGGGCCGGGAGAACACCTGCTTTCACATGCGGTTCCTCGGCACCCCCGGCCAAGGCAACGGCTGCCTGAGCGAGTTCCTCGTGATGCCCGAGGAGTGCTGCCTGCCCACGCATGACAGGATCACCATTGAGCAGGGCGTGCTCTGCGAGCCGCTGGCGATCGGCGTCTACTCGGTCCAGCAGGCCAGGCTGTCGGCAACGGACGACATCGCGATCCTCGGCGCCGGTCCCATCGGGCTCAGTTGCATGGTCGCCGCCCGGGCGCAGGGTGTTCGAGCCTGCTATTTGACGGAGAAGATCCCAGAGCGTGTAGAGACAGCCAGTGTTGGCGGCGCGACCTGGGTCGGCAATCCGCTCGAAGAGGACATCGTTGCGGCGATTTTGAAGAAGCAGCCGCTCGGGATGGACGTCGCCTTCGAGTGCGCCGGCCAGCAATCGACCATCGACCAGGGGATCGACCTGCTCAAGCCCGGCGGCAGACTCATGCTGGTCGGGATTCCGCGTGAAGACCGGGTCTGCTTCGCCATCGACAAGATCCGCCGCAAGGAGATCACGATCATCAACGTCCGCCGGCAGAACCGCTGCACCGAGAAGACCATTGAGCTGGTGGCCTCGCGGAAGATCAAGGCGGACTTCATGGTGACGCATCGTTTCCCGCTTGACCGCATCCAGGAGGCCTTCGAGATGGTCGCGGGCTACCGGGACGGAGTCGTCAAAGCGATGATCGAGATGTAGAGGAGGCATGACGTAAGACGAGCGATTGCAAAGGTTTGCGGAGGTTGGGGTGGTCAGCACGCTATGAACAGGGGGTATAAGAAGGCCGGCATCGTCAGCATCGGCAACGAGTTGCTCAACGGCAAGACCGTTGATACGAATGCAGCCTACATTGCCGGCCGGTTGCGGAGCATCGGGGTGCCGGTTGTCGGGGCCTGCACCGTTGGCGACAAAGAGCCGGCCATCCGGCACAAGCTCGCCCAGGCGCTGGAGGAGGCGGATGTCCTGTTGATCACGGGCGGTCTCGGACCGACCGACGACGACTTGACGCGGCAGGCCATCGCTGGTCTGTTGGGCGTCGATCTGGTCCTGCACGAGGACCTGCTGGAGGCATTGCGTCAGTTCTTTGACCGGCGCGGTGTCCAAATGCCCCAGCGGAACGCGATCCAAGCCCACGTCCCGCGAGGTGCGACGGCCATTACGAACGAGCGAGGCACTGCGCCCGGCATCCGGGCGGAACTGGGTGACAAGATTCTGTATGTCATGCCCGGCGTACCGAACGAGATGGAGCACATGCTCGACGCCTTCATCCTGCCGGAGTTGCGACAGCTCTGCGTTGGCCAGGCGATCTGCGCCAGGAGACTTCGCTGCTTTGGGGCAGGGGAGTCCAAGATCGCGGAGATGATCGGCGATGCCATGAAGCGGGACAGGGACCCCCTGGTGAACTGCACTGTACAGGGGGGCACGGTCACCCTGGAGATCGTCGCTACGGCTGCTGATTACGGCGGGGCACAGGTCCTGGCCGACCGCGAGGAGCAATCCCTTCGGGCTGTGCTCGGCGACGTAGTCTTCGGCGAGGGAGACCAGACCCTCGCCCAGGTGGTGGGCGAGCACCTGGCCAGGACGGGCCGGACGCTCGCGGTGGCGGAGTCCTGCACGGGCGGCCTGTTGGCTTCGCTCATTACGGACGTGCCCGGCTCCAGTCGCTACTTCACCTGCGGTTGGATCACGTACAGCAACGCCGCGAAGCACAGCGAACTCATGGTGCCCCAGGAAATGCTCGATAAACAGGGTGCGGTCAGTGAGCAGGTGGCTTGTGCCATGGCCCGGGGCGCCCGGCAACGGTCGGGAGCCGACTATGCGATTGCTATTACCGGGATCGCTGGTCCCGGCGGCGGCAGTGAACAAAAGCCTGTGGGGCTTGTATATATTGCTGTGGACAGCCGCGATGGCGCGGAGACCTCGCGACATCTTTTCTCATCTGATCGAAGTTCTGTGCGTCTGCGCGCCGCGCAGACGGCGTTGAATATGCTGCGCCGGATGCTGAGGGTTTGACAGACCGGTCCCGAAGTGCTATAATAACTCAATTGGCGACAGCAACATGAGGTTCGTATGACCAAACAACGGATGCACTTGGGGGAAATCCTCTACAAGGCAGGCTTGGTAGAAAAGCAAGCGCTGATCAACGCGATCAAGACGGCCAAGACCAGCAACAAGAGGCTCGGCCAGGTTCTCATCGACTTGGGCCTGATCAACGAAGACACGCTGGCCAAGGCGATTGCCAAGCAGTTCGGACTGAAGTACGTCGATGTCGAGCAGGTCGCCATCCCGCCGGATGCCACGAAGATCATCCCTGAAGACCTCATCAAACGCCACAACATCCTGCCTCTGGGGGTCAGCGATGGTCGCCTGAGGCTTGTTATCGGCGATCCAATGGACCTCGACATGATGGATTCCGTCCGCCTTCGTCTGAGCAAGGAGCTGGAGTGCTCCGTGGGCAACCCGAAGAAGATCCGGGCCTACATCGAGGAATCGCTGGTGGACAAGAGCGCCCCGGCGGTCGAGGACGACCGGCTCAAGCATAGTATCGATGCCACCGCGGCCGAACTGGCCGAAGCGGGGCACGAGCTTCAGGCCGAGGCCATGCGAATCCAGGCGGGCGACAACGGGGATGAAGGTCCGATCATCCGTCTGGTGAATCTGATCATCGACACCGCCTACCACATGCGTGCCAGCGATATTCACGTCGAGCCGATGGCCGACCGGGTCCGCATTCGCTACCGGGTCGATGGCGTCTGCCTTGAGAAGGACTGCATCCCTAAGAACATGCAAAACCCCCTGGTCGCCCGGTTCAAGATTCTCTCGGGCATGGATATCGCCGAGAAGCGTCTGCCCCAGGACGGTCGTATCAAGCGAAACATAGCGGGCACGGACATCGATTTCCGTGTTTCATCGCTTCCCGGGGTACACGGCCCCAGCGTGGTGCTGCGTATCTTGCGGCCCGATGCGGTCAACATCGGCATTGAATCGCTCGGTTTCGAGCCCGACAACTATCAGACCTTCCAGCAGATCATCAAGCGTCCGAACGGGATCTTCCTGGTGACCGGCCCGACGGGTAGCGGCAAAACGACGACGCTCTACGCGGCCCTCCAGGAGTTGAACAAGCCGGACAAGAAGATCATCACGGCCGAAGACCCCGTCGAGTACAACTTCGCGGGCATGAACCAGTGCCAAGTCAGAGAGGAAATTGGCCTGAGCTTCGACAAGATTCTCCGCGCCATGCTGCGCCAGGCGCCGAACATCATTCTGGTCGGCGAAATCCGCGATAGCGAAGTGGCGGATATCGCCATCCAGGCCGCTCTGACAGGCCACCTGGTCTTTAGCACCCTGCACACCAACGACGCCTGCGGCGCGATCACCCGTTTGATCGATATGGGGGTCAAGCCGTTCCTTGTCGCCAGCTCCATTCAGGCGATCATGGCCCAGCGTCTGATTCGTGTGATCTGCAAGAAATGCAAGGTCGTGGACGAGCATCCGAATCCCAAGCACCTGCGTCTGCTCGGCATCGACCCGGCGGAGACCAAGAAGCGTCCCGTCTACAAGGGAGCCGGGTGCAGCGCATGCCATAACACGGGATACAAGGGCCGTCTGGGCATCTTCGAGATGATCGAGATGAACCCGGAGCTGAGGGAACTGGCCTACAAACGGGCCACAACCAGCGAACTGCGGGTTGCCGCCAAGGCGGGAGGAATGAGAACGCTGGCCGAGGACGGCGTTTTGAAGGTTTTCAAGGGGATCAGCACGCCTGAAGAGGTCTCGCGCAACGCGCAGATCGAAGGGGTCGTGGTGGAGGAATAGACACAACTGTTCTTCATAGTAAAGGGTCATCGATGGCAACACTGAACATGGACAGGATTCTCCATGCGTGCGTATCGCAGGGGGGATCGGATATTCACATTTCTGTCGGTCGGCCGCCTGTGATGCGGATTGATGGGCACCTTCGATCTCTCGAGACGAAGGTACTGGAGCCGGATGATTCGGCGGCCCTCATGAAGAGCATCACGCCGGAGCGGTGCCAGCAGGAACTGCAGGAAGAGGGCGGGACCGACTTTGGCTTTGCCTTTGGAACCGCGGCGAGGTTCCGCGTCTCGGTGTTCAAGCAGAAAGGCAGCATCTCCATGGTGTTGCGTCAGATCCCGTACAAGATCTTGACCTTCGAGGAACTGGGTCTTCCCAAGATCTGTGCGGCGTTGTGCCGACGCCCTCGTGGGATGTTCCTCGTTACCGGACCTACCGGGAGCGGCAAGACGACCACCCTGGCGACGATGATCAACTACATCAATGAGAACTTCGATCGGCACATCGTCACGATCGAGGACCCCATCGAATACTACCACCCGCACAAGAAGTCGGTCATCAATCAACGCGAGGTGGGTGTCGACGTGCCGAGCTTCCAGGAAGCCCTGCGTCGCGTGCTGCGACAAGACCCGGACGTGATCTTGGTCGGTGAGTTGCGAGACCTGGAGACGATTGAGGCCGCCGTGCGTGCGGCAGAGACTGGACACTTGGTGTTCAGTACAGTCCACACGACCAGTGCGGCAGGCACGGTGAACCGAATTATCGACGTGTTCCCGACCGACCAGCAGGAGCAGATCCGCATTCAGTTGAGCGGCAACCTGATCGCGGTGCTCAGCCAGGCGCTATGCCCGCTGGCTGCCGGGCGGGGGCGTATCGCGGCCTACGAGTTCATGGTCGTCACGCCCGCTATCGCCAATCTGATTCGCGAGAACAAGACCTACCGTATTGATTCGAGCATCCAGACGGGCAAGAAACTGGGTATGCAACTGCTCGATGAGCACCTGTGGAACCTCTACGACATCGGCAAGATCACCCTGGAGGAGATGCTGGACAAGGCCCGTGTTCCGGGTGCGCTCCAGGAGAAGGCCTTGGCCAAGATCGCAGGCGCCAAGGGCAAGCAGAAGAAGAAGGCCGCGGAGGCTGCCAAGGAGATGGAGGACATGGGTCCGATCCTCAAGACGTGATCGGTTGTCTTGTGCCCCGGCGTCTCTGTGTGGCCATGGGGGTCGGCGGAACACGTTTCCTTCTGATGCCAGGCGGAATACCCTAGTTAGTGCTCAGTTGTCAGTGTCGCATTAACCATGTGTCTGATTCGTAATTTTATTCAGAATAGATGTTTACTTCGCTACAATATAGACGTACTGGATTATAGGGTGTTTAAGGGTCAATGCGATGGGTAAGACGAACGCAATAGAAAAGCTCCCTCCAGTCGAGCAGCTCCGCGGCCGGCCTATCGGTAGGATCCTGATGAAGATGGGGCTTCTGAGCCGGGAGAAGGTTCACGAGTGCCTCGAAGTTCAGAAGAAACGAGGCGGCGGGATTCGCATCGGCCAGGTCTTCCTTGAATTGGGACTGGTTGATGAGGCGCGTCTGCAGATTGCCCTGGCCGCTCAGCGGGGTATCGAGTACATCAGCATCGACGGGCTGGACATCCCTGCGGACGTGGTCGAGAAGGTCCCCGCTCAGACGGCCAAGACGTACCACCTTCTGCCCATTTCCTACAGCAAGGACAAGAACGAGCTGACCGTCGCGCTGGACAATGTGGATAACTTCCGGGCGACGGACGACCTGCGAACGCTGATGGGTTTCACCGTGACGGCCAAGATGACGGACCGCACGAGCCTGGAAAACGCCCTGAACAAGCTCTATGAGACCAAGCAGGACGACAACATCACCGAGCTGATCGACGAGATCCAGTCGGACGCGTTCCTCCAGGAGTTCGAGGGCCGGAACACGAGCATCGACCTCGACGAGCTGAAGGAACTGTCCGAGTCGAACCCGGTCAAGAAGCTGCTGAACCTCGTGCTGCTCCAGGCGATCCGGGACAAGGCCTCGGACATTCACTTCGAGCCGTTCGAGTCCGAGTACAAGATGCGGTACCGCATCGACGGTGTGCTGTACGAGATGATTCCGCCCCCGAAGTACATCGCAGCGGCCTTGAGCTCGCGTATCAAGGTTATGGCCAGCCTGGACATCGCGGAGCGCCGTCTGCCTCAGGACGGTCGTATTTCCCTGACCGTGCAGGGCAATCCGGTCGACCTCCGCGTCAGCGTGCTGCCCACGATGTTCGGCGAGAGCGTCGTGCTGCGTGTGCTGGACCGCAGTCAGGTGAGCTTCGATATCAACAAGCTGGGACTGCGTCCGAACGACGTCAAGACGTTCCGAACGCTGATCGACAAGCCGAACGGGATCATCATCGTCACGGGCCCGACCGGCTGCGGCAAGACGACCACCCTGTATTCGGCTCTCAACGAGCTGAATACCATCGACACCAAGATCATCACCACGGAAGACCCCGTCGAATACGACATGGACGGCATGATTCAGGTCCAGATGAAGCCGGCCATCGGGTTGACGTTTGCCCGCTGTCTGCGTTCCATCCTGCGTCAGGACCCGGACATCATCCTGGTCGGCGAGATTCGTGACCTCGAGACCGCGGAAATCGCGGCCCAGGCATCCCTGACAGGGCACCTGGTCTTCACGACCCTGCACACCAACGACGCCCCGAGTTCGATCGCGCGTCTGCTCGATCTGGGCGTCGAGCCGTTTCTTTTGACGGCCACCATCGAAGGGATCGTCGCCCAGCGACTGGTGCGAAAGATCTGTACGGGCTGCAAGACGGCGTTCGAGCCAAGCGAGGCCCAGCTCAAGGATCTCCGCCTGACGGAAGAGGAGATTAAGGGCCGGAAGTTCTACTACGGCCGGGGGTGCAGTCGGTGCAACGGCACGGGCTACAAGGGTCGGCTCGGCGTCTTCGAGATCATGGTATTCAACGAGGAGATTCGCGAGTTGATCATGAACCGCGCCTCGACGAATGTGCTGCGCGTCGCGGCCGTCAAGGCGGGGATGATCCAATTGCGCAGCAACGGTCTGGACGCCATGTTCGAAGGACTGACCACGATCGACGAGATCGCCAAGGAAACGATGATCGAAGGATAGCCAGGTCGCCTGTACTCGCGTGCAGGCAGAACGGATCAAGGGAAAGTGAGGTTGGAATATGCCGGTCTTCCAGTACGTGGCACTGGATTCGCAAGGCGTCGAGATCAAGGACGAAATCGATGCCCTGAGCGAAAAAGAAGCGATCAGCAAGATCCGGAACATGGGGTATTTCCCGACCAAGGTCCGCCCGAAGTCCGCGACCGCCAAAGGCGGGGCCAAGGCCGCCGCAGCGAAGGCCAGGAAGCGGCGAGGCGCCGGCGCCAAGGCCAAGGTCAAGCACATCACGCAATTCGCCCGGCAGCTCTCGACCCTCCAGGACGCGGGCCTGCCCATCCTGCGTTCTCTGCGGATTCTCGAAGAGCAGCAGAAGAAGGGGGGGTTCAAGCGAATCATCGGGTACGTAGCCGATGACATCGAGGGCGGTTCCACCCTCTCGGAGGCGCTGGGCAAGTATCCGCGGTGCTTTGACCGACTGTTCGTGAACATGATCGCGGCCGGCGAGGCGGGCGGCGTGCTCGACCTGATTCTGGCCCGCGTGGCGGAGTTCAAGGAGAAGGCGGAGCGGCTGAAGGCCCGCGTCAAGGGCGCGATGGTCTACCCGATCGTCGTGCTGACCGCCGCGTTCGGCATCCTGATGGGCCTGATGCTGTTCGTGATTCCGCAGTTCGAGTCCGTGCTCAAGGAGATGGTCGGCGGCAAGCTGAACCCGATTACGACGACCGTGCTGGGGATCAGCTCGTGGATCGCCAAGGACTTCGGGTGGGCGTGGCTGGCCGGCGTGCCCTTTGCCATCATCATCTCCCTGCGATTCCTCCGGCGGTTCCGCCCGGTCCGCGTCGTGCTGGACTCGATCCAGTTGAAGCTGCCGGTGATCGGGCAGTTGACGAGCAAGGTCTCCATCACGCGCTGGACGCGAACCCTCGGCACGCTCATCAGCGCCGGCGTGCCCATCCTCGACGCCATCAACGTGACGCGAGAGACGGCGGGCAACGAGGTGTATGCGAACATGCTCGGCGCCGTCCACAACTCGATTCGCCAGGGCGATACGTTCGCGGGCCCGCTGCGGGCCTCCAAGACCGTCGACCTGCTCGTCTGCAACATGGTGGCGGTCGGCGAGGAAACGGGCGATCTGGACAAAATGCTCCTGAAGGTGGCCGACCAGTACGACGAACAGGTCGACGTGCTCGTCGGCAGCCTGATGTCCATGCTCGAGCCCATCATGATCATCGGGCTCGGAGGCATCGTGGGAACCATCGTGATGGCTGTGTTCTTGCCGATGATCCAGGTTATTCAGTCCCTGGGTCAGACGAGCACGTAACCGATATTTTCAGGATCCAAGATCCAAGTTGTCGCGCATCAGTGAAAAAGGAGAATACCATGAAACCGAGCACCAACCAGGCCAGAAGGAAACGGGCGTTCACCATCGTGGAGCTGCTGACTGTCATGAGCATCATCGTGATCCTCATCGGTCTGCTCGTCCCGGCCCTCAACAGGGCACGCCGCTACGCTACTTACGTGAAGCAGAAGGCGCAGCTTCACAGCATGGACTCAGCCATCGAGTTGTTCAACAATGAGTACGAGGGGTATCCGCCATCCGACGCTCGGGACGCGAGCGCCGCGTATTACTGCGGCGCCATGAAGCTCTGTGAGGCCCTGATGGGCCAGGATCTGCTCGGGTTCCACTCCAATTCCTCGTTTCTTGCCAGTGGGCTGAGCACCACCGGATCGGTGTTGTACCCGCCCAACTTCAGTTCGTTGAGCGAGGCCGAGCGAGCCGCTGCCCTGACGGCCAGAAAGGGCCCTTATCTGCCGGCCGAGAGCGCCAATGCTTTCCAGATGCAGGACATCTACGGTACCAATGTGGGGTCCTTCCTGGGGACCTCGCGCGTGCTCTGTGACGTATACGAGCGGCCGATGGACACCGGCAAGAAGACCGGTATGCCGATCCTCTACTACAAGGCGGATACCACCAACACCCAGCACAATCCGGCCCTGTCGATGGGGGTGAACAACAACGCCGGGAACATCTACAACTGGCTGGACAACAACGAGCTGGTTGCGCTCGGCAAGCCCTGGGTCAAAGGCGCGACGACGCACAACCTGGGCACGACTGCGGAACGGTTCTATGCGAACACGCAGAGCGACAAGATCAAGACGACCTCGCGTCCTTTCCGTCCCGATCAGTACCTGCTGATCTCCGCCGGCTGGGACAACGAGTACGGCACCGCGGATGACGTGTGCAACTTCGAATGGAGGTACGACGACGACCTTACGGATAACGTCTGGCAATGACGTGTGCAACGTCGAATGGGACTTTGACGACGACAGTGAATACCCGAGGATAGCCGTGAAAACGAGAAGATCAGGCCTGACGGTGATTGAGATCCTGGTCGTGGTCGGCATCATCGCCGCCCTGGTGGGGTTGTTGCTGCCGGCCGTGCACATGGTGCAGAAGACGGCCAAGGAGACCAAGCAGAAGGCGCAGTTCACAGCCATCGAGCTGGGTCTGGCGGCCTTCAAGAACGACTACGGAGACTATCCCCCGTCGCACTGGTACGATCCTTCGGGCCGCACGCCGGGGACGCTGCAGAACTACTGCGGCGCCCAGAAGCTCGCGGAAGCGATGCTCGGATGGGACTTGCTCGGGTTCCATCCGCAGTCGGCCTGGCGGGCCGATGGATTGGATGCGAGCGGGACTGCCGGCACGGTGTACGATGACACGACAGCGACCGACCTGACGAATCTGAGGAAACGGAAGGCTCGGTACGTCGAGATGCAGACCGCCAATCCCTTCCGCTTGGGCGGCACATATGGCCTGTTCCCCTCGGACACCGGTCTGCTGAATCCCGACCGTTACGTGCTGTGCGACGTCTTCGGCGTGACCGGGCGGAAGATCACGCAGAGCGACGGGAAGATCGTGACTCCTGGGACGCCGATCCTGTACTACAAGGCGAATCCGGCCAACCTGGTTCACATCCCGACGGACCAGCAAATGACAAGCGCTGCCATCTACGATATACGCGACAACGTGCAGCTCGTGAGCCTGGGCACGGTGGACGGCGGCAAGGAGCACTGGCTGACGCCCGGGCACTTCGGCGCGTCGGCGCCCCTGGCCTATTTCTACAACTACATCCGTGACTCGCGGATCACCGCGAGGGACTGGCCGCACCGGCCCGACTCCTACATCCTGATCTCCGCGGGCATGGACGGCATTTACGGCACGGACGACGACATTCGCAACTTCGGACAGTAGCCGGGGACGGCAGAGGCAAGGCATGAAGGATGGCCACTCCAACAGGGCTGTGACTCTGATCGAGATGATGGTCGTGCTCGGCATCATCGTCGTGCTGGCCGGCGTCGTCGTCACGTTGACGCTCCGCGCCGACAGCCAGTCGAAGGAGCGGGCCCTGGACAACGCCTTTGCCCTGCTGGGCACGTCGCTGCGGGAATACTATGAGTTCCGGGACGAATTTCCGAAGCAGACCGAGCGAATCGACTGGCAAGCGGTGACTGCGAATGACTACAAGACGTATCTGGCGAGAGTTGTGACCCACATCGAGTCGATGGTGCAAGCGCTCCGGTCGGTGCCCGATTCCCGTCACGTGCTGGACCAGCTCAGCCCGGCGTCGCTCAAGAGCCAGGAAGGCCTTGCGGATGTGCCGGAACTGAGGGACCCCTGGGGAACCGTGCTGGACTATATCTATGATCCGAGCGCGGGCGACACCTTTCCCGAGCTGATCTCCGCCGGCGAGGACAAGCTGTTTGGCACGGACGACGACATCAGCAACAAGGGCATCCAGAAGAACTGAGTGAAAGACGAAAACGCATGCACGGCCGCGCACACAGGACAGTTGGATTGACCTTGATCGAGATGGCGCTGGTCGTCGCGACGATCGCCCTGATGGTGGGCTTCGCGACGCCGGCAGTCCGCTCGCTGGTCCGGTCGTTCCAGTCGGAGGGCGGGGTCGTCAGCATGGTGAACGCGGCGCTGAGCTCGGCACGGACTATGGCGGTGAGCCGGCAGCGGTATGTGGGCGTTCGCATCCAGAAGGCGTGTGCATCGACGGATTCGGCCAATCCCCTCAAGGGCCTGATGGACGCGCCGCAGTATATGATCTTCATCGTACACGAAGAGATGAAGAACAACGGCGACCTCAGCGCCGGCTTCCGGGCGATGGACGGACTCGATCCGATCAAACTGCCCGCGATGATCGGCCTGATGGATCTGAGCGGGGTCGAGAACGACAAGGGCCTGGACGAGTTGCCCGAACTGAGCAACGCCACGACGTTCTCCATCGTGTTCAGCCCATCGGGGAGGGTCGTTGTCCGCGGTGTTCGGGTCCGCAACAAGGACGGCGTGAATCGCCCGCTGACCGGGTTGATTCCGCCCGACCCGTCGTCGGACGACACGTTCAACGTTGCAGACACGATCTGCCGGCTCGGACGCGGCCGGTTCATCCAGGACGACTACCCGATCGGCGATTCGGTGCAGGCCCTCGGACTGGGAGAAGAGCCCAGCCGCGTGAGTTTCGTGGTGTACGAGGCGCCCCCCCTGCGGGCGGCGTACGAGAGAAAGACTGCCTGGACCGACTACCTGAGCGATCTGGCAGGCAAAGCCTACTACGTGAGCCCGCATACGGGAGACCTCATTGCGTCGGATTGACGTGCTACTATGACGAGCAAGTCGCAACAACGCGGATTCTCACTGACGGAGACCCTGATGGCCGTGGGGACGCTGGCGATCGGGCTGACGTTCATCGCCGGCACCTTCTTGACGGGGATCTACTTCGCGACGTTTTCCACCGAGCGGACGATCGCGGAGGTGGCCGCCGCGGAGGCGCTCGCCAAGATCCAGATCTTCGGCTTCGACGACACCGACTCGCTGAGCAGCAGCCGATGCGTCGACTACAATGATCTGGCGGCGCTGCCCGACGAGGAATGGCGGTATCCGTCGGTGGCGGGGATCGGCAAGCAGTACTCCTGGGCTGCTGTCTGCAGGCGGGTGGCGGACGGCAACGGTGGGTCGCACGACCACCCCCGCGTCGGGAGCGACTTGGTCCAGTGCACGGTGTTTGTCAGTCGCGAAGCCGGGGGCAATCTGTCCTACTGGAAACACCCCGACGGCGTCACCGATTCGTCGCTGGAGCTGTGCGATCGGCCTCGTCCGGTCCGTGTCCAGATCGCGGGGAGTTCGTCGGGCGACAACGTGGTCACGATTCAGGACGCCGCCGCGTCCGCGCAGGCGGATGAACGCACGTTCGTCAGCGAGGGTTCGATTCTCGTGGACGATGCGACGGGAGACCTGTATCGCGTGATGGAGCGGTCGGCGAATCGGCCGGGCGACGTCATGCTGGATCGTGACTGGGAAGGCGGCGGCCTGACGTCCTCCACAAACCGCTGGGTGTGGGTGGTCCCGCCCGCGGCCTCCGGGGGCCGGAACCCCGGCGTCGCCGTATATCAGAAGATTCTCCGATTCCCGGGGCTGTAAGATGCGAAGAGCGTTCACCCTCATGGAGTTGATCGTGTCGCTGGGGATTCTGGCGCTGGTCCTGTCGTTTGCCGGCGTGATCTTCCGCGTCAGCATCGGCTCCCAGCAGCTCGCGCAGGCCAACGCGGAGATCATGCAGAAGCTGCGGACCCTCACGGACCAGCTCGACGCGGATTTCCGCGGCCTGTGCAAGGACGGCGAGATCTTCGTCGTCTGGGAGGCGCATCGCAAGCCCGATCCGAACGACTACCTGGGCTTCTATCGAAACCACTCCTCCATGGCCTTCGAGCGGTTCGATCGGATCATGTTCTTCGCCAGTGGCGATTTCCAGACCTACGGTCCCGACCCCAATCGCGGCAACGTGGCGCGCATCTGCTACACGCTGGCCCAGGATCCGACGCTCAATGCCTCGAAACCCAACCCGCCGGAGAGCCAGGAGCCGCACCGACGGATTCTGGCGAGGACGCAGCATATCCTGATCCCGCCGGCCCCTGGGGATGCGGACGAGCAGCTCGATGTGAACGATTTCGACACGGACGACTGGATCGCTTGGAACAGCCGCGGGCAGGTCGACAGGATCTCGCTGGAGGCGTGGAAACGGATTCCATTCTCGGAGAAGGCCAACATCTTGTCTGTGATTGGAGACGTCGATGTCGGGGAGGGGAGGAACGTGGTGAGCACGACTGCGAAAGCGGCACGCGGTGCGCTGATCGACCGCTCCGACCCGGATTCCCTCCACGCGGTGTTCTGCCAGGGGGTCGGGCAGTTCATGGTGCAGGGCTGGAACGACGCTCAAAAGCGGTGGATCCCCGACGTGAACCCCGAGACGGAGGGCGAAACGGATCCGAACAGTCTGGCGGACTCGGACTTCCCCCTGGAGGCGGGAGACATCGATCCGAACGACGGTCCGGGCCTGTGGTATCCGCGGGGGGGGACGAGCCTGACGGACCCGAACTTCCCGACGCAGTGGATCGACAAGGATCATTTCAACCAGATCCCGGGGCTCGGACGGGCCCTGAAGTTCACGTTCACGCTCTACGACTCACGGAATCTGATCAAGCACGGCAGGACATTCACGCACATCGTGTACCTGGACAATTGACGGAGCAGCCATGAAGGAACGGATCGGACACATCGCGGCGACCTGGCGTCGGGGCTCGGCCCTGATTCTGACGGTCGTGCTCACGAGCCTGCTGGCCATCGTCGGCGTGCTCTTCGTGATGGCGTCGCGGATCGACAAGATGGCCACGAGCGCGGCCATGGAGAACCGCGAGCTGACCTGTGCCGTCGATACGGTCTTGTCGCAGATCGATGAGGCTCTGATCGAGGATCTTCCGCTGGTCTCGACCGACCAGGAGTACTACGACTATCCGGATGCTCTCAATCCCTGGCTGGCCGATCTGGAGCCGTATGCCTCCGACGGGGAGTACTACTGGCGTCAAATCAGCAACGTGGGGAATGTTCTGACCAGCGGCACGAGGGATGTTCTCATCGACCGCGTCCTGGGCGAGCGGGAGGCGTTGGACGATCCGAACGACGAGGTGGACCCGAACGCGCTGGCCGACGCCGACGGCGACGGTGTGCCGGACGCCAAGTGGTTCCAGGTCCCCGACATGACGACGAGCAAAGGCAAGCGGTTCTATGCGGCGGTTCGCATCATCGACAACGGCGCCATGCTCAACGTGAATACGGGCTTCCAGCTCGATCCGAACGACCCGCGAGATTCCGCCGTGGACGGCGCCTCCCCACTCCATGTCAACGTTCTGGCTCTGGCGGCCGCGCCGGGTAATCAGCCGCGGGCGGCAGACGCGGACGCTCTGCTGGCGGCGCGAGCCAACAACGGTGCGAACCCGGCTGCGATGGTCGATTTGGATGCCTATCAGCGGAACGTAATCTGGCGGTACATGGACGTGAGAAATCCCAGCCTGTCCAATCCGTCCCCCTACACTCCCTTCGACGTGTCGGATGAGCTGGAGCTTCGGTATCGGTTCCTGCTCAACCAGAAGGAGACGGACGTACGCATCGAGGACTGTGGGCGGTTCCGAGCCAACACGCTTTCGACGCCACTGGAGTACGCGGGCAACGATCTGAACGCATGGTTCCTGCGGGCCGCCGGCGGCGGGTCCGAATCCACCTATGCGTACCGGCACCTTGCCACGACGTATAACATGGACCGGATCATCACGCCGAAGGTGTTGTCGGCCCATCGCAGGAAGATGGTCAACGTCAACACGACGGATCTCAACGCGCTCCGCGACGCGATTGTCGCTGCGCTGGACGAGATGGACCCGAATGCCGACGACGCGGACCTCGCCCAGCGAGCGGCGCAGCTCGCTGCCAATCTTCGGGATTACATCGACGATGACAACGACGTCACCGTCATCCCGGATCTGTCCTCTCGGTACTACGGTTTCGAGCGGCCGTGCATCTACATTTCGGAACTGGCCTGCCGGCAGGTGCGCGACGCGATGGGAACGGTCCACTCGTCCTATGCGGTCGAGTTGTACAAGCCGTACTTCGAGGACGGCGATCCGAACACCGCCGAGTGGCAGCTTGTGATCGACAATCCGTCGGATGCCGATCCGCCGGTCCCGCTATCGATCACGTGGAGTGGATCGAGGCGATTCCATGTGATCCTGGCCGAGGACACGCAGGCGCCACTGGCCAGGGACTACCTCCGGTTCGTGGATCCGAACGAGCCAACGGACACGGTGCCGCTCTACGGCTACGACCGTGCCGACTATCCCGGGACGCCGCAGGTGGCCAGTCCCAGTACTTTTGCGTTCGAGCCGAACGTCACGATTAGGCTGGAACGCGTGATTCCCGATGAAACCAAGCAGCCCGAGGTCGATTGGGTCAGAGTCCCTGCGGGATGGATGGCGGTTGATGGGGTCGCCTATAGCCTCCAGCGGGACATCTCGCCGCACAAGTGCATTCGTCGCTTGTGGGCTCCCATCGCCCAGAAATCCACTCCTTCGTTGGGCAACGCTTCGAGCAACTACGTGGACGTGAATCAGCCTGCGGTCATCCAGGCTCACCCGGCGAACCGGCCGCTGACCAACATCGGCGAGTTGGGCATGATCTTCCGCGAAAGCGCGTATGACCTGCCGACGGGATCGCTTGCACACAACGTGCTGCTGAACCTGGCCGATCCGAACAACTCGCGGCTGTTCAACTATCTGACGGTGATCGATCCGGCCCGATATCCCTGGCTCGACCCGAACGAGACCCGCGTCGCAGGGCGGATCAACATCAACACGGCGCCGGCGATGGTCCTGGCTCAACTGCCGTGGATGCAGTATGGTCAGAGCGATGCGTTCGCGACCGCGACGGACATCGTCAACTATCGGCTCCGCAACGGGCAGAGCCATCCCTATCACAGCATCGGCGACCTGATGCAGATCGAGTCGATGCGAAGATTGATGGCGGATGGTCTGAACAACCAGCGTGCGGACACGCCGCCGGGCCCGGACATCACGCCGGACGCCGCTCGGGACGACCTCGAAGAGCAGGATCTGGTCTTCACGCGGATCAGCGATCTGGTGACGGTCCGAAGCGACGTGTTCACGGCCTATATCCTGGTCCGGATCGGGGTGAATGGCCCTCAGCGCAGGGTTATCGCGATCCTCGACAGGAGCCAGGTCAATTCCCGTGGCGACCGGGTCCGCCTGTTGGCTCTGCACCTTGTCCCCGACCCGCGATAGCCTCTATCTCCGCATGGTTTCCAGGAGGCCGGCGTGCGCCTTGGGGTTGCCCGCCAGCACGCGGAAGGGCTGTCCCGCATAGGCATCGAGATCAACCGGGAAGATCCTTCCGCCGTTCCAGTCCGTGATGACGGCACCGGCGGCCTCGGCAATGACCACCCCGGCCGCGATGTCCCACAGCTTGGGCGTGGACATCGCGGACACCACCAGTCCCCCCTTGGCGACGTAGGCCAGGTGCAGAGCGGTGGTGCCGAAGTTGCGGAATCGCGAACTGCGGATCAGATCGCACGCCCACGCCGGCAGCGGATCGTCGAAATGGCTGTCCAGACCGGCGCTGGTGAGCGGGCCGATCGGCTCGTCGCCGGCCACGATGCGCCGCCCGTCCAACTGGGCCTCGTCGCCTTTGACCGCGGTGAACATCGCATCGGCGCCGGGGTGGAAGACGACACCCACGATCGGCTCTCCCTGGAACATGGCCGCGATGCTGACGGCAAAGATCGGAATGCCGTGGATGAAGTTGTGGGTCCCGTCGATCGGGTCGATGACCCACCAGATGGCCGGCTCGCCGAGCGGAGGGCGTTTGAACATCTTGCCGTGGTCTCCCTCCTCGGCGATGAACCCGTGATCCGGATAGGTTTCGCGTATCCGCTGGATGACGATCCGCTGGCACTGGGTGTCGGCCTGGGTGACCATCTCGTTCTCGTTCTTCTTGACGGCCTTGACGTTGCCCATCTGCTCCATCGCATGCTGGCCCGCCAGGCGGGCGGCCACGATCGCCGTTTCCAGGATTTCGCGTAAGTCTTTTTGTTCCAAGGGCATAGCATAGCACCTGTGTACTTGTTGACTTGTTCGAACGCCGACCCTATTCTACAGGCGATATGCAGGAACGCCAACAGGATAGCACGAGCAAAACGACACGTCGGGCGTCCGCGAGGCAGCGCAAGATCGCCGCCGTAATTGCGGTCGTGATTGCGGGGGGATTCGGCAGCCTGTGGCTGTTGGAGAGGGTGGGATTCGATTTCGGGCGGCTGTTCTTGCCGTGCGGCCTCAAGATGCGGACCGGCATGCCCTGTCCGACCTGCGGGATGACGACCGCGGTGCGGGCCTTCGCTCGGGGCGAGGTGCTCACCGCGTTCTACCTCCAGCCGGCGGCCGGTCTGCTGTGCAGCCTGTCGATTGCCACTCTTTTTTTCGCTTTTCTCATTGCTGTGTTCGGCATATATTTCAATTTCCTGGACCGGGTGTTCGCTCGGGTTCGGGTCGTGCATGTGATCGTAGGTCTGCTTGTGATCCTTGCCGCCGGGTGGGCTGTCACGTTGGCGCGCGCCGTGGCGGCACAGACCTGAAATGGTCGGTAGATCGAGGATTTCTGGGAGTGTTGCTTATGATCAAAGTGCTCATCACAGACAAGCTGGCAAAAGAAGGAATCGACCTGATCAACGCTACGGCCGGCGCCGAGGCGGTTGTCAAGATAGGCATCAGTGAGGATGAGCTGAGCAACATCATCCGGGACTACGACGGGCTGATTGTCCGCAGCGAGACGAAGGTGACCGCGAAGGTCCTCGCCAATCCCGGCCGCCTCAAGGGCGTCGCCCGGGCGGGCGTGGGCGTGGACAACATCGACGTTCCCGCCGCGACTCGCAAGGGCATCCTCGTGATGAACACTCCCGGCGGCAATACGCTCAGCGCCGCCGAGCACACGATAGCCCTCATGCTGGCGATGAGCCGGAACGTCGTGCAGGCCTGCAACAGTCTCAAGTCCGGCGCCTGGGATCGCAAGAAGTACACGGGCAACCAGCTCAACAACAAGGTTCTCGGCGTGATCGGCCTGGGACGGATCGGCATGGCGGTGGCGCGGATGGCTCACGGCTTGGACATGAAGATCCTGGGCTACGACCCGCTGGCGGCGCCGAAGGACGCGGGGGAACTGGGCGTCGAGGTCACCGACAAGCTCGAACGGATCTTCCGGGAGTCCGATTTCATTACGATCCACGTGCCGAAGAACCCGCAGACGCTGAACATGATTGGCGCCGACCAGATCGCGATGATGAAGCCGACGGTCCGCCTGGTCAACTGCGCCCGCGGCGGCATCATCAACGAGGACGCCCTGTACGATGCGCTGTCGAAGAAGCGGATCGCCGGGGCGGCCCTCGACGTGTTCTCGACGGAGCCGCCGCAGGACCTGCGGTTCGCCGCGCTGGACAACTGCATCGTCACGCCGCACCTCGGCGCCAGCACGGAAGAGGCCCAGGTCGAGGTGGCCGTCGAGGCCGCGGAAATCCTGATCGACGCCATCAAGGGCGGCCCAATCCGTAACGCGGTCAACGCGCCGTCCACGTCGGGCGCCATGCCGCCTGCGGTCAGCCAGTATGCCAATCTGGCCCGTCGCGTCGGCACGTTGCTCAGCACGATTGCCCCCGGCAACATCAAGAGCGTCCAGGTCGAGTATCGGGGGACCATCGCAGACATGGGGGTCCAGCCGATCACGCTGAACTTCGGCATCGGCCTGTTGCAGAGGCATTTCGAGATGCCGCTGAACATGGTCAATACGCCGGTCCTGGCCAAGGAGCGTGGCATCAGCGTCGATGTGACGAAGAACCCTGAAGCCCGCGACGTCGCATCCAGCTTCACGGCGACCGTCACGACCAGCGAGGTGAAACGGACGGTCCGAGGTTCCGTGTTTGGCGAGACGCTGCTGCGCATCATCGAGGTCGATGACTTCCACGTCGAGATGACGCCGCAGGGCACCGTCCTGGTCATCTTCAACGACGACCGACCAGGCGTGATCGGATCGGTCGGCACGGTCCTCGGCAATCACGGCATCAACATCGGTACGATGGGCGTCGGCCAGAAGCTCGACCTGCAGAAGGCGGTCCTGGCGGTCAGTCTTGACAAAGAGCCCGACGCCGCCACCGTCGAGGAACTCAAGAAGCTCGATTTCGTCAACGAGCTGTACGTCTGCACGCTCGATTGACAGGCTCGGTCTCCCCTCATACGATGGATGAGTTTGCTTCCGCCTCCGTGGGCGGCAGGACGCAGAGTGTGCGCAAAGGGAGTGTGCGTGATGGCTGAGAGTCTTATCATCAGTGTCAGCGGAATGAGAGGGGTGATCGGGGAGAACCTCACGCCGGTCATTGCGGCCCAGTACGGCGGCGCATTCGGGACCTTCCTGAGGGATTCCTCCGGCGCCAACGGGCGTCGGCTCAAGGTCTGCATCGGTCGGGATTCCCGAGTCAGCGGCCCGATGCTCCTGTCGGCGATGACGGCGGGGTTGTGCTCCGTCGGCGTGGATGTCGTCGATCTCGGTCTGGTGACCACGCCGGGCGTCGGGATCATGCTCCGCGAACTGGGCTGCGACGGCGGCATCGTCATCACCGCGTCGCACAATCCGCTGCCGTACAATGGGATCAAGCTGCTGTTGAGCAATGGAATGGCCCCGCCGCTGGCTACGGCCGAGCGGATCAAGAAGGCATTCCTGGAGGGGCAGATCCGCTACGTCGATTCCGTCCAGTGCGGTACGGTCAGCCGCAACGACGACACCGACCGCGTTCACGTCGAGAAGGTCCTGGCCACCGTCGATGCCGGGCAGATCGGGCGCAAGAGACGGCGTATCGTGCTCGACAGCATCAACGGCGCCGGCGCTCGGGTCGCCAAGAAGCTCCTGGCCGCGTTGGGATGCGAAGTCATTGCCATGAACGATGAGCCGACCGGGCTGTTTGCCCACGGCGCCGAGCCGATTGCAGAAAACTTGGTCGATCTGTGCCAGCGGGTGAAGCAGGAGAAAGCGGAACTGGGATTTGCCCAGGACCCGGACGCGGACCGCCTGGCGATCGTCGATGAGCACGGCGTCTACATCGGAGAGGAGTACACGCTGGCCCTGGCGGCCAAACACGTCTTCTCCGCGGGCTCCGGGACGGCTGCCGCCAATCTGTCCACCTCGCGAATGATCGACGACATCGCCCACCGCGCGGGCGGTCGAGTCATTCGGACCCCGGTCGGCGAGGCCCACGTCGCCAACGCCATGACCGAGCACGGCTGCGTCATTGGCGGCGAGGGCAACGGTGGCGTCATCGACCTGCGAGTCGGGCCCGTTCGCGACAGTCTCGTCGGGATGGCCCTGGTCCTTCAGTTGATGGCCGACGTGGGCAAGACCATCAGCGCCCTCGTGCGGGAAATCGGCGGCTACGCCATGCACAAAGAGAAGCTCGCTGCCGATTCGCAGCAGGCGCGACGGATTATGGACCTGGCAGCCCAGAAGTTCCCCAAGGCCGCCGCGAACCCCTCGGACGGTCTGCGCCTGGACTTTACCGACGGCTGGATTCACCTGCGGACCAGCAACACCGAGCCGGTGATGCGGATCATCGTCGAGGCCAAGGACGAGCCCGCCGCCCAACGGTACATTCACGCCGTTTCCGAAATACGCAGCTCTGTGCTGGGACGAGACGATGGCGGCAAAGGACAAACATGAGATAGCCGCTCGGCAGATCCGGTCGGTTACTTGCCTCGGCGCGGCTGTCAATATCGTCTTGGCCATTGTCAAGATCGCCATTGGCATGGCGGTCTCCTCGCTGGCGATGATCGCAGACGCGATCCATTCCCTGTCGGACCTGGCGACCGACGTGGCTGTCGTCATCGGATCGTACTGGGGCGCCAAGAAGCCCGATCTAATGCATCCCTATGGTCACGGCCGAATCGAGACGTTCTGTGCCGTGTTTGTCGCACTGGTCCTGATGGGCGTCGGTGGCTTCATGATGTACGAAGGCGCCTTGGCGATCGCGAGAAATCAGACCACGGCGCCTCACTGGGGCATTCTGGCGGGGGCCGTGCTGTCGATCGTCGCCAAGGAATGGCTCTACCAGGTCACGAAGAAGGTCGCCAGGAGGCTTCACAGTCCCGCGGTCTACGCCAACGCCTGGCACCATCGCAGCGATGCCTTCAGCTCCGTGGCTGTGTTGGTCGGCTACATTGCGATGGTGGTCGGCTACGATCACGGGGATCAGGTGGCGGCCATCGCCGTAGGGCTGATGATCGTCTTCGTCGGGGTCAAGGTAATTGTCGACGCGGTCATGGAACTGACCGAGGCCGCGGTCGATCCCGAGACGGTCGAGCACGTCAAGAGCATCATGGGCGCGGATCCCGCCATTCGCCAGTGGCACCGGCTCAGGACCCGCACCGTCGGACGAGAGGTCTTTCTCGACGTGCACATTCTCGTGGACCCCGAGCTGAACATCGCTGCGGCCCACGACGTTTCCGAGAGACTGGAGAGGGCCCTGGACGAGGAGATCAGTCGGCCGGTGAACATCACGGTTCATGTCGAGCCGGACCTGCCGTCGTTCCGAAAATAGGTCCCCCAACGGACGACGGACCGACGCTCTTGCGATGAAAACCCTTGATGGATCGAGGAACCTCGTGTACAATGCCCCGCACATCGGTTCCGGGGGCAAGGGAGTGTCGGTTGTCGATCCTTACAGGGTGTGGATGTTGCCGACGCGATTGCCTTGTCCACATGGAATGAGATTGGGAGTGTGAAGGTGTAGGGTTGGATAGTCGCTGGACAGAGCACAAGCCGTCGGTCCTGGTGGTCGATGACGAACGGGACCACGCCGACGGGATCGTCGAGGCGCTGGGGAAGCTGCCGGTCAAGGCGCTGGCCGTCTATACAGGCGAGCACGCGGTCGAAGTGCTCCGGCATCAGGCGGTCGACGTGGTTGTGACCGATCTGAAGCTGGAAGGGCGGGTGGACGGCCTGGGCGTGCTTCGCGAGGCGCGTCGGCAGGGGGGCGCCACCGAGGTCATTCTAATCACGGCCTACGCGACCATCGACAACTGCAAGGAGGCGATGCGCGAGGGGGCGTTCGACTATCTCGTCAAGCCGCTGGACATCGATCAGCTCCGCACGCTGGTCGAGCAGGCGGCGCGCAAGGCTGCAGCCGGACGGGCGGGACCGGCTCAGGCCGCGCCGGAAGAGGAGGCGTTTCTCTTCGAAGGCATCAAGGGCGTCAGTCCCGCCATGCAGGGGATCTTCGAAGTCGTTCGGCGGGTGGCCCCCACGAATATCTCCGTGCTCATCGAGGGTTCCTCGGGGACGGGCAAGGAACTGCTGGCCCGCGCCATCCACCGGAACTCGCTCCGGCGGAACAAACCGTTCAAGCCGGTCAACTGTGCCGGCCTGACGGAGACCCTGCTGGAGAGCGAACTGTTCGGACACGTCAAGGGCGCGTTCACCGGCGCCAATACGGATCGCAAGGGATTGTTCGAGATCGCCGATGAGGGGACGCTCTTCCTCGACGAGATCGGGGACATGCCGCTGTCGATGCAGGCGAAACTGCTGCGGGTCATCGAGGACGGCGTCGTCGTGCCGGTCGGTTCGAGCAAGGCCACCGTCGTCAACGTGCGGATCATCAGCGCCACGAACCGCAGTCTGACGAAGCTCATCGAGCGGAAGGAGTTTCGCGAGGATCTCTATTTCCGGATTCGAGGGGTGAACATCAGTCTGCCGGCGCTGCGGGAGCGGACGGCCGACATCCCGATCCTGGCGGAGCACTTCTTGCAGGAGGCGGTCGAGGAGACGGGCTCCCGCGTCACGGGGTTCACAACTGCGGCGATGGGCGTTCTGACCGGCTACGAGTGGCCGGGCAACATCCGCCAGCTTCGGAACATGATCCGCACGATGGTCGTGATGTGCGACCGGGACAAGATCGACGTGCAGGACCTCCCGCCGGAGATTTCCCAGCGTCGCCAGCTCCCCGGCAGCAGCGCCTCGCCCGCCGACCTGGCGGGGGTGTCGCTCAACGATCTGGAGAAGAAGGCAATCGTCGATACGCTGGCCCGGACGCAGGGCAACCGCGAGCAGGCCGCCAAGATCCTCGGCATCGGCGAGCGCACGCTCTACCGCAAGATCAAGGAATACGGTCTGTAGGACGATCCTCGCAATGGACAATTCTTACGCGGAACCCATGTCCTGAGAATGCGGATGTTTTGTGTCTTGTATTTATGTGCCCATTCCCGCGAATGCAGGAGTGTCGAAATCACGGGATTCATCACATTCCTGAGAGTGGATTCCCGCTTTCGCGGGAATGACATCCGTGACACGTGGCGCATTCCTGGTGGGGGCGTCTATTCTGCAGAAATCAATCCGAATCCCCAGTCCCTTCCGTCTGCTTTTTCTGTCGCCAGGCGGGCATCTGCTCGGGTCGGACGTGGGCCCAGAGTCCCTTGTCGAGGGCGCGGGCGCCGGCCTCCAACTGCCGGTACCTCTGGAAGTACCCGTGTTTGAACCGCACGTCCGCGTAGGCGAACCCCTCGGAGAGCAGCTCCTCGTTCAGGAACTTCCCGTCGGGTAACTGGATGTAGGCGAGGAGCCGCTGGTAGCGATCCCGACTTCCGGCCCGCTGGTCGAGATAGAGGGTGACCTGCCGGCCGAGAGCCGACTGCCGCGCGAATGCGGTGGCTTCGTCGGCATAGTACATCCGCTGGCCAGTGTCCGAACCCATCTCGGGTGCGTCTACTCCTATGAGACGGACCTTGGTCGTCTCATCGGTCCCGTCCGCGGCGCCCAGATGGAGTGTATCGCCGTCGACGACCCGAACGACGGAGAAGGTCCGCCCGTCGTATCGAGCCTGATCGTCGGCGAGGGTCTGTTGACGTCCCGTGGGTGCACCGGGCCAGTTCGGGGCCACAACAGCCCGGTCGAGCACAACGAGAAGAGCCGTCCCGATCAGAGAGATGCCGATCAGGACGGCTCGTTGTCGTCTGCTCCACGCGCGTCGGCTTGTTCGTCTGCGAGCCAACTCCAGGGAATCCCGCCTACTTCTTCTTGGTCCGTTGTCGGGCGGGTCGATCCAGCTCGAACGCCAGGCAGACCGCCTCAAGCGCCCGCTCGACATCCTGGCGGCCGACGGCACAACTGATCCGGATCTCGCTCGTGGTGATCGAGTCGATGTTCACCTTGGCCTTGGCCAGGGCGCCGAACATCCGCTCGGCCACGCCGTACTGCGACCGCATCCCGACCCCGATCGCGGAGACCAGCGCGATGTCGTCCCGCACGAAGACGCTGTCGCAGAGCAGTTCCGCCTTCAGCTCGTTCGCCACCTTCTGGGCGGTCTCGACGTCGCACTTCTTGACCATGAACGACATGTTCGCCTTCTCATGGCTGATCTCGGTCTGGATGATGTCGTCGACGACGACCTTGGCCTCGGCCAGCCGGGCGAAGATCCTCGCGGCCGTCCCGGGGACATTCGGAATCCCCGCAATGCCGATCTTCGCCATGTCCTTCTGAATTGTCGCACCCGACACCAATATGCCTTCCATCTGCGGTACCTCGTGAGTGATGATGGTTCCCGGATTATCGTTTTCACTGTTTCGGATTCGAATCCTGACGTTGTATCGTTTGCCGATGGCAACGGAGCGACTGTGCATGACGCCGGCGCCCAGGCCCGCCATCTCGATCATCTCGTCGTAGCTGATCTCGTCGAGTATCGCAGCCTTTCTGAAAGCCCTCGGATCGGCGGTGTAGACGCCGTCCACATCGGCGAAGATCTCGCACTCCTCGGCTTTCAGGGCTGCTGCCAGGGCCACGGCGCTCGTGTCGGACCCGCCGCGCCCGAGCGAGGTGACGTTGCCTCGCTCATCGACGCCCTGGTAGCCGGCGACGATGACGACCTTGCCCTCGTTCAACTCGCGCCGGATGAACTCCGAATCGACGCTCTTGATCTGGGCGTTGCTGAAAACGCCGTCGGTCAACATGTGGATCTGGGTCCCGGTCAGGCTGATCGCCTTCTGGCCCATTGCCTCCAGGGCCATAGCCAGCAGCGAGATGGTCTGTTGCTCGCCCGTGCTCAGGAGCTGGTCCATCTCCCGCTTCGGCGGATTGGGGTTGAGCTCCCGTGCGTCCCGCAGGAGCTCCTCGATCTGTTGTCCTCGGGCGGCTGCGACCACGCAGACCTGAAAGCCGGCCTGCATCCGCTCGATGATCCGTTTGGCCGCCCGGCGGATCTTCTCCGCGTTCGCCACCGAGGGGCCGCCGAACTTCTGAACGATGATTGCCATAGTTGTTTTGTCACCCTTAAAAATCAACTCTTGAGAAAGTACTCCATCAGTTCGCATCCCTTCTCGATGCGAAGGCCCGCCTTGGCTGCGTTGCTCTCGCTGAAGGTCGCGTGCAGAACTCCCGTGATTCCGGTTCCAGCCATCGCAAAGGGCACTGCGTCGGCCGAGTGCGCGCCGCTCTTGACCGGGGTCGGATGGTCCGGCAGCACCAGGATTCGCCAGCTCTCGTGACGCGAGAGGGCCTCCAGCACCGGTCCAATGACATGCTTGTCCACCTGCTCAATGGCTTGCTTCTTCGCTTCGGCGTTGCGCTCGTGCCCGGCCTCGTCCGGGGCTTCCACATGGACGAAGACGAGGTCGTACTCGTCGATGGCCTTGATCGCGGCCTGGCCCTTGCCCTCGTAGTTCGTATCGAGGAAGCCCGTCGCGCCGGGCACCGTGATCAGATCGAAGCTGACCAGCTTGGCCAGCCCGCGGACGAGATCCACCGCGGTGATTGCTGCCCCTTTGAGACCGTACCGCTTGCGGAAGCTGTCCAGGCGGGCTTGCTTGCCCTGGCCCCAGAGCCAGATCGAGCTGACCTGGTTCTCCCCGAGGTCCTGTCGCACCTTGTTGATGTCGTGACCTGCGAACAACTGCTGCGACTGGTTCATCAGTTGGATCAGCAGATCGGCGCCTTTGCCTCGGGGCAGGAGCTTCTCGACCGGCTTGCCGATATAGTCGTGCGGCGGATAGGTCCGCACGTCGAAATCCATGCCTCGCAGGACGAGCAGATGGCGGTAGCTGACGCCGGTGTGCAGACTGATTCGCTCGTCGCTGATATGCTTTTGCAGCTCTCGGATCAGGCTGCTGCCTTCCTCCGTGGAGATGTGTCCGGCGCTGTGGTCGGCCATCAGGCCGTCGGCGATGGTGACCAGGTTACAGCGGAAGACCCAGTCGTCCATGCCAAGCCGGATGTTCCTCGCGGCGGCTTCGATGGGCGCCCGCCCGGTGTAGTAACGCAGCGGGTCGTATCCGAGCAGGCTCATCTGGGCGACGTCGCTGCCCGGCTCGAGCCCGTCCGGCACCGTCTGCACGAGACCCTGACGGCCCTCGACGCTGATCCGATCCATGTTCGGGGTCTGTGCCGCCTCGAGGGGCGTCTTGCCCCCGAACAGTTCGAGCGGCTCGTCCGCCGCCCCGTCCGGGACGATGATGACGTATTTAGGCATACCGACCTGTCAGAAGCAAATCCGAAGCACGAAACTCGAAATCCGAAACAAATCCAAGAAACCGAGACTCAAATGATCGAAACGCTGTCGCGTCTCGGACGGCCCGTTTTGGATTTTGGATTTCGGACATTCGTGCTTGTTTCGGATTTCAAAATTCGAATTTCGTGCTTTCCTCAAATCACGTATCTCTGTCCTGCGGGATATCGACGATCCGCACGCACACCGGCTTGCCGCTGATGATGTCGAGCTTCGCCAGCTCCGCGAGGGCGGCCGTCATGTTCTTCTCCTGGGTCCGGTGCGTGGTGATCACGACCGGCACCGTATTGTTGGGCCCGGTCCCTTCGTGCTGGAGGGCGCCGGAGATGCTGATGTCGTGGTCGCCCAGGACGCCGCCGTAACGGGCCACGACGCCGGGATTGTCCTTGGCCATTACGCGGAGGTAGAACCGGGTGATGATCTCCCCGATCGGCTCGATGATCGACTGGACCTCGCTTCGCGGCTTGAGATACAACTGGTTGAACGTGGTCCGCGAGTTGCCGATGGCGACGTCGATGATATCCGCCAGGACGGCGCTGGCGGTCGGCATCATGCCGGCCCCGCGACCGTAGTAGAGGGTCTCGCCCACCGCACTGCCGAAGACGCTCAGGGCGTTGAAGGAACCATCGACCCTCGCCAGGGCGGTGTTGGCCGCGATGAACGAGGGATGGACCCGCAGGGAGATCCGTCCCTGGTTGTTCTTCTGTGCGATGGCCAGCAGCTTGAGGCAGTAGCCCATCTCGCGTCCGTACCGCAGGTCCTCCTTGGAGATCGCTTCGATGCCCTCGACGAAGATGTCGTCCAGGGTGATCTCGCAGCCGAAGGCGATGGACGCGAGGATGGCGAGCTTGTGGGCACTGTCGCCGCCGGAGATGTCAAGTGTCGGGTCGGCCTCCGCGAAGCCCTTCTTCTGGGCCTTGGCCAGGGCCTGGGAGAACTTCTCATCCTGCGAGCTCATATTGGACAGGATGTAGTTGCAGGTGCCGTTGACGATGCCGTACATGGCGGTGATGTCATTGGCCGCGAGGCCGGTGCGGATGGCGCCGATGATCGGGACGCCTCCGACGCAACTGGCCTCGAAGGCGATGCACCGTCCGTTTTCGCGTGCGGCTTGGTACAACTCCGCTCCGTGCTTGGCCAGCAGGGCCTTGTTGGCGGTGACCACGTCCTTGCCGGCACGGAGCATCTTGAGCACGATGTCCTTGGCGATGCCGGTGCCGCCGACCAGCTCGATCCCGATGGGGATGGACGGGTCGTTGAGCAGGCGATTCAGATCGTTCATGAGCACGCCGGGGGGCAGTTGCACGGGGCGCGGGCGGGTCGTGTCCATATCCACGACGCAGGCCAGCTCCGGGCGGACGCCCATCTTCCTGATGAACGGGTCTGCCTGTTCCAGGATCAGCTTGGCGACGCCGGTTCCGACGGTGCCGAACCCGACGAGTCCCACGCGTACACGCTTCTCTTCCACGATTATCCCCTATCCTCTTGCCGGATCCATTCGCGTCGCAGCCGCGGGCGACAGTGACCGCGGACCGGACGGCCCAAAATGGGACAGAAGTCCCGCGGCATCCGGCGCATCCCTGTTGGCCTGGCGACGCCGTAAATAGCCCTCTATTAAATGGGACAGCCTCCCTGGGGTCAAGGGAAAACCGCCGATACCGGACAGGGGGGTGCGACTACCCCTCCCGACCGCCACGCGGTGCGGGCACGACCTTCTCCCTCGCCTGTCCTGGTGTATCGGGAAAATGCTAGTGTCACATAGGGGATTCCCTGATGACAAAAGGGGTGCCATGCCGGATAGCAGAAGCAGTCATCGCCCGATTTGCCCATCTCTCGTCTTTGTTACCATTACCCCCATGAATAGTGTGCTTTTGGAAGGGGATATACGATGAACGATATGGAACTTTTGAAACGCTACGCCGCGGGCGAGGAAGAGGCTTTCCAGGAGCTCGTGAAGCAGTACAAGGACAGTCTATACGTGTTCCTGAGGAGGTTCTTGAACCAGTCGGATATGGTGGACGACGTCTTCCAGGAGACCTTCATGCAGTTGTACGTCAGTCGGGATTCGTTCGATCAGTCGCGTCCGCTCCGCCCGTGGCTGTTTACCATCGCTGCGAACAAGGCGAAGGACGCGCTGCGCCGCATGCAGCGGGTCGATTCCGCCAATCTGGGCAGCATGTTCGACAGTGACGAGCATTCGATCGACGACGTGCTGAACACGCTCGATCACGACGAGCGGATGCCGTACGACGATCTGGTCCGCGATGAGACGGCGGCTTCGGTGAAACGGGTTATTTCGCGGATGCCGGCAAAGCTGCGGGAGATCCTGATTCTGGCCTATTTTCACAAGTTCTCCTATGCGGAGATCGCCGGGATGCTGCGGATTCCCGTGGGGACAGTCAAGAGCCGCCTCCACACCGCTGTAGGTCGTTTTGCCGAGGACTGGAACGCCTCTTCGCTTTGTGAAGCGTCCAACTGAGGCAGTGCTGATACAGGCATGATCCATGCGGGCAGCCTTGGGGGGGCTCGCATTGCAAGGGATTGCGTCGGGCAATGCTCAGTCGTGTGCAATGGAGCGTCAGGATGAGCCGCCCATGCCAAGCCGAGGATCAGAGTGGCACCGGCCGGAGCCTTGATTGAAACGGAAGAAGGCTCCGGCCCTTTTAATTCTCGTTCGGCTCGCTCAGCAGCCCGAGCTGGACAGACGCCGGAGGATCTCCGCCTTGTTGTCCCACTGATGGGAATCGACCTCCATGGATGCGGAGAAATCCATCGCCCACAACGCTCGCCACCACCGCCAAACCTTTCCCAGCACTCCCATACCTCACCTCTTCTTTCCTTGGGCTCGTGTTCCGCCGGTCGTCCGCACAGGACGCCCAGGGCTCGTCGAGAGCGCTCTCTACCGATAAGAGGCACAAGTCCGAGCCGGAGCAACAGGGTTCCGCAGAGAATCCAATGACATCCGGTCGCCAGGAATGGCAAAGCGAGGGGGTTTGGCGCGACCTGGGGAGTGGATTCCCGCTTCCGCGGGAATGACAAGGCGAGGGACTTGGCGCGATCCAGGGATGCGAGTCTCAAAACAGGCGAATACCCCAAGCCTTCACGGGTGGGGAGGCCGATGTGAGGTATGGGCATGGTCTCCCTGCCTCCGCCAAGGTGACCCGATTGGGCATTGCGTCGATCCCGAAGACGAAGCAGACCTCGGGTCGGTCATCCCAGCGATCCAAGTGTTCGGTCTGGCTGAAGTCCGTGTCGCCCCGCAACAGAATCTCCTGAAAGCCGGCCGCCCGGCACAGATCGATCGCCCGGTCGAAATACGCCGCCGCCGACTGACCGCTGGTGCAGTTGCCGCTGCGATTGACCCGATACAGCGGCTCTGCCGCGTTCGCTCGGCCATCTCATAGTGAATGTTGGTGACGCGGAACATGGGACAACCCTGGGGTTCCCATTGTCGCGGCCGCAGTCTTCGTTCGATTCTCTGCTTGCGTCGTCGCAGGTGCGGTTTGTGGCAAAGGGCTTGGCAGCAGAGGGCGACCCTGGTAGAATACCCCCATCGCCGACGATGGTTGGGGACTGCTAGATGACCTGCATTCTTCCTCTTCGCTCCTTCCTGGAATAGGGCTCTGGAGATCGTCGGATGGGTTCTGAGGGCATGGGATTTGAGAGATAACGACCTCGATATGAAATCGAATGGAAGGTCATTGTACGTTGTCTTCCTGGCCGCGATTGCGGCGGTGCCTGCGATGGCGACCGATATGTACCTGGCTGCGATGCCGACCCTCGCGGAGCAGTGGGGCGTGCCGGACAGCCGGGTTGCGCTGTCGTTGGTGCTGTGGTTTGCCGGTTTCAGCGTGTTCCTGCTCGTTTGCGGCCCGCTCTCGGACAAACACGGCCGCAGACCGGTCCTGCTGGCGGGTCTGGCTCTGTTCACCGCCGCGACGGTCGCCTGTTCGCTGGCGACGAACGTCACGCAGTTAATCCTGTTCCGCATCCTCCAGGGGATCGGGGCGGCCGGACCCTCCTCCATGTGCATGGCGATCTGTCGCGACCGGTACGAGGGGACCCAGCGAAAGCACATCCTTGCCTGGATCGGGATCATCCTGGGCCTGGCGCCGATGATCGCGCCGAGCGTCGGCGCAGCCATGCTCAAGTTTGCTAACTGGCGGGGCATCTTCGTCACGCAAGCGGTCCTCGGCCTCGTCGTTCTGCTGGCCTCCTGGCGGCTCTACCGCGAAACCGCTGCGGAGCGGGTATCGGGACACTTCTTCTCGCTGATGGGGCGCTACAGCCGGCTGGCGAGGAACTACCGCTATCTGCTGTGTGTCACGTCGATGGGTCTGATCATCGGGCCGTTCTACGGCTTCATCGCCTTTGGCCCGATCGTCTATATCAAGATCTATGGCCTGTCGAACCATGCGTTCGCCATGCTGTTCGGCCTGAACGCCCTGATGGGCATGGCCGGGGCATTCGCCTGCACGCGGATCACGAGATGGCTGTCGGACAACGTGCTCTTGACGATTTGCCTGATCGGCTGTGCCATCGGAGGGGCTGGCCTGTTGGTCCTGGGCGGTCTGCACTGCGCCGCGTTCGCGGCGTGCATGTGTGCCGTGACTTTCTTCTGTGGAATGAGCCGGCCGTTGAGCAACCATCTGATTCTCGATCAGGTCCGTTCGGACATCGGCTCTGCGTCCTCGTTCATCGTGTTCTACCAGTTCATGGTCGGCGCGTTGTGCATGAAGCTCGTCACGGCGTCGTGGCAGACGCCGATCCGCGTGTTCGGCCTGCTGGCCGTGCTGGCCCCGACCGTGGTCCTGGCGATCTGGCCTGTGCTCCTGTGGATGCTCAGGAAACCTCGTGAGCCGGACCTCGTTGTCGGCCTGGGAGAGAGACGATATCATGCCGCGAGGGAAGGTGCGGAACTGGCGGCTGACTGAAATCATCAACAATCAAATTGTCGATCATCCATGCTGAATCGTGTTTGTGTCTATTGTGGCAGCGGGGTGGGCGGGCATGACGGGTACGCAGATGCCGCCCGGGTGCTGGGTCGTGCGCTCGTCGAGCGGAAGATCGGACTGGTCTTCGGCGGCGGGCGGATCGGAATGATGGGCGTCCTGGCTGAGACGATCCTGGCAGGGGGCGGCGAGGCCATCGGCGTGATCCCCAGACACCTCGAAGAGAAGGGCCTGGCTCTGACGAGCGTGACCTCACTGCGGGTCGTCGAGACCATGCACGACCGCAAGGCGCTCATGGCTGATCTGTCGGATGCCTTTATCGCCATGCCCGGCGGGTACGGCACCGCGGAGGAGTTTTTCGAGGCCCTCACCTGGGCCCAGCTTTCGCTGCACGCCAAGCCCTGCGGCCTGCTCAACACCAAAGGCTACTTCGACCACCTGATCCGCTTCGTCGACCACGCCGTGCAGGAGGGCTTCATTCACCCGGCCCACCGCCCACTGATGCTCGTGGACGATTCCCCTGCGACTCTCCTGGACCGGCTGATTGCCTACGAGCCCCCGGCGGTGGACAAAGTCGCCTGGGCCCTTGGCGACGGCAGCCAAGCCGAAGACCCCGTCTGAGCGGTTGGTCCATGTCTTGGACGCGAGCTTCGATTCACTCCTGCGACGCGATTCGGAACAGAGCGGTTTCTCGGGCGAGGACTTGGCCAGCGGCGTTTACGATCTTCGTCTCCACGTAGTAGTACCCCGGCTCGGCACCCGTGCTGTCCCAAGTGGCGGCGTAGGAGGCCGTGCCGCTCAGACCGGCGAGATTGTCCAGGAGCAGGCCTGCGACGAGCTCGTCCGAGCCATACTGCCGGATCACCGTGTCCACGAAGGCGTCCTGAGCTTCGCCTGCGGCGCTGAGCCCGACCTTGACGGTCACCGGTTCGCCCGGCACATAGGTCCCACTGTCCGTGAGCAGGGCTCCGATTCGGACCGGCGAGTCTAGCGTCTCGATATTGAGCGTGAACTTCCTGTAGAAGCGGCACTCCGTCGTCTGCCAATTGTATTCGAAGGGGTACAGGGTCACCAGCAGGGTCGCCGTGCCGTCCGCTGCGGGGACGACCCGCCAGTCGAGCTGCCTGTCGGGGCACCAGCCCGGCTTGGGCTCGACCTCCGCAGCGGCAGACCCCTCGGACCCGTCGATCTCCATCACGGCCACCTGCAGGTTCAGACCGACATCCGTTCGCAGGTCGCTTCGCTGCTGTACTGAGACATCCTGCACGACCACGCCCACGGGGACCGCCCACTGGACGCGATAGATCGGCACCATGGGCGTATTCGGCTCGAGGAGCACATCGCCGCCGGGGATAGCGACGCGGTCGTAGCCGTCCACAGTCGCGATCTCGTAGTCGGGCAGTTCGATTTCGGGATTGGGGGAGAGGGGCTCCTCGCCCGCGATGGATATCGCTGACTCTACCGCCGGAGCGAGCGCCCCGGCGCCGTTCGGGGCCCCGAATTTCACATCGCCGTAGTAGTTATACTCCATGGCCCACAGTTCCCAGCAGGCGTCGCCCGAGGCCGCCCGGAAACGCCGGTACTGGCGGAAGCCCATTCCAGCCGTCTCCGACTGGTCCCAGGCCCTCATGAACTCGGGACCCGCCAGAGAGTTCTGGGTGCTGGGCGATACCTCCGTGGCTCCGATATAGACCGCGGCGCCCTGCTCGAAGAAGGTCTCTGCGATGCCGGCATCGCCATCGAGGTGGAACTCGACGGCTCCGGTGGGGTCGATCCGCCACCAACTACCTTCGTAGTTGCCGGTCAGGCAGGACAACGCAAGAACCAGCGGTTCCGCCGTCAGAGACAGCGTGGTGATGTCCCCCTGGACGAAAGGCGAGCACGAGACGGGGCTGCCGTGGCCGCAGAGCACGAACACGTCGATCCGGTCCTGAATATCCTGGAGGACCGCGAGATACCGATCCATCCAGCCCTTGGTGTAGTGGCCGTCGAGGAGGTACAGGCGGTCGCCACCCTCGCAGGCCACGCAGATTTCCTCCTTGCCGTCCCCGTCGAGGTCGTCGCAGGTCACTCCATCGTAGCCGGTCGAATCTCCAGTGGTCCTGGCGCCGCCGTACTCGAGGAATCGCGAGTAGATCAAGGTGTTGCGGCCGTCGATGAGTTTCCAGCCCACGGCGGGGTCGTACGTCACGCAGGCGTTGTTGAAGAGGTGGAGCCAGCGTTTGCCCTCGAAGACATTCTCGGCCAGAACGGCCATCTCATCGGCTCCATCGCCGTCCATGTCCCCGGCGACCAGGCTGTCGAACTCCGTGTACGGGTAGGCAGGGATCTCCATGAGGAGATCGCCTGTACGGTCGTAGACGTAGATCCGTTGGTCGTCGTCGCTGCCGATGACGATCTCGTCGCCGGCGTTATTCGGATCGATGTCCGCGACGACCAATCCGTCGTAGGCCGAGAATGGGATCTCCAGTCGGTAGGTCCGAACCAGATCGGGAATGGAAGTCGCATACTCGTAGATATCGACGGTGCCGCCGTCGACGGGGCGGGCCACCACGACCATCTCCTCGGGCCAGTAGTCGAAGAGCTGTCCGCAGGCGATTGCATCCCAGGGTTCGAGTTCGGCGTCGCAGGCCAGATAGGTCGTTGACATGACCCTCGGCGGGTCGCAGACGACGATGAGCTTGTCGAAACCGATGTTGGCGGAGATGATCTCGTCCTCGCCGTCGCCGTCGATATCGCCGGCGGTCAGGGCGTCGCCGGACCGGAACGGAAGGCCGAACCATGCAGTTCCGCTGAACGGGGTGCTCTCCGGGTCGAGGTTTGCGCCGGTGACGAAGTGGGCCTCGTCCGTGTCCGGTTCGACGCGAATCGCGGCCATGCCGCACCCCGCGAGATTGCCCGTCACGAAACCGTCGCCGGCGTCCATCGGGAAATCGAAGCCATCGGTGATCTGGTCTTTGTGCACATAGGCGGTCCAATGATGGGTTCTGGCCTTCTCGGTCATGCTTTCGCCGGCCTCGGCCTGGCCGATCCAGACGTCGCGGACGTCGCGAGCCGATCCGACGAAGTTCCCCAGTTGGCCCTCGTCGCCGCTGGTGGCGACGCCGTAGGAGCGGTCGAAGTCCGCGTATACGCCGGCCTGCAGAGCCTGCATCACGGCGCCGAAGCTGTCGCCGATGATCCGTCCCACGCTCAACTCGGGGATGTTGTCGGACGACGCGACATCGCCGTAGGGCAGATCGCTGTACTCGACCTCGGTCGTCCGAGATCCGCCGCTCCAGTCGACATCCGTCACATCGACACACCACGAGGGCAGGATCTCCGCCTCGCCCACGAGCAGCAAATAGCCGTTCGAGAGGTAGCTGCCGGGGGCGCCGTCGCTGCCGCTCATCCGGGCGCCCCAGATCTGGATACAGGCACGAATCCAGACGGGATTGTCGGAACTGGGGCCGGAAGGGTAGCCGAGGATCCCATTGCGGTGGTAGGCGAGTCGGGCCATCTCTGAGAGCACGCCGGCCGCGACCAGCTCGCTGGCACACAGTTCGGGATTGGTCACGATCAGGTAGTCCGAGCCTTCGATGGCCGAGTCGATCTCGTCGTCGAGCGGGATGTCGTCCTCCGTCCAGCTGCACGGACAACTGATGGTCCACGTGTCGAGGCCCGTGGCATCGATGACTTCGACCGGGTCCTCCCCGATCTCGTACTCGGGCGAGCCGGGGCCGGGAAACTGGATGGGAATGGCGTAGTACTCCACGCTGAGGGTGTGATGGGGCTCGATGTCATACACGCTCGATGTCGTGCTGATGAGGTCCAGGGCCACTTCGTTCTCCCGGCCGTTTATGGAGGGCGTCGTCGAGACGAGGTAGCCCTCAAAGCCGTCGGAGATCGGCTGGAGACCATCCACGTTGTCGATGACGCGGTCGCACAGGTAGCTGACGGTCCCCACGTTGCGGAGGTTCAGTCGGATGCGGAAGGCATTGCCCTCCCGCCAGACCTGGCGGGTCGCCTCGAGTTCCGGCTCGCCCTCCTCGATCTGGATGTTCCGAGTGATCGTCTGGACGCACTCGTCGTTGGCGACCGCGTCGACGCGAAGGACGTACATTCCCTCGGACATGCCCTCGGCGTCCCAGAGGAACTCATAGAAGTGGTCCGCCTGCGAGGGAACGGTCCCGACGAGAACCGTATTGATGTGGAACCGGACCTCTTCGAGCGGCCAGTCCGTGAATTCGAGCAGGACGTCCGGCGTGCCCGGCAGATGCTCGATGCCCGCGGTGTCGTGGAGGATCGTGTCCCACCGGTAGGCACGGACCCGGATGGGGATCTCGGTCCCCGCCGGAGCGGTCCGGCCGGGGATGTAGAACGTCTCGTTCGGGAACGGGTACTCGAGCTCGGCCTTGATCTCCTCACATTCATAGGCCGGCTCGACCACGTCGCTCCAGCGACCCCGAGCGGTGGCGCAGGAGGCGATCACCATGATGTTCCAGGGTCGGAAGATCTCGCCTCGGGGGATATCCATCAGTCCCGGCGTGAGCACCCCCTGGAACGGCGGAGAGTAGTCCGTCTGCAGCAGCGTGCCGTCCGCAAGGAACTCGACCTTGTCCACGTTGTTGGCGTCCTCGATGATCGCGGTCATCCGGTAACAGGGGAAATCGGTCGGCTCTCGCTCGAAGGTCACGTCCAGGATCTTCGGCTGTTTGGCGCCTTTGGGCGTCGTGCGGAAGTAGCCGGGCTTGCTCTCGACGGTCTGTCCCTCGTCGCCGGTGGAGCGGGCTCTGAACTGGTAGACCGTCCCCGGCGTCAGATCCCGGAACTGGATCGCGTGCTCGGTGGTCGCAAGGGGAGCGTGTTCGCTCTGGCCGAAGACGCCTGCACGGCAGTCGTAGACCACATTGCTGTCCGAAGGCCGGTTGGTCATCCAGACGATCTCGGCGGTCGTCGTCGTGATCGAGCGGGCGGTGGGACCGTCGATGATCCTCAACGCCGTGATGTCGCACTGGACGGTCCAGTCGAGGCTGTTGTTCGTCTCGTCTTGCTCGACGATCTGGTCGCCGATGTCCGCGGCGACTCGGAAGGCGTGTTCGGCGTCGTGGCACTCGAACCAGAACTTGGTGAACGTGACATCGGTTGTCTCGTCCGGGCCGAGCGAGATCGTCACCGTCGCGGAGTCCACGAGGCGCTCGCTCGTGTAGAGGCCGGCGCGGTGGCCGGCTGCGGAGGTGGCGCCGCCGGCGTTCTTGATCCTGGTGCAGATCTGGTGGTCCTTCTTCCAGATGCTGTCCACGATCAAGTCGGGCGCCTGGGCTTGTCCCGGCTGCGTCCGGAAGGTCATCTCGTCGCTGGTTGCTTCGCCCGACTGGTTCTTCGATCGCACGATGAAGTAGTACAGCGTGTTCGGCGACAGGCCCCCGAGCCGGACTTCGTGATGAGTGGTCTCGGCGGCATCCGAGGCTTCCCCCGCGTACATGCCCGGCGCGGCGCCGTACCGGACCGTGCTGTCGCTCGACTGGTTCGTCGTCCAGAGGATGGTGGCCTCGGTCGATGCGATGTCTTTTACCGTCGGTCCGGAGACGATCTCCAGCGGCTCCGCCAGCGTGTGGAACGTGCACTCCTTGCTCCGGACGGTGTTCCCGCGGGCGTCGGCGGACTCGATCACGTAGTAATACCTCGTGGCGGGCGTCAGTCCGCTGAGTGGGATGTTGTGAGCAGTCGTCAGCTTCTGGCTGGATTCGCTGAACTTGTAGATCTGCGAAACAGTGCTGTACCTGACGAGGCTGTCGCTGGCTTCGTTCGTGGTCCATACGATCGTCGCGGACGTCTGCGTAATGTTCGTCGCCTCCGGCCCATGGGTGATCTTGGGCGGCGTCACGTCGCAGATCCAGGTCTCCTCCCGGCTGTTGTTCTTCTCGTTCGACTCGTCGATCACGTCATACACATCGGCCCGGACCCGGACGATGTGCGAGCCGTCGGCGGCGCATTGCCAGGAGTAGTTGGGGAAGCTGCCGCTGTACGTTCCCCCAGGCGGCATCGGGTCGGGGACGACGGCGGTGTCGGCGGGGGTCCCGTCCACCGCGAGGCTGGCGGTGTGGCCGCTCTTGGCGGTGGCCGTCCCGTTGTTCACGAGAGTGAAATGGACCGTTTCGCCGACCAGCCATTGATCGACGACGACCAGGTCCGGCTGGGTCTGGGCCTGCAGGATCGCCGTGGGAAGCAGCCAGATCGCGGCTGCGAGGATGAGGGACGGGCGGACTCCCATGGCGGACTTCGGATCGGTACGCATAGTCTTACGCCTCCTTCAGCGAGCGGGTCATCGAAAAGAACGACGTTCATTGACGATGGTTCTGCTGACGGATGGAGCCCTCGGTTTGAATCTCGATGAGATGCTTCCGCGACCCGCAGGCTGCGACAGGTCGTCCATTGAGCCGACGGCTCACTGAAAGCGCATTATCCGCGATAGATGGGCCATGTCAACAACAGATTCGTCGCTTCATCAGAAGTCATTACTCGGTGGTATAATACCCGTCCGACCACGGCGGGGCGATCCGCCGCCGGCGGGAAGAAATGGCGTTCTGACTCAAAGGGCAGATATGCGCGTGATTGTGACGACGGCGTTGCTCCTGTGTTGCAGCAACATCTTCATGACGTTCGCCTGGTACGGGCACCTGAAGAACCTGGCTACCAAGCCGTGGATTCTCGCGGCCCTGGTGAGCTGGGGGATCGCGTTCTTCGAGTACCTGATTCAGGTCCCCGCCAACCGGATCGGCCACCAGGTCCTCAACGTCGGTCAGCTCAAGGTCCTCCAGGAGGTCGTCACGCTCGCGGTCTTCGTGCCCTTCTCCGTGCTGTACATGAAGGAATCGATTCGCCTGGACTACCTCTGGGCGGGCCTGTGCATCCTCGGCGCGGTCTTTTTCATCTTCCGCCAGAAGCTGTTCGGGATGTGAGAACGTCCGTCACCGCTCCTGCGAGGGCTCCCCCGGGAGTTCTGCGGCATTCCCGATTCTCCGTAGTGACACCGTGAGGCGTTATCCCACTTCCGAGCAGCCGTCATGGCGTCTCGGCGAACTTCCTCCACTGCTCGTCGATCTTGGACAGCGACTTCAGGTTGCTGTGGACGTACAGGCCGTAGCGGACGTGCAGCGGCTTGCACGGGGGGATCTCTCGCGGCCCGTCGAACGTCAGCGAGGTCCCCATCCAACCGTCGTTACGGACGTGGAAATAGCAGGGGTGATTCGGGTTGCCGGGATGGTCGAAGAGCGTGATGCCCTCGATTACGCCGGTCTCGATGGGCCCGGAGTAGTCCACCCAGCGGGCTCGCTTCCAGAGGATCTCCTTCTCGTTGATGCCGCCTTCGGAGTTGCGGATTTGGCCGCCGCCGTCGTTGACGCCGATCGTCTTGGCCATTCGCACGCCCAGCAGGCCGAAGGGCGTCTTGCCAAGTGTGACGGGCTTGTCCCTGGCCGCCAGCGTCGAATCGATCACCAGCAACCACTCTTTGCCCTCCAGCAGCACGACACTGATTTGCCGGGTTTCATTCAGCAAGACCTTGCCGTCCTTGTCCACCCACTCATTCTCTACAGTGATGGACGACTTCTCGCTTTCATCCTCGTAGGAGCCGATGCGTCTGTGCCGGATAGTCCCGAGTCGTTTGTCGCTCCAGAAATCGACGCCGTTGACATCGACGTGCGACATCCAGACGGAATTGTGGTGGCTGTGCGACTCGGGATCATGGGGATGCCCCATCCGAGTTAGGCTCCGCCCGGAAGGCCCGATGACGGGAAACAGAAAAGGCCGATTCAGTCCCGGCCCAGAGTGATGCCGCGTGATCTCCACCCCATCCCGCTGAAATGAAGCCTGCTCATAGGCCTGCGGCACCACCTGCAACCGCGGCACGGGCTTGGCCTCCAGCAACTCTTGCGCTGTGGCAACACCATTGACAGCCATCAACGCAAAGAGTACCGCCACCAGCATTTGCCGAATGGACAATTGCATACCCACAATTGCATCCTTCCTTGTCAACAAAGCTATATGCGACGGCATCGACCAGCCCGCGCATCCGCGCCTGCGTCAACTTGAGCCGATACGACAGTCTTCACTCCTCGTGGTACTGGTGATCGCCTGAGACTCTTTTCAGCGTCTGACAGGCAGGCTCCTTCACGCAGTCAAAGAATACCTTCAAGATTACGGTTTCAGGCAACTCACCGCGATACACTTCGGCGATTTCTACCGTCCGGAAGTACACCCAGACGGGTTGATTAACAAGAACGGACTGGGGGAGCTTCTGAGTACCCCGCTCATTGACCCCACGGCCCGGCCAATGCCCAACTGCGACGAGGTTACACTCAGGCAAGGGAATACCCTCGGCGAAAAGCTCTATGCGCTCGATGTTGCACACTGAAGGGCCCCTATTTGATACAAGGAACTTCCCGCTGCAGGTCCGGTGATTTGGCGCATGGACCATGAGCGAGACGTACGACTGAGCTGTCGTGATACTCGGTGGTGCATTCTCCGATTGTGACACCCGGGTTGGCAGACTCGGTACTGTGCCGAGTCTGTTTTTGACCGCAGGTGCCTGGACACTCGGTAGTGCGGTCTTGGATTGTGGCAACTGGACTGACAAAACCGGTACTGTGCCGAGTACCGGTTTGACAATGCGCGGCTGACCTGTGAGAATTCGGAGGAGAGTTTCATATCCGCTATCGGTCAATACGAAGGAACTCAGACGGCAATACGTCCATCCCCGCAGGAATCGCGGGATACTTGATTCCGGCTCGTTGTCGAGCAATACCGGGACAATCCGACAGTTTCCTTTCTCATCGTAGAGGTCGTCGTCGAGCAAAGCGCCTTCCCAGTAGGCACCCTTGCCTCTTTCAGGTGGTACCTTGCCTTCGATGTGTCGTCGATACTCCGCTGTGCAGACGCAGATGACGAAATCTGAGTGTTCGCGGCTCGTCTGCTCATTGCACCAGCGAGGCCAATCCACGATCTTCTCACTGTGGAACTGGTCGAGTTCTGCGTCAACGCCATGGCTGCGGAGGGCATTGGCAAATCGGAGTACTCCATCACTGTGTTCTGGTGAGTCATGGCTGTAGCTGATGAACACTCTGACTGGCCCGTCAGCAGTTCGCTTCTCCGTGATGGTCATCCTCAGGTTCTCCCTCTCTTCCGTACAGAAAACGCGAAGACGGCGCGTTCACTCGCGTCGTTGTGCGACGGGAGGACATCAAACGTCTGTTTCTCCCGGGCCTCGTTCATACCTGAGAGTATATCGAGACGAGAGCGTCACTGCCAGTTCTTTTCCGTCGCACGTCTCCTCTGTGTGCGACTGCGTTTTGTGGTGGCCTCGTCGAGTCTTGTCCTGCTGAGCGGAGCGAAGCATGTGGGCTACGGACGCAGCCAACGCACATTACCACGCCCACGCCAGATCCTTCGCTGTTGCTCAGGATGACAGCGTGACTGCACCTATGCTCCCGGCCGGAATCGGCGGTTGTGACTACTTCGCGTACTTCCGTCGGGTGGTCTCGTCGAGGAGGCGGATGGATTGGAGGACGAGGCCGTAGTGGCTGCCGGGGGGCTTTTCCTGCATGACTTCGCCTCGCCAGTCCTTGGCGAAGTTGCCCGAGTAACAGAGCCACGCGATCCGGCCGTCGGCGCTGATGAATTTCGTCGGGATGTTCAGGAAATAGCCCTGCTCGCCGAAGTCTTTCATGTAGGTGACGAGCCGCCAGGGGCCGGTCATTTCGTTCGCTTCGAGGATGTAGGAGCTCATCTTGGCGCAGGTGGGCCAGCCGTCGGTGACGCACATGAGATAACGCTTGAGCGGGGCGTTGTAGGTGATCGTGACGCAGCCGCAGTTGTTGTTCCAGTCGATGAGCGGCTGGATCTTGGCGAAGTCGCTTGTCCAGACGGGTTTGCCCGCGGCGTCGCGGCCTGCGAAAAACTCGTACTTGCTCGCGTCGTTCATGTTCTCGATGCCCGGCGTGACGCGGAGCAGGTAGATCTGGTCGCCACTGATCCAGCTCAGGTTGCCGAAGCGGGGCTTCGGGTCGGGCTCGGGGGCGCCGTGAGCGACGAGGTAGGCCTTGCCGTCGGGGGAGTGCTCCATGTTCTTGCCGAAATCCACGAAGTGCGGCGAGCCGATCTTGACGGGGTATCCCCACATGCCGGTCTCGCCAAAGAGGGGCTTTTCCGGCGTGTGCGGCGTGTCGATCCAGGTCTTGCCGAAGTCGGTCGAATAGCGGAAGCCCACGCAGGGTCCCAGCCACGGCCAGTTGAAGGCTTGGTCGCCATAGCGGACGAGGCCATCGGGGGCCAGGCAGTACGTGCCGTAGTACCAGACGCCATTGTGGACGAGACTGCCACAGGGGTAGCGGCCGCGGTAGGGGGAGGCGTCGCCCTTGAACAGGCCCAGACTGACGATCTTGAGATTCAGCGGGTCGTCGCCGATCAGGACCGCCTGTCCCGTCGTCGCGTCGGGTCCGACGCCGCTGTTGGAGTTCTCGCGGGTCCCATCCTCGCGGGGCGCCGAGCCATCCGTCCAGGGCGAGTACAGATTCCCATCGGACGCCCAGCTCGGGTACCACGTGTCGGCGACGTGGTAATCGCTGTGAAGACCAGTGAATGCGATGCCGACGATGTCCTTCGACGGCTCGAACGGGCAATCCGCCGGCGGCTGCGACGGCCAGACGAACGGCGAGAAGTCCCGTCCCTCTCCGCGTGGGGTTCCGCCTGCAGCCCAATCCGCGGACAGTCCGATTGTCGCCAGAAGAAGACAACGAAGCAACGACCTTGTTCGTTCAGATGCCATGATCTGTGCTCCTCGGATTCCATGCTCTCGAATCACATTGGCGGCCTGTCGCTGGATCATATCTTTGCAGAATACAATTCGATTTGTACTTTGCAGAAGTCATGGGCGGGACGCCCATGATACTCACGGGCAAGATGCCCGCGCTACTGTCCTTTCGCCGACTCGAAGAGGGCCTCCACGAAGTTGGCGGGGTCGAATTCCGCGATGTCCTCGGGCTTCTCACCCAGGCCGACGAACTTCACCGGGATGTCGAGCTTGTCCTTGATCGCGATGACGATGCCGCCGCGGGCGGTGCCGTCGAGCTTCGCCAGGAAGATGCCGGTGACGTCGACTGCCTCGGTGAAGAGCTTGGCCTGGGAGATCGCGTTCTGGCCGGTCGTGGCGTCGAGGACCAGCAGGACCTCGTGGGGTGCGCCCGGGATCTTCCGCGTGACCACGTCGCGGATCTTGGTGAGCTGGAGCATGAGGTCCTTGTTGACGTGGAGCCGGCCAGCGGTGTCGAGGATCAGGATGTCCGCGTTGCGGGCGAGGGCCGCGTCGCAGGCGTCGAAGGCGACCGCCGCGGGATCGCTGCCGGCCTGGTGCTTGACGATCTGGACGCCGATGCGCTCGGCCCAGATGGTCAACTGTTCGACCGCGGCGGCGCGGAACGTGTCGCAGGCCGCGACGATGACCTTCTTGCCGTTCTTGTGGAACATGTAGGCGAGCTTCGCGATGCTGGTGGTCTTGCCGGTCCCGTTGACGCCGGCGACGAGGACCACGGTCGGGCCCGTCTGGGCGGTGCGGAGCTGCCGGTCCTGGTGCGGCCAGTAGTTCTTGATGCTCTCCTTGAGGAAGGGGATCACCTCCTCGGACTTGGAGATCGTGCGGGCCTTGTAAGCCTCGCGCAGCTCGGAGATCAGCTTGTCAGTGGTCTCGACCCCGATGTCGTCGCTGATGAGCGTCTCTTCGAGCTCGTTGAGCAGGTCGTCGTCGATCTTGCGGCCCAGGCTGAGCACGGTGGCCAGCGAGTTGCTGATCTTGGCCCGGGTCTTGCCCAGGCGTTCTTTCAAGTATTCCGCGGTCTTGGAGAAGATGCCCATGAGAGTTCCCTATGTACGGAGTTTTGAGGGCGATGGTACAGAGATTCGAGGGAAATGGCAAGGCGCGGCGGCGAAATCACCCTGGCGGAAAGCACGAAACCCGAAATCCAAAACAAATCCAAAGCACGAAATCCAAATGACAGAAAGGCTGCCGCGGCGGCCACGGTCTGTTTTGAAATTCGGATTTCGGTCATTCATGCTTGTTTCGAATTTCGAGATTCGGATTTCGGATTCTGCCCCCGCGGCCGCCCATCGGGCGGATTCCTTTGACATCGCGGGCCTCTTCTGGTAGATACTCCCGCTGGATCGCGTCTCGTTGGCGCGAGCAGTGGCAGGTTTGTGGGGGCGGTCTCAGGTGCCGACGAGGAGTGTAAGGAGGATCGACTTGTTCGCTCCTGACGTGGAGAATGTCTTTGCCGATATCGTCGAACGGGCCCGGGGGATGGACCCCACGAATGCCCGCAAGTGGTTCGCGCAACTGAAGGTCCTTCGCTTCGACGGCGGCTCGATCTGCATCGGGTGCCCCGACGACGCCAGTCTGCGGTTCCTCGAAGACAACTGCCGGTCCATTTTCACGCGCGCCGCGCAGCAGGTCACGGGCCACCTGGTCAGTGTGGAGTTCTGCATCAACGGGACGGAGGATTCGCAGGACGCTGTAGCGGCTGTCTCGCCCGGACCGGCTCTGCACCCGGACTACACCTTCGACAACTTCGTGGTCGGCCCGAGCAACCGCCTGGCGCACGCCAGTTGCATCGCGGTCAGCCAGTCGCTCGGGACCACGTACAATCCGCTGTTCCTCTACGGCAACTCCGGCCTGGGCAAGACGCACCTGCTGCACGCGGTCTGCCACGAGGCCCGTCGGCAAACCCCCGGCCTGGTGATCCAGTTGCTCAGTTGCGAGGATTTCGTCAATCGCTTCATCCGGGCCATCGAGCAGGGCAACCTGACGAGTTTCCACAGCCAGTTTCGCACGGTCGGCGCCCTGGTGATCGACGACATCCAGTTCCTCCGGGAGCGGGAGCAGAGCCAGGAGGAGTTCTTCCACACGTTCAATGCGATCTACAACAACGGCCGGCAGATCATCCTGACCGCGGACCGCCCGCCCGCCGAGATCCCCTCGCTGGAGGACCGGCTCATCAGCCGGTTCAACTGGGGCTTGGTCGCGCGGATCGATCCGCCCAGCTACGAAACTCGCGTCGCCATCGTGCAGAAGAAGGCCCACCTCCGCGACCTGCCGATCGACGACGAGATCGCGGAGTACGTCGCCCGACAGGTCCAGGCCAACATCCGCGAGTTGGAAGGGGCTCTGACCACGATCTATGCGATGGCTGTGACCTCGAAGGAGCCGGTGACGCTCGACCTGGCGCAGCGGGCCCTGGAGGGCCAGATCAAGCTGGCGGTCAAGCACATCAGCATCACGGACATCATCGACGTCGTGACCCGGCACTTCGACGTGCGTCTGACGGACCTCCAGAGCAAGCGGCGCAGCCAGAGCATCACGACTCCCCGACAGATCTGCATGTACCTGGCGCGGACGCTGACGTCGCACAGCCTGGAGGAGATCGGTGGCCACTTGGGCGGGCGGGACCACACGACCGTGATGCACGCGTGCAGCAAGATCGCCGAGGAGAAGCAATCCGACCCCAAGATGAACGCGCTGCTCGCCGAGCTGACCAAGAAGATCACGCAGACCCAACCGGCGTAGCGCATCGGCTGTTTGTAGTGTGCCCGTCAGGACATGTTTTCAGAGGTGAGGAAGAAAACGCCTTACGGCGTCACTACGAACATGGACTCCCCGCGACAGTTTCTGACTTCCCTGTGACAACGATGAACCTCAAGGCCTGTCTGCGCGACTATAATGGTGCAGTCCGACGCAGATGTGACAGTTGCGCGATAAGAAGGTCATCTACTACGAGCTTCTGGCTTTGAAGCTGCTGGAGATCGAGTATCGCCTGGCCGATCTGGCGGAGAAGATCGAGGGCCGCACGCAGGGATGATTGTCCGCATCGCTCAGGAGCGGGCACGCGTCGAATCCCCTACTGTCGCATGATAGTATTGAGCATGTCGAGGTAGTCGTCCAGCAGGCGGGTGATGAGGAACTTCTCACGAACGGTCTCTCTGCCCACGCGCCCCAGTTCCCGGCCCTCTTTGGGGTTCTTGAGCAGGTGGACGATTCGATCCGCGAAGCCTTCGGTGTCGGTTGGCTCCAGAAGATAACCGCTCTTGCCGTCTTCGATCTGGCTGGGGATGCCGCCGACATTCGATGCCACGACCGGCGTGCCTTTCCACAGGGCCTCTGTCACCGCCAGGCAGAAGCCTTCCCGCGTCGATTTCTGGATGATCACGCTGGAGAACCGCTGAACCGCGTTGACGAGCGTCTCGTTGTTGCCGACGACGAGAAGGATCTCGCCGTCCTGGAGCAGCTTGTTTCCCTTGCGCTGCACCTTCTTGTACATTTGGAGCCCTTCAGGGTCGTCGCTGGCGACGTTGTAGCATAGCATCAGTCGGCAATCGACCTTCTCCTTCACGAGCTTGAAGACGTCGATGACGCCCTCGGGATCTTTCCACGGGTCCAGCCGGGAGACCTGGGTGACGATCGGCTTGTCGGTGGGCACGTCCGCTCGCGCGAGTTGGTCGCGAATGACCCGGGCGGAAATCGGGGTGTTCTTCGCGCTCAGCGGGTTGATGGCTGGGCAGATCACCCGCTGCGGCACGGGCAGGTCCTTCTTGAAGTACTTCTCGTTGGAGACGACTACCTGGTCGTACTTGAGAATGAACCCCTTGAGGAAGTCCCAGAGAATCTTATGCGGGTCCGTCAGGTCAATGTGGCACCGCCAGATCCAGGGCTGCTGCTTGCGATACTTCTGGATCAGGGCCAGCGGCTGCGGATCGTGAACGATCACGTAGTCGTGGTTCAAGTGGGTGTAGCGGGCGAAGCTCTCGTTGATCTGGGTGTACAGTTGTTTCTTGCGCTCAGAGAGCTTCAGTTTGGACCCCTGCAGGGCATTGTGGAAGCCCTTGGTGACCTCGAAGAACTCCTGGCTCCCGTGCAGGATGCGCCAGCCGGCGTCGATGCCCACGTCGTTCATGAGCATCACGAGGGAATAGAGGATCTCCGCGACCCCTCCTCCCTGGTAGGTGGCGTTCAGATGGATGATGTGCTTGCCATAGAGGCTCCTGGCCTTGGCGTAGATTTCCGCGAGCGTCTTATCCGGTACGATATGGCGAAAGTTGTCGAGTCTTAGCATCGGATAGTCCGACCAATCTCCTGAGTAACGTGCGTATATCGTCAACCGCATCCACACGGAAGCGGGCCTTGGAGAATCCCTGACCCACCTTGATGGAATACGCGTTCGCCGGCAGGGCGGTGAACATTTCTTCATCGGTATAATCGTCCCCTGCGGCCAGCAGAAAATCCCATTTTTTCCCCATGGCCAGGGAATCGGCCGCGTGTCCCTTGCTGACGCCGTACCTGCGGATCTCCAGGATCTTGCTGCCTTCGAATACGCCCACGTCCATATTCTCCGTCAGGCTCGCCAGTGCGCCGCGGAGTTCCTGTACACGCACCGACGCCAGGCCGGCGTCGGCCCGCCGATAATGCCAGACCAGAGAGAAGTCCTTCTCCTCGACCAGCGATCCCGGTGTGCGGTCCGCATACAGCTCCAGGATCGGCCGAATCATCTGCTTCCACGCCTTGTTCAGCGGCTGGGAGTTTCGCCAGTTGCCGTCGTCCCCGCGAATCCACCCGCCGTGTTCGGCCACCATCGAGAGATCCAGCCGGCCAAACCACTTGTCGAGCGTCTCTCTGTCCCTGCCGCTGACAATGGCGACGCAGTTGTTGCGATCTGCGATCAGGGACTTGATCAGCTCCAGGATCTCGGCATCAGGCCCGGCCTTGTCCGGCCGACTCTTGAACCCGACGAGTGTGCCGTCATAGTCGAGCAACAGCAGTCTGTTGTCCGCCTCGGCGTATTCCTCGCACAATGCCTCCAAAGTATCCTGAGAGAGCCGATGCGACGCCATCCGTTGCTGCTTGGATTTCACATCGGCCAGCGAGTGCATGAAATCACTGCACCAGCGATTCACGTTGTAACGGCGCAGTCGCTCCTGCATGACGCGGTTGCGCTCGATTTGCTCCGCCGGAGGCATTTCCAGTGCTTGCTGGATCGCCCGTCCCACCGCCTCCTTATCGTTGGAGTTGACCACCAGAGCTTCACCGAGCTCGCTGGCGGCGCCGGTCATTTCGCTGAGGACGAGGACACCCTGGCCGTCAGCCTTGGTTGCTACGAATTCTTTGGCGATCAGGTTCATTCCGTCTCGCAGTGGCGTGACTAGGCACACGTCAGCGGCGTTGTAGAGAGCCGTCAACCTTCTGAAAGGCATCGATCGGTAGAGATACCAGACGGGCACGTAGCCGATAGTCCCATGGTTCCCATTGATCCGGCTCACCAGTTGCTCCAGTCGCTGGCGGATGCGCTGGTAATCCTCAATGCCCGTGCGGGAAGGAACTGCCACGATGATCAGCGTGACGCTCCCCTTGTACTGAGGCCAGTTGGACAGGAACCAGTCGAAGGCTTCCAGCCGCTCGACGATGCCTTTCGTATAGTCCAACCGGTCGATCGACAGGATGACACGTCTGTTCCCGACGGTGCTCTGGATGTTCTGGATCTCCGCACAGACCTCCGGGTCACGTCCGGCGTTGGCATATCTGTCGTAGTCGATCCCCAGAGGAAAGACATCGACTTTCGCGATACGGTTGTGCACGGTGATCTCGCCGACCGTGTGCTCGATGCCACAGATCCGGGCGATGCTGCTGAGAAAATGACGGGCATAATCGTGTGTGTGAAAGCCGAGCAAGTCGGCCCCAAGCAGGCCGCGGAGGATCTCTTCCCGCCAGGGGAGGAGCCGGAACAGCTCGTAGGACGGCCATGGGATGTGCAGGAAGTAGCCGATTGCCAGTTCCGGGATTCTCTCCCGCAGCAGTTGGGGCAGCAACATCAACTGAAAATCGTGGACCCACACGGTGTCACCGGGCCGAATGACCTCCATCAGTTCGTCGCGGAACAGGCGGTTCACCTGCTCGTACGACTTCCAGGATTCCTGCTCGAATGCGGTCCGCCCTGGGAAATAATGGAACAACGGCCAGATTGTCTTGTTGCAGAACCCCAGATAGTATTGATCGATCTGCTGCTGGGAAAGGAAGACCGGCACGCAGTCTTCGGTGGCCAATTGTTCACGGAGGTACTCCTTGCCCTCGGCTTCGAGAGCCTCGCCGGACACGCCGGGCCAACCGACCCACACCCGTTTGAGCGAGTCCGGCAGTGCCGCCAGCCCTGTGGCAAGGCCGCCCGGACTCGGATTGGCGTGAAGTTGCCCTTCGTGCCTTAGAACACTGATCGGAAGGCGATTCGCTACTATGACTAGTCTTGCCATGACATACACCCCACTGATCCGGACCCCAATGGCGGCGAGACGCACGGGTCAACGCGCCCCCGAATCCGGCATTCCTCTGCGCCGTCCTTGACACCAGCCCAGTGTAACCGGTTTCTGAATGGATGGAAAGGCGAATCCGCTATTTGCTCGGTCGGCGCCGGCATGTCTTTTTTCATGGTCTGCGGTCGCAATGTGCGGTAGTATGACGCGTGATTCTCCGGCTTCTGAGCAGCGTTGTGCAACGTCTTGTGGGATAGGATGGAATCGCAACAGGACATCACGAGTGAAGGAACCAGTTCGCAAGCAGCGGCCGTCAGACGGTCGCTGCGCCCGGCGCTGATCGTGTCGAAACGGAACCTCACCGAACATTCGACGTTTCTTCGACATCTGTTCGTCGGCATGGCGGATGAATCGATCCCAGTGGCCCTGGTGTGCCCGCCGGGATTCGACCTGGAGTCCGTGGCCCCAGCGCCCGCGGCGATGTTCACCCATCCGCTCATCAACTTCCCGCCGATGGAGTACCTGGGCATCGAGCGGCTGGCCGATCAGGTGGAGAGGTTCCGGCCCACTGTCCTGCACTGCCTGTGCGAGAGCCGGGCGGGTCTGACCCGTCGGCTGGCCCGTCGCCTGGATCTGCCGTACCTGCTGATGGTCAGCTCTCTGGCCAGGCAAGTCCACCGGCTGTCTATCTCGCCGGCGCGGTGCGCCCGGATCATCGTGCCCGCTGAGAGCATTCGTTCCCATGTGGCCGAGGCATTGCCGCAGTTCGCCGATCGGATCACTCAGATCAGCATCGGCAGTTTCGTGGAGACGGACATGATGTGTTTCTCGAATCCGTCCCGGCTGCCGAGCATCGTGGTGGCCCACCCGCTTCGCCGGGTGTCCGACTTTGCGGACTTCCTCCAGGCGGTCAAATCGCTTCGGACGGACAGCCGCGAGTTCATGGTGGTCATCATGGGAACCGGGCCCGCGGAGCATGCCCTGCGGAAGCACATCGCGGCCTTGGGCCTGTCCGATATCATCACGATTGTGCCCATTCTGAACCCCTGGCGGTCCGTCGTCGCGGCGGGGGATATCTTCGTTCAACCCCAGCCGCTGACGGCGTTCAGTGCCTTCCTGCTGGAGGCGATGGCAGTGGGCACTGCGGTGGCCGCCTGCTGGGGAGGTCTGGACGACCTGGTCATTCCCAACCAGACGGCGCTGACCTTCGAGCCCGGCAGCGAGCCCAGCATTCGTCAGGCCCTCAGCCGGCTGCTGGACGACCGCGACTGCGCGCGTCGCCTGGCCGCGACCGCGCAGGAGCACATCCGCGCTCGCTACTCGGTCAGCGCGATGATCTCCGCGACGCTCAAGACCTACCGCGAGGCGCAGCAAATCCGGACGCCGGCCTGCTCCTGATCCGGTTTTCCGGATTTTCTTGCATCATTCGGGGTTGGCGTGCGCCGTATAATGGGCATAGGCGCAGATACGCCGTGCGATCGCGGTTAGGAGAAACCCTATGGCGGAAACCGAGGTGATCCTGCTGAAGCGGTTCGCCCGCAGCGGCGACGCAGAGGCGTTCGCAGAGATCATCCGTCGCTATGCAGGCTTGGTCTACAGTGCTGCCCTGAGGATCCTGGCGGACGTGGACCGGGCGTCGGATGTCGCCCAGGAGACCTTTCTGCAACTGGCCAAGGACGCGGGCAGCGTGACCGGCTCGTTGCCGGGCTGGCTGCATCGCGTGGCGACCCACAAGGCCATCGACCAGGTCCGCAGGGACGCTACGCGGAGGCACCGGGAAGCCGAGTACACGGCCAGCCGTCCCCAGGAAGCCGCGGAATGGAAGGAGATCTCGCCCCATGTGGATGAGGCGCTCAACCTCCTGGAGCCGCACCTGCGGAACATCCTGATCGCCCACTTCCTGGAAGGTCGCTCCACGAGGGAAATCGCACGGGCACAGGGGGTCTCCCAGGCCACCATCTCCCGTCGCATCGAGACGGGGGTCGGACTGCTTCGAGCCGGGCTTCGCAGGCGAGGGATCCTGGTTGCCGTCGGGGCGTTGAGCATCCTGCTGGGAGAGAATGCCGTCCGGGCGGCGCCGCCGGTGCTGTTGACCGAACTGGGCAAGATTGCCCTGATCAGCGGGTCCCTGGCTGCCGCAACGGGCGGGACCTCCGCGGCCACGGGTCTGGGCGCCGTCGCGGCGAGTGCTCTGGCCGCGGTCAAGGCCAACCTCGTGGCGACCGCTGCTGTGGTGGCTATCGCGGCTGGGTCGTTCATGACCTATCGGCAGGCAATGAAACCATCGAGAGAGGCGCCCGCCGCCTCTGGCGGCTTCGTCGTACAGAATCCGGCGGGGGGAACGTCCAACGCGACTTCCGATCCGCTGGCAGGGACCGCGCTCGTCGATGGATACCAAGGAGGCCAGCAGATAGCTGCCGCAGACGACCAAGCCGACCCGTCCTCTGCCGCAATGGCGCGACGTCCTGTTGCTCAAGCTCTTCCCGGTCCCGAGGCCGAGACGGATCCGCGAACCTACGTTCCGGGCCTCTCAGATCGCTCGGCGGATGCGATGCTCACGGCATCCGACACGACGCAGGAGGGTCTGCCAGATCAGTCGCCGCCGAGTATCCCGACGGATGCCGGTCCGCTGGCGCCAGGCTTCAGGCCTGCGAACGACAGGCAACGGGAAGTGCCGTGGGCAAGGGAGACACCCTACGAGACGGTCATGCGGCTCCGCCGGGAGGCCATGGATAGGACTTCTGAAGCGCCTGCGTCTGTTGACCTGTCGGCCATGGTCCCTGTCGGTCCGGTTGTGGCCAAGGCCGAACTGACGCTGGTGCCGCCGTTCCTGGACTGTCCCGCGACGAACCTGGAGACCCAGCGGCAGGACACGACGACCGTCCGGCCGAGCGAGATGCTGGAGACGCCGCCCGATGCGCCCCGCGAGCCGGTGTACTTCGCCGTCCGCGCCGGGGATCGCCAGATTCGCGGGATCACCTATCGGTCCATCCGTCCGCCGCGCGACGTGGTGCTCATCCTCGATACGGATGGCGACGGCCTGTGGTCCGACGAGACGCCCTACGTGGGCAGAAGGCTCTGGATGTTCGCGCTGACCGCGACGTATGAGTTCGGTCCCGTGTACCTGAAACAGGACCGGACGGAACCGGGAGGGGACGCATTCTACCCGCAGTGCTCCGACGGCCGATGGCTGATGTTCTACCCGGCGTTCTACCGCGACGGGACGGTCGTCCTGGATGGTACGACCCACCGGATTACGCTGGTTGATACCGACTTCGACGGGCGATTCAACGAGATGTCTGAACTGCCGGTCCTGGGCAGGCGGGACCCCGGCGGTGATGCAATCTCGATCGATGCCGCCTGCTTCGTCACATTGCCCGGCGGCGGTCGGCTGTCCAGGAAGGCGACCATGCCCCTGAGCAAGGTGATCGGCATCGACGGGCGGTATTACGGCATCGAAGTCGCCGAGGACGGCAGCACGATCGAATTCCGTCGGGCCGAGCCGGCGTCGGGGCGTTCAGATCCCGCCGAGCAATGAGCGACGCCCTGGCTCGATGCCGGGGTCGTGTCGAAGGAGACGATGCGATGAAGGGTCTGGCCCAATGCTGTGAGTTCGTTGTTGTCTCGCTGGTTCTGACGACAGCCGCTCTTGCGACCGGCCGTCAGACGACGGAGTCGCCCTATGAGATGGTCATGAGACTCCGGCGCGAGGCCGCGGCGAAGAAGTCTGAGCCGCAGGCCGTGTCGATCGGACCGGTCGTGGCCAGGGCCGAATTGAAGCTCGTTCCTCCCTTCCAATTCTGTCCCGCGACAGATCTGGGATTTCAGCGTCAGGATACGACGACGACCAGGCCGGCGGGAGTGCTGGAGACGCCGCCCGATGCGCCCCAGGAGCCGGTGTACTTCCCGGTTCGCGTGGGGGGCCGCGAGATCCGTGGGATTACCTACCGGTCCACCCGACCGCCGGGAGAGGTGATGCTCATTCTGGACCTCGACAGCGACGGTCGGTGGTCCGACGAGCGAGCCTACGTAGGGAGGTGGCTGCGCATATTCACGCTGCAGGCGGTATATGAGTTTGGCCCGGTCTATCTGAAGCAGGGCAGCAACCGACCGGGGGGCGACGTGTTCTATCCGCAATGCTCCGACGGGAAATGGCTGACCTTCTATCCCGGCTTCTACCGCGACGGCAAAGTCCTTCTGGAGGGCAGGACCCGCCGGATCACGCTGGTCGATACCGACTTCGACGGGCGATTCAACGAGAGGTTCGAGCCGCCGGCGCGGGGCTCGCGAGACCCGAACTCCGATGTGATCGCGATCGATTGCGGCAGCATGGTGGACATGCCGGGCGGGGGCCGGCGATCCATCGCGGTGACTATGCCCCTGAGCAGACTGATCAACCTCGACGGGCGGTACTACGGCGTCGAGGTCGCCGAGGACGGCAGCACCATCGAGTTCCGTCAAGCCCAGCCGGCGTTCGGATCGCTCGATCTCGGCGGCAAGGAAGTGGTCATGGATCTGTGGTCGGATGCGGGACCCCAGAAGGTGAGCGGCGCCGGGCCGACCTGGCGGCTGCCCGCCGGCAGGTACTATCTGCGGTCGCTCGACCTGACCGAGGTGGACCGTGGGGACCGCTGGGCGTTCAGCATGACCTCGCCGGGGCAACTCAAGGACTTCCAGATCAAGCCCGGGCAGACGACCAGGCTCAAGATCGGCCCGCCGTTCCAGGCCAGGGGGTCGCTGCGCCGGTATGCCTACAGTCCGGACGTCACGGTCGGCGTCAACCTGGAAGGCCAGGCGGGCGAATGGTACAGCGCCGTCGTCACGAAGAACGAAAAGAACGTGCCGGAGCCGTCGTTCCGGATCCTCAACGGCGCCCAGCAGGTGGTGCAGTCGGGCCAGTTTGCCTATAGCTGAGGCGCTGCCCGGTACTCGTGGCGAGTACCCCAAACGACCCGGTACGGCGGTTCCGACTACGGCCAGGGAATCCCTCCGGGGCCATACCGCATCGAAGTCCAGACCCACATGGATTCCTTCGAGGTCAGCCAGGACGACGCGTGGCTCACGCTGAATTGACGCGATCGGCGCGTATATAAGGCGTTTGCCTCGACACGAGGCCGTGTGAGTCCGGCGACTCCTTGTGGGTGTGCATAGGGTTGTCCTGTACCGCTCTGATAGCGGAGATCACTTCGTCTTTGTTCACAGCTCAATGACGCCAGCAATGAGTTTCCAACATGCGGGAGCTTCGTCCTGTCCCCAATCAGGAGGTTTGTAGGGCATGCTGAGGCTTACTGTCAGAAGACAGGGGCCGGATGGCTTGAAGCCTCCATTCAGTCTCTCGCAGAACACCGGATCGGTGATGTTGAGATCAAGCCGCCGTCCTCCTGATGAAACAATCCCTTTCCAGGTGTGTTTCTCCGTTGATGGATTCCCTGTATCCTGGACAGCGAAGTCGTCGATGCGAATGAGTTGGAGAGTTCTGCGTTCTCGGAAAGGCTTCTGCTGCATCTCCTCCACAGTTACGTACTTCTTGTGGTTGTGAAGGATGTGTTCCGACGACGTTCCGTGCCTGAGCACATCGTTCGGGGATGCTCGTCCGTGCAGATACCACGGTCCGGGCAGGATCGCTCGGTTCTCGCTCTCGAAGTCAAAGTCCGGGCCAGTCGAATCCAATGGAATATCGAGAATATCCAGTATTCGCGGGAAAAACCCGTCGAGTCTCATGTCACTTTGTCGAACTCGACCATCATCCAGCATCGTTACAGGGCGTATCCACTCGCCTGTCGTCTCCTCAATTCCCGCAAGACACCAATCCTGGTTCTTGCGAGAATTCGCCAGAATGGTGATTCGAGTCATGGTCACAAATGTGTGATCTCCACGTCAGTCCAGCGTTGCTGCAAGTGTTCCGCGACGAGTCGTCGATGACAGGATTCGGGAGCATCTTCGCTGCACAAGAGACAGTCTGCGTCATGGAGTTTCCCCCTGAGCGTCTCTGCCACCCGACGCATCTCCATCAACTCTGCGAATCTTCTCGCGTACTCACTCCATGTGCCTTTCTCCTTGAGAAACGCGTCAAGGATGTCCTGCGTCGGCGCCAGTTCGGGAAGGTGCAGGTAGTCGATTCCTGCAATAGCTCCGAGGAAGAACGCCAGATCCCGAGCCTTTGCGAAGCCGGCGATTTGCGACGTGTTGTTCAACCGCACATCCACCACACGGTGTACCCTTGCTTCTTTGAGCCGTGTGAAGAAATCCTCCGCCGATTTCTTTGTGAATCCGATCGTGAAGAGTCTCATACTTCCGCCGGGGTTCTCTTGTATGCAATCCGTTCCGCCTGGATATTGTATGCCCGCTCGATGAGACCAGACATGGAGGTCAGGTCTCCAAACAGCTCCGGCTGCAGTCTGTGCAATCGGATAAGTCTTCGCTCCGTCTGCTCATGGGATTCCAGGCTGCCATCTCCGAGGATGTGGCTAATCCTCAGGCTGGGGCAGAGTCCCTTCAGTTCTGGGCACACCAATATGGTTCGATGGCAGCCCAGCGGGTCGGCTTCCGAACACAGCAGTGCAACGGTAGACCGTTCGACGGTCTCAATTACCCGACTCAGACCATTCCGGAAGGTGGGCAGGTTTCTGATCGCGTCGTACTTCGCCTGACCACCTACATAACAACTCTCTTCAGTTCGGCGGGCTCCAAGTTCCCCTCCAAGGAATACGTATTCGATCTTGGCGTCGCGTAACTTCTGCTGTATCAGCTCCCGGTTGAATTGCGGGGAGTGCACACTGTATGGGTTCGACCGGACATCAGCCACCACCGTGATGTTGTGCATCGTGAGCAGGCTGATTACGTGTTCCACCGTGTGATTGGAGTGCCCAACTGTAAACAGTTCTCTCATGGCAATACTCCCAACAAGTGGCAGTATATCGCCCCGGCCTTGAAGAGTCAACGGCAATCAGTCAACGCCGCCTTCGTTCAGCTCAGCAGGCCGTAGTCCGTCAGGGTTTGCTTCAGCGCGGCCTTCTTGGCGGGCTCCAGTGCGGTCATCGGCAGACGCAGCTCGTCGGAGCACATGTCCAGGAGGGCCATCGCGGCCTTGATCGGGATCGGGTTGGTCGCCAGAGTCAGCATGTTCTTGCTCAGCGCGAAGAGCTTGCGGTGCCACTGGCGGGCCTTGACGAGGTCGCCTTCGAGGATCAGATCGGTCATCGCCTTCACGTCCGCCGGCACGATGTTCGCGACGACGCTGATGACGCCCTTGCCGCCGATGGAGGCCAGGGGCAGGGTCAGAGAGTCGTCGCCCGAGAGGATCGTGATGTCGCATCGCATGGCGATCTCGCTGGCCTGGTCGAGACTGCCTGTGGCTTCCTTGATGCCCACGACGTTGTCGAGATCGTTGAGCCTGGCGACCGTCTCGGGGGTCAGGCCCGCGCCGCAGCGCCCGGGGATGTTGTAGAGCACGATCGGCAGATCGACTTCGTCGGCAATCGCCTTGAAGTGCTGGTAGAAGCCCTCCTGCGTGGGCTTGTTGTAATAGGGGCACACCTGGAGCGTGGCGTCGGCGCCGACCTTCTTCGCGAAGGCGGTCAGCTCGACGGCCTCGGCGGTGCTGTTGGAGCCGGTGCCTGCGATGACCGGCGTGGCGCCCGCCACTCGCTTGACGACCCGCTCGATGACCTGCTTGTGCTCCTCATGGCTGAGGGTGGGGGATTCCCCGGTCGTGCCAACCGGGACGATGGCGTCGATGCCATTGTCCACCTGGAAATCGACCAGCTCATCGAGTGTCTCGAAATCGACCTTGCCGTCATGGAAGGGTGTGACCAGCGCCACCATGGCCCCTGTGAACATTACACATCTCCTGATTTACGATTTGCGATTTACTATCTGAGTGTCCAGGCCGGATGAGGTCTTGCGAGAGGATCGTTGCCTCAGCCCGCTTCGTGTTTCACGCCTCACAGGGCCCGTGCTTCTCGATCAGTTTGATCATCTCCCGGGTCGCCTTCTTCATCCCGACGAGCACGGCTCGCGAGACGATGCTGTGCCCGATGTTGAACTCGCACAGCCCCTCGATCCTCGCGACGGGCGCGATATTGCGGTAGGTCAGGCCGTGCCCGGCGTGGACGATCAGCCCTTTCGCGATCGCGATGTCCCGCCCGGCCTCCAGTTTCAGCACCTGCATCCTGGCGGCCTTCTCGGTCCTGGCGTTGGCGTACATGCCCGTGTGCAGTTCGACCGCGTCGCAGCCGGTCTCGGCGGAGGCGATGATCTGCTCGCGGTCGGGTGTGATGAACGTGCTGACCGTGATGCCCTTCTTGTGCATTCGTTTGACCACCGCGGCCAGGCGGCGCTTGTACCGGACACAGTCGAGACCGCCCTCGGTGGTCAGCTCCGCCCGATTCTCCGGCACAATCGTGACCTGGTCCGGCCCGACCTCCTCGGCGATCTTCACGATGGGTTCGGCCAGCGACATCTCCAGGTTGAACTTGCAGGAGACGGTCTCCTGGAGCACCCAGACATCCCGGTCGTTGATGTGCCTGCGATCCTGGCGGAGGTGCACGGTGATCCCGTTGGCGCCGGCCAGCTCGCATTCGACGGCCGCCCACGCGGGGTCCGGCTCGTCCGCACGTCTGGCCTGACGGATCGTCGCCACATGATCTATATTGACATTCAGCACAGCCATTGGTCAGCCCTCTTGAAATCGGATGAATTGTAACAGCGGACCCGTTTACATCAAGAGAATAGACGGACAAAATCCTGTCGTCGCTATTCCATGAAGGAATCCAGGTTGCCGTAGACCTGGGCGGCCAGCATGAAGATCATGTAGGCCATCATGCCCATGATGATGAAGTAGATCAGGATCGGGAACCAGCGTGCGAACTCGTTGAAATAGAGGGTTGACCGATCCGCGGAGATCTGGGCCATCTTGTCGACCGTCCTGTCGAGTTCGCCGGTCTCTTCGCCGATCTGCCAGAGGTGTCTGTACTCGGTGGGCAGGCGGGGAGAGAGTCCGTCGTAGGCGGTGCCGCCGCCGCGGATGGTGGCGATGGACCCGCGAAAGAGCCTTGCGACGGCCTCGTTGCCCACTGCCTGGGTGGCCCGCTCGACGCTTTCGGCGATGGGTACGCCTGCTTTGTAGAGCATGCTGAACGCTCTCATATAGCGGCTGATGCAGAGTTGATAGATCGCCGCTCCCAGGACCGGGATTCGCAGGGCCAGGTAGTCCATCGGCAGTCGCAACAGGCGTGTCGTTTCCGGCCGATACACGCGGACCGCAATGATCACCAGCAGGATGTAGACCCAGATGACGGTGAGCACGACCGATTGCATGTACTGGCCAAACCCGATAGCGCCGAGGATCAGCCGGGGCAGTGGGAATATGAACGCCGCGGCATGGAGGATGAGAAACGGGTACGCCAGGCCCGAGAGCATGTGTACGACGATCTTCTGGACGAACTCGTGCCATTCGGAGAGCATCTTGCACGATTCGCCAAGCGATCCGGAGGTCTCCGCCGCCTCGATGAGCATGCGGTCCAGGGTGGGGAACACGTGGCGGTGCTTGTCCATCGCTTCGGCCAGGGTCGAGCCTTTGGAGACCGTCTCGCGAATTTTGGAGAACACGCGCTTGATGTAGCCCGTGCGGCCTTCGATCACGATGTCGAGGGAGCGGATGATCGGGACCCCGGCATCCAGCATGACCGACAAGTCATAGTAGGCCCGCGCCAACCGGTTTCGTGCGCTCATGAGTGTTTGCTCCGCCTAACCTGAAGTCCTTGGGCTTGGGACCGGCTCGGCGAGCGATCCCCTCTTGCCTGTCCCGGCAGCCTCCCTTAGTATAACGGGTCCTGCGACGGATGCAACGAGGAGAAACCGTTGGAGGTGGCAAATGGATGACGACCACCGAAAGAAGGGTTTGTGGAACCTGCTTCGACGTGTCCCGCGGGCCGAGCGCTTTCGTCTGAGCTGGCCGACGCGGATCACCCTCATGCGGATCGTGCTGATCGCGCCGTTCGTCGGGTGCATGCTCAATACCCACGATCCCGAGTTCGATCAGGCGACCCAGAGACTGCTGCGCTATGCCGCCGTGGCGCTGTTCCTCCTCATGGCGATCAGCGATGCGGTCGACGGCTACTGGGCGCGGAGCCGCAAGCAGATCACCAAGCTGGGCACTTTCCTCGACCCCCTGGCCGACAAGCTGCTGATGACCTGTGCGTCCCTCCTGCTGGTCTCCGAGCAGGGCCACGTGGACGGCTGGCGCCTGCCCTCGATGGTCGTGGTCCTGATCATCGGCAAGGACCTTCTCATCACGCTGGGTTTCGTCATCCTGTACCTGATCACGTCGCAGCTCCACATCGTTCCCGTGCGTGCGGGCAAACTGGCGACGGCGCTTCAATTGAGCATGGTGATTGCGGTGCTGGCGGCGCCGGAACTGGCGGCGGTCATCCCGGGCTACCGGTGGTTCGTTCGCGTGCTCTGGTGGTCTGCGGCCGGCATGGCGGTTCTGGCGGCCCTCATTTACATCCGCAACGGGACCCGCTATATTGAGCAGTATGAGCGGGCCCAGACGACAGGTTCCGGTCATTAGCTGTTGCGCCGAGGGCTGCTGCGCAATGTACAGGCAGAGGTCCCGGCGGGTGAACGGGCCCGGTTTTTGTGGATGTCAAGAATGTCAGAACCAACTGTAGCACAAGGGTTTAGCGATATTCCGGAGGTGCTCGAAGACCTCCGGCAGGGCAAGATGGTCGTCCTGGTGGACGCGGAAGACCGCGAAAACGAAGGCGACCTGCTGTGCGCCGCGGAGAAGGTCACGCCGGAGATCATCAACTTCATGGCCAAGTTCGGTCGGGGGCTGATCTGTCTGCCGCTGCCGGCGGAGAAATGCGATGCCCTGGGTTTGTATCCTCAGACCATGGAGAACACAGGCCGGTTCGGGACCGCCTTCACGGTGAGCGTCGATGCCGCGGAGGGGGTGAGCACCGGGATCAGCGCTGCGGACCGAGCCCACACGATCCAAGTGACCATCGCCGACCGTGCCGCCCCGCGGGACCTGGCCCGGCCGGGGCACATCTTCCCCTTGCGGGCCCGCGACGGCGGCGTCCTGATCCGCGCCGGGCAGACGGAAGGGGGCGTTGACCTGACTCGCCTGGCCGGCATGAAGCCCGCCGCGGTCATCTGCGAGGTCATGAACGACGACGGCTCGATGGCCCGCGTGCCGGAACTCCTGGAGTTCTGCGCTCGCCACGGGCTGAAGATCACCTCCATCGCCAAGCTCGTCGAGTACCGTCTCCAGCGGGAGAGCCAGGTCAAGCGGGTCGAGTGCGTCTCTTTACCCACGGACTACGGCGACTTCAAGCTGATTGCCTACGAGAGCGTCACGTCGCCCGAGCCGCACCTGGCCTTGTGCAAAGGCGGCGTGGGAGACCTCGACGCGACCGGCCGGCCCATCGAGCACGACGACCCCGTCCTGATCCGCGTCCATTCCGAGTGCATGACCGGCGACCTGTTCCATTCCCAGCGATGCGAGTGCGGCTACCAGCTCATCACCGCCATGCAGATGATCGAGAAGCTGGGCAAGGGCGCCGTCATCTACCTCCGCCAGGAGGGCCGGGGGATCGGCTTGTCCAACAAGCTCCACGCCTACAAGCTCCAGGAGCAGGGCCTGGACACGGTGGACGCCAACCTCAAGCTCGGTTTCCTGGCCGACCGCCGCGATTACGGCATCGGGGCGCAGATCTGTCGGGACCTGGGCCTGCGGAACGTGCGGATTCTGACCAACAACCCCAAGAAGATCAGCCGGCTCGAGGTCTACGGGATCAAGGTGGTCGAACAGATCCCGCTGCGGGCCAAGCCCGGCGAGCACAACATCAACTACCTGCGGACCAAGAAACGCCGGCTCGGACACATCCTGGGTGAGGATTTGTAGATGGATTGGCGATCCGCAATTTGCTGTTTGGCGATGGCCTGCCTGCTCTCGTGCAGCGGCTGCGAGACCTCGCCCAAGCCGCCGGCGGTCGCTTCACGGCAGACTGCCGAGCCGGTTTCACCAGGGGCCGACCAGTCGCTGCCGACGGTTCCAACGGGATTCGGTCCCGCCAGGGTGGACATCCTGCCGCTGAGCGAGATTCGCGGCGCCGCCGGCATCGGCCAGGACGCCGAGCTGACGGTCTACCTCGTCCTGCTGGACGCCTTCGGATGCTCGATCAAGTCGCCTTGTACTCTGCGGTTCGAGGTGTACGAATACGTCCGTCGCTCGGCCCAGCCCAAGGGCCAGCGACTGGCGATCTGGCCGGATTTCGACCTGACCCAGCCCGCCGCCAACCACGGATTCTGGCGGCCCTTGCTGCGGGCGTACGAATTCCAGCTCGGCCTGCGGGCCAATCGCAACCAGACCTACATCCTGGAGGCTACTTGCCTGGGCCCGGACGGGAAGCGACTGTCCGGCGAGTGTGCCATCCGCGCTGGACAGTAAGAGACCGCTGGGCTCCGGACCAACGGGCGGAAGTTATCGGTCTGAGCCGAAATCCTCTTGAGGGATACCCTGTCGCTGTGGTATAAAATAGAGTGAATGACCTGCTCTTTTTCACTCCCCCTGCGGAGTGCTGGGTGTGTTCGGAGGATCAGTATGGTGCCGGAAAGGAAGGTGACCTGAGAGGGCGTGGTTCCGGATCGCAGAGGAGTCGCTTCCGGTCGCCAATTGCCCCCACATCGACATCAGTCACAAGGCACAATCGCTTGGTGCGAAAGTCCTATAGCTCCTGGGGAAATCTGCCGAAGACAGGATTGGCGGATGTCGCCTGGATTGTACAAATGCGGTAGACGTTGGGCGTGGCCAGGGCCGGCAACGGCCTGTGGCGAGTAGCGGTTGCAACCAAGGGACACGTGGGTAGAAGGAGGATCGTCATGTATCGAACAGTGCTTTGGCTCGCTGTGATCGGTGCATTCTTGACGGCCGGTGTGGCGGGCGCAGACCAGTTCATCGTCAAGATCAACTTCCAGTTGGATACCGCAGTGGTCCCTGAAGGATACGTGATGGACTGCGGCGAGGTGTACGGCGACCGAGGCAACGGCTACTCCTACGGATGGAGCGCCTCGGCCACCGCCGACGACCGGGAACGCAACACCAACAACGATCAACGGTACGACACGTTTGTGCACTTCTCCAAGAATTCCGACAAGACGTGGGAGATCCAGGTGCCGGAGGGCGACTACGACCTGTTCTTTGTCTGCGGCGAACAGGACAATACCGACCAGGTGAACACGCTGGATGTCGAGGGCGTGATCTTCACGGACCCGGACGGCCAGGACAACTTCGACGAGTACTCCGGGCGCGTCACGGTGACCGACGGTCGCCTGACGATCAAGCCGGCCTCTGGCGCCAGCAACGCGAAGATCTGCTTCATCGACATCATACAATACCTGCCGCCCGATCAGGCACAGAAGCCGGTGCCCGAGGACGGCGCGACCGATGTCGCCAGGGACGTCGTCCTTGCCTGGACCGCAGGGGCCGGCGCCGGCAAGCACAACGTGTATCTCGGCACCGATCTCGATGACGTCAACAACGCCACCGCTACGAACGACCTGGGCACGCTGGTGAGCGCAGGCCAGGCGGACGCGGCGTACGAGTCCCCGAGCGTTCTGGCCTGGGGCCAGACCTACTACTGGCGAATCGACGAGGTCAATGCGACCGACAGCACGGTCAGCAAGGGCGAACTCTGGACGTTCACCGTCGAGACGTACGGCTACCCGATCACGGGCATCACCGCCACCGCCTCCAGCTCCCGGTTGGGCATGGGGCCGGAGAAGACGATCGACCTATCCGGGCTCACCGACGATCAGCACTCCATGGCGCCCGAGGGGATGTGGGTCAGCGCCGGGACGCTGCCGAACTGGGTTCAGTATGAATTCGACAAGGTTCACAGGCTGCAGGAACTGTGGGTCTGGAACTCGAACATGTTGTTGGAGACCATCGGGGGGTACGGCGCCAAGGACGTGACCATCGAGTATTCGCTCGACGGCGCCACGTGGGAAACCCTGGCGGACGCGCCCGAGTTCGCCCAGGCGCCGAGCACGGACACCTACGTTCACAACACGACCGTCAGTTTCGGCGGCGTTTCAGCGAAATACGTGAAGCTGACCATCAATGCCACATGGAGCGGCGGTCCCAACGCCAGCTTGAGCGAGGTCCGCTTCTACTACATCCCCGTCGCGGCGTTCTATCCCGATCCGACGGATGGCGCGACGGACGTGGACATCGAGGCATCGCTGAACTGGCGACCGGGACGCGAGGCCGGTTCGCACAAGGTGTACTTTGGCAGCGACGCCAACGCGGTGGCTGCGGGAACCGTGGCCGCCACGACGGTCGCCGATCACAGCTTCAGTCCGGCGGGCATGACCTTCGGGACCGCCTACTACTGGCGAGTCGATGAGGTCAACGAGGCCATGGATCCGAGCCTTCATGAAGGGCCCGTGTGGAGCTTCACGGCCCAGGAGTACGAGTCGATCGACGACTTCGAGGCCTATAACGACACCGACAACTGCCTCTACGACACCTGGATCGACGGGTATACCGACCACTTGAGCAATTCGTTCGTCGGGTATATGGATGCTATCGATGGAACGTTCGGCGAGCGGACGATTGTCTACGATGGCAAGCAGTCCATGCCGTTCGAGTACAACAACGTGGACACGCCGTACTTCAGCGAGGCCTACCGCGAGTTCTCCCCGACGCGGGACTGGAGCGTCAACGGCGCGGATACGCTCCTCGTGAACGTCCGTGGCGATGCCCCCGGGTTCGCAGAGCTGGGCGACGGCAGCATCGTGATGGGCGGCATCGGCTCGGACATCTGGAATGCGTCGGATCAGTTCCACTTCGCCTTCAAGCAGTTCAGCGGGAACGGCTCGATCATCGCCAAGGTCGAGAGTCTGGTCCGAGCCAACGAATGGACCAAGGTCGGCCTGATGGTCCGCGAGAACGTGGACCCCGCGGCCCGCTTTGCCGCGGTCTACATCACGCCGGACTACGGCGTCCGCTATCAGGCGAGGTTGACCAATGCCGGCACCGCAGTCAGCGACAGCGCGGTGGCCACACCCGAGCAGATCGCGATGAAGGCCCCTGTCTGGCTGAAGCTGGAGCGTTCCGGCAACAACTTCAATGCCTACTATTCCACCAACGGCACCACCTGGACGTCGATGGTCTGGAACCCGCAGTCGATCACCCTGAGCGGCACGATCTGCATCGGTCTGGCCGTGACCAGCCACAGCACGGCCGACGCCACCATCGCCAGGTTCTCGAGCGTCACGATGACCGGCGCCACCGGCGCCTGGCAGACCGCGGAGGTCGGGGCCTCGCAGCCGAGCAGCACGCCGGACACGCTCTATGTCGTGGTCCAGGACAGTACCGGCAAGAGCAAGGTGGTTGCCCATCCGGATTTGATGGTGACAGTGACGCCGAGCTGGCAGCAGTGGGAGATCCCGCTGAGCGAGTTCACCGCCGCCGGGGTCAAGTTGACCAAGGTCCAGAAGCTGTACATCGGCACGGGCAACCGGGCGAATCCGACCAAGGGCGGCGCCGGTCACCTGTTCATCGACAGCATCGGCTTCGGCCATCCGGCAGCGGATGAGTAGCCTGTTGAAGAAGGCGGGGGAATCTCCGCCTGCCTGAAGAAGTCTGATCCCCGTGGCCCCGACGACCGACGCCGGGGCCACGGCGTTTTCCGGGAGGACGAACGACCGATCCGCCCGCTTCCGCGCACGATCCGGCGGCTCGGAGAATCCACACGCATCTCGCCGGCCTGGCGGGACTATGGAGGACAGGGTCTTCCTGCTTTCGTGCGATGGATGGTCCGGGGGGGACCGTGGAATGTCACTCCCGCGCAATGCCTGCCCTCGACCCGATCGGGGGCGGGAATCCACTCTCCAGAATCGCGTCTGATCCCGATGTTCCTGGATTCCTGCTTGACGCAGGAATGACAGAGTCGTGCCGAGTGTCCAGTCATTACCTTCGAACTGCACGTGCCCCCGCGTCTGTCATTCCCGCGCACGCGGGAATCCATTCTCTGGAGTTTGGCTGATCCCGCGGTTTCTGGATTCCTGCTTTTGCAGGAATGACAGGGTCCGGGCAATGCCTCGTCACTCCACGAGAGGCCGCAAGAAGGTCATACGCCCGAAAGTGCGACTCCACGGTGAATCCTCTTGAAGAAGGGCTTATCGATATGGTATAAGGGACAGTGGATTGTCTGCTTGTTATCATCCCCCGATGCGGAGTGCTGGGTGTGTTCGGAGGATCGGTATGGCTCTGGAAAGGAAGGTGATCCGAGAGGGCGTGGTTCCGGATCGCAGAGGAGTTGCTTCCGGCGGCCAATTGCCCCCACATCAACATTGGTCACAATGTGCAGTCTCCCGGTACGAGAGTCCTATAGCTCCTGGGGAAATCTGCCGAAGACAGGATTGGCAGAGGTCGCCCGGGTTTTATGAATGCAGCAGACGTTGGGCCTGGCCAGGGCCAGCACGAACCTGGGCAAGGTGACCAAGCTGGTGATCGGAATTGAAGGCTCCGGCTCGTCCGGCACTCTTTACTTCGACGACGTTCGTCTCTACGGGAAGGCCGCCCAGTACGTCACGCCGACGGAGCCCGATACATCCAGCCTGCTGGCGTCCTACCAGTTCGAGGGCAACGCCAACGACAGCTCCGGCCACGGCCTCAACGGCGCCATAACCGACGGGCAACTGGTCAGCCCGGGCAAGCTCGGCGAAGGCCAGGCCGTTCAGCTCAACGACGCCGGCTACGTGGACTTGGGCAGAGCCCCCTCGCTTGATTTTGGCACGGTGGATTGGGCCGTCACCGCCTGGTACAAGAACACCAACACCGGCACCGGCACCGACAACAAAGGGACGATCTTCGCCAAGGGCGGCGACAACACGGGCGGTCATCGCTATTGCCTGATCATGAGCGAAACTACGGAAGGCGTGCTCTCACTGGTCACCGATAACAATGTGACCAAGTACGTGGTTGACTCGGTGAGCGTGACGAACGATGATGAATGGCACTGTGTGGTCGGCCAGCGAAAGGGCACTGCCCTCGAGATCTACATTGATGGTCATCTGGAAGGCGCCGGCTCGGTGGCCGCAACCTACAATCTCGCCGGCACGTCGCAGCACAATGCGTACGTCGGCGCGATCACGAATCATGTCGACAGCAGCCTGTATAAACTGTATATCGGCCTGATCGACGACGTACGCGTCTACAATCGGGCGCTGTCGGATGGCGAGATCTTCTGGCTTGCCGGTCGAACGGAACCGATGGCCCAGGCGTTCTGAGCCGGTTTCTTCCCGATCTGCCGGTCAACGAGGACTATCGAGCGGGGCCTGCGTCCACGCGGCGCGGGCCCCGCTTTTTGCTGTTGACGCTGTGTCCCCGCGAGGGTATCTTCCGAGGCGCTTGCATCAATCAGGTCTGATAGCCACAGGAGAGTCTGGTTGGACCATGGCGAAGGTTACGCTAAAGCGAATCGCGGCGGAGGTAGGCTTCTCGGAGGCCACCGTATCGAGGGTGTTACGGGGTCACGGTCGTCGCTACAAGATCCGGCCGGAGACGGAACAAGCGGTGTTCAATGCCGCTCGATGCCTGGGCTACACGCACGGCCCGAGCGTTTTCAAGCCCAACCCTTTGCGGACGCGGACCTTGGGGTTATTGATCCCGGACCTGTCCCACCATTTTCTGGGGGAACTGGCCCGCACGATCGTGATGAAAGCGGGGGCGTCGGGACTGGCGGTGATGGTCTACGACACGCTTGAGGACACGGAAACCGAGATCCAGCGGATCGAGCAATTGCTCAATCAGGATGTCGATGGCCTGCTCATTCTGCCGGTGGGACGGCAGTGGGACCATATTCGGCGGCTGTCTCATCGGGGCACGCCCATGGTCGTCGTCGACCGGATCGTGCCCGACGTCGAGTGCCATTGCGTCGGCGTGGACAACTATGGGGGCGCCTACGAAGCGGTCGAGCACCTGATCCAGGCCGGCCATCAGCGGATCGGCTGCATCCAGCGCCTGCCCCATTCCTGGATCAACGACGAGCGCGTCCGCGGATACCGTGATGCGCACGCCAACCATGGAATCCCGGTCGACGAGCGTCTGATCGTGGGGGACCTCTATGGGCAGCGCAACGGCTACCTGGAGACCAAGCGCCTCCTGCAGATCAGCCCACCGCCCACGGCGATCTTTGCCCTCAGTCACCTGGTGACGCTCGGGGTCCTCCGGGCCCTCCGCGAGCACCGCCTGGCCATCCCCGGCCAGATGGCCCTGGTCGGCTTCGACGACCTGCCCAACGTGGATCACTTCGAGTGCCCGGTGACGACGGTCCGCCAGCCGATCGAAGAGATGGCCTCCCTGGCGGTCAGCCTGCTCCTGGAACAGATCGAATCCGAGGGCGGCGCCCACCCTGTGATGATCAAGCTGCCGACCGAACTGGTCCGCCGCCGGTCGGTGTAGGGGACAACTGGGCCCGATCAGGACGCCGTGACGACGTGAGAAGGGCGGAACGCCGCGACGGGGTTCACCTCCTGTCATTCCCACGCAAGGGGGGATCCAGGAACCACGGGATGGCAGATATCACAGGTCGTGGATTCCCGCGTTCGCGGGAATGACCAGCCGAGTGCCGCCGGCACAGCCTGGGCGATGCCGCCCAACTCCAATCGGGTGGAGCCGCCGGAAGACGTGAGCACATCCATCAACAGGAGGCCTCCCGCTTCGCCGTTCACAGATGGCCCTTTGTGACTCACTCTGCCCCCAGGTAACGGCTGGTCATGGGGGATAGGCGACTGCTATATCCCATCGTGTGGTGCGTCACGTCGTTGCGATAGAGCGGGTCCTGCATCAGGCAGACTCGTCGATCGCCCGCCGGGATGACCGTGCTGTAGATCCGCAGCTCGCCCAGGGTCACGGTGACCAGTTCCTCCCGCCAGTCGCCGAGGAGGTCGGCGACCTGGACGACGAAGCCCTCGATGCGGGCGCCCTGGATGGGCGAGAAGCCGCCCTCATTCCATTTGACCATGTTGCCGCGTCCCACGAATTCCCGCAGCAGGTCGGCGTCCCACCAGGCGACCAGGCCCTGCGGCGGCGCCTGTCCGGGCAGACGGACGCCCTTCGAGGAGTAGTAGAACCGTTCGCCCGCCAGCTCCAGGCCCGGACGGGTCGGATCGATATCGGCGGCCATGCAGTTGCTCAGCTCGTTGTCCCGCGTCGGCTCGTCGGCGCCGAAGAGGATCTGCCCGGTCCGCGCGTCCACCAGGCACGCTCCGTTGCGAGGGTGAGGCTCCTCGATCACATACCAGATTTCCCAGCCGGGACGGTCTGGGTCGATGTCGCCCATGTAGGAGCAGTCGCCATGGCCCAGGCCGGTGCCCCACAGGGTCCGACCGTCGTGGTCGATGGCGAGCGAGCCGTTGATGATCTCGTCGCAGCCGTCGGCGTCGATGTCGCCGGTCTTGACGGTGTGCTGGCCCTGGCCCTGGTACATGAACGGCGCCCGCTCGTTGGTCCACCGCCAGACCTTGCGGAGTTTGCGATTCTCCAGGACCCAGGCGTCGATCTTCATCATGCCGTAGGTGCCGCGGACCGCGAGCACCGCGGGGGTCTTGCCGTCCAGGTACGCGACCGCCAGCATGTGCCGGCTGGCGCGATTGCCCGTGTTGTCGCCCCAGTCTTGGACTTTGCCGAGCTCGATCCAGGGGACCCTGTCGATCTCCTCGCCTGTGGCGCCGTCGTAGACCGCCAGGTACTCGGGTGCGTCGAGGAGGAACCCCGTCTTGCCGCTCGGGAGCATCTCGTCCGAGGTCGCGGCGTAGCTGGACGTTCGGACGCAGACTTCGGCGCGATGGTCGCCGTCCAGGTCGCGAACGACCATGGGAGTCCACCAGATGCCCATGTCCACGTTCCAGCCCAGGTCGATCCGCCAGAGGAAGGCGCCGGTCCTGCCGCTGTAGCCGTCGAACTTGTAGGAGCCGCGATTGGGACCGGCCCGGCCGGGGTCTTTGCCTTGGCCGGGGTGCTTGACGACGAAGTCGTAGACACCGTCGCCATCGAGATCGGCGATGCCGACTGTCGCGATACCGCGGATGTCCTCCTTCAACGCGATGGACCTATACTGCTGCGGCGCCGGGTTGGCGGCCAGTTCGGCCGACTCGGAGGCCTCTCGCTCGACACCGTCCACGATCGCTCGGACGAACCACGCATTGGGCCGATCCGTCGGGGCTTTGTCGTCGACGAAGTCGGTCGTCGCGGCGATCGGGCGGTCGTTGAGCTTGGTCGGGCTCTCGCCGGCGGTCGAGCGATATACGTTGAATGTCACGTCCTGCGGGTCGTCCTTGAGCAGGCGCCAGCCGAGATAGACATGGCCGGGGTCCACCAGCAGGGCCAACATGCCGCGATTGAGCTTCTCCTCGATTCGCGTCGGGGACCAGCCCAGCACCGCGTTCGGATCGTACAGCGGGTCGATCGCGTAGTAGTTCAAGTTCGGCGGGATCTCTTCCGGCGTGAGCTGTCGAAGGCCCCGTTCGTTGTCCGTCGGTGGGCGGAGGCCGCCAGACCCGCCCATCCTCGGGGGCTGTGCCGCTGCGACCGAGACGATTGTGCCGACCAAGGACAAGAACATAGAGAAGTCTCGGTTCATGGTGAAGTGTCTCCTGTGACTCGCATATCTCTTTCGTTACGATGCCGGGAGGGAAGGACGCAACACGCCGTCCTCCATTTCGAGGATTCGGTCAAAGACGTCCAATGCCCGCTGGTCGTGCGTCACGACGATGACGCCGGCCTTCTGTTCGTGCGCGACCATCCGGAATAGCTCCATCACTTGGCGGCCTCGATGGCTGTCCAGAGCGGCCGTGGGCTCGTCGGCCAGGATCAGGCTGGGATCGTTCGCCAATGCCCGTGCTACAGCCACTCGCTGTTGCTGGCCGCCGGAAAGCGCGGAGGGCAGGTTGCGCGAGCGGTCCGCGACGCCCAGGTACTCCAGCAGTTCCCGGGCACGCCTGCGGGCCCTTGACGCGGGGGCATCGTTGATCTCCATCGCCACCTGTACGTTCTCCAATGCGTTCAGGAAGGGAATGAGGTTCGCCTTCTGGAACACGAACCCCAGATGCCTTCGCCGGAAGGCGCGGAGGTCTACCAGCGGTCTGGACCCGTTCATCACGGGGCAGCCTCCGATGTCGATCTGGCCGGAGGTGGGCGGGTTGACCAGACCGATGGCGGTCAGGAGCGTGGACTTGCCCGCGCCGCTGGGCCCGAGCAGGGCGACGACCTCGCCTCGCCGGACCTGGAATGAGACGTCGCGTATGGCCACCACTTCGGTATTGCCCCGCCCGTAGATCTTCGTGAGCGATCGGACCTCGACCGAAGGAGCGTCGGATTGGATGGCCGGTCTCATGACAGCACCTCGTTCGGTCGAATGGACATTGCCTTCCAGATCCCCAGGAGGCTCGAGATCACGGAGATTGCCCCGACGACGACCGCCAGGTGCACGAGGTCTTCCCGGGTGATCGCGACTCGCCGCGGAAAGAGCGGAAAGACCCATAGGCCGATGCTGTAGGCGAGACCGTACCCCAAGACGCCCAACAGCACCGCCTGTTGCAGGATCAGCGAGACGACGACCCGGTTGCGGGCGCCCATCAGCTTGAGCATGGCGATATCGTGGACTTTGTCCAGCGTGAGCGTGTACAGGATCAGCGCCATGATGATGGCGGAGATAATCACCAGCAGCCTGCGGAACAGACCAAGCTGTTTGCGGTTTCGCTCGATGGCCTTGAGCAGCAGGTCGCGTTGCACGTCGTTCGTGTAGACCGTGACATCGCTCCAGCCGGAGAGGGCCTTTGCCACGCGCCCGGGATCGACCCCCGGCGACACATTCACCATGATGGCGCTGACGTTCTGTGTGCCCAGGGCCGGCAGCTCGGAGGCGGGACCCGCCGCCCGCTCCAGCAACAGGGGCTGGATGTTGCCCAGGTCCTGCTTGGTCAGACGCGACCGGCGGGCCTCCCGTTCGAGTCGGACCGCCTCCCCCGGCATGTCATATTGAATGGCGATCGAGTCCGGAATCGTGAAGAACGCGATGCCATCGCCGCTCTGGCCGACCATGCCGGCTGTGACCCCCACGACGGTGTAGCTGTCCTTGCCCAGCGGGAGACGGTCGCCCAGACGCAGACCCAGGCTGCGGTCGGCGAGCATTTCATAGTGCGCCTGCCCCAGCGACCGGCCGGCGATCAACGGCAGCGCGTGCCCGTCGTCGCCGGGCCAGGCCAGCCCCTGCACGACCATCCGCAGCGGCCGGCCCCGGTGCTCTCGTTGGATCGTGTGCGATACAAAGGCCCTCGCGCGGGCGACGCCCGTGATCGCGTGCGCGCGATCCTCCAGGCTCCAGGGGATTCGCGAGACCTCCGCGAAGGGGCCGCGAGTGCCCCGCTGGACGACCCAGAGGTCGGCTTTCGTCCGTTCCAGAAAACTCAGGGCGTCGTCGCTGAGTCCCTGGTAGATCCCCGCCATGCCCATGACGATCATCAACAGCAGGCCAATGCCCAGGGCGGTGAGCAAGAAGCGGCTGAGCTTGTGTCGGACGTCTCGGATAGCCAGATTCATCTTGCGTTCACCACCCGCCGGCCCGGCTTGAGCTTCTTGGCTTGCGCTTCGCTCGCGACGAAGACGGCGTCCTTCTCGACGAGCCCGCGAACGACCTCCGTGAACTCCCCGCCTGTCGCGCCTAATTCCAGGGGGCGCCAGGATGCTCTGCCGCCTTCATTCACCCAGATCCCGGCCTGGTTCTCTCGCCAGCGGATCATTCGGCCCGGGACCTTCACCACGTCGTCCTTCCTGCCGGTCAGGATGAAGACCTCGGCCCGTTGGCCGACCGCCCATCCCTCCGGCAACCGATCGGGCACGACATCGACCAGGAACTCGCGCGTCTCGCGATCCACCTCGCGGCTGATCCGGATGACGGACCCGGCGTAGCCTTTCCCCGGCTCCGACCGGAAGACGATTCTCGCCTTCTGCCCGGGTTGCAGCACAGTGCGGAAGGTCTCGTCCACCCAGGCCGAGACCCAGATGTCCTTGGTGGAGATCAACTGGAAGATGGACGCCCCAGGAACCACGACGTCACCGAGGTCGCGATCCCGCCGGGTGATCAGGCCGTCGAAGGGACTGAGGATCTTCGTGTCGGCGAGCCTGGCGTTCTGGTAGTCCAGAGTCCGTTCGGCCGCCACCACCAGCTTCTGGGCTTCGACCACCGCAGCGATCGCCCTGGCTTCTTCCGCTTCGGCCACTTGCAGCAGCTCTCGGCTTTTGTCCAACTCCGATTCGGAGGCGATCTGCTTGGCCTGGAGCTGCGATTGGCGACCGTAGTCCAGCTTGGCCTGGGCGACGACGGCCTCCGCCCGCCTCTGGTCCGCCTGGACACGAGCATACGTGGCCTGCGCCGCCTCCAGGTTGGCATGGGCAATCGCCTGCTGCTCCCGCAGATCCGAATCGTCGAGGCAGGCGAGAAGCTGGCCCTTGGCGACTTCGTCATTCTGATCCGCCTTCAGCTCGACGAGCCGGCCCTGGATCTCCGGGCTGATTGTCGCCTTGGTGTGCGCCGTCAGCGTCCCTGTGCCCATGACCTCCGCCTCGATTGGACCTCGCGTGACGGAGACCATCGTCACGGCGACCGGCGCCACGCTGACCCGATAGAAGATGAAGGCCACCACAGCCGCCACGACCAGAAAGCGGAAAACATAACTCAGATATTTTCTCATGGCGTACTTCCCTGCAATACTCTGTTCAAGCGACTTCCTTCCCCGGCTCACCATGGCGAATTAGGCGTGCCCGCCCGCGAGGCGCGCGGGCGCTCGTCGAAGGGCGGCAGCTTGCCGCTGTGGACGTCGTACAGGCGTTTGTGCGTCGCCTTGGCGGCCTGGACCATCTCGGGGTACGGGCGGTTCGTGACATCGAGGAATCCGATGTTGTAGTTCTCGCCGTCCATGCGTCCCAGGACCGGCTGGTCGCTCCACTGGAACCAGTGGGCTCCCACGAAGCCGGGCAGGGCGGCCGCCTGCTCGACGTAGTAGCGGTATCCCTTGGCCCGCTCGACCTGGTTGGCGGTCTGCACGAGCCCGGCGCCGAGTCCATCGGCGGGCACCCCGAAGTGAAACTCCCCGATCAGCAGGGGCCTCCCGGCGGCCTCGTACAGCGCTTTCAGTTGCCTCGTCGGCTCGTACTCGTAGATGTTGACGCTGCACACGTCGAACATCCGACCCATCCGCTGGATGGCGGGCGCAGGCGACCCGCCGAAGCGGATGCCGAGATTCAGATGGTTCGGGTCGTATTTCTTGATGGCCTCGCCCATGAGCGTCAGGTACTTCTCGAACATGGCGTGGACGAATGCCTCGCGCCGCTTGGGGCTATCGCCTTGGGCCAGGTACTCGGTGAGCTTGCGTTGCGTGGCGGTCTCGGGTCCCTTGAGGAACATGTCCACTAGCTCGCTCTCGCGGCCCTCCCAGGGGGGTTCGTTGCCGAGGAAATAGCCCAGCAGCAGGGGATCGTTGCGGTACTGGGCGCACTGGCCGGCCGCGGCCTGGTCGATGCTCTGGGCCAGCTCGTCCGAGTACACGTCGGGCATCCCGAGGTAGTACGGGTCCATTCGCGGCGTGCGGAGCGACACGACGTAGGCCTTTCGCTGCCCGTCCTCAGACGTCCGCAGCGACGACCAGTTGCCGACCGTGTTCATCCCCCATGCGTCCATCCGCTGGTGGATGAGCGTCGTGCCGGCGGCGTCCTGTCCTCCTCGACTGCGTCCCGCGCTGATGCAGTCGGAGCCGGTGGACAGGAACAGGTGCCCATGGGGGTCCACGAACCACCATCGACCATCGATTTGCTCGACACGGAAGAAGCCAGTGGCTCGGGTCTCTGTGCTCTTGTATCCGCCGTACTCGCAGTAGCCGAACTCGCCGCTGCCGGTGAGGGACTTCTGCTCGTCGGCCAGTTCCTTCTCCAGTTGCTCGCGGCTGTGGATCTTGTGCGGCCAGTCCGCGTGCGCCCACTGCCCGAACTCATCGATGACCGGCTGCTTCTCCAGGAACTCCGAGCCCGCGTCCTCCCTGGACAGGCGGATCTCGCGGATCTCCAGCGAGGCGCCGTCGAGTGGATAGTCCATCGTGACGCCGAGCGACTCGACGTTCTTCAGATCGCCGAACGGGCCCCAGACCCCCATCCAGAACGAGCCGGCCCGACGGTTGTTCGTCGAAGCCAGGTCCATGCCCCGCTGGTCCTTGCCCTTGAAGTATTGCAGTGGGATCGAGGCCCGCAGCCAGACGTTCTGCCCGAAGGGCTGGAGCATCAGGCGGCGCTTGCCCTCGGTCGTATAGACCCAGACGGAAAACCGCTGGGGCGACGTGGTCCTCATCTCCAGGACCAGGAAGGCGAAGTCCGACCAGTCCGACGGCAGCTCGCTCGACAGCTCCTTCAGAGGCCACTTGTGCTCCGAGACCCGTCCCTCGAACGCGACCTTCAACGGCTTCTCCATGGCCCAGCCCATCCCGCACAGAAGGGTCAGGACGAGCACAATCGGAATTCCTCGCAACGTCTTCATAGCACCTCCCAGTAGTGTCACACGGTCTAGACAGAACTTCCGGCCTTTGCCACCGATGGTCCCAGGGGGCCTCGTCGGCGACGCCGCAATTGTACAGGGCCGATGGCGTTGGTTCAAGAACGGGAGACAACGCCTCCTTGCGTCACTACAGACCGCCGGTGACCGGGAGCCTGTCCGTTGTTGCAGCCTCTCTGGGGACGACAACCCGACATACGGCACGACTCTGTCATTCCTGCGAACGCAGGAATCCAGGAACCGCGGGATTGGGCGCAACCCAATGAATGGATTCCCGCCCCCGATCGGGTCGAGGGCAGGCATTGCGCGGGAATGACAAGCGCGGGGACCGGACGCGATCCGGGGACGACAACCCGACACGCGGCAACGACTCTGTCATTCCTGCGGACGCAGGAATCCAGGAACCGCGGGATTGGGCGCAACCTGATGAATGGATTCCCGCTTGCGCGGGAATGACAATCGAGGGTCTCTGTGAACGCCGATTGCACTCGCCCGAGAACGGTCATGGACCCCCAAAGCATCCTTCTATGTCTCTTGGCGGGTCCGACGATTGCGCCTCGACGCCCGAAAGGGCCTCGCCTTTGCCGATCAGCCGAATATTGGGAACAGAAGGAGCAGTCATGCCCTCCCCGAGGTAGAAGCCTGGATGAGGCGGCTTATTGTAGACGACGTTCTGCCATGCGATTGCCAGGCGGTATTGCGGATCGTGCATCAGCGTGTAGATGCGATGCTCCGTGGGGATCGTCGTGGTGTACAGACGCAGGGACTTGCCGTCGGGGGCGGTCACGAGCATCTCCTCTCGCCAGTCGCCCAGCAGATCGGCTTGCAGATTGGGTCCGCGCCAACCCCAGCGGTCGCCCGTCGAGAACAGACGCTCCTCGGTTGCAGTTTCCCAGTTCCACTTCATGACGGTCGAGCCGGCGAGCAGCTCTCGCAGCAGGTCGCCATCCCACCAGATGACGAAGCCGGTGGATCGGGGCGCGCGGCCGATCTCGGCGCCGCCGGCGTCGCGGAGGCCGCCGGGACCGCCCCAGGCTTCGTAGCCTCGGTATCGCGGGTCGATGTCCGCTGCAACGCCGGTGCCGACATCGATGCCTGGACTGTGTTTCCAGATCGCTTCGCCTGTTCGCGCGTCTCGCATCGCTGCGCCGGGGCTCTGGAACCGGACCGTGTCGTCCTCGTTCTCGTGGATCGTGAAGACCTCCAAGCCGGGCCGGTCGGGGTACATGTCGCTGATGTGCATCGCGTCGCCATGCCGCCAGCCGGTCGAGTAGAGCCCTTTGCCGTCGTCGTCCACGACCATGGCGTGGTAGACGATTTCGTCCTTGCCGTCCGCGTCCACGTCGGCGACCGAAAGCGAGTGGCCGCCCATGCCGGAGTAGGGGGAGGCGTCCGAGTAGGGCGGCCGACTGATTCCCGAATCGAACACCCAGCGGCTCGTCAACTCTCCCTCTCGCCAATCCCAGGCGGCCATCACGGTCCGGCCGTACACCCCCCGGCACATGACGACGCTGGGGCGCACGCCGTCGAGGCAGGCGACGCAGGCGAGGAAGCGGTCGCAGCGGTTGCCGTAGCTGTCGTTGCCGCCGTTGCCGCCGATGCCGCCCCAGCCGTCGATGGGGTGGCGGTTGGGGATGTAATCGACGGTCTTCATCGCGGCCCCGCTGCGTCCGTCGAAGACCGTGAGGTATTCCGGGCCGTCGAGGATTCGACCGTGGGTGCGGTCGCCCGGCTTGTTCGTCCGCCAGTCCTTGTCCTTGTCGCCGATGACCTTGCCGACGCCGTCCGTCGTGCCGTCCGCGGTCTTGCAGACCATCTCGGCGCGTCCGTCGCCGTCGAGGTCGTAGACCAGGAACTGGGTGTAGTGCTCGCCCTCGCGGATGTTGATCCCGAGGTCGATCCGCCAGAGGGGGGCGCCGTCGAGCCTGTAGGCATCGAGGACGGGCCTCCCGGTCATGCCGGCCGACCCGTTGTCCCGCCCGCGCGAGGCCTGATGGAGGACGATTTCGTAGTCGCCGTCGGCATCCAGGTCGCCGACGGAGCAATCCCCTGGCCAGTACTCGGTTATCGGGCGGATCGGGATCTCGATATACGGGCGGTCCCAGGCGGTCGCGGGCTTCGAGGGAGTCAGCTCCTGGCCGTCGAGGACGGGCCGAACGAAGTACCGCAGCGTCTGATTCGGGTCGGCCTTGCCGTCGACGTAGTTGGTGGACCCTGTGATCGGCGCGTCGTTGACCCTCTGAGGCCCGCTGTCACCGGTGACACGATACAGGTTGAAAGCAATTGCCTCGGGGTCGGTCCCGAACAACCGCCAGCCGATATAGACCCCGCCGGGCTGCCTGACAGCCACAATCCCTCGGCTGAGGTTCTCCATTCGGCGGGGGGGCGTCGCCGGATCGGGGGCGCCGGCGCCCATCGCGGTCGCCAGGCCAAACGCCAAAACAGGAAGGACTTGCATCGAGAGGTGGTTCATAACGGCCCTTTGTATGGACAGGAGGGGGCAGAACGCCCGTTTCGAACTCGTGCCTTCCGCGGCACAAGGAAGATAGTTTACCACGAGTCGGTCGAGTGGTATACTAAAGGTAACATGGGAAAGACCCGTAGTATATGGGGGTATCCTTGACGACAGGCATGGCATCTGCCCAAACTGGTGAGAATAGGCAGGCATGTGCTGTACCTGCCAGGCGGTAATTGGGCCGGTCTGGACCGGCCAGAATCGGGCATACAGCACCTTTTGGAAAGGGCTATCTTGTGGAAACAGAGAGAAGGAGGGGGCGGGAAGGAGGTGCAATCGCCTGCATAGAATGAGGCGATCATGGGGAGTGTGAATCATCGAGAACCGTTTACTTTGACCCAATAGGGAGTAGTTGCCATGAACAACAGAACCGGAATCATGTTGATCCTCATTGCCCTGGCGATAGCCATCCTCGGCCTTGCGTCCGCCTCGGCAGATGCTGGGGTCATTACTTACGTCAAGATCACGGGTGATGCCGATTGCGGTATAAGCACCGACAACACCTACACCCACAAATTGGATTTTGGGACCGGCACGCCCGGCGCCTTGATCAATGGAGTGCAGTTCGATGCCTACAACGCCGCGGCCAATGGTACGTTGAACTTCAGCAGAGCGGTGTCCTCGGGGACTCTCAACGATCACGCCGGTGGCACCGGTCACAATGTCTCCGGCGGCTTGGCAGACCTGCTGACAGATATGTACTACAACGGCGACAACGTCGTTGGTGGAACCACGACATGGACGCTCAGCGGCCTCACTGCGGGACAGACCTACCGCACTCGGATCTATACCCGCCAGTGGGGAGCGAGCAACCAGCGCACGGTGACTTTCGTGTTCGATCCTGATGGGCCAGGTCCCATTTCTGATGCCACGCAAACGATCAATGAGGACGACGCGACGACTGTCGGGATGTCCAAGGACAATGATGCCTATTACATCGACTATGAATTCACCGCAGTGGCTGGTCAGAATCTGGTAATCACTCTGACGCAGAACCTGAGCAACCAGTCCTGGCACCTCTATGGCTTGTCGAATCAGGTGTATTCTCCGGCAGCGGCCACCGCTCCCTATCCCGGGGACAAAGCAACGGATGTGCCGTTCGACACAGATCTCAGTTGGTCTTCCGGTACATATGCTGTCAAACACAATGTCTACTTCGGGACGTCTTATGATGAGGTGGACACTGGTTCTGCAGACGTGCTGGTCGGTGACGGTCTGACGGTCAATACCTTTGACCCGGGTCGTTTGGAGTTTGGCCAAACGTATTTCTGGCGTGTAGATGAAGTCAACGCAACCCCCGCCAACACCGTCTTCAAGGGCGCCGTCTGGAGTTTCACGGCCGAGCCGTTCTCCTATGCCCTCGCCGCCGCCAATATCACCGCGACGGCCTCGAGCCGGGGCAGCGCAGACACCGCAGCCTCCAAGACCATCGACAGTTCCGGCCTGACGAACGATCTGCACTCGACGGTGAACACGGACATGTGGATCAGTCTCACTATCGACGCCAACCCCTGGATTCAGTATGAATTCGACCGGGCCTATCGCCTGGACAAGATGCTCGTTTGGAACTCCAATCTGGCGGTCGAGACGACCGTCGGCTACGGCGTCAAGGACGTGACGATCCTGACGAGCCTCGACGGCGAGAACTGGACGACTCTCGGTGATCTCCAGTTCGAGCAGGCTACGGGCAGCACCGGCTACGCCGCCAACACGACCGTTGATTTCGCGGGCGCGGCCGCCAAGTATGTCAAGCTGGCCATCACCAGCAACTGGAGCCCGTTCGGACTCAAGACCTACTCGCTGAGCGAGGTCCGCTTCTTCCAGGTTCCGACGTATCCGAGCGAGCCGAGCCCGGTGACGGGCGCCTCCGCCCAGGAGCCGGCCGTGACGCTCAGTTGGAGGACCGGACGCGAAGCGGGCTCGCACCAGGTGTACCTCGGGACCGACGTCAACGACATGGCCCTGGTCGACACCGTTGCGGAAAGTGCCTGCGACGTGGAACTGGCCTTGAACCAGACCTACTACTGGAAGGTCGTCGAGGCCAACGAGGCCGAGACGCCCAGCACGTGGGAAGGTCCCGTCTGGAGCTTCACGACGGACGATTCCATCCTCGTCGAAGGCTTCGAAGCCTATGACGACGACATTGACGGCGGCACGACTATCTTCCAGACCTGGATGGACGGATACGAGGATGCTGCAAACGGGTCGGTCGTTGGCTATAACGAGGCTCCCTTTGCCGAGCCGACGATCGTCCTGAGCGGCAAGCAGTCCATGCCGTTCGCCTACGACAACGGCACCGCGACCTACTCCGAGGCCGTGCGGACGTTCGATGAAGCCCAGGACTGGACGGGCTTCGGCGTGCAGACCCTGTCGCTGTACTTCCTCGGCGACCTGGCCAACGTCGGCGCCGGCCAGCTCTATGTCAAGATCAACGGCACCGAGGTCCTTTACGGCGGCGCCTCGGCCGATCTGCTGATCGGCGTCTGGCAGCCGTGGACCATCGATCTGGCCGCCACGGGCGTCAACCTGAAGAAGGTCAAGACGTTGGCGATCGGCGTCAAGGGCGCCGGGTCCTCGGGCTCGCTGTTCTTCGATGAGATCCGCCTGTATCCGACCACAGCTTCGACCGTCACCCCGGTTGAGCCGGGCACGACGGGCCTGGTCGCCTGGTACAAGTTTGACGGCGACGCCAAGGACTCCGCCGGCAGCCATCATGGCACCGCGACCGGTTCGCCGGGCTTCACTGCCGGCAAGGTCGGGCAGGCCCTCAACATGACCTCCGACGCGCAGTATGTCACGGTGGCGTACGCTGCCGACCTGGCGATGAGCACATTCACCGTCGCGGCGTGGGTCAACGTATCCGACCTGGACACCATGCGAGCGATCCTCGGGACCCGCATCGGCGGCGACTACACCTTCGACCTCAAGGTCGAGGCCGCCCGGATCCACGGCGACATCGGCAATGGCTCCGCCTGGCTGAACACCAGCCTGGACATCACCACTGCCCAGGGCGGTGTCATCGGGATCGGCGAGTGGCATCATGTCGCCTACGTGATCGACAATGCCTCGCAGACGTGCTACATGTACCTCGACGGCGCCCTCGGGGCGACTGCGAGCTTCACCGGAACGCCCATGCTGATGAACTCGGGCCAGACCCTGGGTATCGGGTACTGCTCTTCCGGCGAGTACATGCACGGTCAGCTCGATGATGTCCGCCTCTACAACCGCGCCTTGTCCACTGCGGAAGTGGCGGGTCTGGTCGGTCGGACCGGAGCGATCTGCGTCGCACCGTGAATGGAGTGATCGCAGCACCGACGGCAGGGCCGACCGGCTCGGCCGTCCCCCTCTACGGCGGTAGATGAACAACGCATCGTTGCGTTCGGGGGATGCCGGGCGTCGTCCGGGACATAGAAACCGGAGGGCGCCCGCGGTATCCCCCTTCTCTTTTGCGCCCGCCTCGGAGGAATGACAGGGTCCGGCGCGTGCCTCGTCGCCGTGTGGGTGGCCGCAGGAACGGTCATGCAGCCCGCGCGAGGGGCAGGGAACGTTTGGGCTTGACATTCGCCGTGAAGCTGCATAATATAGGTCCCTACTGGAGTGTCCGATAAAACGGATGTTGAGGGCTTGAAGATCGCGGCTGGCCGCGGCGATGAGGCCAGAGCCGACCAGGGTGATATCGCAGGTGGGTGTTATGATACTGGGCACGCAGATCTTACTGGACGGGGGAATTTCCTGGGGTGTTTCGTGTCGTCGGCCGGGGTCGTATTGCAGGGGAAGCGGTCCGGGCGTCGATGCATCCCTGGTGTCGTTGTAGGTGGATTTCCGAGGGACTCCGACGCGTCGTCGGGGCGCCTCCGTTCGTGGAGTATGTCTTAGGGTCGAAGAACGGTCACTAAGTAAGGAGCGAACAGTATGAGACATCGAGCATTGTGGACAGGGGTTCTGTTGATCGGCCTGCTGACGGCGGGGCCGGGACAGGGGCAGGAGGGGGTGGATCAGATGATCAACGGCGGCTTCGAGAACGGGGATACCTCCGGATACCGTCTCTCGGGCAACTACACCGCCACGGTGGTGACGGAATGCGCAGGCGCCGCTGTCCCCGAGAGCCCCGTCGAGGGCAAGTACTGCCTGCACGTCCAGGTCGCAGCGGCCGGCGCCAACAACTGGGACATGTACATGGTCAACGGCGGCCACAAATTCGAGAAGGGCAAGAAGTACACGTTCGCCGCGTTCATGAAGTCCAAATCCGGGACGCTGCAAGTCCGCTTGAAGCCGGAGATCGATGGAGACCCGTGGACGGGTTACAACGAGAGCGTCGTTACGATCACAGACACCTGGACGGAATACTACACGACCACGGCCGTCATGGCCGCTGACGTGAGTCCCACCAGCCCGACATTCCATTTCGGTTTCTCCGCCGGCGATTTCTGGATCGACGGCATCCGGCTCTTCGAGGGCGACTATGTGCCTCCTGAGTTCTTGAAGGTCTTCACCGCGACGGATCCCAGTCCCGAGGACGGCGCGACGGACGTCCCGCGCGAGGTGGTCTTGGGTTGGGGCGCGGGTCCCTATGCCCAGACCCACGACGTGTACCTCGGGACGAGCTTCGACGACGTGAACAATGCAACGACCAGCACGGCGGGCGTGCTCGTCAGCGCGGGCCAGAGCGAGACGTCGTTCGATCCCGAGGGCCCGCTCGGATTCGGCCAGACCTACTACTGGCGCGTCGATGAAGTGAACGCCCCCGCGGCGCCTGCCACCTTCAAGGGCGCGGTGTGGAGCTTCACGTCCGAGCCGTTCACGTATCCGGTCGAGAACATCATCGCGACCGCGTCCAGCTCGGACAAGACCACGACTGGGCCGGGCAACACGGTGAACGGATCCGGGCTCGCCGACGACCTGCACGGCACGGTCAGCACCGACATGTGGCTCAGCAGCGCCGCCGGAACGCTGCCGGCCTGGATTCAGTACAAGTTCGACCGGGCCTACAAGCTCGACGAGATGTGGGTCTGGAACTACAACGTCGAGTTCGAGCCGGTGCTCGGCTACGGATTCAAGGATGTCACCATCGAGTACTCCCTGGACGGTTCGGCCTGGACCGTGCTGAGCGATGTGCAGTTCGACAAGGCTACCGCCCAGACCGGCTACGCCCACAACACGACCGTGGATTTCGGCGGGGTCTTGGCCCAGTACGTCCGTCTGACGGCCAACAGCAACTGGAGCCCCGTGGGCCTCAAGCAGTACGGCCTGAGCGAGGTCCGGTTCTACCAGGAGCCGGTGGTGGCCCGCGAGCCGTCGCCGGCGGACGGGGACGACGACGTGTCTCTGTCGCCGACCCTGAGCTGGCGTCCTGGACGGGAAGCCGTCTCGCACAAGGTCTATTTCGGCAGCGACGAGCAGGCGGTGATCGATGGGACAGCCTCTGCTTCCGCCGTGACGACCAACAGCTACCCCGTCGAGGATCTCGCGTACGGCACGGTCTACTACTGGCGCGTCGATGAGATCAACGAGGCTGCCGACCCCGCCGTCCGCGTGGGCGACGTCTGGAGCTTCACCACGACGGATCACTTCGTCGTCGATGACTTCGAGAGCTACGACGACGACGAGAACCGCATCTACGACACCTGGGTCGACGGCTACACCACCAAGGACAACGGTTCCACCGTGGGTTATCTGGAGGCCATCGAAGGTACATTCGGCGAGAGCGTCATCGTGCACGGCGGCAGTCAATCGATGCCGTTCTTCTATGACAACACCGGCGCGTCGTATTCCGCCTACTTCAGCCAGGCGTACCGGGAGTTCTCGCCCGCTGCGGATTGGACGGTCAAGGGCGTGACCGATCTGGTCCTGTATGTCCGCGGGTATCCGGCGGTGGGAGAGGTCGCCGTCGCCGAAACCGGCGGCAAGATGACCGTCACCGGCGCCGGCGCGGACATCGAGGATTTCTCCGACCAGTTCACCTTCGCCTATAAGACCCTCCCCGGCGACGGCTCCCTGGTCGCGCGGGTCACCAGCAACGGCACCGGGTCGAACACCTGGGCCAAGGGCGGCGTCATGATTCGCGACAGCCTCGACGGCGGCTCGGCCCACGCCATGGTTGTCATGACCGGCGGCGGCGGCAACGGCGCCGCCTTCCAGTACCGGAATGAGACCGACGGCGACACCACGAGCGTCGAACTGGCCACGGCGGTCGCGATCCCGTACTATGTCAAGATCTCGATGGTGTCCGGCCAGATTACCGCCTACGTGTCCGCCGACGGCAAGGACTGGAAGTCGATGGGCGTGACGACGCCGACCATGACGGCGCCGATCTACATCGGCTTTGCCGTGACGTCGCACGAAGCCGGCGTGAATCGCACCTACGAGTTCGACAACATCGCCGCCACCGGCGCCACCGGCTCCTGGCAGGGCGCGGCCATCAGCTCCTCCATGCACAACAGCCCGGAGGATTTCTTCGTCACGCTCCAGGACAGCGGCAACAAGAGTGCCACGGTGAGCCAGGCGGATGTGGTGACCGCGAGCGATTGGGCTGAGGTGAGGATCCCCCTGGCCGACTTCAGCGGCGTGAATCCCGCCAAGGTCAAGAGGCTGTACGTCGGCGTGGGCAACCCCGCCAACCCGGTCGTGGGCGACTCCGGATGGATCTACATCGACGATATCCAGGTCGGCCGCGTCGTGGAGCGGGTCTACGAGAACCTGCTCGCCAACGGTGACTTCGAAACCGGCGTCGTCGATCCCTGGATCGCGTACGGCGCCACCATCACGGCCGTTCAGACCGATCCGGCGGAGGGCAGCTACTGCATGGAAGTGACGGTCCCGAGCAAACCCGCCAACTTCTGGGAGTCGGGCCTCAAGCACACGCCGCACGTATTCGAAGCCGGCAAGAAGTACACCGTGTCGGCGTTCTGCAAGTGCGACCAGGGCACCCGCCAGATCAACTTCAAGCCGGAACAGGACGGCGGGTCGTACACCGGATATGGCGAGCACACCTTCACCATGACGACGGAGTGGGCGGAGTACACCACGACGACGCCCGAAATGACTTCGACCGTCACGCCGGTGTCCATCACGTTCCACGTCGGGTATGCCGTCGGCACCTTCTGGATGGATTGCGTCCGATTCTATGAAGGAGACTACGTCGCTCCTGAACTGTGACCAGGAGGACCTGCGTCGGTCCTGATCTTCCGTGTACTGGAAGGTCGGGCGGGCACAGGAGATCGCGCCGAAGGCGTGGATCGATAGGATTCGATGTCTTTCCGGGGCCCGCACCCACACGGTGTGGGCCCCGGTGTTTTCGTGCCCCGGGCGCAGCCGACGGTGCCAATCGAAAAGCAGGACGAAATCGTCACAGGGGGGATACCCAACGCGTCCAGTCCGCAGTCCTCGCGACCTCCCACAGCGGCTGATGGGATTCGAACCCACAACATCTACCTTGGGAAGGTAGCACTCTACCATTGAGCTACAGCCGCGACTAGCGCCCAACACAAGGATTCTAGGGCCCGTCTCCTGGCCTGTCAACGGAAAAAAAAGGGCGGTTCGGGCCTCGAAACGAGGGCTTCGTCTGCTATAATGACGGCAGAAGGCTCCATCGGGTCTGGATTTGGAGGAGTGCCAGGTATGCGGTTTCATAGGGCGATGTTCCTTGCTCTGGTCGGTGTCGTCTGTGCGTGCGGTTTGGACCCTCTCGTTCCGGCGGCCGCGGCGGGCGTCGAGACTCCCTTCCATCGCGGCGTGAACCTGACGGGCTGGCTCCAGGCCGGCAGTCCCCGCGAGATCCAGTTCACGTCGTTCACGAAGCAGGACCTGGTCAACATCAAGAGCCTGGGCTGCGACGTGATCCGCCTGCCCATCAACTTGCACTTCATGACGGACGGGGCGCCCGACTACACGGTCGATTCGCTGTTCTTCTGCTTCCTCGACCAGATCGTCGACTGGTGCGAGGAGCTGGAGCTGCACCTGATCCTGGACAACCACACGTTCGACGTGGACGCCAGCACGTCGGACGACATCGGCGCGGTCCTTGTGCCGATCTGGACCCAGATGGCAGAGCACTACAAGGACCGCTCGGCCTATCTCTACTACGAGGTGCTCAACGAGCCGCACGGTATCGAGGACGCCACGTGGGTCAAGATCCAGGAGAAGGTGATCGCCGCCATCCGCGCGGTCGACCAGACGCACACGATCGTCGTCACCGGCGCCGGCTGGGGCAGCTACAACAACCTCAAGTACGTGCCCGTCTACCGGACGGGCGGCAACCTGATCTACTCCTTTCACTTCTACGACCCGTTCATGTTCACCCACCAGGGCGCCAGTTGGACGGACCCGTCCATGGAACCGCTGGCGGGCGTCCCGTTTCCCTACGGTGCGGGTCCGTTGCCCGCCTGCCCGGACGAGCTGAAGGGCACCTGGATCGAGAGCGGCCTGGCTTCGTATCCCCGCGACGGCACGGTGGACCGCGTCAAGGAGCTGATCGACATCGCGGTGGCGTTCCGCGATCAGAAGAAGGTCCCCATCTTCTGCGGCGAGCTCGGCGTCTATCGCAAGAACAGCGACCAGGACCCGCGGGTCTACTGGTACCAGATCGTTCGCGAGTACCTCGAAGAGAAGGGGATCGCCTGGACGATCTGGGACTACCAGGGCGGCTTCGGCCTGTTCCACGCCGGGTCGAACGAGCTGTTCGAGCACGACCTGAACGTGCCGATGGTCGAGGCGCTCGGCCTGACGGCGCCGGAGCAGACGCCGTTCGTCCTCACGCCGGACGTCGTGGGCTTTGACCTCTACACGGACTTCGTCGCGCCGGGCCTCTCGAATTCCGGCTACACGACCCAGGGGACCGTGGACTACTTCTGGGATCTCGATCCCGCCGAGGGTGCGTATTGCATCTACTGCACCGGGCTCGCTCGGTACAACGCCCTCGGGTTCAACCTCCGGCCCGACAGGGATCTCACGTTCCTCGTGCAGCATGGCAGCGCCCTGGATCTCTGGGTGCGAGGCGACACGCCTTCGGCCAAGATCGAGCTTCGATTCCTCGACACGAAGACCGACGATCCCGCAGACCACCCCTGGCGAATGGGCATGGCTATCGACAACAGCGTCGCTCCCTGGGACGGCCAGTGGCATCGCGTGCAAATTCCACTTTCAGATTTCAAAGATCGCGGCGCGTGGGACAACGCCTGGTTCAATCCGAGAGGGGCCTTCGACTGGTCGGCCGTCGACCGGTTCGAGATCGTGTCCGAGTACCACGACTTCGTCGGGATGCAGTTCTGGTTCGACGAGATCCGCGTCACGGACCCCGCCGGCATCCGGTAGGACGGCCGACTCACCGCTCTCTTGCGTCTGTTGACGGGTTACGCCCGACCTTCCCACGCCGGGCGGGCGGGTCCTCCTTCCCGAATTGGGTTCGTTTCACACGATGGATCGTGAAGCGTCTCGGCTGGAGGCCGTGCCGCTCGTCGCTCGTCTCTCGTCGTTCGCCGCGACGCCGCAAGGCGGTATCTTCTCTTCGTTCGCAGTGACGCCGTAAGGCGTTATCTCTGGAAGTCTGGAGTGTGAGGTTTGAAGTGTGAAGTCAGACGGGCCACCGCCCAAGGCCTGACAGGTCGCACCTGCCGTTCCCTCCGGCGATGGTTGTGCGCCAAACGAACCCAATTCCACCCCTGCCACGGCCTCCTGATCCGTCGGAGGGGCGTTTTCCAAACGGGCAGCTTCCCCAGGCCCGGCCGTCGTGCGCACCTCCCGTTCCCGGCGCAGCTCCGCCATCGTGCGGTACAGGCTGCTCTCGATTCGCCGTTCGTACATCAGCAGCCGGTCCAGGACCCGCGCCTCCGCGAAGTCCTCGACGACCAGCTTGCCCAGAGCAGCGTTCTCATCCACCACGCCGGCGATGCCCCTATCCCACTCGCTGCCCTTGATCTGCTTCCACTCTTCGAGCCGGGCCTCCAGCAGCGGTTCCGGCTCCCCATCGTCCAGCGCCGCAGACGCCGCGTTCTGGAGCCGCTCGGCCCTTTGCAGCCGCCAGGAGAGCCCGACGACCCGCTCCGCGAGCATCGTTTCCACCGCTCCGGCCGGCGCCAGCTCCTGGAGCATCCCCTCCCGATAGAGCTCGAATTCCTCCGGGTCTTCCCCTGCGATGACCGCCTCCCGCGCCAAGAGGCCATGCTTGGTGGCGTTCTGGGAGGCCCTCTCCTTGCCTTCCGGCGTACGCGGACCCGTGGACCTCTGGGCATTCAAACGATTCGCCTGGATCTGTGCAACGCTTGCCATACTGAGCCCTCCGAGTTTCTGATTTACGATTCGCGATTTACGATTTGTGGCTCGCCAACACTTCGCCACGAATGTATATTATACCATAGGCGTCAGACGGTTCAACAATAATACAACAAACCGCACAGATATTCCGTGGCGCGTAAACCCTGCTCCCACCGGGATTAACGAAACACGACGGGAAGAACAGGGTCACACGGAGTCACAGAAGCACGAAAGAGAGGGCTCTGGAAGGCTCAGGGAGACTTCGTGGCTCCGTGTGAGGACCTGCTCCGACGAGGAGTTGCGCGTGCGTGCAGAGACGATATGCCTGGCGCACACTGTTCGCGGGTCAAGGAAGCGTCTACAGCGTTCTGCGGCGCAGGCAGCCGACGAGACTGGCGCCGAGCAGCGTGAGCAGGGCGGCGCCGGGGACGGGGACGGTGGGCGGGACGCCCGTGCCCTCCAGGAGCAGGAACGCGACGGGGCCGGGCGGAAGGACCGAATCATTACTCTGAATGAACAGATAGGCCCGGTCATCGCCCGGGGCCAGCGGCGTGAAGATCACGTCGACGAAGTCATGACTGCCAGGCGGGCTTGCCACAGGGAGGATCGGATGTGTAGCGGGATCGAAGGAGAATGCCCCCAGGGTCCGCTGTTTCATCTGTCACGTCGCCGGCGCTGCGGTTGACGCTGAGCGGAGCCGCTCGCGGACCCGCGATAGCCTCGATGCGATGGTTCGGCATTCTCGCGCATGATGTTCCTGAATCGCGTTGCACTGATCGGACGCTCGGCGATGAGCTTCCCATCGTAGACGATGCTGAACACGCCATAGGGCGTTGGAAGCTCCCTGGATTCCTTGGCGTTCCCGACTCGAACCACTTTTGTCTTCAGGCCCAGCGATCTGGACGCCTCCGCAATGTCCTTTACGCACTTCGCAATCATCGGGCACTGATCGGCAGCCAGGATCGTCAGGCCCTTCCTGTACTTCCTCAATGGTCGCTCCCTGTCAACGATGAAACGAGGATCAGGGGCTGCTCTCTGGAACTTCTTGACGAGCAGCTCGTAGGGAGGGATGCGGTCCACCGAGACGAAACCCGCCTTGAGGAACAAATCGCTTCCCGCCATGAAACTGTCGGAACTGGTCACCACGGCGACCCCTCGGCACTTGCTCTTCTTCGCGTCCCTCAGGCAGCTATCCAGGAGGAGGGACCCAAGCCCTTTCCCCGTGTGTTCGCTGTGGACCATCAGGCAATGGATGACAAGGTACCCCTCCGCCTCGACGGGTCTCCACGCATGACGGCCAGGGGCGTACTCGATCATCCCGATATCGCCGAATTCGCGCGAGCGGAGCACTTTGAACCTCAGGCCTTCCGCGTAGCATTTCTTGAGCCAGTCCAACTTGCGACGACGTCCCTCGTTCTTGCCGCTCTTGTAGCGGCAGACGCTGCAGCCGTCGATGTTGTCGGCATTCGTGTCGATGACTTGGTAGTCGTTCATGTTGCCGCTCCGATTGGTGGCACAGCGTTTCTGTTCACCCAACCTCGGCGGGCTCCCGAGAGCCGCTCTTCTCCAGCTTCATGTGAGCGAGAGTATCCATCTGTCTGCGGCCTGTCAAGCTCCTCGACAATGGCGAGCGAATCAGCGGACACCCGGCGGGAAAGTGGCGGGAAAGCCCGGACTGTCCCCCGCCCCCCATTGCGGCGGATGGGGAGATTCCGTCGTGTAGGGCGGATTCTGGTTGTCTTCTTGGCGTCGCACTGGTAGCTTGCCCGGCAGGATGCGACCGGCGTGAGACGCCATGGCCGGCGCCGGCGCAAGGGATGTCTCGGGTCGCGAAGTGGAGGAATCGATGGGTCCAGGGAAGATCCGGATGGGCGTGGTCTTCGTCTGTTGCGTTCTGTGCGTGTGTCCGGCGTCCGCGGAGGGCTCCGACCCGAAGCTCTTCACGCTGGACATCGGGCAGACCTGCACAGATGCCTTCGGAGGGGCCGTCGCCCGGTCGGTGAAGCTTCTCGATGTCGTCGACAGCTACGAGATGGGCTACTGGCAGGGCGGGCTGCGGAAGATCTGCTACAAGTCCACGATCACGCTGGCCGTGGATGGCGTCGAAGGCACCGTCGGCTGCGGGCCGTTCCATATGCCGGTCGTCATCAACGGTCTGCGAATATGCGGCGAGCTGACCAGGGCCTTCACAATCGACAGCACCGCCATCCCGGAGATATCCGAAGCGGTCCTGCTGAGCGCCAAGGACGCGTCGATGCCCTGGTACGAGCCGGGCCGGTTTGCGTTTCCCATCAAGGATTACCGATGGGGATGTGCCAACTTCCAGAACGCCTGGCTCGGGTTCCACGACATGTCCAACGGCAAGCTGTACTATCATTACGGCGTCGATCTGGGCGGGATGTACCCGAAGCACCACAAGCTCGTGTCGATGATCCCGAATGCGGAGGTCCTCACCTACGGCGTCGGCACCTCGATCCGCAATTCCGAATTCGAGATTCTCTACTACCACATGGTCGACAGTCACTTGAGACAGGACCTCCGCGCGGGCAGCGTTCTCGACCGGGGCCAGATGTTCGGATACCTCGGCAACTCCCAGTGCGGCAACGACGCCCACGTGCATATCGACATGCGCTACGTCTCAGACCCCAAGAGGAACATCAACTGCTTCCCGATCCTCGTTCAGGCGTACCTTGAAGAGTGCGACGAACCGCTGTCGTTCCCGGGACATAAGAGGCATTGCTACGCAGGGGACACCATCGACCTCGAAGGGTCTCTGTCCGTGGCGCCCCTCGGCAGGAGCATCGCGTCCTACGAATGGACGTTCACGGATGGCTCGAAGGCGGCCGTCGCGAATGTCCGCCGAACCTACCCCACGCGAGGCGCTTATGCGGAAGAGCTGACGGTGACGGACAGCGCCGGCAAACGTGCGTCGAACTGCGTCATGGTGTTCGTCTACGACCGGGAGAACCCGACGGACGCTCCCTATGCCGATTCGCTGAGCCATTTTCCGGTGAGGGGCATCGTGCCGGGGACGCCGGTCGCCATCTACTTCCACGGGCGGAACATGACCTCGAATTTCTCCCTCGATTACGGCGACGGCACGGTCGAAACCGCCTCGGACCACGACACGAAAGTGCATTCCTACCTCCGTCCGGCCGAATACACGATCACCTACAGGGGCGACGGTCCCGGCGGCACAGGAATCTTCCGAAGAAAGATCATCGTGGGCGGCGAATAGGAGCAATCGTGGATTCCCTCACAGATGCACGACTTTCTCTCAGCCCTCGTTCGCGACCCGTGGCACGGGACCGGCGTCGCGCGTCTACGTCGAGTCCCGCAACTGGCGTTTGACCGCCTGGGCGTGGATCAGCTCGAAGAGGGCCTTGATGAACTCGGGGTCCAGGCCGGCCTTCTGGGCGCGGGCGAGGTGCTCCTCGAGCAGATTATCCCAGCGGGTGATCTGCAGGACCGGGATGCTGTGCTCGTGCTTGAGCTGGCCGATCTCCTCGACCCACTTCATTCGCTCCGCGAGGTCCTGGATGATCCTGGCGTCCACCTGGCTGATCTCGGCGCGGAGCCGGCCGATCTGGCGTTTGACGTCGCGGTCGGTGATCGTGCTGTCGCGGACCCTGAGCCGGTCCAGGATTCGACACAGTTCCTCCGGCGTGACCTGCTGCTTCGCGTCGCTCAGGGCGCGGTCCGGATCGATGTGCGACTCGATGATCAGGCCCTGGATGCCGATATCCATCGCCATCTGCGAGAGCGGCTCGATGAACGCCCGACTGCCCGAGATGTGACTCGGGTCGCAGATCAGCGGCAGGTCCGGCAGCAGGCGCTTCAGCTCGATCGGGATCTGCCACTTCGGGTCGTTGCGGAACTGCATCTCGACGTAGGTGGAAAAGCCTCGATGGATCGCGCCGAGCTTGCGGATGCCCGCGTCGTAGAGACGCTCGATGGCGCCGAGCCACAGGCCCAGCTCGGGATTGATCGGGTTCTTTACGAAGACCGGGACATCGGTCCCGCGGAGGGCGTCCGCGATCTCCTGCACTGCGAACGGGCTGACCGTCGTCCTGGCGCCGACCCAGAGGATGTCCACCCCGTGCTCGAGGCACAGCTCGACGTGGGTCTTGTTGGCCACCTCGGTGGCGGTGAGCAGGCCGGTTTCCGCCTTCACCCGACTGAGCCAGTCGAGACCCGCTTCGCCGATCCCCTCGAACGAGTTCGGACGGGTCCGCGGCTTCCAGATCCCCGCGCGGAAGGCCTTCACGTGCGGCGATTTCACCAGTCCGCGGGCCGTCGAGAGCATCTGCTCGGCCGACTCCGCACTGCACGGTCCTGCAATCACCCACGGCACCCGGTCGTGCGGCAGCCACCGGTCGATGGGCGTGATGTCCTTGTTGAGCTTCTTCAGTTGTTCGGTCATAGGATCAGTCTATCCGCCGGTCCGGGAAAAGGCAAGAGCGCCGGGGCCGCCCCTGCAGACGGTGCCCGCCAGACCTTCGGCTCCGGACATCCAGAAGGTCCAGGAACCCCTCGCGCCGTCGACAGACGAATGGTGACCGCTCGCTGGACGTGACAGGCAAGGGGGTCAAGGGGGTCAAATTCTAACTCTTGGCCCTCTTGACCCCCTTGACCTTCTTGACCCTCTTGAGCTTCCTGCGAACCCACCGGCGAGGGCAGTTCATCGACCAGTGCATTCATAAGCTACGCCATTTTCAGCCCTTATGAGAATTCTCCGCATCCGTTATAGAACCCGTTTTCTTAGGAGCGCCAAGGCCATCGTCGCCCTCACGGTGCGAGACATCCTCGAAGAGCAGGTCGCCCTCAAGCCGGCGTGACCATCTCCACCAGGACGGGCCACCCAAGGGGGGGCAAGGGGACCAAGAGGGCCAAGGGGGTCAAGGGGGTCACATTCCAATTCTTGGCCCTCTTGACCCCCTTGAGCTTCTTGAGCCCCTTGGCCTTCCTGGGAACCCACCCTGCACGGTAACCGGGAGGAGCTTGTCCTGTCGCGGGGCGCGCGGTAGGATGGTCGGTCGTCCGGTCTTCGCGGTCGGACGTGCCGATCGATGTGCAGAAAGGAGTGGCTGTCTCATGTCAAGGACGCGAACGATTTGCCTGTCTTGCCTGGTTTGTCTGTTTATCCTCCCGGCTCTCCCTGCGGCGGTGAAGGTGTGGGAGGAGCCGCTGACGCTGCCGACGTACCGGCTCGATCCGCCGGACGTGAACCCGAGGTTCTATACCAACGAGTCGTACCAGGGCGCCCAGAAGCGGATCTATCCCTACCCCATGCTCGACGGCGTCACGGACCTCCGCGAGGACAGGACCTACAAGGCCCTGTACCTGGAGAACGAGTACGTCAAGCTGTGCATCCTGCCGGAGATCGGCGGAAGGCTGCTTTACGCGACGGACAAGACCAACGGCTACGACATCTTCTACCGCCAGCACGTGGTCAAGCCCGCGCTGATCGGCATGCTCGGCGCCTGGGTTTCCGGCGGGATCGAGTGGTGTGTCTTCCACCACCATCGCAACACGACGCAGATGCCGGTCGATTACACGCTGGCCGCCAACGACGACGGCAGCAAGACCATCTGGTTCGGAGAGACCGAGCGCCGCCACCGGATGAAGTGGCTCATCGGCGTCACGCTTTACCCGGGCAAGTCGTACATCGAGGCGACGGTCAAGCTGTTCAACCGCACGCCGTATCCCCACTCGATCCTCTACTGGGCGAACGTCGCGGTCCACGCGAACGACGAGTACCAGGTGCTCTTTCCGCCCAGCGTCACGACCGCGACGTACCACTCGAAGAACGCTTTCGCCCACTGGCCGATCGGGAACGAGACGTACTGCGGGATCGACTATCGCGGCGTGGATCTGTCCTGGTGGAAGAACCATCCGTCGCCGATCTCCTTCTTCGCGTGGGACCTGAAGGAGGACTTCATGGGCGGCTACGATCACGGCAAGCAGGCGGGCGTCGTCCACGTCGGCGACCATCACGTCGTCTGCGGCGCGAAGCTTTGGGAGTGGGGTCCCGGCTCCACCGGGCGAATGTGGGACAAGATCCTGACTGACGAGGACGGTCCCTACGCGGAGCTGATGGTGGGCGCGTGGTCGGACAACCAGCCGGACTACAGTTGGATCCAGCCGCACGAGGTCAAGGTCTTCCGCCAGTATTGGTACCCGATCCGCGAGATCGGCGGATTCAAGAACGCCAACACGCACGGCGCGGTGAACCTGGAACTGGGCGACGACGGCAAGGCGAAGCTCGGATTCAACGCCACCGCCCGCTACGACAAGGCCAAGGTCCTGCTGAAGGCAGGCGACCAGACGCTGCTCGAACGGACGATCACGATCAGTCCGAGCAGGCCGTTCGTCGAGGAGGTCAACGTCCCTGCGGGAACCGCCAGGACCGATCTGGCCGCGACGCTGCTGTCCAAGGCGGGCCAGACGCTCGTCTCGTACCGGCCGGTCGAGATCGTGTCCGATCCGAACCTGCCGCCGACGGTCAGGCCGCCCGCGTCGCCGAAGGATATCAACAGCGTCGAGGAGCTGTACCTGACAGGGTTGCGGGTCCAGCAGATCCACAATCCGCGGGTCAACCCGTTCGACTACTACGAGGAGGCCCTGCGTCGCGACCCGAACGACACGCGGACGAACACGATCGTCGGGATCGACTACGCCAGGCGGCTGATGTACGACAAGGCCGAGGAGCACTTGCGTCGGGCGGTGACTCGCCTGTCCGCGGAGTACACCCGCCCGTCCAACACGGAGGCACTCTACCATCTGGGCGTCGTCCTGCGGGCCCAGGACAGGCTGGATGAAGCGTACGATGTGTTCTATCGGGCGTCGTGGGATTATGCCTTCCACTCCCCAGCCTACTACCAACTGGCGGAGCTGTCCTGCTGCAAAGGGCAGTTCGAGACCGCGCTCGACCAGATCGACCAGTCGCTGAGCGTGAATGTCATGGACAGCAAGGCGTTGAACCTCAAGGCCGCGATCCTCGCGCGTCTGGGCAGGTCGAAGCAGGCGACGGGCATCCTGGGCGGGGTGCTGGAGGCCGATCCGCTGGACTTCCTGGCGGCCAACGAGCTGCTGCGGGTCCGTAAGCGACCGGAGAAGATGCTGCGGGACCTGGAGACCGCTATGCGTCGCGATCCCCAGGCGTACCTGGAGCTGGCCTGCGACTACATGAACTGGGGATTCTGGGATGACGCCATCGAAGTGCTGATCCGCGCTGCGAGGGACAAGACGGACCTGGCGGGTCGCTCGCCGCTCGTCTACTACTATCTGGGCCTCCTCCACGAGAAGAAGGGCGACGCCACGCTGGCGGGCGAGCTGTACGCCCAGGCTGCGGGTATGAGCAGCGACTACTGCTTCCCGTTCCGGGCGGAGTCGGCGGTCGCGCTCGAAGCTGCGATTGCCCGTACGTCGACGGATGCGAAGGCACACTACTACCTGGGCAACCTGCTCTACGAGCTTCAGCCCGAGAAGGCCATCGAGCACTGGGAGCGGTCGGTCGCCATCGACGGGACGTTCGCCCTGGCGCATCGCAACCTGGGCTGGGCCTGGTACCGCACGCAGAACGATGTCCCCAAGGCCATCGCCGGCTACGAGCGGGCGGTTTCCTGCAATGCCGGCGACGCACGCCTGTTCACCGAGCTGGATGAGCTGTACGAGCTGGGCAACGTGGCGCCCGAGACCCGCCTGGCCCTCATGGAGAAGCACCAGGCGACCGTGGTCAAGCGAAACGACAGCTATCTCCGCTGGATCATGGTGCAGGTCCTCGCGGGCCGATACGACGAAGCGGTCGATGCCCTCGCGAAACATCACTTCCACGTCCGCGAAGGCGGCGGCGAGATCCGCGACGTGTATGTGGACGCCCACCTGCTGCGAGGCATCCACCGTCTCAAGGCGGGCCATGCGAAGGAGGCGTTGGCCGACTTCCTCGCGGCGGCGGAATACCCGGAGAACCTGTCCGTCGGCAAGCCGAAAGAAGACCCTCGCGCCGCGCAGTTCGCCTATTATGCCGGCTGTGCCCACGAGGCGCTGGGCGACGCGGAGAAGGCCAGGCAGTGCTTCGCCGACGCGGCCCAACAGCAAGGCGGCTGGCGTTCGCCCGATGCGAGGTTCTGTCGGGCGATGGGCCTGAGGAAGCTGGGTCGGGAGGACGAAGCGGTCGCCCAGTTCGACGAACTCATCAAGACTGGCACGGAGCGTCTCACGCACGACGAGAGCGTGGATTTCTTCGCCAAGTTCGGCGAACGGCAGAGCCGTCAGGTCCAGCAGGCGTCCGCCCAGTACACGCTCGGCTTGGGCCACCTGGGCAAGGGGGATCTCACGGCCGCACGCAGGGCGTTCGAGCAGGCCGCCAGGCTCAACGTCAGTCACGTCTGGGCCCGAGTCCAGGCGGCCGACCTGAAGTAAAAGCTCTCTGCCACCCCGTTCGTAGTGTGCCCGTAAGGGCATCTCTTGATTCGCACCAGGAGAAGAGAACGCCTGACGGCGTCACTACGAACGAGTGGCGTCGCTTGACGGATTCACGCGGCGGCGGTACAAACCACCCATGCACAACGTCGGGCTCAGACCAGTGGCGACTGACGCGGACCGCTCCGTGCGCCAGGCGGTGCGGAGGCGGCGCGGAGGCGATATGGCTCGGTCCGCCGTGTTCTTCGTTGGCGCCTACCTGTACGTGTGGCTCTGGGTCCAGCCGTGCCTGATCTACAGTTGCGGTGCGATCACGAACTTCCCGCCGTTCTACAGGGGTTGGTCGTTCTTTCTGGCGAGTGTACAGTGTCCCGGCGGATTGGCGCAGTACGTTTCCGCCTTGCTCTCCCAATTGTTCGCGTACTCCTGGGCCGGAGCCATTGTGGTCGTCGCGCAGGCCTGGGCGATCTGTGCCTGCACAGGGTATCTGCTGAAGGCGGCACGTCTGCCGGCGGGGCGCCTGCTGCGGTTCGTGCCTGCGATCCTGGTGCTCGTCGCCTATGCCCGGTACAGCTACCACCTGCCTCTGTTTGTGGGGGCCATTGCGTCGCTGGCGTTTGCGTGCCTGTACGTCCGACTCGCTCGCGGGAAGCGAGACCTTGGCGTCTGGCTCGTCCTGTCGGTGGTCCTGTACCTGGTCGCGGGAGGTACGTTGCTGCCGTTCGTCGGCTTGTGCGTCGCGTATGAGCTCGGGCGCGGGCGATGGACGCGGATCGGGCTGTATCTGCTGGTCGGCCTGGCGTTGCCCTATGTCGTGGGCGTGCTCGTTTTGCGGGTCAGCGTGGTCAACGCTTATACCGATTTGCTGCCCCTGTCCTGGCGGGTCCGAGGCTGGGCCTCGCGAGAGCAGATGATCGTCGCGGTCTACGTCGCACACCTGTTTGCCCTCGTCGGCATGTTGATCGCGGGCCTGGGACGTCTGCTGTCCGCACGATGGCCCAGCCGCCAGGGGGGTGACAAGCCTCGCGCGGGTCGGCTCGCTCGCTGTGTCCACAAGCCGGCTGTTCAGTGGACGTTCGGGACGCTTGTGCTCTTTGCCGTCGGCGGTCCGGCCGTTGTGCTCTCGTTGGACGGAGGGCAGAAAGCCTCGTTGGCGGTGCATTACTACGCGTGCCGGCGGATGTGGCCCGAGGTTCTCGAAGCCTCTCGCGACTGTCCCGACAACCTCCATGTTATCAACGCGGTCGATCAGGCCCTCTATCACACCGGCCGACTCAGCCAGGACATGTTCTTGTACGTGCAACAACCCAACGGCCTGCTCCTGACGGGCGAGGACCACAATGTCTACTACTGGCACGCGTTCGATACGCTGATCGATCTGGGTCTGGCGAATCTGGCGGAGAAGAACCTGACCGAGTGCCTGGAGACCTTCGGTGAGCACCCTTGGATTCTGGAGCGTCTGGCGCTGGTCAACCTCGTCAAGGGCAAGACCGCCGCGGCCCGAATCTACCTGGGGACCCTCCGCAAGACCCTCTGGCAAGGCTCCTGGGCGGGCGATTGCCTCGCGCGTCTCGACGCCGACCCGAACTTCACAGGCGGCGCGAAGACCCATCGTCTGCGGACCGATTCCACCGCCCAGTTCTACGCCAAGGAGGCGATGCTCACCGCTCTGGTCGAGCAGGGCGACGGGAACCGCATGGCGTTCGAGTACCTGATGGCGTGGTACCTGCTGACCGGGCAACTGGCCAAGGTCGCGCAGCAGATCGAGCGACTGGATGCTCTCGGCTATGCGGAGATCCCGCCGCTCTGGCAGGAGGCGGTGCTCATCTACGCCTATGGCACCGGCAAGCCGGTCAACCTGCACGGCCGGGCAATCAATCCCGTGACGGAGCAGCGATTCAAGCACTTCAGCAGCGTCGCGAACCGGTATGGTCGGGACCGGGCCGCGGCGGCTGCGGAACTGGCGAAAGAGTATCGCGGGAGCTATTTCTTCTACTACTTCTGCACCGTGGTGGCGAAACGATAGTGAATCGACGTCGCGTACATCTTGTTCTGGTCCTTGCTGCGGCGGGCGTCGTATGCTTGGCCGCATCCGGCCCTGCTGTGCCGGATCAGGCTTCACCGGCGGGGCGACCGCCACGGATCGAGCCGGACTACGGCGGAACGGTGATCCCGCCGAACATCACGCCGCTGAACTTCCTCGTCCGCGAGAGCGGGTCGCGATATCGGGTCCGGATCGCGGCGAGGCAGGGCAGTCCGATCCAGATCGACAGTCGCTCGGCGAAGATTGCGATTTCCGAGAGACTGTGGCGCAAACTGCTCCTGGAGAGTCGCGGGCAGGACCTGGCGTTCGAGGTGCAGGTGCAGACTGCGGATGGATGGCGGAGCTTCGACGCGTTCTCTGTCCACGTGGCGAAGGAGGACATCGACGGTTATCTCGTCTACCGCCGAATCCACCCGGCCCATTCCGCCTGGCGGGACATGGGGATCTACCAGCGCGACCTGCGGACGTTCGAGGAGTCCACCATCCTGACGAACGACTACTTCCGCGGCGGGTGCGTCAATTGCCACACGTTCTGCAACAATCGCACCGACACCATGCTGCTCAGCACGCGAAGCGGGGATTACGGCAACTCCGCCGTCATCCTCAAGGACGGCCTGACCGAGAAGGTCGGGTCCACCTTCGGCTATGCCTCCTGGCACCCGAACGGCAGAGTCCTCGCCTATACGAGCATGAAGGTGGCCATGTTCCTCCACGCGGCGGGCGAGGAGGTCCGCGACGTGATCGATCTCGATTCGCTGCTGGCGTACTACGATGCGGGATCGCAGACGGTCAAGACCGCCCCCGATCTGGCGAAGAAGGACCGGCTCGAGACGTACCCGACGTGGTCGCCCGACGGGCGGTTCCTGTACTTCTGCAGCGCACCGTTGACGTGGACGAGCCGCAACGCGATTCCCGAGAAGTACAGCGAGATCAGGTACGATCTGATGCGGATTCCCTACGATCCGAACGCCGACACGTGGGGCCAGGCCGAGACGGTTCTGGCCGCACAGGAGACGGGCCGGAGCATTCTTCTGCCCCGGATCAGTCCGGACGGGCGATGGCTGCTCGTGTCCATGTGTGATTACGGCTGTTTCCCGGTCTACCGCAAGAGCAGCGATCTGTACCTGATCGACCTCAAAGCCGCCCCGACGAGGGACGCGACTCTCGGCGCGCGACAGGGGTTTGAGGCGGAGAAGTCGAACGAGGAGATTCTTCCGCCTCAAAGCAGGTCCGACCTGCCTTTTTCCGAATGCCGGTACGAAGCTCGACGCCTCGAGATCAACAGCGACGAGAGCGAGAGCTGGCACAGTTGGTCCTCGAACAGCCGGTGGATCGCGTTTAGCAGCAAGCGGGGCAACGGCACGTTCACCCGGACATACCTCAGCTACGTCGATCCCAATGGAGTGGCCCACAGACCGTTCGTCCTGCCCCAGAGGGACCCGACGCACTACGATTCGTGTCTATGGACATACAGCGTCCCGGAACTCGTGACGGAGCCTGTCCAGGTGACCAAGGAGTCGCTCGGTCGAGTGGTGCGGCGTGCTCGGAAGGTCTCCGTCGAAATGCCCATCACGACCGCGACGCCGAGACCCGAGAAGGCCCCCGAAGGCACGACGCCATACCTGGCAGGCCGGGAGTAGTACGGATGTGCGGAAGGTCTCGCGCGGCTGGCGCGTTGTCATCCTGAGGCGCAGCCGAAGGATCTGGGCACGGGACAAGAGGTTTCTCTCGATCGCGAGCCAGATCCTTCACTCCGCTGTGCTCCGTTCAGGATGACAGACGTAGCGCACGAGTCTGCCCGAATCCGCATGCGACGAACAACTTGCCGACCCGTCCGGGCGCCCTGAAAAAAAACCACAGGAATTCCGAGATTCCCGCTTGACAGATTCGACACATGTCGAATATATTCTAGTCCAATAGAATATGGAGGTGAACGACATGGGATTGCCGAAGAAGGACAGACCTTCTCGCAAGGTGGACACGGCTATCGAGCTCACGGAAGGCGAGTGGGAGATCATGAGGGTCGTCTGGGAGAAAGAGCCCTGCGCTGCGGGGACCGTCCAGGAGGAACTGGCCCTCGCTCGGGACCGCGCCTACAGCACCGTCAAGACCACGATGGACCGCATGGTCGAGAAGGGCTTCCTGAGAATCGAGCGGATCCGCAACCTGCAACTGTTCAGGTCTTGCGTCAGCGAGGTCGAGGCCAAGCGAGGCGAGCTTCGGCGGATGCTCAAGCGGGCCTTCGACGGGGCGCTGACCCCGATGATGCAGTTCCTGATCGAGCACGAGGGGCTTTCAGCGGAGGAAGCCTCTCAACTGCGCAAGCTGGTGAACAGAGCGGATGATGCCAAGAGCGACACGTGAGCGGGCTGTGCACAGCCTGGGGAGGTCGTGCAAATGACCGAGATCATCAATGGCATGGGCCGGGGATTCTGCGACTGGGCGGCGACGCTGTTTGTCCAGGTGGGAGTGTTGGTGGTGGTTCTGCTGTGCGTTGATCTGTGCCTGCACAAGCGGGTCCGAGCGACGCTGCGGTACTGGATCTGGATGCTCGTGTTCGTCAAGCTCCTGTTGCCGCCGAGTCTCTCTGTCCCCACGGGAATTGGCTACTGGTTCGGTGGCCGCGTATCCCTGCCCTCAGTGGTTTCACCGCAAGCTGCAGACACGCCTGTGACACCGGTGCGGATGGAGCCGGATACTCCCGTCGAGATGCCGTCGGCGGGGGAGGTGTCGTCTCTGCCTGCACCTACTGCGCCGGTCGAGCCAGTCACAATCGGCGCCGAGCGTCTCACATGGCACGGGGGCGTCTTTCTGCTCTGGAGTGTCGGTGTGCTGGTCTTCGCGGCGATGGTTGTTCAGCGGTTGTTCTACGTGCGCAGGCTGATCACACACGCGGAGCCGACACAAGGGGATGTGCCCGATGTGCTGGACGAATGCCGCCGACGGATGCACATACGCCGGAATGTGAGACTCAGGCTGTCGCCCATTGTGTTCAGTCCTGCGGTTTGCGGATTACTGCGCCCGACGATTCTCATGCCGACGGCGTTGCTGGAGAGACTGTCGCCGGAGAGTCTGAGAGCCGTTCTAATCCACGAACTGGCCCATGTGAAACGGGGGGACCTGTGGGTCAATTCGCTCCAGACGGTCCTTCAAGTCGTCTACTTCTACAATCCGCTGGTTTGGCTGGCGAATGCGATCGTACGGCGTGCTCGCGAGCAGGCGGTTGATGAAATGGTGCTGGTGGCTCTCGACGCCCAGGCCCAGAGCTACGGCAATACGTTGATCGACATTGCGGAAATGACATTCCTGCGAGCGAGCCCGGCCCTGCGCCTCATCGGCGTGGCCGAGTCCAGGAAGTCGTTAGAAGGGAGGATCAAACACATGATGACCAGACCGATACCGAAGAACGCAAGAGTAGGTGTGATCGGCGCGTTTGTTGTTATAGCGATCGGTGCGGTCCTGCTACCGATGGCAACGGCAAACACAGAGACGGCAGAACCAGAGTTCACGGGCGGTTTAGCCAATGACGCTGTTGTCGAGTTCGTGGGGATTTGCAGTTGGGCAACGGAAAAGCCGGTCTGCTGGAAACCTGATGGACTGCCGTTCGAGATGTCAGCGCGTCCGAAAGCGTGGGATCGCCAGCGGGCGGTGAACGGCCGCGGATTCATATTCCGTGTTGTCCCACGAAGTGGCGCCGATCTGACCTGGGTGATCGACGGAGCCCAGGGATCGAGTAGCGTGAACGATATCGTCGATGCTCGGGGGGATCGCCTGGAAGACTACTGGGCGATCACCGCGTCCATGGCAGAGGGTCTGAAACAAACCACCGTGCGGGTAGGAGTCGCCAACGGCCCTTGGCGAACGGTGGGGAGCCATGATGGAAGGGGGGTACGTGCGGAAGGCGGGGACGCCGGCGGCACGCTGTGGTCCCAGGCGTTCGAGGATCCTGAGGGGATGCACGTCGTGGTATCGACACAGGGGGGTGCCGATTTCGCCAGGCGAGTAGTCGCCACCGACCGGAGCGGGATGATCTGTGTACCCTCCGGCACGCATTGCGTCTCTGTAACGAACGTCGTACAGTTGACGGCCACCTTCCGGAACATCAGACGCGGTGACATCAAGGAATTCCAGTACCAGGTCCGCCCGTACGAGTGGGTCCGGTTCGCAGACGTTTCGCTCACGCCAGGTGTGTCGAGCTCGGTTCGAGTCGAAGCGGAGACGACCCCCTCGCAGGATGTCTCGCCCGGTAAGACCGATGCGTCGCAGTCTCCTCCTCTCATTGCCGCCCGCAGCGAGTCGGCCGAGCGACTCGCGGCTCTGGGCAAGGCGGCGCTGCTCTACACGATTGACCATGAGGACCGATTGCCGGACAGGATCGAGGATCTACCCGATGAGTCGGGACTGGCCAAGTCCTGGCTGATCGAGAACGTCACGTATCTCGGCAAGCACATGAGGACCTACAATGAGCCCGATACTCCGATCGCCTATGACAAGACGCTGCTCCTCGCAGGCCAGGGGACAAACGTTCTGCACCTCGACACGCAGGTGGTCTTCGAGGGACCCGAACGGCTCAAGGAACTCGGCATCATTGGCGTGCCGCCGGAATCTCGCACGCAGTTGGAGCGACTCGGCAAATCGCTGTTGATATATGCAAGTCAGAACCAACACAAGTATCCCGATACGCTCCAAGACGCGCGGGACTACATCGACAAGAACTGCGACTACTCCTGGGTGCTGGCGAATGTGACATACCTGGGCAAAGGGGGAACGCCGCGAGAAGAGCCCGGTCGCGTATTGGCCTATGACAAGTCCCTGTTGAAGGAGGGAAAGAGCACCAATGCCTTGTACCGCGATTGCCACGTGGCGTGGGTCCGAGTCGATCCGCGAGAGGCGACGACTGGCTCACAGAATGTCTCATGGGGCGAGCAAGAGGTGCCACCGTCTCCTCCTCTTGAGGCCGCCCGTGTCGAGTCGGCGGAGCAGCTTCGGGCTTTGGGCAAGGCGGCGATAGTCTACGCGGCGGGCCATGAAGACAGGCTGCCGGACCAGATCGAGGATCTGCCGGACGATCCCGGTCTGGCGAAACCCTGGTGGATCGAGAACGTCGTCTATCTGGGCAAGGGTGTGAAAACGCACGACGAGCCCGGCACTCCGATTGCCTTTGACAAGACGCTGCTCCTTACACAGCACCGCATGGGCGGCACCAATGTTCTGTACCTCGATGCTCAGGTCGCTTTCGAGGATTCCTCGCGGATCGAGAGACTCGGCATTCTTCGCTCCCGGAAGGAATCGCAAATGCAGATGACCAGACTGGGCAAATCGTTGCACATCTATGCAAGTGACCACTACCCTCGGTATCCTGACACGCTCCAGGACGCGCAGGACTACATCATCCGCGAGGAGTGCGATCTCTCGTGGATCCTGGCGAACGCGGCCTATCTGGGAAGGGGCCAGACACTCGACGAAGGCGGTTTCGTGCTGGCCTATGATAAGACCTTGCTGAACGAAGGGGAGGGCACCACCGTCTTGTACCGTGACGGCCGTGTGAAGTGGGCGCCGGCTCACTGGCTGCCGGTGATTGGCGTGCCGGCCTCGCGGCTGATCGAGCGAGCCGTGGCGATGCGTCGTCTCAGAGATGTGGCGGTGGCAGCCATCCAGTATGCTGACGAGCACGACGGCAGTTTCGCACGCGACATGGGCGAGCTGAAACCCTCTATTGCCAATAGCGACGTGTCTGCCTGGATGATGGCCAACGTTGAGTACCTGGCGGCGGGAATCAAGGCGGATCAAATGGGTGCAACTGCAACAACCAGACCTCTGGCGTACTGGAAGACCGCGCCGCCCGCCTTCCAGGGCACCGCAGTTGCTTTCTTCGATACACACGTGGAGTTCATCGCGACCAACGTATTGGCGTCCCTGGGCATTCGTCTGGAAGGGTGAGCTGCCATTCACGCAAGACGGGAATCCGTTCTCAGTTCCCGATGCAATAGAGGGCCTTCTCCGTGCGGATGAACAGGTTGCCTTGGGAGATCGCGGGACTGGCGCAGCAGGTCTCGCCCAGATCGTTCTCCGCCAGGACCTTGAACTGTGACCCTTCCTCGACGACGGTGGCCTTGCCCTTCTCCGAGAGGAAGTAGACCTTGCCGTCGGCGCAGACCGGGGAAGCGGAGAACTTGCTGCCGATCCGCTCGCGCCAGAGGATCTTGCCAGTCGCACCCTCGATGCAATTGACGATGCCTTCGTCGGTGATCGAGTACAGGCGAGGGGAGACGTACAACAGGGACGGGACGTGGGGGACCTCCTCGGTCACTCGCCAGGCGACGTGGGTTTGCGTGATGTCGCCGGTGCCGCCTAGGCGGACCGCCAGGATGGTCTCCTCGCGGAATCCGGTCGTGCTGAACGACATGCCATCGCCGACGACGGGGGAGGGGACGACGCCTTCGCCCGGGCTGGAGACGGTCCAGATCCGCTCGCCGGTCTTGAGATCGAATCCCTGCACGACCCCGCCTGCGCTGGTGACGAGCTGGTCGCGCCCGTCCACGGTCGCGATCTGCGGCGTGGTGTGGGCGATCTGGGAACTGCCCCGGCTGCCTCGCCATCGCACCTTGCCGGTGCGCTTGTCTATCGCCAGGATGACCGCCTTGTCCCACGGGACCTCCCAGCCGATCCTCTTGTCCGGCCCGGGGCTGCTCCAGTCGAACACGACAATAACCAAGTCCTTGTAGAGGACGGGCGAGGTTGCCAGGCCGTGCTGGCTGTAGTAATTGAACTCGCTGTTCTTCCAGGCGACGGTCCCATCCATATCCGTCGCGAGGATTTGCCCGTCGCAGGCGACCATGTACACCCGCTGCCCGTCGGTGGCGGGGGTGGAAGTGGCGTAGGAGTTGGGCCGTTGTTTGTATTTGGGCGTCTGCTGCGTTACCTCCTTGTCCCAGAGGATGCTGCCGCTGGTGCGGTCCAGGCGGACCAGACGGTACGACTTGCCGCCGTCGGTGGCGGTTGTCACGAAGACCGCGTCGCCGAAGATGATGGGGGACGACCAGCTCTCGCCGGGGAGGGGCGTCTTCCACTGGATGTTCGATGTCGGGCTCCACTGGGTGGGTATGCCCTTCTCCAGGGAGACCCCTTGCCGTCCCGGCCCGCGAAAGCACGGCCAATCCTCCGCCAGCGTGGTGGACGCCGTGACAAAGGGAACGACCAGAATCGACAGGGTCAATCGTCTTCTCAAGGCAACCCACTTCATAGATCCGACCTCCACGCGAGTATCATCGTCCAGTGTTCTGTCTTGCCTGTTCAAACGCGGCGTCCAGGATACCAGATTCTCAGTGAAACGCACTGTATTTCTGGGAGCCGAATCGTGGTAAGATCTCTCTCGCGTGCTCGCTGTCCATGAAACCGCTGGGAAAGGAGATGATGATGTACGCTCGCTGGTGTCCCCTCGTTGTGTCGGCTGTCCTTGTCGCCGTGCTCGCATTCGAGAGTCCCGTTGCCGCTCAACAACGGGCTCCCGTCCGGTCGCCTGAGGTCGCGGAGGACGGACGAGTGACCTTTCGGCTCCGTGCGCCCAAGGCTGCGGAGGTCGCGGTCGCCGGACAATGGGGCGGTGACTCCGCCGCGATGACCAAGGGCGAAGGGGACGTCTGGAGCGTCACCGTCGGTCCCATCGCGCCGGGCGTCTGGGAGTACAGCTTCCGCGTGGACGGTCTCCAGATGATCGACCCAGGCAACCCCGCGATCAAGCCGATGCGCGAGCCGCGGACGAGCATCCTGCACATCGCCGGCCGGCCGCCGCTGCTGCACGACTTCCAGGATGTCCCGCATGGCGTCGTACACAGTCACAGCTACTTCTCGAAGTCCCTGGGCCGTCTGCGGGAACTGGCAGTATACACGCCGCCGGGCTACGAGCAGCAGGCGGATGCCCGCTTCCCGACGCTCTACCTCCAGCATGGCAGCGGCGACAACCAGGCGACCTGGGTCGTCCACGGCAAGGCCCACTGGATTCTCGACAACCTGATCGCCCAGGGCAAGGCCCGTCCGATGGTGGTCGTGATGATGGACGGCCACGCAGGCGACCGCTCGGCATCGGGACCGCAGGGCAACACACAGGCCTTCGAGCGGGACTTGCTCCAGGATGTCATGCCCTTCGTCGAGGCCAACTATCGGGTGAAGACCGACGCCGCGAGTCGCTGCATCGCCGGCCTGAGCATGGGAGGCGGCCAGTCGCTCAGCATCGGTCTGAATCACTTGGATCGTTTTGCCTGGGTGGCGGGCTTCAGCTCGTCCGCTCCCTCTCGCGAGACGGTCGCGGGAGCACTGGATGATGCCGCCGCGACGAATGAGAAGCTCAAGTTGCTCTGGATCGCCTGCGGCAAAGACGATTTTCTGCTCAAACGCAACGAGGACTTCATCTCGCTGCTCAAGGACAAGGGCATCGAGCACGAGTGGCACCTGACGGAAGGCAACCACAGTTGGCCTGTTTGGCGGATCTATCTGGCCGACCTGGCGCCGAAGCTGTTCCAGTAACCCGCGGGTTCAGGGCGCGACTTTCACGAGGGCCTCGCACCACTGGCGGAGGTCCCAGGGGCCGACCTGGACATCCGCAGTGACGACGCAGACCTCGCCGGGGGATCGATCGCCGACTCTCAGCTTGAACGAGATTTCGACCTGCTGCCCAGGCCGGGCGGTGACAGAGGTTTCGTTCGGCTCAATCCTGCACCCTTGCGGCGGATTCACCGCAACGGTGAACGTGTTCGCGGTGGGGGAGTGGTTGAGGATCTTCACCGCCAGATTCGTCCACCGGCCCGCCTGGACCTCTTGCCCATAGGGGTGGATTCGGGCCCACTGCTCGTCGATGCCATAGTTGGGCTCGTCCCAGGGGAACAGCTCCCGCAGCAGCTCAGCTCGTCGTTTGAAGACGCTCTCCATGTGCTTCAACTGGCCGGCATCGAAGCGGAAGGGCTCCAGGACGTGCTCGTTGATGAGCAACGCGTCCGGCGGGATCGTGTGCTGCACAAGGTCCAGACAGCGGAGATAGCCCTCGCCCGGATGGAGCAGGTTGCGGTTCTGCAGGCAGTAGTCGTCCAGTCCGGACGGCGTGAAGGAGTCACCGACGAAGAAGATTCGCTCGCCCGTGTCCCGCTCGACCAGCAGGGCATCGTGGTAGATCGTCTGGCCGGGGAAGTCATAGAAGGTCAGCGTGAACTCCTTCCATGACACGCGATGGCCATCCGGCACGACGGTGATCGCGTCGATGGCGTTGGCGGTCATCGCAGGCAGGCGGTAGTCTCCGGGCCGTCTGGTGGCATCCTCCATGACCGGCGTGACATAGACCGGGCAGGGATTGTCCTTGAGGAAGTCGTTGATCCGGTCGGTATGGTCGTCGTGATAGTGCGTGATGAACAGGCCTTCGATTCTGGTCAGACGCCCCTGGTCCTTGAGCTTGCGAAGTTCCTCGATGATGGCGGTGGACCCACAGTCGATCAGAAAGCCCGATTTGTCGCGGGCGAGGACCAGCCGGCTGTTGTGGATCGGCACGATCCAGTCCGGCGGGGCCTTCTCGATGGTCGCTGCGTAGAGCATCCAGGAGACCGTGCCGCCGGCGCCCAGGGCACGAGCCGCGAGAACGTCGTACTGATCGTGGAAATACCATCGGCCCGCGCTGATGGACAGGTAGTTCTCATAGGCCGCCTCGAGCCTGCGAATCAGGCGTTCGATTGCGACGGCTGGCTCGCGGATAACCGGCCCGCGGGCCGGGACGAGCAGATCAGGCTTCTGTGCGGCCACTTTCCTCAGGCTGGCGATGAGGTCGCCGATTCTGCCTGCGTAGCCGTGATATCCCCCGATTTGGGCCTGTGCCACCGCGTCCTGGAGGCTGTAGAGGTCCATGATCCGCCCGTCGCCATAGATCAGATCGCCCACGAAGGCGTACCTGAGCCCGTCGATTTCGACGAGATAAGAGACCGACCCTCGCGTGTAGCCTGGTGTATCCAGCACGTGTACGGTCAGGTCCCTCCAGGAGATCCGGTCGCCCTCCCGGACCGTCCGGCCCACTCGTATGGGTGCGACCGGCACGCGGGTGCTCTGCTGGGCGTAGTCGTGGAACCGCTTGTCCCAGAAGGCAGACCAGAACTCCTGGGCCTTCGAGAACTGATCGGCTTCGCTGGCGGGCACGACCGATTCGGCGCCGCCATCCACGAGGGCCCGGCCCGCCCAGGCGATGTCCCGCCGGGCGTGCGTGAACAGCACGATCTCGGCCGTCTTCCAGGATTGTTGCGGATCGCCGTAGACGACCAGCCTGCGGCCGTCGCGCTCGATGGCGACGCCATTGACCGGGCCGGGACGGATGCTCACGTGTGGGCTCAGCGCCTCTGTGACGCCTCCGAGACAAAGGTCGGGGATTGTCGTGACGAGAAACGAGCCTGCGATGGCAGTGGCCCAGTTTCGCAAGGAGGATACGCTGATCTTACACATTGTCCGTCTCCCTACTTCGAATGTCACGGATCAGACTCTGCACACCCGACACTCAGTCGTTCACGGCTCCCGGTGTCGGAATGGTCGCCTGCCAGTTGTTCGGGTCGTTGCCATACCGCGACGGATAGGTGCGGTTCAGAGAGTGGCCTTGCCCATCCGCCTCGACGGGCCAGGGATCGATGTCGTCAGCGAAGTTCTCGCCGTGGGCGCCGTCGCTGTAGGCGACGCGGTCCACCTCGATCCAGTATCGCGTGCCAAGGTCGTCCACGTCTCCCGGCTTGAGCAACCGGAGTTCTTCCCCACTGTTGGCGAGCTTGCCGCTGACCCAGGACAAGATCTTCGCGCCCGTGGGGACAGGGTACTGCTGTTGCACGGCCGCCAGGTCCCTCGCCAGCAGGACGTGTTCCCCGGGATCGAGCGTGACGGGCTCGTCCGTCGGAAAAGAGAAGTTGATCCCGGAGTCGTCCCTGAGCCGCCAGGGCAGCCCGCAGGTGTAGTCGTAGAGGGTGACGGACGCATTGCTGACGTTGAGCAGCTCGATGTACTCCGCGTCGTCATCGGAGGCCGGATGATACATGATCTCGTTGATCACGACCGGCCCGACGCGAGGATAGGCGTTGGCGGCGCCTGGCGTCACCTCGCTCATCGTGACGAAATGGCACGTCCCATCGCTTTGGAGATGTCGGCCGAACGAGTAGCTCGTCTCCGACGCTTCGAACGACTCGATCACCAGGCAATCGGGGAAGTTGGGGTCGTCGCCGGAGGACAGGCAGGCGACCTCGCCGTTCTCGCTGAAGGCGAAGGCGGTCTGAACACCCGGATCGAATGGATTGGCGAAATGCGTCGCCTCATAGAACGTGAGGTATCCGCAGGGATCGATGATCGTCCCGGGGGCGATCTCGTACCGCCGCAGGTCGCGCTCGTTGTCGCTGAGGAACCAGCCTCCGATGTCGACCGGGACGCTGCTGACGTTGTGCAGTTCGATCCAGTCCGAGGCTTCGTCGTGAGCATGGGCGAGCAGTTCGTTGATCACGATCGGACAACCGCGTTTCTGCCACTGATCTGAGAACAGGGCCAGATCCCGCCAGTCCACGACTCCGGTCCCGTCGAGGTCCGACGCGGTCGCGGATTCCGCCCGCCAGGTCCGGGCGAAGAGGGCCCAATCGAACCCATCGACCCGACAATCGCGATTCAGGTCGCCGAGCGGGCAGTCCGCATACGCGGCTGTCCAGAGGACCCATGGAATGACAACTGAAACGAATGCGGTCTTCAACGTTGACACCTTCCGTATCTTCCTGTTCTGCATCGGTTACTGACCTGGGGACGGCGCCGCCGCCTTCCAGTTCTCGGGGTGGTTGCCGTACGCCGCGGGATCGATCCGCGTCAGCGAGAGGCCTGTGCCGTCTGCTTCGACAGGCCAGGGATCGATGCCCTGGGCGAAATCCTCCGGATGGGAGCCGTCGCTGTAGGCCACCCGGTCCACTCGAATCCACTCGAACTCGCCTTCTTCGTCCGGAGGGCCCGGCCGGCTCAGTTGGAGGGTCCCGGTCCCGTTGGCCAGGCTGCCCGTTCCCCAGGCGATGACTTTCACCCGGTTCGAGACCCCGTACTTGGATCGCACCGCGTCCGCGTTGTGGGCCAGCACGAGGTATGCGCCTGCGACCACAGTCACGGACGAATCGCTCGGGAACAGCATCTCGATCCCCAGGTCATCCGCGCCGTTCGTGAATCGCCACGGACGTCCGCCGGCGGCGTCGTACAGGGTCACCGTCTGGTCGCTGATGTTGAGCAGCTCCACGTACTCGACGTCCTCGTCGTCCAGCGGGTGATACATGATCTCGGTGATCACGATCGGCCCGACGGCTGGCGAGGCATTCGTCCGGCCCGGCGTCGGCTCGGTGAGAGCCACGAAGTCGTACTCGCCCTCGCCGACCTGCCAGCGGCCCAACGCGACGCCGGCCTCGGAGGCGCCGAACTTCTGTCGCTCAAGGTAGCCGGTCAGGAGCCCGTCGGCGCCGGAAAGGAGATACAGGGTCTCGCCGTCCTTGCTCAGGCCGAAGGGCGTCGTGCAGCCGGGATCGTCCGGATTGCCGAAGTGCTCGTTCTCGGAGAACACCAGATATCCGCCCGCCGGCAGGCTCGTGCCGGAGGCAATCCGATATCTGGTCAAATCGTTGGCGTCGTCCGACAGATACCAGCCTCCGATGTCGATGGTCTCGGACGTCGTGTTGTGCAGTTCGATCCAGTCGGGCCCGACGCCGGACGAGTTGGCGAGCAGTTCGTTGATGACGACGGCGCCGGATTCGACGAGGGCCTTCGCGATGTCGCTTGTGCCCGGCGAGCCGCCGGGATAGACGCTCGACCGCCAGGCGGCTGGCTCGTTCAGGTCTGCTGCAATCTGCGGGCTCGCGACCGTCAGGGAGAAGCCGTCGCCGTCGGTCAGGTCGTACCAGTCGTCCGCGTATTCGAATCGCTGAATGAGTTCGCCCGCCGCGTCCACCAGTTCGATGGTTTCACCCGCGTTGTCCAGACTGCCGGCGTACTGGCCCACAACGGGCAGGCCGGCGCCATAGCGGGCCTCGAATGCGGCGATGTCCTTGACCAGCAGGCAATAGCCTCCCGCAGGCAGCTCGGAACTGGTGAACGTGTGGTCGATCCCCTTGGTGAATCGGACGAGGTTCAAGTTGATGGTCTCGTTGCCGATGTTGGTCAGCTCGATGAACTCCGCGTTCGGATCGTCGGGGTTGCCCGTGTCCGCGGGATGGTACATGATCTCGCTGATTCGCAGGCTTTCTGCGACGGGCCCAACCGCGAAGACCGCTTCGTTCAGGGCGCTCCAGACGCCGTTGCTCAAGGCTCGGGACTGGACGCACACGCTGGCGGACAGGGCAATCGGGTCCGTGTACCGAACGACGTTGGAGACTTCCGTGTCCTCGGGCTTCTTGCCTCCGATGAGTTCGACCGAGATCAAGAAGTCCGAACCGGACGCGCCCTGGTTCAGGCCGTGGATGGCGAGCAGGTTCGCGCCGGCCTGAAGGCTGCCGATCCGACTGCTCAGATCGAACGACTCGAAGTTCATCGCGAGGGAGTCGGAATGGCTGGCGGAAGCCGCCGAGTTCCAGGCGGGAGTCCCGTTGAACAGGGCCCGCTGGAGCTCCGTGCCGTTGAGATAGGCGATGAATCCGTCGTCGTAGCGGACGTTCAGCGTGAGCGTGTCCAGGCCTTCCAGCATCGTCGGGGTGAGCGTGAACGGGATGCGGATGTAGCAGGTCGCATTTTTCGACGCCATCGAGGTTTCGACGTCGATGCTGAAGTAGGGCTCGTACCCGCTGTTCAGTTCGTAGCCGACGCCGCCGATGCCGGCCTGCCAGGCGGAGTCGTTGAAGGCGGGATCGGTCCGCCATGCGTTGTCGATTGGTCCGGCCGGCACGAGCACTCGCTTCGACGCCTTCTGGGCCACGAGCGTGACGGTCTCGATCTGCTGAGCGGGCGTCCCGGACTCTCGCGGATCGGTCCCGTCGAGCGTGTACCAGATATCCCCGGCGCCGGCGGTCATGGACAGCGCCGCGCCGGTCCCGGCGTATCCGCCGTGCTGCGCGACGCCATCGACGTAGAACTCCGGAGCGGCCACCGCCGGATACAGGTTGGCGCTCTTGAGCCAGCCCAGGACCTGGTTGGTCCTGGTGGGGAAGAAGCTCGCCAGCTTGTTGTTCTGGGTCTTGAGCCAGTCCTGGCGCGTGTAGGGCAGGGTGCGTCGGTTGTCGCCCCATCGGGCGGATTCGCCGACGATGGCGCGGTCGATCTGATCCATCCTGACCTGGTACAGCTCGGCTGTCGCCGGGTAGCTCAGCGGGCCGTTGTGGAAGAAGCAGCGGTGGACGATGTCTGCGAACTTCATGCGGTAGTCCGCGTTGGCCGCCAGCTTGGCATGGAGGTCATCCGGACTCTCGCCGATGTCGTTGCCGCCCTCGGTGGTATGCTCAGCGTCCCACGAGTGGAACCGCCACTTGCCGTCGGTTGTGTTGCGGTGCGTAGCGTACCAGTTCTTGTGGGGCCAATCGTGGTTGCCGGCGTACCAGTTTGCCAGCAGGTAGGCGATGTAGTCGTCCACGTCGAGCAGGTTGCAGAGGGCCTGGTACTTCGACGCATCGGTCGGACTGGCGGCCACCGCGTTGGCGGCGGCCAACAGAGCGTTGTAGTTGGTCCTGGCGTTGCCGCCTGTACCGCTATTGATGACGTTGCCGGCGTCGTGTTTGATCGCGTCGTACTCGTCCTCGTCGCCGCCGAAGATCTCCGCCGCCCAGGCGTGGTCCGGCCGCTCGTGGATGTAGTACATGCCCCAGTAGAGCCCGTTGAGGTAGATGTGGGCGAAGGCGCCGTGAGGGGAGTGGCCCCCGATCACGTTGTGCAGGTCGGCGACGTACTGATCCTGGATATACGTCGCGGTGTCACGTTGGGGCGAATTGGTGGCATGGAGCCAGGAGTGGTTCAGAACCCCATCGAGCACGAGGGTGTTGCACTGCTGGACGGGAGAATCGGGAAAGAACGCGAAGTCGAGCTTGGAGGGTCCGCCCGTGGGGGTCCCGTCGTCGGTCTCCGTCTTGAAGCGGGGACGCATCGAAAGCTTGAAGGTCTTCCAGCGGTCCAGGCTGGTGCCGCCGCCGTCGTGGTTGACGCCACCCTGCATGGCGATGGCGCAGTTGGCCTGGATCGTCTCCCCGGTTGCCGGGTCGAAGTACTCCAGTGACGCGACACGCTCGGTGCCGTCCTGAGACTGGTTGATGTAGATGCCCTTGGAACCGAACCAGTCGTCGATAGGCATCACCAGCGAGATCGTCGGGGTCGCTTTCAAGTCGTCGCGGATCGTGCTCGCATAGAGACCGCTGAAGAGATCCGTGCCGTTCTGGCCGATGACGTCGGGGTCCATCTGATAGTCGCCGGTCGCGCCTTTGCCCCACGATGTCGGGCAGCCATTGGGTGTGACCTGGGCCCTGGTCTGAGGGTTCGTCGCCTGGTTGATGACGTCGTCGAGGAAGATGTACGTGTGTGTGACGATGTTCGTGGGCAGGTAACCGGGTTTGTACGCGACCGCCCGCAGGCACGTGGTCGTGCTGATGGGGATCGGGCCGGTGTAGAGCGCGCCGGTGGGGACGCCGAGTTTCGGATCGAAGGGGGACGTGCCGTCGAGCGTGTAGTAGACGGCCGCGCCGGTGGTCGGCGTCGTCACCGTCACGGAAAACGGCTCCGTGCAGAAGCCTCGCTCATGGCTGAACGCGATGCCGGCGACGCGGCCGGAATAGGTGACGATGTTGCGTGCCCTCGGGGTCGGCAACCCCATGTACCGCCAGTCCTCAAGGTGGTCCGGGTTTCGACCGTACGAGACGTCCGGGACCTGCTCGTCGAACTCGACGCGGTCGATTGCGGTGGCGCCGTCGGCGTCGAACAGGGCGATCCGATCCCCAGCGGCGCTGAGCTTGAATCCCGCGTGCAACCCGGAGTCGTCGATATCCCCGTCGAGCCAGATGAGCAGGAATCCGCCCGGCGCCACGGTGGTCTCGGCCAGCCGCCCGAGCGGGATCTGCCACTGGGTCGGGTCGTCGGGATCGTCCGTCAGGTACAGGCCCGCGGCGTCGACGGTACTCGTCCCGGCGTTGTAGAGTTCGACCCAGTCGTCATACTGCCCCTGGGGGTCCTTGGCGGTGGTGCTATTCGATGCCAGGACCTCATTGATGAGCAGGGCAGGCGAAGCGAGCATTTCGATGTTCGTCGGGCCGGCATCTTCTCCCCGTCCGATAACAGGGCGGGCGCAGGCGATCCACGCCAGAACGAAGAATGCCGCGACGAACAGCCTAACCCTCATTGCGTGCTCCGCCTTTCAGCTCCTGTGCAGCCCCAGACTGATGAACGCTTGTGCCCAGTTCCCACCCAGCCGAACAGGGCGGGTGGTACTACCCTATTTTAACAGATTCACGTCCCCAGGGCAACCTTTGATCGGTCCTGGGGGTAGAATGGGTCGTGCTCGTGGGCGGCGCGATGTTGTGTGCTTCAATCGACGAAACGTTGATTCTGTCGCGATTCGCGGCTGTGTCGCGTCTGATCTACTCTTGCGGTTCCGGATCGCCTGCCTCGGGGGCTCGGTCCTTCGTGATCTCGGAGATCAGAGTCGTCGCGTAGCAGCCGGCGTCGAGCTCGAATCGCAGTTCCAGGTACGGCCCGAGGTCGTCCAGGCCGGCGGTCAGGTCCGCGTTCTTTGGCTGGAACCGCAGGGGACGACGCCCGCCTCGGGCGCCGAGGCGGCTCATGTGGCCCGATTCGCTCTCGCCCAAAGCCTCGGCTTCGAGGAGGGGATTCTCGATCTCGCCCGCCGGACCGGTCAGGCGGGTCGTTCGCTGGCCCAGCAGGGGGCCGGTCGGACTGATCTCGAACCGCTCGCAGCGGGGTTGTTCCACCTCGACCTGCTCCACGCGGAAGCACGCGCCGTTGTCGTGCTTGTAGGCCATGTCGCCGACGAGCAACTTGTCGATATTCGGCATCCGCTCGGCCAGCACGCGATTGAACAGGTCGGACTGGTAGGCGGAGACGAACAGGCCCTGGAGGTGCTTGTCCACGGTGAACAGGCCTCGCTTCTTCTTGCCCTTGCCCGTGATGATCGCCCGCAGGGCGCGACGGTGGTCGGCAAACTGGCCGGGCCAGGACTGGAGGGCCTCCTCGTAGCGTCCTTCCTCGTACAGGGTCCGGGCCTGCAGCACCGCGGCGGAGTCCGCATCGGGGTCCGGCCGGCCCAGGAACTGGTCCATGAACTCCTCCGCATCGTTGCGGGCGAGGGCCCTGCCCAGGAGGTGGTTGTTCCGATGGTTGCCGAATCGCTGCGGGCCGAAGTAGTTGGGCACACCCCTTCGGATCAGGACGGCCAGACCCGACTCCGCGATCTTGTGGGCCTCTTCCAGTGGCAGCGCGAGCTGGCGAAGGCGGACCGCGAAACGATTGCCTCGCAGGTGGCCGGGTTTGAGCTTGTTCGTGTGCCGGCTGGTCTTCAGGACCTGCACCTGGGCCAGCGAGAGTTGCTCCAGAAGTTCGGGCTGGATGTGCTCGATGGAGATCCACTGGCGGGCGACCGCGTGGGCGTCCTTGAGGCCCGCGGTGCCGATGTCCCGGCGCTGGATGTTCAGAGCCCGGGCGATGCGGTCCAGGGCCTCGCGGGTCCCGAGTCCCTTCTTCTCGATCTGGGCGAAGACGTGCGTTCCCGACCCACACGGCTCGTACGCGGGCAGCTCCTCGACGAAGAAGTCCTCGGGACGGGTCTTGACGACCCCGCCCACTCCGGGCAGATCCTCGGTCAAAAACGGCAATGAAACAGGCATAGGAATTTACTATTTGCGATTTACGATTTACTATTTGGACCAGCGCGCGTCCGGATGCTCATCGGACCTGTTTGCGCCGACGGTGCAGGTCAGTAGTCGAATCGTAAATGGTAAATCGCAAATAGTAAAATAGAAAATGCTGTTCAAGCGAAGACGACGAAGGAAGCTGGCGGACGGGCCCTTCCCACCCGATTGGCTGGCGATCCTGGAGGGAAAGGTACCCCTCTACGCGAGACTGTCGCAGCCCGACCGGGAGGAATTGAGGCGGCACATGCTCATCTTCCTGGCGGAAAAACGCTTCGAGGGCTGCGCCGGCCTGGAGATCACCGACGAAATGCGAGTCACGATTGCGGCCCACGCCTGTCTTCTCCTGCTGCATCGCAAGACCGACTACTATCCCGGCTTGAAGACCATCCTGGTCTACCCGGATGCCTTCGTGGTCCCGGATGTTCACCATCACATCGGAGACCTAATCCTGGAGAGCGACGACGTCCGCCTGGGCGAGTCCTGGCCCGACGGCTCGGTGGTCCTGTCCTGGAACGATATAGTGGACGATGCCGGCGCCCGGGACGGGCAGAATCTGGCGTTGCACGAGTTCGCCCACCAGCTCGACAGTTCCGGCGGGCGGGGCGACAGCACGCCGGTCCTGCGGGACCAAGCCAGTTTCGACGCCTGGGCCCGGGCCCTGGGGGAGGATTATGACCGATTCCGAAGGGCAGTCCGGCGACGCCGGCCGGACGTGCTCGACGACTACGGCGCGACGGACCCCGCGGAGTTCTTCGCCGTGGCCACGGAGAGCTTCTTCGAGAATCCCGGCGGATTGCGCGAGAACTACCCCAGGCTCTACGACGAACTCCGCAAGTTCTACCAGCAGGACCCGGCTTCCTGGACGCCCATCTGACGGGTGGGATGTATGACCGCAGTTGCGCGTGTAGCCCTCGTCTGAGACATCCATCGGGTGCGCCCGGCGTACCCTCTTCCGGATGGGCGGTTCCCGTTGCCTCTGGGCTGGCTTGCGTCTACAATAACAGGGCAGTGGATTCGAAAGCTGTGGGCATGAAGAGAGTTTCCTGACCTCGCGTCACAAGGAGCTTCATCATGAACGAGCGGAGACAGACGAGCCGGCCTGCAACGGAACGCGCGAAGAGTCTTCCTCCACGACCCGGCGGATCGCACAGGGCGTTCACGCTGATCGAGCTGCTGGTGGTCATCGCCATCATCGCGATCCTGATGTCCGTTCTCATGCCCGCGCTGAGCCGAGCCCGGGAGCAGGGGCGTCGCGCGGTCTGCCTGAGCCATCTCAAGACGCTGACCCTGGGCTGGACGATGTACGCGGATGAGAACGACGACCGAATCGTCAACGGCGAGGCCTACTACTCCCCCACGACTGTCGCCAGCGCCCCGGTGCCCGCATCCGGCCCTCACGCGGGCGAGCGCTACTGGGTGGGCAATGACTGTGCCCAGGGCTACGCAACGGGCGAACAACGATCCCACGAGATCCAGATGGAGGCCATCCAGGTCGGCGCGATGTATCCGTACTGCAAGGCCGAGAAGGTCTATCGGTGCCCGACCGGGGTCCGCGGCGAGATGCGGACCTACTCGACGGGTTACGGCATGAACGGGTGCTTCGACGCGCCGGGGACCTACAGCGGCAACCGCGGGGTGCGGGTCGGCCAGACGGTGCTCATGGTCAAGAAACGGTCGGAGATCACGGTCCCCGCACCGGCCTATCGGCTCGTCTTCCTGGACGAGGGTCGGATCAGCCCGGACAGCTACGCGGCCTATTACCAGACGGCCCGGTGGTGGGACCCGCCGTTCGTCCGCCATGGCGACGGGACGAACGTCGCATTCGCGGACGGACATAGCGACTACTGGAAGTATCGAGGCAAAGAGACGATTGCGGCCGGCAAGCAGGCCAACCCGCCGTATGGATACACGCCCACGACCGACGACGGCCGGGAGGACTTGCGGAAGATGCAGGAAGCCATCTGGGGGAGAATCGGATACTGAATCGGCCGTCGGGCGACCATCTGAAGCAAAGTTCTCTCTTGGGAGGACATGTCGTGAGAACGTTGGATCTCGGCGGAACCCGCGGGGTCGGGGTGCCCCCGATGCGGCGGGGACGGTGGTTCATGTGGGTCTGTCTGACGTGGCTGCTGGTTTGCGCCAACTTGTATGCGCGGGACCTGCCGGAGTTCCGCGAGCATATCGTCACCACAGGGTTGAAGTACGGTTATCAGCTCGTCGCGGCCGACCTGACCAGGGACGGCGAGCCGGACATTGCCTGCATCGGAGCCTCCACGCACGACGTGAAGGTCTACGAGAACATGGACGCGGGCAGTTGAATTGGACCAGTGATTCTGGTATGCTTTCCATAGTCGGTTGTTTGGAGAAGGACTCATGATATGTCCATTCCAGGGGAGGGCGTTACGATGATGAGGTCGCCGATAGTCCTGCTGTGTGCGGTGGTGTGGGTGTCCGTATCGCTGTGCCCGATGGCACAGGGCCAGTCCGATTCGCCCTGTAAGAACCAGATCGCCTTCCCGGACGACGCGTTCCAGAGCTGGACGTCGCCGCCCTACATCAAGTTCACGATCATCACGAAGGAGGGATACGACCCGAACGTGGTCTACTATCAGGACTGCACCCAGTACGACTATCACTATGACTTCGCCCTCAAGTGCCTCGAACCGTTCGTGGGCATGACCATCGAGGAGTTTGACGCGGTCACGCTTCATGCGGCGGGCCAGCAGGCGATCCTGGGGGCGGTGATCCTGCCGCCGTGGCACGATCCCGCCTTCAACGAGTACGGGATTCAGCTCACGCGCACCGATGCCCACACGCGCGAAGAGACCCTCGCGATCTTCAACCTCGTGAAGGCTTCCGTCATCGCCGATGCGAACGTGACTGCGTACTATTTCCCGACCTACGAGCAGTATTCCGTGGCCCAGGTGAACCGCGAATGGTTCGAGACGCGGGGCATCCCCATCGGCTCGACCGCCCAGTGGTCGGAGGGCGGCGCGATCTACTCCCCAGGCTGGACCCTGGGAACACTCAAGCAGGTCACGGGCTCCGACATCCAGCGGGCGTACACCGCCAGCGAGTTGACGCCGGACGATGTCCTCCTCACGGACGGCGTGCCCGCGGAAATCCCCTCCGTCGCCGGGATCATCACGCTGATGGCCTCCACGCCCAACTCGCACGTCGCGATCCTGTCGCGGTCGCAGGGCGTCCCGTTCGTCTACCTGGTGGACGACGACGCTGCGCTCGCCCAGTCGCTCGTCGGGCACAGCGTCTATCTGGCAGCCACGCAGGCCCGCTATGATGAGACGGTCAAGGTCCTCGATGCCGCTGCTCTGAGCGAGGACGAGAAGTCCGCTCTGCTGGCGATGAAGAAGTCTGCGCCGCTGGTGATCCAGCCCATGACCTCGCGAGGCGATCTCTGGGCGGACACGAGCGACCTGTCGCCCTCGGACATCCGTTTCTTCGGCGGCAAGGCGTCGAACTACGGTGTCCTCCGTCGGGCACTTCCCAACGATGTGCCTCGCGCGATGGCCTTCTCATTCGATCTGTGGAGTGCATTTCTCGACCAGTCGATTGCTCCGGTGCCCCCGCTCGTTATCGCTGCTGGCGGGCATCTTCTGCTCTGGGCCGACAGCGATCCCGCGCAGGGGGCTTGCCATCTCGGCTTCAGGCTCTCAAATTCAGGGGAGGCGATCGGCCTTTTCGACAGCGACGGCGCGACGTTCCTCGACTCGGTGACCTTCGGCTCGCAGGATCATGACATCTCGTACGGGCGGTCCACCGACGGCGGCCCCCAGTGGCAGTTCTTCGAGAATCCGACGCCGGGCCGGGCCAACGATGCAAACGCCGGTCACGCCGCCGGGCTTGTCATCAATGAGTTCATGGCCTGGAACAAAGCGACGATCCAGGACCCCGATGAGTCGGGCGAGTTCTCGGACTGGATCGAGTTGTACAACGGCAGCGACGATCCTGTGATTTTGAGTGGGATGTTCCTGACGGACGACCTCAACGAGCCGACAAAGTGGCAGGTGCCGGTGGCGACGACCGGCCCGACGCTGCGTGACGAGATCGTCTCCCGGCTGGCGAAATACACGACCTATCCGCCTGCCGATCTCAAGGCACTTGCGGCGGATCTCCTGGCGATTCGTGGGCTCTTCACTGACACGCGCGTCACCGGCTTCAGCAGCGGCTCGGAGTCGACCGTCATCGATGCCCTCAACGCGTTCGGCTTTGATCCCAACCAACCGATCCGATTCCGCAGCTCGACCAATGTCGAAGACAGCGCCCAGTTCACGGGAGCGGGGTTGTACGAAAGCCACAGCGGTCGGTTACCCTACGAGCACACGATCTTCGACGCCATTCGCAACGTGTTCGCGAGTTTCTACAACGACAACGCGTTCCTGGAGCGGCTCAAGCACGACGTGAACGAGGCCGAGGTGGGCATGGCCCTGCTCGTGCACCATTCGTTCCCCGACGAGATCGAGCTGGCCAACGGGGTCGCCACGCTGGAACGAGACTACAACGAGCGGTGGTCGGCCAGCATCGTCTCCCAGAAGGGCGCGGTCTCGGTGACCAATCCGCCGACGGATGCGGTGCCCGAAGAGGTCCGGATCGAGGTCTGGGGCTCCGATCCGTACGTGGAGGTCCGCCAGCGTTCCAGTCTCGTCTCGCTCCGCGAGAATACCGTCCTGGAATGGGAGAGCGAGTACGTCGAGCTGTACAATCTGCTCGTGACTGCGGCCGACCGGTACTGCAAGGAGACGGGCAAACAGGACATCGTCTTGGATTTCGAGTTCAAGAAGACCGCGCCGGACGACAAGCTGGTTGTCAAGCAGATTCGCGAGATTCCGCAGGCGGGCAATGCCGAGTACGAGACACCCTTCCTGTTGGGCCAGGCGAAGACCTACTGGACCCTCCAGGGTCGCGGCGGAAACGTCTTCACCAATCACCGGCTCAAGTCCCGCTGGACGCTGGCGCCCAGGAGCGTCTGGCTCGACGACCGGAACCTGGAGCAAGGCCTGTACGATCAGGTGACGATCGAGTATGCCGCGGACGGTGAGATCCGACAGGTCGCCGGGAGTTTGTCTTCGCTGCCCGATGCTTCGCACGTTTACACGCCTGCCCAGTCAGAGTGGGATTCCCCCGTCCTGACCGACAGTTGGCGGTTCGCCGACCAGAGCAACCCGCGGACGTACCGGCTCCAGACGATGGCGATGTTCGACGCGGTTGTGCCTGATCCCGTGGTGACGATCGGCGATTTCCGCATCGACATGGAGGTCGCATACGATCAGCCTGTCCCCGTCGATCTGAACGATGTCACGACCGACGAGGCCGCGAGCCTGATGCTCTATCAGCCGTGGGAGCCCACAGCCGACGACGAAATTCTGGAGTGCTCCCTGGACGATCCCAACACCGGCGTGTCGATCTGCACGCGGTTCTATATGCGATGGAGCTGGAACTGGACCTCGCCCACGTCGGTCCAGTTCGAGAGCACGCGGATCGAGGGTCTGACGACCGAGCCGATCCTCCTGACCGGCTACTTCTCCCAGAGCATCGGCGGCGGGGCGCACCTGTGCCCGAAGAACTTCCTTTTCGAGCCCGGCCTGGAACCCGGCATTTCGCAGCAGACTCTCGACGAGCTGATCGCGAAGAACGTCCGGCTGATCTACTATACGACTGGCGCCCGCGAGTGTCGTCCCACGGAACGCAAGGACACGCCGCCGTTCATCGGCTTCTACGGCTTCGACGAGCCCATCGAGTGAGTGTCGCGGCTCGCAGTGACGCCGTCAGGCGTTCTCTCCTCTCGGGCAGGGAAGATATGCCCTTACGGGCACACTACGAGCAGGTCCCCTCGGGTGCATGACCGTGTTTGCGGCCACCCGGAGAGTGACGAGACGTTGCCCCGACTCTGTCATTCCTGCGCCAAGCAGGAATCCAGGAACCATGGTATGCAGGATGTCCCAGGAAGTGGATTCCCGCTTCCGCGGGAATGACAACCCACGGTCCCACCGGACCTCCATCGCATCCGCGTAAATACGGTCATACACACGGGTCCGTCGTTGCGGTCGGAAAATGTGGCCTGCGCATCGGCCTTGTGTTAGGATGATGCCCCCGGCCTATGGCAGGCGTTTCCATAGGGTTGTTGGCTGTGACTGTGGACCCGGAAGATGGTGGGGTTCCTGTGTACAAGGAGATGCTCGCGATGCGAACGTGTCAATCGTTGCTGTGCTTGCTGGTGGTCTCCCTTCTTCCGTCCGTGGCCTGGTCGCAGGCCGATCCGTTCCTCGTGGGCGCCTGCACGCATTTCAGTCAGGGCAAGGGGGTGCTCGACCGGAACGTCGAGAGCATCAAGCAGGCGGGCATCGCCTCGATCCGCGACGAGGTGGGCTGGGGCTCCGTCGAGCGCCAGAAGGGCAAACTCGCCATGCCCGAGAGCTTCGATGCGTACGTCCGCAGGGCCGCGGGCGCAGGACTGCGCGTGCTGCTCATCCTCGACTACGCCAATCCCTTCTATGACGACGGCGACCGGCCTCGCTCGCCGGAGGCGATTGACGGGTTCTGTCGGTACTGCGAGTTCGTCGTGAAACACTTCGGCGACGACGTCCGCCTGTATGAGATCTGGAACGAGTGGGACATCGGCATCGGCCTGCCCAAGCGATACGACAAGGGCGGCTCGCCCGAGGACTACGTCAAGCTGCTCAAGGCGGTCTATCCTCGCATCAAGGCGGCCGATCCCGGCGCGACCGTCGTCGCGGGGGCGTCCACGAGCGGCGCGGTCAAGAAGGGCTGGCTGGAGGAGATCGTCCAGCTCGGCGCCCTCGGCTTCTGCGACGCGATCTCGATCCACAGCTACAACTACAGCGACAAGTTCCCCGAGCGCGGTCCCGAGGCCTGTTCCGCCTGGATGGCGAGCGTGCAGGAAACGCTCCGCAAGTACAATGGGGGCAAGGACGTGCCGTTCCATGTCACGGAGATGGGCTGGCCCACCCACGTCGCTAGGCATGGGACCGATCCGGAGCTGTCCGCATCCTATCTGGCGAGACTGTACCTGCTGGCCCGCACGTCGCCTTCCTTTGCAGGCATCTGGTGGTACGATTTCCAGGACGATGGGTGGAACCCGCAGTACAATGAGGACAACTTCGGCCTGGTCCGTCCCGATCTGACCCGCAAGCCTGCGTATTATGTGATGGCGGATATCTCGTCGCTTGTTGCGAAGGGACAGTTCGCGGATCGCCTGCCCACGAAGGACGAGAACCTCTGGGTCCTGCGGTTCAAGATGGGCCAGGATGATCGCTGGGCCCTCTGGTCCGCCGACGACCAGGACCGCCAGGTTGTTTTGCAGACGGAGTCCGCGGATCGTTCCGTGACAGTTCAGCAGACCGGGCACGACGCCCGCCCGACGCAGTGGGGTTTCCGCGATTGGACGGCCGGGGGCAGCGAGTACGCAGCCAATCGGCTGTCGTTGGTTGTCGGGGATCGGCCGGTTCTGCTCGGCGAAGATCTTTCCGGCGTGTCTGTGGTGGAAGTCGTCCCTCGCGTGCGTTCCGACACGCCGCGGGGGGCGGATGGTGCGTGACACGCACCCTGCGCAGCCCCACGATTTGGAGGTGCACATGACAATGCCTCGTCCTGTCATCCTATCGGAGTTGTTTGTCGTGATCCTGCTTGCGGGTCTGATGCCGCCGTTTCGGACAGCAGCGGGGCAGGAGCGATTCAAGCTCCGCGAGCTGTACCCACAGGAGAAGATCGAGAAGGTCCTGGTTCCGCGGGAGCAGTGGCGTCCGTGGCCCAAGGCCGGCGATCGCGCCTCCTGGGAGGGTCTGCCCGAATCGGTGCGGAAGGACCTGATCGCCAACGGCGAGCAGTATCTCCGCTACGATTGGCCGGATTTGCCCGCGACGTTGTTCCTCGAATTCGCACGAGAGGGCAATCGCAGCCGCTACGAGCACGAGCACTTTGCCCGCCGGGGGGCGCTGACGAATCTGCTGATTGCCGAGTGCGTCGAGGGCCAGGGCCGCTTCCTCGACGACATCGCCAACGGCGTCTGGGCCATTTGCGAGGAGTCCTTCTGGGGCGTGCCCGCGCACGTCGGGGCGCAGAAGGCGGGTTCGGGTCTGCCCGATCCCGGAGAGCCGGTGGTGGACCTGTTCGCCGCGGAGACCGGGGAGAGTCTCGCCTGGACGTTCTACCTCCTGGGCGAGCAGCTCGACCGGGTCTCGCCGATGATCGGCAAACGAATCCAGCATGAGATGGACCGTCGGATCTTGACCCCGTGCTTCGAGCGGGAGGATTTCGGATGGATGGGTTTCAAGGGCGGTCGGGTCAACAACTGGAATCCGTGGTGCAACGCGAGCTGGCTCACCTGCACGCTGCTCGTCGAGCCCAACGAGGTCCGGCGTACCGCGTCGGTGGCGAAGATCGTTCGCAGCCTGGACCATTTCCTCGACGCCTACACCGACGACGGCGGCTGCGACGAGGGACCGGGGTACTGGAGCCGGGCGGGGGCCTCGCTGCTCGACTGCCTGGACCTGCTCCACAGCGCCACGAAGGGCGGGATCGACGTGTACAACCAGCCTCTGGTCCAGGAGATCGGCCGCTATATCTACCGCGCCCACATCGCGGACGACTGCTTCGTGAACTTTGCGGACGCCTCCGCCAGGGCGCACCCGCCCGCGGAGCTGGTGTACCGCTATGGCAAGCGAATCGGGGACGACCGCCTGGCCGGTTTCGGCGCGTACCTCCACAGCCGGGAGGATAAAGGGTTCGCAGGCAAGGGGGGCTACACGGTCGGTCGATACCTGCCGGAGGTCTTCCATTTCGCAGAGATCGAGTCCGCACAGGCAGCAGCGCCGCTTCCGAGGGACGTCTGGTTCGACGGCATCCAGGTGATGGCGGCCCGAGACACGGCGGGGACCGCCCAAGGCTGTTTCGTCGCGGCCAAGGGCGGCCACAACGCCGAGAGCCACAACCACAACGACGTCGGCAACTTCATCGTCTACATGGACGGGCGGCCGATCCTCATCGACATCGGAGTCGAGACCTACAGTCGCAAGACCTTCAGCTCGCAGCGGTACGAGATCTGGACGATGCAATCTGCCTGGCACAACCTGCCGACCCTCGACGGCGTGATGCAGAACCCCGGCCGACAATTCGCAGCGAAGGACGTCCGGTACGAGGCGGACGAAGACCACGCGCAGTTGCAGCTCGATATCGCAGGCGTCTACCCGGCCAAGGCGAACCTCAAGTCCTGGGTCCGCACGATCCGCCTGAACCGGGGAAAGGGCATCGCGATTACCGAGGCCTATGCCCTGGAGAAACCGGCGCAGGAGATCACGCTGAGCCTGGTGACGCCCTGCACGGTGACAGAGCAGGGAAGCGGCCGACTGAGGCTCCAGACCTTGGGTGAATCCCCTGTCGCAATGCAGATCGTGTATGACGGGGACAAGCTCGAACCGACAGTGGAGACGGTTACCGTCGAGGACGGTCGTCTCCGTTCGGTGTGGCCCGAGCAGCTCACACGCATTCTCCTGAAGGCCGAGAAGCCCGCGACGCAGGACACCTGGACCGTGCGAATCGAACGGGCGCAGGATAAGTGACACTGACATGCAGCCATTCACGCTTCTGATCAAACCTTCCGGCTCCGACTGCAATGTCGATTGTGCGTACTGCTTCTACAAGTCCCGCGCGTCGGAGATCGGACACGGCCGGCAGCGGATGAGCGACGAGGTCCTCGAACGGCTCGTCAAGGACTACCTCGGTCTGCGGTTTCCCCTGTCGGGCTTCGCGTGGCAGGGGGGCGAGCCGACCCTGATGGGCCTGGGCTTCTTCCGGAAGGCGGTGGAACTCCAGAAGCGTTACGGCGTCGCGGGCCAGGAGGTCGGCAACTCGATCCAGACCAATGCGATCCTCCTGGACAACGCGGACTGGTGCCGGTTCCTGCACGAGAACAAGTTCCTCGTGGGCGTCAGCATTGACGGGCCGAAGGAACTGCACGATCACCACCGGCGCGACCTGGGCGGCCACGGGACATGGGATCGCGTCATGGCTGCGATCCGCCGGATGAAGGGCTCCGGCGTCGAGTACAACACGCTGACGCTCGTCAATCGCCTGACTGCGGACCACGCGGACGAGATCTTCGATTTTCTGGTTGGACTCGGCGTCCGGTATCTGCAATTCATCCCCTGTGTCGAGGTGGACCCGCAGAGTGGCCAGGTTGCGGAGTTCTCCGTGACGCCCAAGCAGTATGGCGATTTCCTGTGCCGGGTCTTCGACCGCTGGATTGCGTTTGGGCCCGACAAGCTCAGCATCCGCGACTTCGATTCGGTCCTGTGCCACTGCATCGGCGGGCGACACACGATCTGCACCTTCGACCGGCAGTGCAGCCAGTACGTCGTCGTCGAGCACCAGGGGGATGTCTTTCCGTGCGATTTTTTCGTCGAGCCGAGGTGGCGCCTGGGCAACATCTTCGAGACGCCCATTGAGCAGCTCGCGAATTGTGTCCAGAAGAAGGCCTTTGCTCGGATGAAGGGGAACCTCGCGAACAAGTGCCTGGTCTGTCGACACCTGGCGATCTGCCGAGGCGGGTGCATGAAGGACCGCGCGCCGTTTGACCGGGACAACTACGGGCGGGAGAGCTGTTTCTGCGAGAGTTACCGTCGGTTCTTCGACTATGCGATGCCTCGATTTCTGCAGGTGGCGGCGCAAATCCGCAGCGGCGCCCTTGTCAGGCCGGGGCAATTGACCTAACATGGTGTCGCCAACGAAATTGAAAGGACTATCCATATGGCACAGGTTGATCGCAGAGCGTTCATCGCGGGTTCCGTGGCGGCTCTGGCCGGCGTCGGTGCGGCCGGCTGCGCGACGCAGAAGGCGTCCGCGTCCGGGTCGAAGGCGCAGCGAGGCAATCGGATTGCCGTCGCGACGTATTCCTTCTGGCAGTTCAAAGACGACCGGAAGATGCCCATCGAGAAATGCATCGACGAGGCCGCTCGCATGGGGTTCGACGGCGTCGACATCCTGCTGCGACAGATCGACGGCGAGCCGAACGTGGACAATGCCTACTTGCAGAAGCTCAAGCGCCACGCGTTGATCAACGGCCTGGACCTGTGCAATCTGTCCACGCACCAGAGCTTCGTCTCGCCGGACGAGGCCAAACGACGGGAGAACATCGATCTGACGATCAGGCAGATCGAAATCGCCTACCGGCTCGGCATCCCGATCATCCGTGTCAACACGGGACGCTGGGGCACCAGCGGCAGCTTCGACGAGCTCATGGCCAATCGCGGCATCGAGCCCGTCCTGCCCGGCTACACCGAGGAAGACGGTTTCAAGTGGGTAATCGACTCGCTGGAGAAGTGTCTGCCAAGGGCCGAGGAGTGCGGCGTCATTCTTGGTCTGGAGAACCACTGGGGACTCGCCCGGACCCCCGAGGGCCTGCTGCGGATCGTCAACGCGGTCAACTCACCCTGGTTGAGAGTCTTGCTCGACACCGGTAACTTCCTGGAAGACCCCTACGACAAGCTGGAAATGTGCGCGCCCCAGACCGTCTTCATGCAGGCCAAGACCTACTACGGCGGCGGCCTGTGGTACACGCTCGACCTGGACTACGAGCGGATCGGCCGGATCATGAAGAAGCACAACTACCAAGGCTACGTCTCGCTCGAATTCGAGGGCAACGAGGACTGGCGGACGGCCATCCCGAAGGGCTTGGCTCTCCTGCGCAAAGCGTTTGGTTGACGGGAAGGGGACTCCTTCGACCGGAAGGGGCCTGATTGCCGCGCCAGACCATCAGACGGACAAACCGGCAGAGATCCGGTGCGTATACTCACAGACGGCTTGCCGGACGAGGTCTCGTCCGGAGAGGTTGTCCCGTTTGTGTAGATGAAGACGCCGTAGCCGGTATCGATTGTTCTTGTCGCAGGAGATGTCTGATGTGCAGACCCATTCTTGTTTCAATCCTCGCTGTTGTCGCGATTTCGTCAGCAACTGCTGTTCGTGCAGTTGCCTCTGCGTCGGCTCCGGAACCGATCCAGACACTCGGAATCGGGGCTGCGGCGCCTGACTTTGCCCTGCCCGGCGTAGATGGCCGAACGCACAAGCTCTCCGAGTACAGCCGGGCCAAGGTTCTCGTCATCGTGTTCACCTGCAATCACTGCCCGACGGCCCAGGCCTACGAGGCCCGGATCGCGAAGCTGGCCGCCGACTACAGGAACCAGGGGGTCGCCCTGGTCGCGATCTCGCCGAACGACCCGTTGGCGGTCCGACTCGACGAGCTGGGCTACACGGATGTGAGCGATTCGTTCGAGGACATGAAGATCCGGGCCAAGGATCGAGGCTTCAAGTTCCACTACCTCTACGATGGTGACAAGCAGGAAGTGTCCAAGGCATACGGTCCCGTCGCCACGCCGCACGTCTTCGTCTTCGACGCGGATCGCAAGCTTCGCTACGTCGGTCGCGTGGACGACAACGAGCGCGACCCGAACGCGGTCAAGTCGCACGACGCCCGGAACGCCGTCGAGGCCCTGCTGGCCGGGAAGCCCGTGCCCGTCGAGACGACCAGGCCCGCCGGCTGCTCGATCAAGTGGTCGGACAAGCGGGCCTCGGTCAGGGAGGCGTTCGAGAAATGGGCCCAGGAAGACGTGGCCTGGAGCACGATCCGCCTGGAGGCGGCCAAGACGCTTCTCCAGAACGACACGAACAAGCTTCGGCTCATCAATCTGTGGTCTGTCGGGTGTCCGCCGTGCGTCCACGAATTCCCATCGCTGGTCGAAATCAATCGCATGTATCGCGGTCGCGACTTCGAGATGGTGAGCATCAACCTCGACGGCCTGGAGGGGCGAGGCAAGACGCACCAGTTCCTCACGGACAAACAGGCCTCATTCACGAACTACGTGTACGTTGGCGATGGGCGTGCTCTCATCAGCGCGGTGGACCCCAAATGGACCGGCGCCATCCCGTATACGCTCGTGATCAAGCCTGGCGGCGAGGTTCTCCACACCCGTCTAGGGATGATCGACCCGCTTGCAATGAAGAAAGTCATCGTGGGCCACCTCGGCCGCACATACAAGTAACCGGTTGACCGCATTCCCCGGGCGAGTCGTGCAGACCCGTTTCCGCGGAGTGCGATTCGTGTTCTCAGGCAGGTTCCTCCAATCCCTGGGAATCGACTCTGTCATTCCTGCACCAAGCAGGAATCCAGGAACCGCAGGACCCGGCGCGACCCAGAGAGTGGATTCCCGCGCCCGATCGGGTTGGGGGCAGGCTCCGCGCGGGAATGGTAAAGTCAACTCGAATGCCCCATTTCACAGCCAACCAGGAACTGCCCACAAGCGCAAACTGCACTCATTGCGCGGTCAAACCGCCTTTCCATCTTGACATCCGGGCCCGTCGTTGGCATGGTGGGAGACAGGAGCGGTCGATTGAGGGGCTCGGACCGGATGTCCGCCGTTCCTTGTGGAGTTGTGCGATAGGCAGGCAGATGGGCATATGGACCTCGGGGAAGAGGCTTGGTCCTCTCTTCCGCAATGGGAATTGAGGGGTGATATGCAGGGACGTGGAACGACAGAGCGGCGACAGCCTGAGCCGCATCCTACAGCCACGCCGGAATCGAGTTTCCCCGAGCCTGTCGTCGACTTGCTGCCCTGTAGCTTCTTCATCACCGACCATGAGGGACAATTCCTCCGGTGGAACCGGGATTTCCGATGTCTGATCGAGTATTCCGATGGGGAACTCGGCTCGATGCACATCCTCGATGTCGTGGATAGCGAATGCAGGGGGGCTCTGGCGGAGGCGATGAACCGGGCGTTCGAAGGCGACGCAATTCGAATGGATGTGGTCTGCCGAGCCCGGAGCGGGCGGGCCATTCCGCTATTCATCACGGCCCAACGTGCGACCATAGAGGCACGAACCTGTCTGATTATGGTTGGCACGGAAGAAGCCCGGCGGAGATCGGCCGTGCAGCAGTGGGCCGAGCAGAATGTGATGGATGAGCGAAACCTGCTGCGCACGTTGATCGACAATCTGCCGGACGCCATCTACGTCAAAGACCGTCAGAGCCGTTTTCTCCTGTGCAACAAGGAAGTGCTCCGGCGCAAGGGAGTGGCCTCTTTGGAGGAGATTGTGGGGCGGACGGATTTCGACTTCTATCCCCCGGATCTGGCGAAGAGCGTTTATGCCGATGAGCAGGAACTGATGCAGAGCGGTCGCCCCTTGATCAACAAGGAGCGCTGTGTGTTCGACAAGGGCACGGGCCAGCCCACGTGGAACCTGACGACGAAGGTGCCCCTCCGCAACGCAGCCAACGAGATCGTCGGGCTGGTGGGCATCGGGCGGGACATCACGGATCGCCGGCGGGCGGAAGATGCCTATCACGCGATTGTTGATCACTCGCTCCAGGGCCTCATCGTCATCCAGGACGGCAGAATCGTCTTTGCCAACCGCGCGACGGAGGAGATCAGCGGCTACAGCACTGAGGAGATAGAGACCTCGACCCCGGAATTGCTGCGGGATTTCATTCACCCACTGGATCGCGACAAGGTGTGGCGGTCCCACGAGGCGCGTCTACGTGGCGAGCGGCTGCCGGAACAATACGAGTTCCGCGTGATTCGTAAGGACGGCTCCATTCGGTGGCTGCAAATCCACACCAGTCGCGTGGAATATCGCGGGCGCCCGGCGGTCCAGGGTGCCTTCATCGACACGACGGAGCGTCGTCATGCCGAGGAGGCCCTGCGTCGGAGCGAGGCCCGCAACCAGGCCTTGTTGAACGCCAATCCCGATCTCATGTTCCGGCTCAGCCGGGGCGGCATGTTCCTCGACTGCAAGCCTCCGAAAGACGACGCCTTGTCCGTATCCCCCGCGCAGTTCATCGGCAAGCACCTGGAGGATGTGTATCCGGCGGGGCTGACGCGAGCCCTGATGCACTGCATCGAGATGGCCGTCCAGACGGGTCGCGTGCAGACGCTGGAGTACGCGCTGCCCGACGCAGACAGCGGAGCCGCGATGTTCGAGTGTCGGGTGGTCGCCTGCGCTGAACAGGAAGTCGTGGCGATTGTCCGGGACATCTCGGACCGCATACGGGCGGAGCATCTGGCGGAACTCCAGCGCGATCTGGCGATCCGGCTCAGCAGCCTGTCGGACCTGAAGGAGGGGCTCCAGCACTGTCTGGAGGCGGCGGTCAAGGCCTCGCAAATGGACTGTGGGGGGCTCTACACTGTGGACCCGCAGGGCGCCTGCTTCCGACTCGCCGCCCATGTCGGGCTGTCCGAGGAATTCACGGAACGGGCAGCCTCCCATTCGATGGAATTCCAGGAGACCCACCGCACTCTGAATCGGGGGCCTGTCTACGGGACCTATGGCGCGCTGGGTTTGCTGGGGGGACCGGCCCTGCAGGCGGAGAGGTTGCGGGCGGCGGCGATCATCCCGATCCGGCACAACGACCGGGTCATCGCCTGTCTGAACGTGGCCTCGCACACCACCGATGAGGTGCCGCCTTGGTCTCGTGTCATCCTGGAGACGATTGCCGCGCAGATCGGCAGCGCGCTCAGTCGCCTGAACATCCAGGAGTTGCTGCAACGGTCGGAACAGGAGAAGGCCGTCATTCTGAACACGCTGCCCCAGATTGTGATCTACCACGACCTTGCCCATCGGATGATCTGGGCCAATCGGACCGCGGTGGACGCGATAGGGAAGAGCGTCGAGGAGATCGTCGGGCGCCCGTGTTACGAAGTGTGGAGCGGTCGGACGGAGCCGTGTGCGGGTTGCCCCGCGGACCTGGCGCTGCGAACGGGATGTTCTCAGGAGGCGGAGATCATCGGCTACGACGAGGGGAGCTGGCTCATGCGGGGCGAGCCGGTTCGCGACGAACACGGCCAACTGCTGGGGGTGGTCGAGCACGCCCTCAATATCACCAACCGCAAACGACACGAAGAGGAACTGCGCCGGCGACTGCAATTCGAAGGATTGGTCACGAGCATCTCTACGTATTTTGCCAGTCTGCAAGCGGACGAACTGGACGAGGGGATTCAGCGAGCCCTGGCTGATGTTGGACATTTCGTCGATGCAGATCACTGCAGCGTCTTGTTGCTCCAGGATGGCGGCACGCGAATGCACCAAGCCTATGAGTGGTTCTCCGAAGGGATTGATCCCAAACCAAGGTGGGTCCGGGATGTGGAGACCAGTCAACTCCCTTGGGGGATCGAGCAACTCCGGCAATCGCGTGTCTTGAACATCCCGTCCGTGCGAGAACTCCAAGGCCAGGCGGCGGATGCCAAGGGACTCCTGGAAACGATGGGAGTGAAGTCCCTGCTGTGCGCACCGATCGTGATTGGCGGGAAGTTCTTCGGTTTTTTCGATATCGCGGTCGTGCGGCGGGAGCGGACATGGCCGGACGATGCCGTGCAGTTGCTCAAGATCACCGCTGAGATTCTGGCGAACGCCCTGGAGCGAAAACGATCCGCCGAGCTGATGCACGAAAGGCTTGCCTTCGAGACCCTTCTGTCGGATCTGTCGGCAGCCTTCATCAACCTGCCGGTCGACGAACTGGACCAGGAAATCGAGCGGTGGTTGGCGCGGATCGGGATATTCCTGGGGACTGACCGCGGCGGGATCGTCCATGTCTCCGGCAGGAAGGCGATGTTCAGTCACTCGTGGGTGGCCGAGGGTCGGACGCCCCCTGCGATGACGATGGACAACGTCAACTTGGAATGGAGCATGAATCAGTTGCGTCAAGGCGATATTCTCGCGTACGCCTGCATTGAAGACGCCCCGCCGGAGGCTCAGTGGGAGAAGGAGTACTGTCGCCGGAACGGCATCCAGTCGATTCTCATCATGCCGCTGGAGGCGGCTGGATTGATGCTGGGCATCCTGATGTTCTCCTCGATGCGGACGCGACGGGAGTGGCCCGATGAACTGACTCAGCGGCTGCGCCTGCTCGCCCAGGTTTTCGCCAACGCGATGCTGCGCCGCCGGGCGGAGGAGGCACTGCGGGCCAGTGAGAGCCGTCTGCGAAGCATCGTCCGGACGACGCCTGCGGGCATCGGGCTGGTCTCCAACCGGATCATGCTGGAAGTGAACGACCGGGTTTGCGAGATGGTGGGCTACCCGCGGGAGGAGCTCACGAACCAGGGCGCGAGAATGCTGTATCCGACGCAGGAGGAATACGAGCACGTCGGGCGCGAGAACATCCGCCAGATCGAGGAGCGCGGCGAGGGGATGATCGAGACTCGCTGGAAGCGACGGGATGGGAGCATTATCCACGTCCTGCTCCACTCGACCCCTCTCGATGCCGCCGACTTGTCCAAGGGAATCACCTATGCGGCGATGGATATCACCGAGCGAAAGCGCGCGGAGGCGGCGCTGCAGGAATCGGAGCAGAACTACCGCGAGGTGTTCAACGCCGCCAACGACGCGGTCTTGATCCACGACCCGGCTACCGGCGACATCCTCGACGTGAACAAGACGATGCTGGACGTCTACGGATTCAGCTACGAGGAGGCGCTGGGAGTCAACGTGGGGATGTTCAGTTCCGGCGAGCCCCCGTACACGCAGCAGGAGGCCTTGGAGTACATTCGCAAAGCGGTCGCGGAAGGGCCCCAGTTGTTCGAATGGCATGCCAGGAAGAAGAATGGGGAACTCTTCTGGCAGGAGGTGAACCTGCGGACCGCGACGATCGGTGGGAGGCTCCGAGTCCTGGCCGTAGTCCGCGACATCACGGATCGCAAGAAGGCCGAGACACAGGCGCAGCAGCATCTGGCCGAACTGACGCGCGCCTGGCACGCCAACATGCTCGGCGAAATGGCGTCCGGACTGGCGCATGAGTTGAACCAGCCGCTCTGTGCCATCGTCAACTACTCGAACGGCTGCCTGCGACTGACCCGTCGTCGCGACTACTCGATGGAGACCGTGGTGGCTTCGATCGAGCAGATCGCCGCTCAGGCACAGCGCGCCGCGGACATCGTCAAGCGGATTCGCGGCCTGATCGGCCGGCGCGATCCTCAGCGAATTCTGCTGGACCTCGGGGATGTGCTCGCGGATGCCGTCCACATGCTCCGCGACGAAGCGATGGCGCGCAACGTGGCGATCATCACCAGGGTGCAGGCGGACCTGCCGAGGGTCAGGGGAGACGATGTCGAGATCGAACAGGTTGTCCTCAATCTCATGAGGAATGCCATTGAAGCGATGAACGATCCGAAGATCACCCACAGGAACCTGACGGTTGCCAGTCGCCTGACAGAGAGTCACGAGATCGAGGTTTCCGTGACAGATACGGGTCGGGGGATTCCGCCGGGAGTCTCGGAGCGGATTTTCGAGTCGTTCTTCACGACCAAGCCGGGCGGGATGGGGATCGGCCTGTCCCTGAGCCGGCGGATCATCGAGGCGCACGACGGTCGGCTCTGGGCCGAGTCGGACGGCGGGTCCGGCGCCACGTTCAGATTCACATTACCTGTTGAAGGGGACATTCATGGAGAAGGACAGTCCGGTTGTGTTCATCGTGGATGACGATGAGGCCATCTGTGAATCTCTGCGCCTGCTGATCGGCGACATCGGCCTGGAGGTTCGGACGTTCACCAGCGCTCGCGAGTTCCTGGAGAAGTACGATTCCTCGCGTCTTGGATGTCTGGTGCTCGATGTGCGGATGTCGGGCATGAGCGGCCTGGAACTCCAGTCGAGATTGCGGGAACTGGGTCACTCCATCCCGACGATCATCATCACCGGTCACGGCGACGTGCCGATGGCCGTGGAGGCGATGAAGGCCGGGGCCATGGACTTCATCGAGAAACCGTTCCGCGACCAGGTCCTGCTCGACAGCATTCAGAAGGCCATCGATCTGGACCTGCGGATTCGCCGTCAGCACAAGGAACGCCAGGACGTCCAGGCAAGAATCCAGCATCTGACCCAGAGGGAGAGGGAGGTGATGGATCGTCTCATCGCAGGCAAGAGCAACAAGACCATTGCGTTCGATCTCGGCATCAGCCAGAAGACCGTCGACTTCCACCGGGCCAATATCCTGGAGAAGGTCGGCTGTGCCAGCGTCGTGGAACTCGTGCGACTGGCGCAGAAGGCTGCGGGCGGCCGTCTTTGACTCGATCATAAGCAGTGTGCTTAGGTGGTTTGCTGGGTCACACCAGCGAACGGCTTGGATTGGCCGGTCTTTGGCTGGTGTCACGGTGTCTCCCGCAGGAAGAGTCCCCGTTTATCTCAGCCTGAACCCATTCGACTATAGGATTGAGTGCTCGCATTGTGCGGGCGCGGCTTCCGTGCGTTCGTCCGAGAATGTGTGGTGCATGACAAGACCCAAGAGACCGATACTGTTGGTGGAGGATTCCACGGCCGACACGCCAGGGACGCGATGGGCGTTGACGGATCTGGACGTTGCCGACCGCGTGGTCTCCAGCACGACGCCGGAGACGCTGACGTATCTCAAGACGCAGAGGGAGCAGAGACCGTGCGTCGTTCTCTTGGCTGTGGATGAAGACAGCGAGGATGGACTCGCGACGCTCCGGACCATCAAGCAGGACGAACAGTTGCGAAGCATCCCCGTGGTTGTGCTGGGGCCGTCAGGCAATCACGACATGGTTGACAGGAGCTTCGGGTTGGGGGCCGCCGGGTACATGGCCAGGTCACAGGACGGCCGTGAGTTCTCCGCGACCATGCGTACTCTGTATCAGTACTGGAGTCTGAGCGAATTGCCCAAGTAGCGCCTCTTGGTGCCGCCCGTCCTCGCGAGTCGCCTCCTTCCGACCCGCCGCTGGACTGGGGGGGCGGGCGGCTTTTATTGCACCTTCTTGATCCAGCGAAACCGGAAGCGGTCGCGAATCCGCTCGGCGAAGCGCACTCCGATCCGTTGTGTGCTCCAACGAAAGTCGTGCCTTCTCAGATCATCGCGGGCGACTCGTGATTTCCGCCCGATCAGGAGTTGTGCCAGCAAGCCCGCCACGAACCCCAGGCCCGCAGACCTCATGCGTTCGGGCGTCGGTCGTGCTTGATTCCTCTGGAAGATCATTCGTCGGCGAGGCATGGCTTACCTCTGCACTGCCCGGGCCACGGACTCCAGCAGTGCCAGCCCGGTTCGGCTGACGGGCTCGCCCGCAGCGAAGAGCTGATGCCGGTCGAGGACCTCAGGCGCCTGCTGGTAATAGCGCTCGACGGCGCCCACACCGCCTTGGGCCGGTCCGGCGGTTCGGTAGCCGCCGTCCAGCAGCCAGGAGCTGATTTCCTCGTCGAGTTCCGCCGGGTAGATCAGAGCCACAACGCACTGCCCGTCCGCGTAGCGGGCCAGGTGTGCCTTCGCCTGGCACGGGGGAGCCGTTCGAACGGCCCAATCGATCAGACGCTTGAAGTCGCCGCGAGCGGTGTGCTCGTCTTCGGCGTGGAAGAACATGCCGGCCTCAAGCTGGAACCGCTCGGCGGGCACGCCCTTGAGCTCCAATCGGCCGTCCGGAAACGCCCGGTGGATCTTGTACGCCTTGCCCTCACGGTATCGTTCGCTCTCCAATAGCTCGGCCACCTCCGCGGCGGTGAATCCGACGCCGGCGTGGTCGCCGAAGTCGAAGACGTACAGCCCTTCGTACCGATCTGGTTTTTCCAGTTTTGGCAGTTTCATGCACGGATTATAAGCGGCGTTCGCCCAGGTTGTACACAATTTTTGCCTGGCCGACGGAGGAGGGCGGAAGCCATGAACCCGCGAACTCGCGCAAACACATTGTCGCCTGCGACGTTTCATGGTACTCTGTCCCGGCATAGTGATGCAGATGCCTCATTTCGGTGTGAGTCAGGACAGGGAATGCGCTATTGTCGATGTGGTGGACTGGTCGTTCTGTTGTCGATGTTCCTGGGCGGGGCGTCCGGGTGTCGGTCGGGTCTCTTCCTGGCCACCGCGGCTATCTCTCAGAGAACGCCCTGGTTGCCGGGTCGGGGCGGGCCGGACGGACTGACCTTTGATGGGCTGGACCCCCGCGTGCCCCCGCGGATCCGGCCGGGCTGCTACGCCAGCGCAACGCGGAGCGTCCATTTCGTGGATGCGGCAGACCTCGGGTCCCACGGCTATCGTTTCAGTTGGTCCGAGCACAACGGCATTGCCTATGCGTGCCGCGGCGGACACATCGATATCGCCCACGTCCGCAAGGGGGCCGACTGCACCGGGTATCTGGCCGCCGTCACGCTCGATCATCTGAACCGGGGCGAGGCGTCCTTCCAGTGCAAGCTGATGGAGCCCTCCATCTACTTCGTGACGCTGACGTTTCCCCCCGGCTGGGATCGGCGGGACGAGGCCGAGCGACGACGGATCGCACGCGCCGTCGCGGTGCGAGTCGGACAGTATGTGGGTTACACGTCGCTGACCTGGCACGAGATCATCACGTGGTTCGGCTACAGGCCCAGGCCGCACGTGTCGGAATTCCCTTCCGCCTTCTCCTGGGAAGACACCTACTCGAATTTGCTCGGGGCGCACATTGCCGGGACGGCCCTGGAGGACGAGAGCCGGGACTTCGACGACGCCATGACATTCGCGATGCAGGAGAAGATGAAGGAACTCGGCGGGCAGTCCCTCGCGGTGGCGAAGCAGGCCTCCGAGGCCATGAAGGGCCAATGGTACTCCAGTAACTGGGTTTCGACCGCGATCCGAAGGAGAGACCTCGACGTCGGGTGGGACGATGGTTATGTCTCGCCTGTCCTGGTTCCTTCCGTGCCGGTCTGCGAGGGGACGAAACCCTGCTTGCTGGCGATGCCGACCGTGGATTCTGTCGCGGAGTATGGGTTCTCCCTGCACGTGGAGATGGCGCCGAAGGTGTGGGAGATGAAGAAGATTCGAAAGGTCCTGGCGGCTGCAGGGTGTCCGGACGTCAAGCATCTCGATCCCGCCGTCCATTTCCCGTTGATCGTGGCCTATATCGGGGCATGCATCGCCGACAGGGACGATCTGAGCCTGGGACCGCCGTGATTTCCCTCGCGTGACCGAGGAGGCGGACGCAGTCGGAGGATTCGACACGGGAGACCGCAGACGGCGAATCGTTCCAACAGGCTGCTCGACAAAAAGAGAAGGGGCCCGTTCCTATGGAGACGGGCCCCTGTGTTCCTGCGTCAGACCCCTACTGGGCCGGATGGCCGAAGCCGATGCCGTCGATGTAGAGGTGCCCGGCGCCGCCCTTGGTCGGATTCGCCCGGTTGCCCGTACCGATGTACAGCTTCTGGACCTTGGTCAACTTGACCCCGGCGGCGGTGAACTCGCTCAGCGGGATCTCCCACTGCTGCCAGCTCGGCGTCACCGTCACCATCGGATCGGGATGAGTGACCGCCTTGCTCTTGCCGGAACTGTCCTCGACCACGACATAGAGCGTGTCGGGCGTGCTCGTCGGCTGTGCGACCCCGATCTCCGCGGTCTGCCAGGCGCCGGTGGCGCCGGTCGCCGTGACGCTCGAGAACCGGGCGATGGTGGCGTCGGTCGTGCTGTGGCTCGTCACCGCCAGACCAATGCAGATCGTGCCGGTCAAGGTGATCGACTGCGGGTTCCAGACCATCGTCGTCCAAGCGACGCCGTCGGTGGAGTAGTAGGCATTGAAGTCGTTGCCGGAGCGCTCGATCTTCAACCAGACGGGGGCTCTCATAGCGATCTGCTCGGGTGTGGCCACCGCGCTGTCGCTGACTGCGGTGCCGGCATTGGTCAACCTCGCCTGATAGCGAACGCCATAGTCCGGCGTGGCATAGACGGCAGCAAAGCGGGCCGCGGGGTCCACGCTCTCGCGGATCATCAGGCCGACCTTGGTCCATTCGTTGGCTCGGACCAGACTCTCGACCTTGGCGATGATCGAGCCGTTGCCGCTGAGCTGCTTGAAGGCGAAGTGGAACTCATCCGTCGCATTCCAGATGTCCGCGCCAATGCCGCCCATCACGATGCTGCCGTCGCCCAGCTCGGCGAACCCGGGGGTGTCGCCGCGGATGTTCACGAGGAGCGTATCCGCGCCGTCGGCGCTCCAGTCCTGCGTCGGCGAGAACTCGCGGTAGGCCTCGCTGAAGTACGGCGTGTCCACGTTGTTGTACTCGAACGGCATGGACTGCTTGCCCTCGTAGACAATCGTCCGCTCGCCGAACGTCCCAGCGATAGCATCCATGTACCCGACGAACGAATTGCTCAAGTGGTCGGTATACCCGTCGATCCAGGTGTCGTAGAGGCAGTTGTCGGTGTCGTTGTAGGCCTCGAAGTCGTCGATCGGCTCATATTCCTGGGTCGTGAAGCTCCAGATGGCCCCTTCATAAAGGCTCGGATCCATGGCCTCGTTGACCTCATTGACTCGCCAGTAGTAGGTCGTCCCGAGGTTTAGACGTCCCGGATCGAAGCTGTCGTCCGCTACGGTGGTCGCCGATGCGGTCCCGTCGGCCACGGCTTGCTGATCCTCGCTGAAGTAGACCTGGTGCGACGCGGCCTCGCGTCCGGCTCGCCAGGTCAGCAGGGCGTCCAGCGGCACTTCCGTGGCTCCGGACGCCGGCGCCGGTTCCCAGGGCCGGACCGGGAGGTAGAGGAACTGCACCTCGCTGAGGCTGTACTGAGCAGCGTAGCCGCCCCAGTTGCTGGTCATCGTGAACTTGACGAACTTCGCGACGATGCCGTCGAGGTCGAATGCCTGAGCGGTGCAGGTGATGTCGCCGGGGGCCTGGGCGAACTCGAAGTTGCCCGCGGCGGCCCACTCAACGCCGTCCTGGGAGTACTCGATCGTCACGTCCTTGATGCCCAGACCGATGATCGACTCCAGCGACTGGTTGGAGTTCCAGACGAGCAACTGCTCGAGCTTGTAGACCTGGTCGAATTCGAACTCAATCCATGCGGGCTCGGGTGCGTTCTTGGCACTGAACCACATCTGGAATTCCGTCGTGGAGTGTGTGCCGTTGATGAGGCCCGACCCGTTGACGGTGTTCTCCGGCCCCATGCCCGCCAGGGCACTCGATGCGGTGGCCGTGATGTTCTGGATCGGATACGACACCGGCTCAGCGGTGAACGACCAGACCTCGCCTTTGGCGACACCGGAATCGGAGGCCGTAGTGACCTCGTCCACGCGCCAGTAGTAGACCGTTGCGTACTGGAGGGGCTCGGCCGGCACATAGGTCGTCTCGGCCTGGGCCCGGCTGACCAGCACGCTTCTCGGATCGTCTCGACTGGCATCGGTGACGTCCGCGAGGGAGGTTCCGAAGTACACGTCATGCGCCGTAGCGGAATCGGCTGCCGTCCAGCTCAGAGCCGTGTCGCGAGGCACATCGACCGCCTCGTCCTGCGGATTGGGGTCGGCGGCTGTCTCACCGGATTCGCCGAGCATGTAGCGCACGGTGTTGATGAACATCTTCGCGCCGTCGGGGTACAAGTCATAGTAGCCGGCAGTCTCCGAGTTCACTCCGTCCGTTTCGCGGCTGCCTGTCAGGAACACCATGCGAGGACCGGCCAGCACATCGGTTCCGGCCCCCCCGGCGTGCGTCACCGTGACGCCGGCAGGCCATTCCGCGATGACCATCGCGCCGATGGCGGAATGAGCGCTGCCCGGGGCGACCGTAGCCAGGACCTTCCCGTTGGCATTCGGCGCCTCGGTGACGATCGAGATGCCTCGCATCGTCGCGCCGCTGGAAGGGTGCTTCATGACGCCGGCATACGGATTCACCATGGCGCCCCCTGTCAAGTCGATTCCCCGAAAGACCTGATGCGCCGGATCGACGGCCGTCAGCTTGATGTCCCCGGTGGTGTCCGGAATCGTGTTCCCAGTGGAGAGGCCCAGCCGGTTCTGGCGGATGGCGTACCCTCCAAGGATCATCATGGGAGCGGTGATCGTGGTGTTCCACGTCGTGGCTGCCGCGTCCTGGTAGTTGCCGCTGCCGACCGAACGGCTGACGATCACCAGATCCGCCGCGTTGAGGAGGGCGGCGTCGGGACTGGCTGTTGTGACATAGCGGGTCACGTTGTAGCCGTTAGTCTTCAGCAGATCCGTGTACCCTTTGTCGGTTGCCGTGGTGAAACCAGTGCCGGCGGCGCCCGAACTGGGCGTGTCGTCGGCCGCGTGAAAGGAAACCCAGACGATGTTGGCCGCTGAGGCGGGGAGGCTTAGGCAGAAGCCTAGCGCCAAGACGAGAAGAGCGAGTTGCCTGTACATGCCGATCCTCCTTCTACGAAGTCACTATGAACATGCTCGCTGCGAAGGCGAGTCTACGTCACTGCCAGGGATCATCGGAGAAATCCGTCGAGAAAAGGCTCAGCCGGTCCATCACACTCCAAATCCCTGCCAATACCCAAGAATATCGGCTGTCTGCACGTCGTCATTAACGGCCGATCGCCAACGACGTCATGATCTCGCCTTCCATGGTCCTCCATATCGTGAGTGTAGTCGAATTACCGTCCAATTGCAAGCAGAAAAACACGACTTCTGCCCACAGGACCGTCTTTTTTCGGACTCGGCGGTATGGGCTCTCAGCGTTCGGAGGCGGACTCCGACACTTTCACAAGGCAGTCCTGCGTCACGGCCGCGACCTTCAGGCGGTTTAGGCCGCCGACCTGCTTGTCTCCGGCGCAGTAGCTCAGGATGGCTCGATTTTCCGTGAAGGTGATGGACGTGTAGCAGTACCATCCGTCGGGATTGGCCTCGATGATCTGCGACGGGCTCCAGGTCGCGCCTTCGTTCCTGCTGATTGCCATGCACAGAGGCGTTCGGCGGCCCTTGGGGAAGGGGTGCCGGCCGGTGTGGTCGTTCCAGACGCATAGCAGGTCGCCCGTCCAGGGGATTCTCGCGATGGTCGCAGGGCTCAGGGGCGATGCGAGGGGCGACGGGCCGGGATTGGACCACGTCTCGCCTTCATCGGACGAGTGGCAGACGTACTGGCTGCCGGCGTCGGTGCGGATGTACATCATCAGTCGCCCGTCCTGGAGTTCGACCACTCCCGGCTCCTGGAAGGTGATTCGCCGGCCATCGGCGTTGTAGCCCTTGAACGGGTCCTTGCTGCGTCGCCAGGTCTTGCCGTTGTCGTCGGAGAGGTAACACAGGATCACGCCGGCAGAATCTCTGGGCTGGCCGGGACCCTGGTGCCAGGCCACCGGCAGGACGAGCCGGCCCGACCGGAGTTGGACCGCCCGATCGTTGTTCAGCACGTAGTAGCCGACCTCGTCGGTGATGCAACAGGCTGGCGAGCTCCAGGTGCGCCCCTCGTCCGTCGAGAGGCACATCATCGGCCGACAGTCCTCCTGCGACGTCTTGAGCAGGTAGAACAGGGCGATCTCGCCGCTCGCCAGGCGCAGCAGGGAGACGGACATAACGTTCAGGCCGCCGGTCCGCGGGACCAGGATCGCGTCGTCGCTCCAGGTTCGCCCGCCGTCCGACGAAGTCCGCAGGGCGAGGTCCGCCGCGGCATCGTCGTCGCCGCCGCCGGTGAAGCGGGTGTAGATCAGGCATAGACGCCCATCCTTCAACTCGACGATATCCCCCTCGGAATTCCGCGGATTGCCGGGACTCGGATCGAGGACCAGCAGCGTCCGAACATCCGCCCGGGTTATGGAGAGGTCTCCATCGGCAGGGACCGTGAGCGTGTCCGCACCGCCGTCGCGTTGTACAACGACGGTCAGTTTGCCGCCGGCCTGCGTGAGCTGAACGCGCGTGACCTGGGCCTGCCCACCCGCAGAAACCGGTTCCAGGACGGCCGCGAACGTGGCGTCCCGTCCCGTCCTGCCGATGATCGCCAGGGGCACCCGGTCGGTGATCGATCCGCCCACGCCGTCGCCAACGGTTATCGTCGTGTTCCGCTCGGGCGCCATCGTCAGATGGGTGGCGACTTTGGCGTCCTCGAACCGCACGCGGACCTCATCTGCCGTCGTACCTTGCTTGGCATTCCGGATGTACACGCCGCCCGGGTAGTTCGCGAAGTTCGCGTCGCTGGAGGCCGCGTCACACGCCGCCCGTTGGCCGCGATTGTGATAGAGCCATTCGAAGCGATGCTCGGCGTCCGATTGGAGATGATCCAGGACGAGCAGATAGGCGTCCGTCATGACGAGCCGACGGGTGTGCCGCACGCCGGGATAGGCGTCGTCGCATCGGGCCGCGACCGCAGTGAAGCCCTCGCCCTCTTGAAATCGCAGGAGCTTGCCCGCCGCGGGTTTCTGGCTTTGTCCGTCGACGAGGACCGTGTTGTGTGAGATCGTTGCCTTGTACCAGTTCGAGTGGATGGGCAGGCGATAGGCCTGGCTTCGGGCCCGACCGGGATCCACGCCCAGCTCCGTCCCGAATCCGTACAGTACGAAGCTGAGCTTGTCGTAATGGCCGTGGAAGCCGCCGTAGGGGCCGAACGTCATCGCGGCGGTCATTCCGGCTGGGCCACCTGCTCGCAGAATGGCGTGGCCCGCGTCGTCGAAGACCATGCTCTTGAGGATGGGCGGGTCGGCCGTGACGTCGGTCGGTCGCCCGAGGAGGATGCTCTCGAAGGTCGGTTTGGTGGACAGCGGCGAGAGGATCTCCGGGGCCCTGTAAGCGTGGTACGCCGGCTCGAACGAGCGGCCGACGCCTTTGACGGAGGACCCGGTGTCGTCGCCGAATCGAGGCAACATGCCGTCGGCCATCGTGTAATGGATGGGCAGCGTGAACATGCTCTTGAGTCGCTCGTCCGACCACAGATCGATCCCGAGACGTCGGGCAGTCTCCGCGGTGTTGATTAGCGCGTGCAGTGTGTAGAAGTGGTATCCCCAACTGTTCTCATACCACATCCCTTCCTTCGACACCGAAACGCCCATCTGGTAGCGGAACCCATTCTGCGGATCGTCGATCGCCTTCTGGACCCAGGAGGGGTCGCGAACCAGGGCGCCGCCCCAGATCATCGCAGCGTTGTGCCAGCTCTGCCAGTTGCCCTTGCCGGCCTTGTTCTTGTCGATGTTCTGGAGCATCGGCAGCAGGAGTCCCTCGCGGATCCTCTCGTGGTCGGCCGGCGTGAGGGTCTTGCTGTCGTGGATCAGGTCGTACGCCGGGCCGATCTCGGTCGCCATGCTGGCGGCTTCATTGAGCGTCTGCTCGAACAGGTGTCCACCCGAGCGGCTCGTCGTGTTCTGCGAGTTGCTGTGATAGGGGTACTGGCTGTACCGCTCGGCGTACCCGAGCAGGACGCTTGCGGCGTAGCGTGCGAATCTCTCGTCGCCCGAGATCGCATAGGCCCAGGCCGCGGTCGTCATCTGCTGGAGGTTCCGACCGTGCCGGCGAGCGAAGATCACGTCGTCGTAGGGGGGACCGCTGTAGACCGTCTGGCACTTCGGGCACTGGTGATGGGTGTCGTCGATCGTCTTGAGGGCGATCTCGCATTTGTCGCATTGGTACCACTGATTGTGCTGGCCGCCTCGTGGGGGGAATGTCACCGGTTCCTCGACGAACCGTTCGGCCTCCCTGACACGAGCGGCCACGACATCTCGCTCCTGGCCTGCGCTCTGGCAAGCCTGGCGCAGTCTGGCGAGTTCCCCCGCGGTGCACGCCAGATGCGGATGTGACCCTCCAGGCAGGATCACCCTGGTTTCGGCCTGGGCCCAAGCGTGGTCCGCGGCAAAAAAAGTTGCAGAGAAAACCAACCCGGCGATCAGAATTCGACTTCGGATTTGTGGGGTGCGTACGGCTGTGGGACTCATCGTTTTCTCCTGCTTTCTTAAGGAATTACGCGTGTTGCGGCCCAGGATACCCGCGATGGGGCGCGGGTTCAAACCTAATGCTGTCGTACGAGGGGGGCTTTGCGCCTCGTGCCCTGAAATAGTGTATAATGGAAATACCGCAGGGCGCGAACCATGCCGAGGGAATCAGGACGGTCGGCCGTGCCGTGCGGCGTGAGTCGCTATGCGTATGCCCAAGACGATTCTGTACATCGCCAGCAGTCTCGACGGCTACATCGCCCGAGCCGATGGCGGCATCGACTGGCTGTCCGTCGTGGACAGCGAGGGGACAGACTACGGCTACGCGGAGTTCTACTCCGGCGTAGACGCCATCGCCATGGGCAGTCACACGTACCAACAGGTCCTGGGCTTCGGGGAATGGCCGTACCCGGGTCGCCAAGTGTTCGTCTTCACCCACCGGTCGCTCGAACGGGTCACGCCGGATGTCCGTCTCACGGAGCAACGGCCCGCTGAATTCGTCTGCGGCCTGGACCAGGCGGGCGTCCACACCCTCTGGCTGGCAGGCGGCGGAGACCTCGTCGCCAGCTTCATGCAGAACAAGCTGATCGACGAGTACATCATTTCCATCGTCCCGGCGGTCCTCGGCGACGGCATCCGCCTGTTCCGCGAGCCATTGCCCCGGGATCACCTGGAACTGATCCGAAGCACGAACTACCCCAGCGGACTGGTGCAACTGCACTACCGAAGCACACAGGACCGATGACGACGGTGCCCGATCTTCATGGGTTGCGAGCCGCAGGGGCGACCGCCCAGCGGAACTTGGCCGATCCGCTGCGGGGATTTTCCCGCCTCTCCCGGACCGTGGGGACGATGGGTTCCGTGGCCGTCGATTCGTAGATCCCGCTGCGGACCCCGTCGCGGAAGGCATGCTTGACGAGGCGGTCCTCGCCACTGTGAAAGGCGATGATTCCAATCCGACCGCCGGCGCGGAGGCAGTACGGGGCGAGTCTCAGAAGCTCCTTGAGTGCCCCGAGTTCGTCGTTGACCAGGATTCGCAGGGCCTGGAAGGTCCGTGCCGCCGGGTGGAGGGAGCCGAGCTTCGCCCGCTGCCTGTGCCAGATCTCGGCGGTCAGGCCCTTGGCCTCGAAGACCGCCTGCACAAGCCGGGAGGTCGAGGTGATCGGCTGCACGCCGCGTTGTGCGACGATCCGTCGGGCGATCCTCTCGTGGTCCGGCTCGTCGGCCAGTTCCCACAGAGCCTTCGACAGATCGTCCTGCGAGAGCTTCTTCAGCAGGTCGGTGCCGGTCTGCGGGATGCGGTCGTCCATCCGCATATCGAGCGGGCCTTCGTGCTTGTAGCTCATCCCGCGGTCGGGATTGTCGATCTGCATGCTGGAGACGCCCAGGTCTGCGAAGATGATGTCGTAGCCGTCGAGGTTCTCCTGGCGGAGGACCTTGGCGATCCCGGCGAAGTTGCTGCGATGGAGGCTCACCCGCGCCTCCGAGCGACTCAACCGCCCTCGGGTCCGCTCCAGTTCGGCGGCATCGACATCCAACGCGATGAGCCTGCCGGACGGCTCGATGCGCCGGAGGAACTCGCCGGCATGGCCGCCGTAGCCGACGGTGCAATCCACGACGACATCGCCCGGCGCGGGCCGGAGGCACTCCATGACCTCCTCCACGAGAATGGGAACGTGGGTGCCGGCGGGCGTGTTGCCCTTGGCCTTCACGTGGGCCGCGATCTCCGGATAGGCCTGCGGATCGTGCTCCTTGTACTTCTGCGAGTAGTTCTTCGGGTGGGTCCCGCCATATCGCGGCCGACGCGCCCGCTTCGGCGCTGGGTGATTGCCCTGATCGGTTGGATTGCCTGTGCTCATTCTGGCATTGTCGCCGCCGGAGGGACGGAAGGCAAGAGAGTCGAAGACGGTGCGTGATACGCACCCTACGCGCCCGTCGCCACTTGTAGGGTGCGTATCACGCACCGCTCAATCTTGAGGTGCAGCAAGGCATGGCATATAATAGATCACCTATGCAGTCGCAAACACAGACAAGGACGAAGGTGTACACGGTCACCCAGGTGAACTCGCTGGTCCGGGACGTGCTGGCGGCCAACCTGCCATCCTGGCTGACCATCAAAGGCGAGATCACCGACTGGAAGCTGCACCAGAGCGGTCACTGCTACTTCAGTCTCAAGGACGAGGAGTCGGTGCTGCCCTGTGCGATGTGGCGAACGAGCTTCGCGAAGGTGAAATTCAAGCCGGCCAATGGTCTGGCCGTTCTGGTGAGCGGATCGATCGACCTGTACGTGCCGCAGGGTCGGTACAAACTGATCGTCGAGGAGATGATCCCGGCGGGTCTGGGCGCTCTGCAATTGGCGTTCGAGCAGATGGTCCGCAAGCTGGAAGCGGAAGGGCTCTTCGCGGAGTCGCACAAGAAGCCCATCCCCAGGTATCCCCAGCGGATCGGCGTCCTCACGAGCGAGTCCGGCGCGGCGCTGCACGACATCGCGGACAGCGTTCACAATCGCTGGCCCTGCACCCGGCTGGTGCTGTATCCCGTCCCGGTCCAGGGGCCGGGGGCCGCGGAGGCGATTGCTGCCGCCATTGCGGACGTGAACCGGCGCAACGACCGGCTCCAGCTCGACGTCCTGATCGTCGGTCGCGGCGGCGGGTCGCTCGATGACCTCTGGGCCTTCAACGAGGAGGTGCTGGCCCGGGCCATCTTCGCGTCGCGAATCCCGATCATCAGCGCGGTCGGGCACGAGGTGGACGTGACGGTCGCCGACCTAGTGGCGGACGCCCGGGCCTCGACGCCGACCAAGGCGGGCGTCGTCGCGGTGCCGGATCGCGAGGAGGTGCTGGCCGATCTGCTGAACCAGCAGCGCCGCCTGACGGGGAGCATTCGTTCCCGGTTCGGCCTGTGCAGCGAGTACCTGAGCACCGTCCTTGCCAGCGCCGTGTTCCGCAACCCGCTGTTGCCGGTCTTGAACCGCGAGCAATGCGTGGACGATCTGGCGGGCGATCTGGGCGACGCCATGAGACAGGTCTTCTTCCAGGCCCAGAAGCAGGTTCAGGATTGCCACGAGCAGGTCGCGAGGATCGAGCCGCACCGCCTGCTCGGGCGGATGGCGGTGGAACTGAACGAACTGAAAGGGCGCGGTTTGGCCGCGGTCACGCAGGCTCTCCATCGCAGGAATCTCCAGATCACCGCGCAGGAGAACCGTCTGGCCGGTCTGAACCCCCGCTCGGTTCTGAATCGCGGCTACAGCATCACGCAGAACCTTCGCACCGGGCAGGTCGTGCGAACCGCTTGTGACGTGCAAATGGACGACCCGCTTGTGACCGAGCTGGCCCAGAACAATCGGATAGAGAGTCGGGTCACGAGAATTGATGAAGGATGACGGATGGCGGCTGAACGAAAATCCAAGGACGACTTGACCAAGCTGACGTTCGAGCAGGCGATTGGGCAGCTCAGGGAGATCGTGAACAAGATCGAGCAGGGTCAGATCCCGTTGCAGGACAGTCTCGATCAGTACGAGAAGGGGATGGCCCTCATCAAGCACTGCCGGGACATTCTGCAGAAGGCCGAAAAGCGCATCGAGAAGATCTCCAAGGAAGAGCCGCCAGAGTCCCCGGAGGAGCAGGAGGAAGACGCCGAACCGTTTTGAGAGGGTGAGCGTCCGGCTCTCTCGCGGGGTTTTCGGTTGATCTGGAGAGACCCCGCGGGGATAATGGACCCGACGCCACAGACGTCGCCATGCGAGCGTGGCGGAACTGGCAGACGCGCAAGGTTTAGGTCCTTGTGTCCGGAAGGACGTGGAGGTTCGACCCCTCTCGCTCGCATTGGAACGCCAATGGATTGCACGGTTGGAGCAGGATGAAGTCATGAAACGACGCCTTCTCGCTGTGGTTGCCTGTCTTACGCTCACAGTCTTGGCCTGTTCCTGCACTCCTGCGGCCAGGCGAGACGGTGCTCCCATCCGACTGGCGGTCCTGGGGGCGTTCGACCGCGAGGTGTCGTTGCTGGGCGAGATGCTGACCGATGCCCAGTCGCAGCGGATCGAAGGGATCGAGTTCCTTTCCGGCCGGGCGGGGGGGCAGCGAGTCGTGATCGCCTGGACCGGTGTCGGCAAGGTCAACGCCGCCATGGTCACGACCCTCCTGATCGAGCATTTCAAGCCGACGCAGGTTGTCTTTACCGGGATTGCCGGCGCGGTCGATCCGAACCTGGAGCCGGGCGACATCGTGATCGCACGGCAGACCGCCTACCATGACATGGGCTCCTACTGGTCTGAAGGCATCGAGCCCGGCGGCGTGAAGAACCGCCTGACAGGGGACACGAACCCGGTCTTCTTCCCGGCCGACCCGAATCTGTTGGCCGCTGCCCGGCAGGCGGCCCCCAAGACGGCTTTCGACCTCATTGCCCACCGCAATGGCCAGCGAACGCCGCGGGTCGTCGTCGGGACCATCGTGACGGGCGACACGTTCGTGTCCTCCAAGGAGAAATGTGCCGAGTTGGCTGAGAAGCTCGACGCCGACGCGGTCGAGATGGAGGGGGCTGCGGTGGCCCAGATCTGCTACCAGCGGGGGATCGGATGCCTGGTCATTCGCAGCATCGCCGACAAGGCCGACGAGAGCGCGGTCGTGGATAAGCAGAAGTTCTATGCCTTGGCCGCGAGGAACTCGGCCACGCTCGTCGCGGTGATCCTGGAGGGCCTCAGACCATAGGTGAGGGGACGGAATGTTGAGGAAGTACTTCGAGCTTGAGAAGCACCAAACGAGTCTGCGGGTCGAGGTGGTGGCCGGCGCCACGACCTTTCTGACCATGGCCTACATCATCTTCGTGAACCCGAACGTCCTGAGCGACGCAGGGATGGACAAGAACGCCCTGATTGCGGTGACGTGCATCGTCAGCGCGATCTCGACGATTGCGGCGGGTGTCTTTGCCAACGCGCCCATCGCCATGGCGCCGGGCATGGGGCTCAACAGCTTCTTCGCCTACAGCCTCGTCGCCAAAGAGCAGGTCACCTGGCAGACGGCGCTGGGAGCGGTGTTCATCTCTGGCCTGTTCTTCCTGGTTCTCACGATGATCGGCCTGCGGAAGAAGCTCGTCGAAGCGATCCCGACGGGTCTGGTCTCGGCCATTGCGGTGGGCATTGGCCTGTTCATCGCGTTCATCGGGCTGGGCAACCTCGGGTTGGTCGTGCGGGACGAAAGGACGCTCTTCGCACTGGGCGACCTCACGAAGGCGACCGTCTGGATCGGCCTGCTGGGACTCGTCGTGATGATCGTGCTGGGGGCCCTGCGGGTTACGGGTTCTCTGCTGATCGGGATCTTCTTCGCGACGATGGTGAGCGCCGTGTTCGGCTACGTGAGCAAGCCCACCGGCTGGGTTTCGGTGGATTGGCCTGTGGGTGAGCTGGCCATGAATCTGGACATCGTCGGCGCGCTGAAGATCAGCCTCTGGGGCAGCATCTTCACGCTCATGTTCATTGATCTGTTCGACAGCATCGGCACGCTCGTCGCGTGTTGCGAAAAGGCGGGCATGCGGGATGAACGCGGCCAGATTCGGGCCCTTGACCGCCTGCTCGGGATCGATGCGGCGGCGACGATGGTCGGCGCCCTATTCGGGACCTCGACCACAACGTCGTATGTGGAGTCCGCCGCCGGGATCGAGCAGGGGGGACGGACGGGTCTGACTTCCGTAGTCACCGGGGTCCTGTTCTTCCTGGCGATGCTCTTCATGCCTGTGATTGCCGTCGTGCCAGGCTACGCAACGGCGCCGGCGCTGATTGTCGTCGGCTATTTTATGATGAAAGAAGCCCGCAAGATCAACTACCGCAGAGTCGATGAACTGATTCCCTCGCTCGTTATCGTGGTCATGATCGCGGTGAGTTACCAGATCAGCATGGGCCTTGCGCTCGGGTTCGTTTCGTTCGTCGTTTTGAAAGCTGTGGTGGGTCGGCACAAGGAGATTCACGGAGCGATGTGGATCATCGCCGGTTTGTCGGTCGTGTTTCTGACCATCCGAGTATTCTGAAGGAGTAACGCAATGGGCAAGATCGGGATTGGCGTGAATATGGAGTACGTGCGGCATGCGGACAAGAGCTTCGAGTGGGGCGTCGAGAAGGCCGCGGAACTGGGGTATGAGTTCATCGAGCCCTGGGTCCATCTGGGCCGGGAACTGATGAGCGAGGCCGGCTACTACATGACGATTTCCATGTACGAGGACCCGTGCCGCATCCGGAAGATCTGCGAGAAGGCAGGCGTGAAGCTCTCGGGCCTGTCGTCGCACACGGCGCTGTGCCGGCCGGATGTGAGCGGCAACTACCTCAAGCAGGCGATTCGTTTCGCCGCCGAGTGCGGCGCGCCGGTGGTCAATACGGACGAGGGCCCCAAACCCCGCTGGACCACGCGACAGGAGGATCATGTCCTGATGAAGTACACACTGACGGAAGCGGCCGCGTTTGCGGAGAACCGCGGCATTCTGATCGGGATCGAGCCCCATCAGCAGTACAGCAAGACGCCAGCCGGCCTGGACCGGATTGCCAGTCTCGTGGATTCGCCAGCCATTGGCATCAATTTCGACACGGGCAACTCGTACCTGAGCGGCCACGATCCGATCGAGTGGCTCGAACACGTGAGAAGCAGACTGGTCCACTTGCATGCCAAGGACATCTCCATCCAACACTCCAAGGCCGAGCGTGGCAAGGTCACCGGCACGCCCTCCGGCTGTGCCTGCGGCGACGGCGTGATCGACTGGAAGAAGGTGATCGCGGTCTGCCGGAAGGCCCCGCGTGACATCGTCCTGAGCGTCGAGTGCGGCACGATCGAGCAGGCCGAGCGGAGCATCAAGCATCTCAGACAGTTCGTCTGACAGGAGCACGGGCATCCTGCCCATGCTACGAAAGTGAAGGGAAACCTATGAGCAGAATGAGTGTGCTACTCGTCGTAGCGGTGATCGTGTTCGTCTGCCTCCAGCCAGTCCAGGCACAGCAGCCGCTGCAATTGACGCTGGATGCCAATAGTGTCTGGATACGAGCCGGGCAATCGCCCATTCTCCAGTATCGCTACGGCGATGTCCCGTTCAAGCCGTACGTCAAGGAACTCTACACTCCCGGCGGACTGAACGTCCTGCTCGACGCCCCCTCCGATCATCTGCACCACCACGCGTTGATGTTCGCAGTGGCTGTGGACGGTGTGAATTTCTGGGAGGAGACGCCGGCGGCCGGGCGACAGTCGCAGCAGGGGGATTCCACGAGCGTGGTGATAGCCGAGCATGGGGGTGGACCTAGCGCCGGTTTCCGCGTGACGCCGGCCTGGATAGACGCCGCCGGCCGCCGAGGCGAGTTGAGTGAGATACGCACGATCGAGGTCTGCCGGATCAACAAGCTGGCGGCTACCGTCGTGACCTGGCGCAGTGATCTGGCTGTTCCGAAGAACAAGCAGACGGTTACTCTGTCCGGGTCCCACTACTTCGGGTTGGGCATGCGATTCGTTCGAGCCATGGACGCAGGCGACTTCTTCAACGCCGACGGCAACGAAGGAACGGTCTTTCGTGGCGAAGAGAAGCTGGTGCAGTCGGACTGGTGCGCGTACCGCGCGGCAATCGACGGCAAGCCGGTGACAGTCGCCATGCTGGGACACCCGGCCAATCCCCGCCATCCAACGACGTGGTTCACGATGGCCAGGCCTTTCGGGTACCTATCGGCGACGCTGAATCTCCATGAGAAGCCGCTGACCATGTCCTCGGGAGAGCAACTGGTCTTGCGGTACGCGGTTGTGGCCTGGGACGGCAGCGTGGGAAAGGATCATATCGACGAGGCATATCGGTGGTTTGTGGGTGATTATGCACAGGCAGCAGAAGGAGTGAAACAGAATGGCAAATAAGGGGAAGTCTGCAAGCAGGAATCAATTGAACCGTCGGCGGTTTCTGCGGGGAGCAGGCGGCGTCGCAGCGGCAGGGATGGTCCTTGCCTCATCGAGTCCATCGACGGTGAAGGGCGCCAACGACCGCCTGGGTATCGGCTTCATCGGCTGCGGCGGGCGGAGCGGGGCGCATTTCCAGGCTCTGCACTGGCTCATGACGCAGGCGAAGGAGCCCATTGAGATCGTCGCGGCCTGCGACGTGTATCGACCCCGGCTCAAACAGCGGGTCGACGGCTACGGCGGCAAGGCCTACATGGACCACCGTGAGCTACTGGCCGACCCCAACGTGGACGTGGTCTGCATCTCCACGCCGGACCACCTGCACGGCTATCAGGCTATCGACGCCCTCAAAGCGGGCAAGCACGTCTATTGCGAGAAGCCTGTCACCCACTGGCGGCAGTTCGAGCTGACCAAGGAACTGGCCCGCGTCGCCCGCGAGTCGAAGGGCGTCATGCAGGTCGGCACGCAGGGCATGGCGGACACCGCCTGGCGCCAGATCCGCAAGCTCATCGAAGACGGCCTGATCGGCAAGCCCATCCACGCGGAGTGTGGCTATTTCCGCGTCGGCGACTGGGGCGAGCGGGGCATGCCCGTCGACGACCCCAACGCCAAACCCGGTCCCGACCTGAACTGGGAAGCGTTCCTGGGCGATTCACCGAAGAGACCGTTTGACGTGAGCCGGTTCTTTCGCTGGCGGATGTATGAGGACTACGCGGGCGGGCCCTCGACGGACCTGTTCCCGCACGGCCTGACGCCGATGCTGTATATGCTGGGCGTCAACATGCCCAGCACGGTCGTCGCCACCGGAGGCAAGTTCCGCTACTCGGAGCGTGAGATCCCCGACACCTTCAACACGCTGATCGACTATCCCGAAGGGATCACCGTCGCGGTCCTCGGCACCCAGGGCAACGATTACCCCGGCACCGGCTTCCGTGGCGCCCCCGGCCGCGTCCCGGTCATTCGCGGCTGGGACGGCACTCTGACCCTCCAGGGCGAGGAGATCGTTTTCATCCCCGCCGAAGGGTCGAACAAGAAGGCCCAGAAGTTCGCCATCGAGCACGGCGAGGACTTCACCGGGTACTGGAAGGACTTCCTGGCCTGCTGCCGGTCGGGCAACAAGCAGACTCAGAGCCCGATGGACCTGGCCTACCGCGTCCAGACCGCGCTGCAGATGGGCATGCTCGGCCTGCGACAGGGCAAGGTCGCTCGCTTCGACGCCCAGAAGGAGCAGATCGTGCTCTGACAGTCTGTAGCAACGTCGTAAGGTGTTGTTTTTGCAGTGCGTCTCGAAGAGGCTAACCGCAGAGTTCGCAGACGGACGCACAGTGAAACCGAAGACAAACGCCGCTTGTCAGAGGATCGTACCCGGTCTGTTCGGTTTCAGGGGTGAGACGCAGGGCGACAAGAGCCCATGCCGATTCAGCCGGAGGAAGCACCACGCTCCTTTGCTTCTCCCATTCTCCAAGAACATGCAAAATGCGTGAAACACAAGACGGCGGCGGGGGTCATAAGGTGTATGGCCGTTGGTTCATCGAAGGTATCCGCATCTGCCGACCTGGCCTGTGTGTCGCGCGTCCTGCGAAAGGACGCCGAAGCCGGAGATAGGTTGGTGGAACGATTGCGTCCCATGGTAGCACGGATTGTGCGCGCCCACATCATGCGGCGCACCGATGAAGCGGATCTGACCCAAATGGTCTTTCTGAAAGTGTTTGCGAATCTGGAACAGTTCTCAGGCCGAGTGCCGCTCGAACACTGGGTGTCCCGGATTGCGGTGAATGTCTGCCTGAATCAGTACCGGTACGAGAGGCATCGACCGGAGTTGCGACGGAGTGATTTGCCGCTGGAACAGGAAGAGGTGTTGGATTTTCTGGCTGCGTCGGATGAGGAGCTTTCGCCGTATCATCAGGCGGCCGCGAACGACTTGGTAGCGGCCATGTTGGAGCGACTGGCTCCCAGGGAACGCCTGATCATGACGCTGCTCTACCTGGAAGCACGCACCATCGAGGAAACCGGTCAATTGACGGGCATGAGTGCCTTGGCGGTTCGGCTCCTGGCATTTCGGGCCCGCCGGAAGATGAAGAAGGCATTGGGGAAACTCCAAGAGGAGCGTACACCATGAGACCCATCGACTCACAGTTGAATCGTCTGCTGCGTGGCGCAACCGCCCATCACAAAGTGGCTGCAACAACTCCGGACGCTCCCCGTGCGCCATGGCTGCTGGCGCAAGCGGATCGCGAGCGCGAGCCCGTTTCTGCGAGAGCGTTTGCCGTTCTGCGCGGTGGTCTGGCGGTGGCGTGCTTGTTGCTGGTGCTCACGATAGCGGTCAGTCTCTGGGAAGCTCATAAAGCCCGCACACAAACACCCGACGTTCTGCAACCGGTGGCTACCCTGGCCCGGGGAGTGTTGTCTTATGAGAATTGAATCCAGGCGAAAAGCGTTCCTTTATCTGATTGCCGTGTTCCTCGTGGGGGCGGCGATTGGTGGGGCGGGCGGTTACTGGCTGGGTCACACGGCCAAAACACGGCTGCCCAGCGCCGAAGAGTTCGAGAACGCTATGTTCCGGGGACTGAAGTCGGAGCTGGCCCTGACTGCCGAACAGGAAGGAGACGTTCGGATCATCGTCCACGAGACGGTGCAGGAGCTGGCCGGACACTGGATCGGGGCCGTGGTTCAGACGGTCAAGACGGTCGAGAGCTGTCAGCATCGGCTGGAGCCGGTCCTTGACGAGCGACAGCGGGCACAGCTCTCGGAACTGATGCGGCGTGCCTTGGAAAAGCACCAGACCGACGCCGGTGATAGCGATCGCGACCCAAACCAACAGTAAAACCAGAATCGTGATTGGAAAGGCCCTTATGAAGATCCTTCTTTCGTTCGCGGCGCCGGCAATCGATCTCCATCAAGACGAACCTTTGCGATAAAGGAGTTTCACCGTGAATAGAATCACGTTGAGCGTTTGTACTTTTGGCATGTTCTGCGTCTTGCAGATGAGCCTCCTGCACGCCGCAGACACGCAACTTGGCGAGGCTGAGGTCACGGGTGCCTGGACGACGAGCGCCGTTCAAAGGACGACGTTCGAATATGCGATGAAGAACTCCCAGAAGCTTCTTCTCGACCGGTTCGTCGACACGTCGGCGAACGTCGTCGGCAAGCGGCCGGTGGTTATCTTCTCCGTCGGCGGCGGATGGGAGAACGCCAGCCGGGGCGACGGGAGTATCTCACCATTCTTGGGCTATCTCGCCTCACTCGGCCACATGATAGTCTCCATTGACTACCGCCCCGGGATCAAAATCGCCAAAGCCAACGGGGAGATGACCGCAGCCAATGGGGTCCAGATGTATCTACGCGCCATCCAGTGGGGCGTGGAGGACCTTTTCGACGCCACATCCTACATCCTGGAACGCACGGACGAGTGGAATGTCGACAAGGACCAGATCGTGATCATGGGTGGAAGTGCCGGGGCCACCAACTCGCTCGTCGCGGAGTTCAACGTCGCCAACGACACTGAGCTGGCGCGTGCCCATCTCCCGAAGGGCTTTCGGTATGCCGGCGTGATCTCGATGGCGGGCGCGTTCTGGCTCAAAGCCAATACGCCGCTCGACTTCAAGTCCAAACCCGCCCCGATCCTCTTCTTTCACGGCGCGAAGGACCAATTGGTCACGTACGATGAGGTCCAAGGGCCGTTCTCGGGGTACGGTCCCGCCTACTACTTTCGCAAATTCCCGGGCCCGGACTTCCCGAAGTGGTTCGTCGACTATCCGGAAGGGGACCACGTTGTGGCGGCCAGCCCGACCATTGATTGTCAGCATGAGATCGCGGCGTTCCTCCAGAAGTTGGTCAAGGAACGTCAGGAGATCTCGGTGCACACCATCGAGGAGGCCAAGATCCCGAAGACCTTTTTCAATGCGCCCAAACTCTACGGCAACCGATCGTCCGCAGGACCGGACGCTGAGGACAAGAAGTAGCGAATCCTCAAAGTCTATTGCCGTTGTCCGCGCAAGAAAACGGAACGGAGCACGTTATGAACCGAATTCAAGAAATGGTGTGGAGGTCGCTGGTTGCCACGGTATTGTGCTGCATTACGATTCGTGCCGACGAGCCGAATTCTCCCTTACCCAACGCGGACAGAGTACCTGAGTCGCCACACACAGTCCTTCCCATCTGGCCCGCCGTCGCGCCGGGGTCAGAGAGCTGGACGCAACAAGAGGTTGAATACCGTGGTTTCGACGGCAAGTTGATGATCCGCAATGTCGTCACACCAACATTGACGGTTTTTGCGCCTGAGCCGAAAAAGGCGACGGGTGCCGCGATCATCATCTGCCCCGGCGGGGGCTTTCGCTTCTTATCGTGGCAGAACGAGGGAACGGACGTCGCAAGATGGCTTCAAAAGCGAGGCGTTACGGCGTTCGTGCTGAAGTATCGTCTCCAAGAAACCCCGGCTGACGAAGCGGAGTTCGCCAGAGACATGCTTGGCTTCATGTTCACCTTGGTGAAGTTCCGCGACCGAGACCTGTCTAGTGAGGCAGCGCAATCGTTCGCAGAAGACCTGCGAATGTCCGGTACGGCAGGTATTGCGGATGGTTGCCAGGCGGTCAAAGTGGTCCGCCAATCGGCCAAGGAATGGAATCTCAAGCAGGATTGCATCGGCATGATGGGATTCTCTGCCGGTGCAATTGTCACCAACGCTGCATGCGTGGGGGATGATGCACAATGCCGCCCAGATTTCGCAGCTCCGATTTACGGCCCAGTCTTCGGTGAGATCAAGGTGCCCACCCACGCACCACCGTTGTTTATTGTCACCGCTTGGGAGGGTTAAAACCCTCGCCTTTAGGCGACAGCTTTAGCATAATAGGCGGATGGAGTCGTATCGTCATGGCAGTCATTCGGTGTTCAGCATTCACGTGCACCTGGTGTGG
>JAGOLX010000086.1 GCA_017993835.1 Phycisphaerae bacterium
CGTCGGCAAGCGCCTGGCGCTGTGGGCGATGGCCAAGACCTACGGCAAGAAGAACACCGTCCACTCCGGCCCATTGTACGAATCGATGAAGGTCCGCGACGGCAAGATCGTCCTGCGATTCGACTGCATCGGCGACGGACTCGTCGCCAAAGGCGGCCCGCTGAAGGGCTTCGCCATCGCGGGCGAGGATCGCAAGTTCGTCTGGGCGGACGCGGTCATCGAGGGCAAGACGGTCGTGGTCAGCAGCGACAAGGTGCCCGAGCCGAAGGCGGTCCGATACGCCTGGGCGGACAACCCGGTCTGCAATCTGTACAACAAGGCCGACCTGCCCGCCTCCCCCTTCCGGACGGACGACTGGCCCGGCGTAACCGCGGACAAGAAGTAGCGATCATGCCCCTGCATATCGTCGGAGGCGGCTCGTTGACAATAAAGTAGATTCGGCGCAGCATGACAGAGTACAGAGTCAACCAGGATTTGGCCAAACCAAGATTGGAAAGCAATGGAACCCTATGATCGACGAACAAGAGCTGCGACGTCTGTTGGCCGATTTGGAGTCCGATCGAATCGAGCGAACGATCTCGACAAACGACACAGTCAAGTTCTGCGAAACGATCTGCGCGTTTGCGAATGACATGCCAGCGAACAACGCTCCCGGTTACCTTGTCATTGGTGCGCAAGATGATGGCCGGATTCGCGGCATAGAGGTGACTGATCGGTTGCTCCAGCAATTGTCGAGCCACGCGGATTCCGGCCAGATTGTTCCACTGCCTTCCATGACGGTGCAGAAGATGTCGTTGGCCGAGGGCGATGTGGCTGTGGTCGAGGTCCGTCCTTCGGACATGCCGCCGGTTCGGTACCGTGGGCGCGTATGCATTCGACGAGGACCGCGCAGGGCTATCGCCAATGAAGGGGAGGAGCGTGCCCTGACAGAGAGACGAACTCACCACGCGCGCACATTCGACCTGAGGCCCTGCAAGGGCTGTGGTCGGGACGAACTCGTACTGGACTTGTTTCAGCTTACGTATCTGAAGGCCGCAGTTGCCCCGGAAATCGTCGAAGAGAACAACCGGGACATGCTGCTGCAGATGGCGTCTCTCGGTTTCTGGTGTACGCCGGAAGACTGTGCGACGAACGCCGGCGCGATCTTGTTCGCGCAGGACCCTCCGCGTTGGTTTCCCGGCGCGGCAATCCAATACGTGCGGTACGAAGGCGACGCACTTGACTCCGATGTATTGGATGAGAGGCGTTTCGAAGGGGATCTCATCACCGTGCTCCGGGAACTCGACAGTTTCCTCAAGACTCTGTTTCCGTCCAGGCTGGAATCGGTGTCCCCCCTTAGGGAAGATGCCCGCGCGTCGTACCCAATCGTGGCAATCCGGGAACTGCTGATGAATGCCGTGATGCATCGCGACTACGAGTCCAATGCCGCGATTCGCCTTTACTGGTTTCGGGATCGCATCGAGATACAGAATCCCGGAGGGCTGTATGGAACTGTCACTCCGCAGACATTTCCAGATCAGAACGACTATCGCAACCCGAAGATAGCCGAGGCCATGAGAACTCTTGGTTATGTCAACACTTTTGGGCGTGGTATCGCTCGTGTCCAGCAATCCCTACGCGTCAACGGAAACCCCCCGGCAGAATTCGTGATTACCGAACCCACGTTCTTCTTGGCCATAATCAAGAGAGCTACACCATGAGAACAATCACCTTCTTCAACAACAAGGGGGGCGTCGGAAAGACAACGCTGGTCTATCACTTGTCCTGGATGTGTGCGGAACTTGGTCATTGTGTCTTGGCTGTCGATCTCGATCCACAGGCCAATCTGACCACGATGTTCTTCAAAGAGGATTCCTTGGAGACTCTCTGGCCCGAGGACGGAAGAAACCAGAGCGTCCTCGCATGTATTATGCCGATTATCGATGGGCTGGGTGACATCGCGGAAGCACCGCTGCAACCAGTCCGTCGCGGGATTCACCTTCTGCCAGGGGACTTGGGGCTATCCCAGTTTGAAGACAAGCTGTCCGACAGTTGGCCGCGTTGTCTGGATGGCGACAAGGCCGCATTCCGGGTCACTACAGCATTCCACCGCATCATCCACCATGCGGCGGAGAAGGTCGATGCGGATATCGTACTCATGGATGTCGGGCCGAACCTTGGTGCGATCAATCGTGCATCGCTCATCGCATCTGACTACGTTGTAATGCCTCTCGCGCCCGGTTTGTTTTCCTTACAGGGCCTGAGGAATCTCGGTCCCACGTTGCGCACATGGCGAGAGAATTGGCGACAGCGTCTAAAAGCAAAGCCTGTGGACCTGGACATCCCCATGCCACAAGGCAGCATGACACCGGCTGGGTACGTGGTCATGCAACACGTTGAACGAAAGAACCGACCGGTAAAGGCTTATCAACGATGGGTTTCGAAGATACCTGGGGTCTACGGGACGTACGTCCTCAGCGATAACCGCCCTATCGAGAATGCCGATACAGACGAGAATCGCATCGGGTTCATCAAGAATTACCAGAGCCTGATGCCCCTGGCAGAGGACGCGAGAAAACCGGTCTTTTCGCTGACAGCAGCCGACGGCGCAATTGGCGCCCACGCAGCAGCGGTCTCGAAGTGCTATATGGACTTCAAGCACCTTACCGAGGAGATTATTCGCAGGACCGATACCCCCCCTCGATGATCGAAGAGACGGCAGGCACAGACGCCCAACTCCGCTGTTTCTATTGTGGCAGCACAATATCCGTCGGGGCTTTGCCGGTCGGCGGTCTGGTGAACTTCTCGCGGTATGGCGTGAAGCCCTCGCCGAAGCCGCCGTGAGCGAGGAAGAACTGGCCGTTTTCCACGCCCATGAAGCGGTCCAGGCGGTCCGCCTTGCCCGTCGCGTCGTGACTGAAGGTCGCGGCGGTCAGCTCGATCCATCGCCCGTCGGCGGTCCGAATCCACTGGTTGCCATAGAGGGCCTTACGGAACAGATGCCCGTTGGCGCCGCCGAAGTTCTCGCTGAAGGAGTAGAGTCCTCGCATGTAGCCGCCCTCTTTGGGAGCCTTCCAACTGGAGATCAGGAACCACTGTCTCCTCTCCGGGTGGAAGTAGTAGCCGGAGTAGATCGTGTGCGTCGCGTCGGTGGGTTTGGCGGTGACGAGGAACCGCTGCAGTTCGCCCGTCTTCCACAGGTACTTCAGGTGACTGTGGCCGCCTGTGCCCTCGTTGCCGAAATCGCCCGCGTAGACGCCTTCGCCCTTGGCGACGAGCTTGACGCGGTCCTCGTCGGCGACCTTGCCGCGGTCGATGGCCTCGTTGCCGCTGTCCCAGACGCTGAAGATGATCCGCCGCTCCGTCGGGCTGTTCACCTGCATGCCGAAGTACCCCCGATGCCAGCCGCAAGCCATGTAGTACGTCCAGATCGGGTCTTCCAGTCCGGTCATCTCGCAGTAGAAAGCTGCGACCTGGATATCCTTCTCCACCGGGTAGAACAAATGCACCGAAGCGGCATTCCGCCGAGGCTGGAGACTGAAGTGGGCGTCCTGCGCCGCTGGGCCGTCGAGGATCAAGGCATCGAGGTCGCCAAACGCCTGGCCCTGCGGGTTGAGCGATTCAAGCGTGAACCGCTGGTAGCCGGCCTGGGCAACGTCGAACGAGCCGAAGCTTGCAGTGACAGGGTTCGCGTCGTCGCCTGCGAGGGTCGCTTCCCGGGACTGGCCCGCCACCGTCAAGCGCAGCTTCGACGTGACGTCCTTCGGCAGGCGCAGGGCTACGGAGCAGTCGAGCTTGCCCGCCGTGGCGATTCGCCCGAACCAGAGCACCTTCAGATTCGGATCGCGCCAGCGTGTGACGCCGGACCGTTCGGATACCCTCGCTCCCTCCGCGTCCGGATCGAGATAGGCGGTGAAGGCGGGCACCCGCAGTACCCCGGCCGACGCCAGCGGCGCCATGACCAGCGATACAAACACGGTCCACGCAAAGATCCCAAGGAATTCTCGTCGTTTCATATCGTCCTCGATCCTGCAACAGCAACTCCGTCGGCTCGCGACGCAATCAGCGCCACGATTCTCCAGCTCCGCTGCGGATATGGTACCGGGCCGGTCCCGGCCATACAACAACAACCGTGCACTCTCGCATCCATCGGGCGAGACGCGGAATTGCCTTGAATCGAGACCCAAGCGCGCGGTATGGTTGGCGGCTGCGGCCATATACGAATTGGCGATTGCAGTCTGATCGTATATATCGAGAAGGAGACTCGCGATGTTCTACAGACGCTTCCCGACGGTAGTTGTCCTGCTTGTGTTGTCTGCCCAGCCTGTGCTCGCCTACCCGGGCAAAGTAGTCCACAGCTTTGGCACGCCGGGCAGGTTCTGCACCGGGGTCGCCTTCGACGGCCAGTCGCTCTGGGTCGCGGACTACAAGGCGGACATGCTGTTCCAGGTGGACGCCCGAACGGGAAGAACCCTCCGCGCGATCCCGTCGCCGGGCTTTTGGCCCATGGGCCTGGCCTGGGATGGCGAGCATCTCTGGAACGCGGACAAGGGCAGGAAGAAGATCTTCGAGGTCGATCCCGTCGATGGGACCGTCCTGAAGACGCTCGACGCGCCATCCGAGAACCCCGAGGGATTGGCCTGGGACGGCAAGACCCTGTGGGTCAGCGACAGCAAGAGTCGGGAGATCATGCAGATCGACCTGAGCGACGGGACCGCAGTCAAGACTCTGACCGCGCCGGCCCAGGCAGCGAACGGGCTGGCCTTCGACGGCGCGTACCTGTGGTGCTCCGACCGCATGACCGACGAGATCTACATGGTCGACCCGAACAGCGGCGAAGTGCTCGTCATCCTCGACGCCCCCGGCCCCTATCCGCATGGGATAGCCTGGGACGGACAATGCCTCTGGGCGGTGGACCAGCAGAAGGACACGCTGTATCGGCTCGTGCGATGGGACGGCGAGCTGTATCGCCTGAAGAACACGCGTAAGGCCAGAGTGACCTTCACCCATGAGGTCAAGTCCTTCGGCTCGGGCAAGATCGGGACGCTCCAGGTGTGTCTGGCGGTCCCGGAGACCATGCCGCAACAGAAGATCGAGTCCCTGTCCTTCTCGCCCTCCACCTGCACGATGCACAAGGACCGCTGGCAGCAGGAGGCCGCGGTGTTCCAGTACGAGGCTGTCCCCGCCGGCATGACGGTGGAATCCCGATTCGAAGCCGACGTTACGATCTCCGACATTCGGTACTTCATCTTCCCCGATCGATGCGGCACCCTGGCCGACATCCCCGCGGAGATTCGGGATCGCTACACCGCCAACGGCACGAAGTACATGACCGACGACCCTTACATCCGAAAGATCGCCAGGGAGGTGGCGGGCGACCAGAAGAGCCCCTACGCCATCGCACGCAAGATGTACGATTACGTCCGGAATCACCTCGAATACAAGCTCGAAGGCGGATGGAACGCGGCCCCTGTCGTGCTCAGGCGAGGGACGGGCTCGTGCTCCGAGTATTCGTTCTGTTTCATCGCGTTGTGCCGGGCCGCCGGGGTGCCTGCGAGGTACGTCGGCTCCGTCGTGGTCCGCGGGGACGACGCCAGTCTGGACGACACCTTCCACCGCTGGCCCGAGGTGTATCTGCCCAACTACGGCTGGGTCACCATGGACGCCCAAGGCGGGGACAAGCCCCTGCCTCGCGATCGCGCGATGCACATCGGCAACCTCTCGAACCGGTTCCTCATCACCACGCAGGGCGGAGGCGACTCGGAGTACCTGGGCTGGTACTACGACTGTTACGAGACGTACACGTGCGATCCGCAACTGGAGATCCGGATCGAAGCCTTCGCGGAATGGGAGCCCCTCGAAGAGAAGGAAGAACCGCGGTGAGATCCGCGTCTCATATCGGGGCAACGACAATCGCTTTCTTCGGCTTCGTCGGGCAGGCGGCCTCGCAGGCGCCGCAGCCATTGCACCTATCCGGGTCGATCTGCGGCGTGAGCGTGTAGTCGACTTCGGAGAAGACATAGCGGATCGCGCCATAGGGGCAGCGGCTCCGACAAAGCGAGCACTCCCGGTCCTCGCCCAGCAGACACAGGCTCATATCCACGCGAGGCAGACCCAGTCGGACATCCGCCTTCTTCGCGAGCGGCACGCGGTGCAGCGCCCCGCTGGGACAGACCTGCGTGCATCGCACGCAATCCTCGCGGCAGTACCCTTCGCGGAATCGCACAATGGGGGTCAGAAAGCCGGCCCAGCCGCTGCTGCCCAAATCCTGCTCGATGACGCCGCTGGGGCAGACTCGCAGGCAGTTGCCGCAGCGCGTGCAGAGGCCGCGGAAGACCGATTCCGCGACGGCGCCGGGCGGTCGCAGAGGAGGCGGCCTCGTCGAACCCAGCAGTCTCGTCGTCCCAGCCCAGGCAGCCCCCGCCGCCACCCCCAGGACCATCCGGCGAGGCACAGGGACGCCGAGATCCGGCGGGGCTGCGACACGTCTTCTTCCGAGACAATGACGGCAGAACCGGCCCAGCGAGAACAAGAGGTCCTGACACGCTCCCAAGGGGCACACGCGGGCACACCAGGCGCTCGGCCACACGACGCTGAGGACCAGCATAGCGAGAAAGGCGGCAATCGAGAAGATCACGCCCACTCGCGGGCCGTGACCGCCGGGACTGAACGTGCCCGTGAAACGGGCCAGTGGGTCCAGCCACAGGAACAAAGGATAACCCAGGCAGGCGCCGCCCAACGTTGCGACGACGATCCAGGGCCCCAGGTTGGGGAGTCCGACGGATCGGCGTCCCAGGCGTCGTCCCAGCCGGCTCGCGCCGTCCATACACAGCCCAACGGGGCACAGCCACGTACAGAAGAGGCGATGCCAAACTAACGAGATAGCAGCAACAACAAGCCCAACCAAACTGAGAGCGATCAAGTTGTGCGTCGTCAGTATTGTCCCGATCATCACAAAAGGACTGAGTGCAAGCACTAAGGCCGGGGTAGAATCACCCGGGAAGACGGACCACAGGGAGAGCACCGCTACCGCCAGCACTGCCACGCGGACCAACCTTCGCGCACGCCGGCGGCTCTGGCTCTGGATCGCATCGGAAAATGGCTTCGATCCTGCTTGCACGCTCAACCGAGATAGGCATTCTGCTGCCTGAGCACCCTCTGTACCTTGGCGACATCCACCTCGCGGGGCAGGCACTTGTCTTCGACGGCCACCGCGGCGGCAACACCTGCGGCGTGGCCGGTCACAAAGCAGTTGGGAATCAAGCGGACAAGATCCGCCATGGCGATTTCCGAGCAGATGCACCGCCCGGCCGCAAGAATGTTGTCCACCTGGGTCGGGACCAGGGCGCCGTAGGGAATCTGCCACGGTTCGTGGTCGCCGCCGGACGCGCCGCCCACGCCGATCACGTCGGGGAACCTCGTCTGTGCCCGGAAGTCCGCGAGCCTCACGGCGTTCAGGCCGTCGAGGACGCGAGTGATCCGCACGCCCAGTTGCGGCGAGGTCTCGACCAAGTACACCTTCTCGTATCCCGGCGTACCGCGCGTCTTTTGGATGTTCTGCCAAATGAACTTGCGATGGTTCATCTCCATGCGTGTGAGCACGGCCACGTCCAGCCCGTCCACCTCCGGCCCGTGCAGGTTCACCCAGTTCACACCGGCAACCGGGGTCCGCGAGCCGAGGTGCCTGGGCTTCGGCGAGTTCGCGGCCTTTGCGCCATCCACCCGATCCAGGTTGCCGATCCGTGAGACGAGCCCGACGTTGTGCGAGCGATGCTCAAACCGGGCGCCCGCCGCCGCGAATACGTCGCCATCGCCGGTCGCGTCGATCACAACTTTGGCCAGAATCGCCTGCCGGCCGGACTTGCTCTCGAATACCGCGCCGCGGACCACATCGCCGGTGACGATGGCATCCACACCCCAGCAGTGCAGGAAGACCCGGACCCCCGCTTCCTCGATCATCTCGACCATGAGGTACTTCACCGCCTCCGCGTCCACCGTCGGGTTGGAGCCGGGTCTGCGGTCGATGATCGCGCCGTCCATCTTGTCCAGGCGGCGCATCATCTCCTCGCCGATCCCCTGGCAGACCTGTTTGCCGCCCTCGACGATATGCCCGAGGACCAGGAGGACCAGGCCGCCGGTCCAGAGGCCGCCGAAGTGTCCGTAGCGTTCGACCAGGGTCACGTTGGCGCCGGCGCGTTTAGCCGCGATGGCCGCCACGATACCGGCAGGCCCCCCGCCGACGACGAGGACATCCGTCTGGTCCAGGATCGGCAACTCCCTGGCAGGCTGGATCACCTTGCCGTCGGCGAGCATCGCGGCGGCGCCGTCGGTCCGGACCTTGTGGGCCGCGAGGACGGAACTCTCGAAGCCGGTGGACTCGCCCGGCCTCTGGGCCAGGCACGGGCCGGCCGCGATAGAACCCAGACCCGCAGTCAAGCCCGACACCCCTAACATCCGCAGACACTCGCGTCGATTCATCGGATCGCCCATAGATAACTCCCGGCCAGTTCAAGACACCCTGTTCGAAACACAAGCACGAACCATCTTACCGCAGATCGCCTTTCGGTGGAATCCCGCGATGCCGCGGACCGGGCTTTCCGCCGGGGTTCTCCGGCAGGATCACGTCGCGGCCGCCAGCAGAAAACGCTGGTGTTCCGAGCCGGTTTCGCCTATTGTGGAACCGTCGGCCCCAAGGGAGTCCGAGGGCCAAATGACGGTTGCATGATCGATTGGAACCAGTCGGGTCAGCATGGATTGGCACTGCTATATCGGTTGGGCAGTAATCATCGCCCAATGGGTTTTCGTATACGGCGCCGTGAGGAACTATCGCTACGTGCGGCTCAAGTCCACCGAAAGGAAAGAGACCACACGCCCGTCCCGCGTGGCCTTGATCATCCCGTGCAAGGGCCTCGACGCCCATTTCCATTCGAACATCCGATCGTTCTTGGAGCAGGACTATGACAACTACCGGCTCTTCTTCGTGGTCGAGGACGGGTGCGATCCCGCGTTTCGAGAACTGAACGCCCTGCGAGAGCGATTCGGGCGCGACTCCCGCGCCCTGGACATCCAGATCCTGGTCGCGGGTCGCTGCCGGGCGTCAAGCCAGAAGATCTTCAATCTGCTCTACGGGTACCAGCACGTCCCGGACGACACGGAGACCCTGGCGTTCGCCGATTCCGACGTCTGCGTACAGCGAGACTGGCTCAGACGCCTGGTCCGCCCCCTGCGACGTCCCAAATGCGGGGTCGCCACCGGGTACCGCTGGTTCGTGCCTCTCCGCAACAACCTGGCGACGCTGGCCCTGTCCGCCATCAACGGGGCCGTGGCGCAGTCGCTCGGCAACACGCCCTTCAACCAAGCCTGGGGCGGCTCGATGGCCATGCGTCTGGAGGACTTCCGACGTCTGGGGATCCCCGAGATCTGGTCGAACACGCTCAGCGACGACCTGTCGCTCAGCCAAGCGGTGAAACGGGCCGGCATGAGGGTACACTTCGTTCCGGAATGCCTCGTCGCGTCTTTCGAATCGATGACGTGGTCGAGAGTCCTGGAATTCGGCCGGCGGCAATTCCTCATCACGCGGGTCTACGCCCCCTGCACGTGGTGGCTCGGCCTGCTCAGCAGCCTCGGTTCGGTGGTCGGGCTCTGGGGAACCGCCGCGGTGGCGATCCATGCCGTCGTTACTCGCGCGGATCATGCCCTGCTCGTCGTCGCCATTCCCTGTCTGTTCCTGGCCGGGCAGCTCGCTCGAGTCGTTCTGCGACAACTGACCGCCGCCCAAATCCTCACGGAACATCTGCCCCGTCTGGTGCCCGCTGCCCTGGCGGACGTCTTCGGCTGCTGGCTCTGGTCCATTCTGCTGCTGGGCTCGCTCCTGTCGTCTGCGTTCGGTCGAACCATCCGCTGGCGCGGGATCCGCTACAGGCTCGTGAGCCCGACTCAGACCGTGATCCTGGACGGCGCAGGGTCTTCCGTCGGCTCCTCAAGCCCGACGTAACCCTCTGCACAGACTGCCCATCGAGCACGTGCGAACACAATAACGTAGGAATTATGGGAACGGTGTGGCCCCTCGCACGTCTATAGTCCATAAGGACAAGGCCAAAGTGCGAAATCCAGGGCGGGTTGTCCGCAGACGGACAGGCGGCAACCACCCTCTGGGGCCTTGTGTGCGTTGATGGGAGCTTGCCGGTAGTGAAGGACTGTCTGTCACAGGGAGACCTCCGCCTGCTCGTGGAGGGAACCGCCTCTGCTGAGCGTCTGGGGGCCTGGAAACAGCACTTGCGGCTGTGTGACCGATGCGCCACGGCGGCAGCTCGGGTGCGTGCGGGACAGGAACCGGGGATGGAACCGGCATCCGCACCGTCCGGCGAGTCGAATGCCGTCCAGAATCCCTCTCACAGCGCCGCCCTCGAGCCGAACCTGCAGATCGGCGACTTCCGGATCGAACGGCGACTCGGCGCCGGCGGAATGGGCGTCGTCTACCAGGCCATGCAGGTCTCGCTGGGCCGGCGCGTCGCGCTCAAGGTGCTGCCGTTCGGCTTGGCCGCCGGGTCCACAGCCGTGCAGCGGTTCCGACGGGAGGCCCGCGCCGCCGCCAGGCTGTGCCATCCCGGCATTGTCACGATCTTCGCCGAGGGGGCCGAGCGGGACGTCTGCTACTTCGCCATGGAGATGATCGACGGGCGAAACCTCGACCGGGTCATCGCGGATCTGCGCCGGGCCGGGGCATCGCGAGCGGCAGTCGCCGCGGGACTGGTCCCCGAAGAGACCCACCCGTGGTCCCGGGACGACGATGCGGGCGCGTGCCACGGCAGGTTGCACCGATGCCGGTCGGATCGCGAGTACTTCAACGAGGTGGCCGGCCTGATCAGCCAGGCGGCCGAGGCCCTCCACTACGCCCACGGCCACGGGATCATCCATCGCGACGTCAAGCCGTCGAATCTCATGCTCTCCCGCGAAGGCCGGCTCATCCTGCTGGACTTCGGGATCGCCCGGATGTGCGAAGAGCACGGGATGACCGTGACCGCGTCCTTCGTCGGCACGCCGCGATACATGAGTCCCGAGCAGATCGCCGGCGGACGGGGCAGGCCGGACCATCGCTGCGACATCTACTCGCTCGGCGCGACGCTCTACGAGCTGCTCACCCTCGAGCCCCTGATGGATGGGGACACCCAGCAGCGGGTCGTCAGCCAGATCCTCAGTGAGAAGGTGCGTCATCCCCGCCAGATCAACCGGCGAATCCCCATCGATCTGGACACCATCTGCTGCAAGGCGATCGAGAAAGACCCGAGCCGGCGATACCAGAGTGCGGCGGAGATGGCCGAGGACCTGCGGAACTTCCTGAAGGGGCGGGTGATCCGCGCCCGACGTCCCGGCCTGACGGACCGGCTGGTCAAGCTGGTCGGCCGGCACAAGGCGGTCGCCGCGCTGTTGTGCCTGGTCCTGGCAGTCAGTGCGGCGGCCGGCCTCATCGGCTGGAAGCACTACTCGACGAGGTGGGCCCAGCAGTATGCCATGGCCGAGATTGACAACCTCCTGGAGCGGAACGAGTGCTTCGCGGCCCTGCAGTTGGCCGAGCGGGCGGAACGGTACATCCCCAACGATCCGCTGCTGATCGACCGATGGCCCCGCCTGTCTCGCGAGCACTCCGTCATCACGACGCCGCCCGGCGCCAGGATCTACCTTCGTGAGTATTTTCGGACCACTGGCGGCTGGAAATACCTCGGGCGAAGCCCGCTGCGACACGCGCGGATTCCGTTCGGGACGTGCCGCTGGAAGGTGGTTCGGCCCGGCTTCGTGACGGTCGAGACCGTCCAGTCGAACGATCCGCCCTCGTCGCCGGGCGACCATCTGCCGACGAAATCGCTGAGCTTCACGCTGCAGCAGGCGGACAGTTGCCCGAGTGACATGGTCTGGGTCCCCCCGTCGAACCTCGACCAGAAGAGCATGTTCCACGGCGAGCGGCTGATTCTCCTGGCCCCGGCCTACTTCATCGACAAGTGCGAGGTAACCAACGGCCAGTACCAGGAGTTCGTCGACGCGGGCGGGTACGAAAAGCAGGAGTTCTGGCAGGAGGAATTCTCTCGGAACGGCCAGGTCCTGCCCTGGTCCCAGGCGGTGCAGGAATTTCAGGACCAGAGCGGACGCTTCGGCCCCGCGTCCTGGAAGGACGGCGCCTTCCCCGAGGGACAGGACGACTATCCGGTCGGCGGAATCAGTTGGTACGAGGCCATGGCCTACGCCCGATTCCGCGGCAAAGACCTGCCGACGATCTTTCACTGGGCCCTGGCGGCCCGCGCGGACGACAATCCGTCCACCATCACGAGCATGAGCAACTTCGGAGACGGCCCCGCTCCGGTGGGGACCTTCTCCGGTATGGGCCGGTTCGGCCTGTACGACGCCGCAGGCAACGTCCGAGAATGGTGCAGCAACGCGATGGAGGGGAACAAGGACGTCCGCTGCATTCTCGGCAGCGCCTGGAACGAACACGCGTGCAGTTTCTCCGCGGGCGGCGACGCCCGCTCTCCCTGGAATCGGGATCCCTGCAACGGATTGCGATGCGTCCTGTACACCGGCGGCAAGGAGAATGTCCCCGAGGCCGCCTTGGCCCCGGTCGAGTGCCGACATCGGGACCTGTCCCAATTCACGCCGGTCTCCGACGAGGTCTTCGCATCGTACCTCGACACCTGGTACCGCTACGATCCGACGGAGCTGAACCCCAGAATCGAGTCCGTGGACGAGGACCAGGAGCACTGGCGCAGGGAGCGGATCTCGTTCGATGCAACATACCCGAGCGAGCGGGTCATCGCCTATTTGTACCTGCCGAAGGCCGCACAGCCGCCCTACCAGGCGGTTGTCTGGTATCCCGGCGACGAAGCCCGCGAGAGCCCGTGGAACGACCAGGCCCACAAGCGGGAGATGACCACGATCCTCCGCAGTGGGCGGGCCCTCATCGTCCCGATCTACCGGGGCACCTACGAACGACGTCTCGGCCGGATCTATCCCCCCGACAGCATTCAGAGCCGCAACCTCTACGTCCAAGAATCACAGGACATGCGAAGAGCCATCGACTACCTCCACACCCGCGACGACATTGACGCCTCGAAGCTGGCCTACGTCGGGTTGAGCTGGGGCGCCGAGATGGGCTCCGTGATGATCGCCACCGAGAGCCGGCTCCAGACCGGCATCTTTCTGCTCGGCGGCATCGGCGCCTGTGAGAGGCACCCCGCCTCCGATCCGGCCAACTTCGCCCCCCGTGTCAGGATTCCCATCCTCATGCTCAACGGACGGGACGACGCGATCTTTCCGCTCGAGACGGCGCAGAAACCCCTGTTCGACCTCCTGGGCACGCCCACGGGACACAAGCAGCACCTCATCTTCCCCGGCGGACACAGCATCGCATGGGAATGCCGCGAGCAATACCACAAGGCCATCGTCGACTGGCTGGACCAGTACCTCGGCAAGGTCGAGACGATCTGCGACGCCCGGTAGGGCGACGTGGCACGGCATCCCAGGTTCGTAGTGACGCCGTAAGGCGTTATCTCCTTCTCGCGCAAGGATGACATGCCCTCACGGGAGCATTATGAACCGGCCGATGCGGATTTCCGGCAACAGGGGTCGCAAGAAGCGACGGAATGTGGTATCATAGGTCTTGCGGCGGCATTGGCGATGGTTCGCAGTGGATTGTTCCGGATCGATGTCCATAAGCAAGACAGATCGAGGCCTCTTGGAGGCCGTTCGTCGCGGCGACGCGGAGGCATGGACCCGACTCATCGAGGAGTATCAGGGTCGTCTGTTGCGGTTCGCGCAGACCCGCGTCCCGCAGAACGCCGACGCGGAGGACATGGTCCAGGACACGTTCGCCTCCTTCGTCAAGGCGGTCCATTCCCTGCGGATCGAGATGAGCATCGAGACCTACCTGTTCGGCATCCTCCGCAACGCCCTGGTCAACCGCATGCGCACGCGCTGGGCCCGGACCGTGTGCCTGATCCAGGACGTCTATTGCGGCCCGGAAAGCGATCTGCCCGCCGACCCGATGACGGGCATCGCGTCGCCCGACCCGAGCGTGAGCTGGTGCGTCAGCCATGGGGAGCAGCACGAGCTGCAGCGGCAGGTCCTGGCCGAGGCGATGCAACAGCTCGTCGCGGACCTCCAGGAGTCCGGCCGACTCCGCGACCTGAAGATTGCCGAACTGGTCTTCTACTGCCAGCTCTCCGGCAAAGAAACCGCGAAACTGCTCCAGACGGATGAAGGCCTCGTCCGCGTCGTGAAACACCGCTGCCTCAAGGCGATCCGGAAGGCCGTAGCGGGCAGCGAAACCATCCGGGACCTCTCCGTCTCGTTCTCCGAGGATCTGCTGACCGAGGTTTGGGAATCGGAGCGTCTGAGCTGCCCGAAACGCAGCACGCTCGGCGCCTTCCTCCTGGAGAGCCTGTCACCCGAGTGGTTCGACTACGTGGACTTTCATCTCACAACGATGGGATGTCACTTCTGCCGGGCCAACTTCAAGGACCTCCAGGAACAGCGAGCCAACGAGCACAGCCAGTTCCGCGACCGCGTCCTCAACTCCACCATCGGCCTGCTCTCCGATGCGTAACGCCCCTGCTGTCATTCGGACTTCGACAGGTCCAGCGACAACACGACCTGGAATTGTCCATCGCCCTGCGCGAAGACCTCCCTACGGACACGAGCTTCCGTTCCCAACTGGCGCTGGGCGTATGCGGCCAGATCGTCGCCGAGCACGGTGACTCGCTTCAACTGACCTAGAGACGTGTCGGTGACTCGGAAGCCTCTGCCCTGGAATGCGCCCTCGCTGCCGGACGCCGAGGAGATCGCCTTCATCGAGAGGTTGTCGAACCAGATTCTACCCGACCGGCCCAGGCCGCAACGCAGGATCATGGCCTCGGTGCCTGGAGGAACGCCGAATTCGAAGGAGATCCGTCTCCAGTCTTCGGTCCCGCCGATCGGCCCGAAACTCCGGGAGCTACCCGCGCCGATAAGCTGTTTGGCGCCATCCCAGCACTGCACCATGACGAACCCGGTATCCGCGGGCACGTTCTCGGTCTTCACGTCCGCCGACACCCGCACGGTCGCGCCGACTGGAACGGTGGGGACCCGTTGGGCCCAGTTGTTGGCGGCGTGGATCTTCTGACCCCTGAGCTCCATGAAAGCCACGTTTCCCCGCTGGGGAGCCTGCCGGACCTCGACGATCATCGTCTCGACTCCTTCGGACGATACGGCCTTGAACCAGCCGCTGGGCCCCCGCTCGGTCAGAGGCCCCTCAAAATCGCCGTTCACGAGGAGTTCAAGCCCGGCGACCCCGTTCAGCGCCGCATCGGGCTGCTCGGCAGCCATCAACAGGACCCCGAATGTCCCCAACAGCATGGCCGCCGCCTTCGCTGTCCCTCCACATCTCATCGCCTTCATCTCGATTCTCCTTTGCTGAGTTGCCTTTCGTCTTTTTCCGTGTCTACTGGTCCCACAGAGAATGCGGCGCGAGCGTCGGATCGTTGGAGACCAGCAATTGCATAGATCCGGTCAACAGAATCGTCGTGGGATCGGTCGATGCCAGGAGCAGATCGTCTTCGACCGACTCCTGCACTGCTGTGGTCTCCGTCGGCGGGATCGCATCTCGATGCGTGCCCCTTAGCAGACTCATGCATGCGTAGACTCCCGTCAGAACCAGCGACGCCGCGACGCCCACCGCTGCCCCGACGGCAACGACCCGGCGAGACTCCCGAGCCTGCGTCACAGCCAGGCGATGCATCACCGTCTGGCGATGTCGATCCCAGTCGAAGTCCGCGAGCTGTCGCTCCGTGTTTCGTCGCAGCAATTCGTCGATGTCACGGTTCATTTCGTTCACTCCAGGTGCTCCTTCAGCAGCACGAGGCGGTCGAAGGCCGCCTTGTCTCCCGCCCGGCTGGCCCACACCAGTCGGGCGATCTCCTCGTGCTCCTGGCAGATATCGCTCATTCAGCCGCCCTTTTGCTTCTATAGACGTGCCGAAGACACAGGATGTCAGGCCCACACAAGAGGAAATCAGCGAAGAACGGATAGGCCGTGGGCGGAATCTGTCCTGCTGCCCCCGCCGTGGTCGCCAGGGGTTTCACTCAGAGTCGTGGGGGGAACGTACGCGCGGACCTTCTGCAGTTCCGTGCGGCGACGGGCTCTTGCGGTGGACGCCGCGTTGCATGCTCTCGAACTGGTTCTCCAGCATGTCCACGCCGACGAGAACGATCACCGTCAGGATCGCCAGCTTGACGCCCAGCCAGGGGAATCCCAGCCCGATCACGGCGCCGATGGCCGCCAGGACCCAGAT
>JAGOLX010000087.1 GCA_017993835.1 Phycisphaerae bacterium
ACGTCCGGTTCGATGAGCGGGACGTGGAAACGGAGCAAGGTAGAGCTACTGAGGCACCGGCAGACGAAAGGGCCGGAAACAGATAGGCTCCCCCTAAACCACCGCGCCACGTCTCGACTCTACCCCGGAGCAAGGACTCGAGTGGAGGGCCGGGATGCGGTCAGCAAGTCACAAGAAGACGAGTAGATCAGAAGGTGAGAAGGCAAGCGTGGGAAAGGACCGGACCATCCGACCTTCTCACGTTCCTACCTTCTCACCTTCTTCTGAGGAAACAACGCCTTACGGCGTCACTGCGAACTGGTCACCAGCCCCAGGTGCGCCCGGCGCTGCCGACCGTGCTGCGGTCGCCCTGGGAGAGCATCCAATTCACGGCGCTCTGCGTCCGGGCCTGTTCCGTTTGCAGGTTCTGCACCTGGTCGCCGAGCTGCCCGACCTGCGCCTGGAGGCCCTCTTCGGCCTGGATTCGTTCCTGCTCGATCCGCCCGACCGTCTGGCCCATCCGCTGCATCTCGGTGCTGAGCCGCTCGATGTCCCGGCGCAGTTCCTCCGCCAGGGCCCCGGCCCGCTCGCGGAGGACCCGATGTTGCTCGGCCACCTGCTCGATTTGCCTGCAGAGCTCTTCCTGCCGACGGGCGGACTGGTCCTGGCGACCTGCCAGTTTCTCTTGGAGGACGGCGGATTCTTCCTGGCGGTTCGCCAGCCATTCCTGTCGTTCGTTCATTTCCCGTCGCCCGGCCCGACCTTCCTCAACCGCCTGCTCGGTCCGCTCCACGCGTTCCATGAATACGGCCACACGTCTCGTCATCGCGGTGATCCGCTCGATGATCTCCTGCCGCTGGTCTGTGTCCTGCTCCCGCTGTTCGCGAATCTCGCCCAGCTCCTGGCGGAGCCCCTCGATGTTCTCCGCTATTCTGCGACGCCAGGGCTCGATCTGTTCGGAGCGGAAGGGCGGCAGGGGCATCGGTCCGCCGACTCGCGCTTGTTCCCGCGACTCGCGTTCCAGGGCTTCGAGTTCCAGCAGGTAGTCTCGTTTCAGGCGTTCGCGATGCAGCTCCGCCGTCTGTGCCGCGGTCTCGCGGACCTGCCGCCGGAGGTCGTCGAGCTGTCCGCCCAGTTCTCGGCGGCGCTGCTCCTGCTGGCTCTGGGATTCCTGGAGTTGCCTTTCGATGTCACCCGCGGCCTCGTTCAGGCTTTCATGCCGCTGGTTCAGCTCGTCGAGTCGCTGCTGCCACTGCTCCTGCCATTGGGTATCCTCGGGCTGTCCCTGCTGGGCCTGCTCCAGGGCTTCGAGTTCCCTGTCGTAGTTGTGCTTCAGGCGTTCGCGCTGCAGCTCCATCGTCTGCGCCGCGGTCTCGCGGATCTGCCTGCGGAGATCCTCAAGCTGCTCGCCCAGTTGTCGGCGGCGCTGCTGTTGCTCGCTCTCGGATTCCTGGAGCTGCCTCTCGCTGTTGCCGACGGCCTCCTCCAAGCTCTGGCGTCGCTGGTTGAGCTCGTCGATCTGCTGCTGCCACTGTTGCTCCCACTGGGGTTCCTCTGCCGGCGGCGCGGCCTCCGGCGGGTCAGCCTGGGGCGTCGGCTCGCCTGCCGGTTCCTGGCCGACCACGGCGCCGGATGCCCAGACCAGCACGGCGCCGGTGACGAACAGGCACGGAATCCAGATCCCCCGAGCGGTGTGCCGCAACTGTGCGATGGTGTGAAGTCCTTTTCTCATGACCTTCTCCTTTCCATAGAGCCTTCGCGGAGCCGTCCGCAGTCGCGCAAACGCGACCGGCAACGGTGTGTCCGCATTACCCATCCTCCGGCCCTCCTCGGCCGGCCGGTCGCTATTGTACATTCCCTGCCCAGGCTGTGGGAACCAGCAAGACGAAATAAAAAGGGCCTCCGCGACGATGGGCGTCGGGGAGGCCTTGGCCTGTCGTTCCGTTCGGGAGGCTCAGTACCTTCCGGGTTCCTGGGGTTCAGCCGGCGTTTCAGTCCTCGGTCCGCGTTGGGCGAGCCGTTCGAGCAGCTTCTGCATCTGCTGCATTTGCTCCTGCAATCCCTGCATCTGACTGCGAAGGTCCAGGACCTGAGCTTCGAGCGGAGGCTTGGGGGTATCATCGAAGTCATGAATGATCTTCTCGATCTGAAGGTGGAGTTCCGGGGCCGTGTTGATCGCCAACTTGTTGTCCGCGAAGGGCGTGACCGTGGTTTCCGGCAGGTGACTCAGGACCTCCACGATGTTTCGCATCTTTTCCGGGCTGGGGTGCTCCAACGCATAGACCCGTGTCTCGGTCTTGTTCCCGTTTTGTTCCGCACGGGCCGGTGCGCGAGCGCCGTACATGGCGTCCCCGCGAGACTCAACGCCATACACGCTTCCGTACGGATCGCTGCCCCCCCGGCGTCTGCGGGTCTCCACGACTCTTGGCTGCTCCGTTACCGGGCTCTGTACCTGTTGACGTCTCTCGACGATGCGGAACTCGTCCTCGGTCTGGAGGATCTCCCGACGCGTCTGGTCCAACTTGGCCTCCAGATCATGCCTGACGTCGGGGTTCATTGCGTCGTCTTGCATGAGGTTCCTCTCCATCAGGTTGGCGGTGGCCCTCAAGGTCTGCAATCGCCCTTTCAGTTCGTCTCTGCGGAGGGCGAGTTCGTTCTCCGGCGTCTGTCGTCGTGCGGTCCTCGACTCGGGCCTATCGAGGTTCCCGAGTCGTCGCTCCAGTTGTGCGGCCATCTCGTACAGGATTCCCAGTTCGAACTCCTGTACTCGTCTCTCCTCGGGAGGCAGATCGCGATTCTCGCGGAGCATCGTTTCCTTGTCTTCGATCTGCCCGGCGAGTTCGCCGAGCTTGCGTTGTAGGACCTCCCGCTGCCAATCCGGCGTTGGTTCCCGACGCTCCGCCGGGGCGGATTGCACGGCAACGCCTCCGATCGCTCGTCCTTCCCGTCTGACCGGCTGGGGCTGTTCCGCTGCGGGTTGCTCGGCCGCGATCGCGATCTCCCGTCCTTCCTGTGCGGCGGGTCGGCGCTGTGCGAAGCCGACGCTCACGACCGCCAGGATCGCCAGGAGACCGACTCCTGCCATCCATCTCGCTCCGACCCTCGGGTCGCCGCAACGATCCTTGATGATTCTGCGTATCCTCGTGCTCATGGTCTTCTCCTTTCCGACTACTGTTGGGACAAACGCCATTTGCCTCTGGGCACTGAGACCCAGGAGCGTCTCCGCATAATCCACGCCGCTCTGTCCTGCCGCGAGGACCCAATCGTCACACGCCTGCTCACTGAGCTTGGCCAAGCGGGCCGCAGCCCACCACAGCAAAGGATGCCACGGGAGCAGCGTCGCCAGAATCTCCGCAAACAGCCCGCTGACATGATCGCGTCGCTTCAGATGCGCCAGCTCATGGCAGAAGATGCCTGCCCAATCGACGCCGTCGGGATGGGTAGCCGCTCTCGCATGGACGAGCAGGACAGGCTCTCGTGTCCAGCACCAGATGATTGGGCTCTTGATATTCTTGCTGCATCGGATTTGGATCGGGTCGGCGACTTTCAGCTCGTCGCGCGCCCGTTCAAGGGCCTGATGGAGCCGCTCGTTGTCCAGCGGGCGGGCGGCCGTCAACAGTCGCAGTCCCAGGGCAAATCGCAATGTCATCCGGCCCAGCAGGATCGCAGTGAGCGAAATCCAGGCGGCCACGGAGATCGGGCCCCAGGGCAGGGGGGCCGCCGCAACCTCATTCTGGGTCGGGACTATCGCTACAGGCAGTTCCGTGTCATCCGCCGGCGCCGGCTCGTACTCGGCGAGCAGGCCCACAGTCTGTGTGTCGGACAACATGGGAGGTTCCGTGCTCTGCTGAGACGCGATCATCGGTTCCGACGCGAGCATGCCGAGCTGGAAATGTCTCACGAGGACGTACACACCTGGCGTGAACACGGCTGCGAGGAGGCCGGTCAGAAGGATCTGGTGTGCCCTGGCCGCACTGCGTCGGAGCAGGAAACTGGCTGTCAGGCCTGCCGCGATGCACAGCGTCGCCTGCACAATCAGCAATTGCCACAGATTCTCAGAGAGTATCTCGCGGATCATGGCTTTCTCTCCTTTCGCTTCTCGTCGATCATTCGACGAAGTTCTCGCAGTTCGTCATCGCTGAGGTCGCTCTCGCGGATCAGGTGCTGGAACATCGCGACCGCGTCGCCCTCGAAGACCCGCGAGAGGAACCCGCGCACGGAACCCGCGCCCGCCTGCTCCCGACTGACGGCGGGCGTGTAGATGTAGCTCTTTCCTTCGCTGCGATGCTCGATCCAGCCGGCCTTTTCGAGCTTCTGCAGGACGGTCAGTGCGGTCGTGTAGGCGAGTTTCTTGCGGTGGTCGAGCTGTCGCAAGACATCGTGCACGCTGGCTTCGCCCCGTTCCCACACGATCTCCAGAACCGCCCGTTGAAGCTCTCCCAGACTGTCGAGTGATGCCTTGCCCATAGCGCTATCTCCTTGCGATCAGGACCATCGTCTTTCCACGATGGGCCATCGTACTATAGCAAATAGTAGATGTCAACAAGAAAAAAGGCGCCGGCCGAAGTTTTTTTTGCGGCCGACGCCTGGACAGCGAAATCCAGGATCAATGATCGGTTCCCTCTACAATGAACCAGACCGGGACCGGTTGCGTGCGGACCTCGAACTGCAACTCGGTCTGTTCCGTCAGATGGTCCAGGACGACCTTCAGTTGCCGGGCTCGTTCCTGTTCGTCCTGAATCTCCCCCACGTTGCAGGAGCAGTGCTGACGATAGGGGAGGCGGATCTTCTCCTGTTGCTCGGTCTGATCGATGACAGGCATATTCGCGCATTCGCTCAGCGTCAGCAGGAACTTGCCAAGGGAATCGGCTGTCTCGCAGGGAAGACCCTGGTTGGGGTCCATCTGGCCGGCATACAGATGAACCGATGAGTGGTCATAGGTGTCGACGGGCGGATGGAATCTGAACTTGCCTGTCGCGATGATCGCCTCCCGCGGCACCGAACGCCTCTCGAACCGAATCTTGCGTCCGACTTCCCGTGCGAGGAGTTGCTCCAGCCCACGCAATCTCGTCTCCTGTGATTCTTTGTCTCGAATGACCCAGTCGCCCGGCAACTCGATGCGCAGCAGCGACTCGGAGCCCTCGTATTCATATTTCCTCAAGCGAAGCACGGTACTGAGAACTGATCCGAGATCCGCAGAAGTCTGGAAGCCGATCGCGCGGATTCGCAACTTCCCGTTCCAATCAAATGTGAAGTGGTCCGGCTCCCACGGAATCCCCTCCGCCTGCAGTTTGCGATCGTTCTTCCAGTACTCTATTCGTTCGGGAATGAACGGCGGCGCGATCCGCTTGAGGATCTCGTTGTCCGCAAGACGATAGACGGCATTGAACCGCTGTCGCCAGTCGGGCTCGAGCGACTCCGGCCGGACCCCCAGCATCTGAGAAACGGTCTCCTGGGCGTAGAACGGGTTCGGTTGCCCGACCATATTCCCCGCTCGGTCGATGAGCACGTTTGTAGGGGAGCCTATGATATCGTATCTTCCGTATGTTGCGCCCGCTCGCTGGTGATTCGTGCCCCGGTAGAACGTGGGTTCTCCGCCGTCGATGGCGACGCGGAAGGGCACCTCTCTCACGCCGCCGGACTGCTGGTTCACGTCGGCCCATGTCTGTTCCAACTCCTCCGTTGAGGCGCAGTTGAAGATCGCGATGATGGTCAGCCCCTTGTCACCGAAGGTTTCATGAAGCTCCGCAAGTTCCGGCAGGTCGCGCGATGTAATGGGGTATCTGCCGCCGAAATGGAGCCAGACTACTTGCCCCTTGAGTTGGCCCAGGGTGACGGGTGCCCCGTTCTTCCACGCCTTCATGGGCCCGATCTCCGGCGCCGGCCGGCCGATCAGGGTCGCCAGCTTCGTGGGGACAAGATCGATCACGCCAAGGTCCAGGTCTTGTTGGCCTTCAGAGATTGTGACCGGGAGCATCTTGAATTCCGTGTCGGCACCGACGCGAGGCGGATCCTCCCCCTTGCCGCCCGATCCGTACGGGTTGAAGGTGTATGCACCCGGCGGCAGAAGGAATTCGAAACTGGGTCTGGCCTCCTCGAAGTCGCATTCCAGTACGCGCTGGCATTCTTCCAGGTAGACGTACATGTGTGCCCATCGCAGGGGCATACCGATGGTTGCCAGGCCGGCGCTTGCGAGCTTTCCCTGGACGCGACAGACTGGCTTGAGCACCACGACTGGCAGCTTGTCGTCTGAACTTCCTCGGGCGATCTCGCAGACTGCCCCGATTCCCCGACTCTCGTGCAGGATGTAGAGCGTCTCCTTTTCCCGCTGGCTCTGGAACACGTCCTTCGCGTTCAGTACGATCTGCCCACCGGGATCGGAGACGCTGTCGCCTGCAGAACGCCAGTCCAGCTTGCTGCCGAGGACGGATGCATTGCGCACTTGCATATACGCGCCAGCTCTGGCTCCAGCCACCGGCTTGCCCTCCGGGTCGACCAGGCGCAGCGCGATCTTCTCATTGCTGACGGATGGTTGTTCCTCCGACGCTGCAGCGACCTGCACCTGGGGTTGTGTGCTCCGCGCCTGCGCACTCTGTGTCGCCGGTCGAGTCTGCGCGAAGGCGATGCCGAGACCCAGGCACGTCGTGAGAACCGCTGCGACGAGGCTCCATCGCAGCCCGGCACGCGGATTGCCACAGGCGTCGTGCAGAATTCGGCGGATTCGGCCTGCCAGACCGCTGCGGCTGGGGACGACGCTCGGGACCAGACCTGTCTGACCCTGGGGAACCAGGCCCAGGAGGGTCTTTGCGTAGCTGGTGGCCGTCTGGCCGGAGGCGATGACCCAGTCGTCGCAGGCCTCTTCGCTCAAAGCCACCAGGCGCCGACGGGCCCACCAGGCAAGCGGCTGCCACGGCGCCGCGCAGACCACGAGTTCCGCGAGGAGTCCGCTGACATGGTCCCGGCGTCGCCAGTGGGCCAGCTCGTGGCAGACAATGCTCGTCCAGTCGAGACTCCCCCCGTCGTCACACGAGTCCTGGGGGATCAGCAACGTGGGTTGACGGCCCCAGCACCAGACGGCCGGGCTTGGAATGTGACTGCCCGTGCGAACGACCACATCAGTCTCGATCTTCAGCTTGTCTTTCGCGGCGTCGATGATGCCGGCAATCCTGGGTTCATCGACGACCTTCGATTGTCTTGTGACTCGCCGGCCGAGCAGAAACTGACTCGCCAGTCGCAGGAACAGAACACCACTGACCAGGAGCCAGGCAGGCACGACTGCGCCGACCCAGTCGAATCGCTCTGCCACAGGAGTTGGCGCCACCGCCGTGTTCTCGACGGGAGCAGGCAAAGAAGCCGCATCCTGCGTCGTTCGTGGCCGTGCAATCGCAGGAGTGGTCTGTGCGCCAGGAGCGTCGGGCTTTGTTTTGGGGACTGCTCGCTCCGCTACGAACAGTCCCCATTGCTTCTGTTTGACGACCTGGCTGATCGCAGGGATGAATATCGCCGCGACCAGTGCCAGGAGCAGGACCTGATGTGCGCGCACGGCCCGGCGTCGCAGGAGATAGCTGCCGCCAAGTCCCGCCGTCAGGCAGGTCGTGCTCTGCCATGCGAGTGTCCAAAGATGCGGATGCTGTGCGATCCATTCTTCAAACATGATTTACTCTCCCGCCTTGTTTTCCTTTTCCTCGATCAAACGTTTCAGCTCGCCGAGTTCGTCGGCGCTGAGCTTGCTCTCTCGGATCAGGTGCTGGAACATGGCCATCGCGTCACCCGCGAAGACGCGTTTGAGCAGGCCGCGAACGGAGCCTGCGCCCGCCTGGTCCCGGCTGGCGGTCGCGAAGTAGACGTAGGTCTTGCCCTCGGCCCGATGGTCCAGCCAGCCGGCCTTCTCGAGCTTTTGCATGGCCGACAGGACCGTCGTATAGGCGAGTTTCTTCTTCTTGCCGAGCCGCTCGCGGACCTGGTGGACGTTGGCCTCTCGAAGGTTCCACACGGTCTCCAGGACCGTCCGCTGCAGTTCCCCGAGATCGTCCAGTGACTTGCGTTGCATGATCCATTTCTCCGCGACAAAGAACGCTATGCTTCATCTACTCCACTACAAAGTACTCCAAGCTGTAGTAGATGTCAATAGAAAAATCAGGACAAAGGTTAAAAATCTTCCGGAAGCCGGCTGTGCCCTGCGGATCGCACACCGGGGGGCTCGCAAACCTCACTCGCACAGCCTATGGGAATGTGCAGTTGTTGAGGAGCGTGCCGATCGCCAGGACGAGAAGCATCAAAATGATGAATCCGTAGAGCGGGATTCTCACCAGTATCTGGATGATGAGTCGAGCCCGAGACATCGCGAATCCCGCCTCGAAGACTGCCCAGCTCGCCAGCAGACATGTCGCAGCCCATTCGATCGCTCGGTCCGCGGCCTTCGTCGAAACCTGCCACTGTGCTCCGTCACGTTCGCCACCAGCCAATGCCGTACCTACAAGGACGACGGGAGTCAAGAGCAGTCCGACCGCACCGACCACCGTCATGCCTATGCACAGCCCCCGGCCGACAGACCTCGCACGCCGCTCCTCTTCACCGGCACGCCATGACGTGGTGTCCGCCTCGTGGGTCTCCAGCACCGCTGCGCCGCAGGCAGACGATGCGCGCCTGTTCTTCTCGACCAACGGGTGTCTGCAACTGGGGCACCGGTCGTCCGATGTGGGTAAGACGCCCGATGTGTTGCAGTACGGGCAATCGTACAACTCGATGTCCATAGGCACCTTCGCTGAGCTGCGGCGAGGTCGTGGACTATTCCCGCGTTGGGCGGGCTTCTTTCTACCCCAGGAACGCCTTCTGCATCTGCTCGCGGACCGTGGTCAGACGCTTCAGGTCGCCGCCGCCGACTTCCGCGGTCGCCCAGCCGGAGAAGTTGATTTCCTCGAGCGCCTTGCGGACATCAGCCCACGGCAGGTCGTCGCCTTCGCCTGTGATCTCGGCCCATTTGTTGTTGGCCCGGCTGAAGCCCTTGGCGTCCATCTTCACGCAGCGTCGCCCGAAGGCGCGAATCCAGTCGCCCGGCTGGCCGTACTTCCAATGATTGCCGACGTCGTAGTACATCCCGACCCAGGGGCTGTTGAAACTGTCCACGAACCGGATGAATCGCTCGGGCGTCTGTTCCGGCGGGGCGTCGTGGTCGTACATCATCTTGTTCCACACATTCTCGATCAGGATCATCTGGCCCAGCGAGGCCGCCAGCGGGAGCAGCTTCCGGATCTCCTGGCAGGCACGCTCCTCGATCTCATCCGACGGGCCGTCGCCACCCTGGCCGACGACGATCAGCACGCCGCTGCCGCCGGCTGCGTGCGAGACGCGGATGCAGTGCTCGATATTGGCGCGTCCCTGGTTGCGCTCTTCTTCCTTCTCGCTGGTCAAACGCTGTGACCAGTGCGCGTGATTGATCGCGTTATGGACGAAGACGCCGGACTGACGAACTGCGTGACGGGCCTCTTCGGGCGTGAATTCGCCCGCCTGGTCGAAGTCCACGCCGTCGAAGCCGGCCTCGCCCGCCAGCTTCAGTCGATCCACGATGGTCAGCTTCTTGCCCTCGATCTCTTTGGGGATCATGCCGAGCTTGCAGGACAGCAGGATGCGCTTGCCCGCCGGGGGAGTGACGACTCGCGGCGCGCCCGTCTGGGCGGCGCTGGCCGAGCCCACCCCACTGACCCCGGCGGCGACCGCGCCGGCGCCGAGACCCAGAAAACTGCGACGATCGAGAGAAGAACTGGAACTACGTGTGAATTCAGTTGTCATAAGCCTCACCTGTAACAAAGAGTCATGCGTGCCCAATGGAACCGCAACAACGAATCGTGCTCCAGTCTACCGGGTCGGCGACGGAATCTCAAGCATTCTCAGAGGAATGAGAGGGTCCCTGTGTTCGTCTTGTCTGCACTCCCGGCCGTTGGCCCTTTCGTAGGGTGCGTACCACGCACCATCGTCATTGGTTCGGAAATCCCAGGTCGTAGCCGGGGTGGATCGCCAGGCCGATCTGCTCGAATCCGCCTTTGCGCCCGTTGTACCAGAGCATCCAGCGGTTCTGGCTCTCATCGAAGATCGCAAAGGGCTTGTAGCAGGCGTCGCCGTCCCAGGCGTTCCTGACCGGATAGATGATCGGATTGGCCGGGTGACGCTGCCAGCCGGTGACGCCGTCCCGCGAGCGGGCCAGGCCGATCTGGGCATGTTCCTCGTTGCGAAAGCCGAGGTAGAACATCAGATGCCAGTCACCGGCCGGGATGATCTGGCAGGCGGTGACTTTGTGCTGCTCCCACGGATTGCCCCGGTCGGCCGCGAAGATCGGATTGCTCTCGTGCTTCGTCCAGTGCAGGCCGTCCGGACTGGTCGCGTAGCCGATCGCGTTCGGCTCATTCTGTTCGCCGCCCGAGTACCACATTCGGTATTGCCGGCTCGTCTCGTCCCAGAGCACATGGGGACACATCACGGCGATGTCCTCCCAGGGTTCCTCGGGAGACAGGACCGGCTCCGCCGACCGGCGGGTCCAGCGGATGCCGTCGGGACTGGTCGCGTAGCCGATCCAACTGCGGTTGCGGGTCTGGCCTGTGTACCACAGGTGGTAGCCATCCGGGCGCCTGAGCACCCCGGGGCGGTTGATGTCGGCCTCCCACTTCGTATCCTTGTTGGGTCCCAGCACGATCTTGGGCCGGCTCCAGTGGATTCCGTCGGCGCTCTCGACCAACGCAATCGACTCCTTGGGCCGCCAGGAGAACCACATACGATAGGCTTCGCCCTCTCGGAGCAACGCCACGTCGAAGCAGGTCCCGAGGTCGCCGCCGAGGACGGGACTGCCTTCATACCTGATCCAGCCCGCGGAAGTCCCTGTCGGCGAGGTGGGCAGCTCGCCGGTGACACGTTCGAGCGAATCGGCGCGAGCGATTTCGGCGCCGTCGGCGAAGATGCGAAGGCCCTTGCCTCGCCCATACTGCTGCCCCGTCTTGTCCCAGAGGATCGTGAGAGTGTGACCATGGTAGGGGACGTTGTCCAGGCAGAACCAGTCCCACTTGCCCGGCGGGAGCAGGGGATGGATCTCGACGACGTCGTCCGATCTCGGTCGCAGGCCGACGAGGCCCGTGATGACCAGATCGCAGTAGGTCGAATGGTTGTAGTCCTTGCCTCGCTCCTTGCCCCCTTTGCCGGCGTCCCAGGTCCCGTCCTTCCAGACTTTCAGCCGTGTGCGTGCGATCCAGTCGCCGGTCTGAGGGTTCAGGTTCTCGTCGATCCAGGGCACGACCTTGCCGTCCTCGCGGGTGAGCCGGTGACTCCTGGTGTAGATCTTCAGCAGTTCGAGGTAATCGGCCTTGCTCACGACGTCCTGACGGTAGTTGTTGAGCAGGTTCGCCATCGCGGTCAGAGTGACGGCGGTGGCGTACGGCCAGCTCGGCCCGTTCCACTGGCACTCATGCCCCTCGTAGGACAGGCGAAATCCCGGGTGTCTCTGCTCGGCGGTCGTCGGGCCGTAGGGGGCATAGAAGCCCTGCGGGTCCATGATCTGCTTCCACGCCTGCTCGTAGCCTGCGTCCGGCAGATTCGCATACCAGGGCGTGTAGCCGTGCAGTTCCCGCACGTCGACGAGAGTGTCCTTGTCACGCGGCAAAACCTTGAAGAACTGGGCCTGCGGGTCCCAGAGCTTGCTCTGCATGAGCGCCTTGATTCGCTCGGCCTTCTCATGGAACCGCTGTGTGATCGCGGGCTTGCCTGCGAGCGACGCGATCTTCGCAATGGCGATGGCGTCGGCGTACATGTAGGAGTTGATCGTCGCCCGCTTGCCCGAACCGCCGATGGAGACTTCCATGCCGTCGCAGCCGTCAATCTGCCAGAACAGGCCATCCGGCTCGAGCTTCTCCTTCTCCCACTGCTCGTAGTTGGCGATCAGGTCGGGCAGCAGATCGAGCATGGTGTTCTTGTCCCCGGTCACCATGTACCGGGCCCAGAGGGCATCGGCCGCCCAGAAGCTGTACGTTCGCACGGCGCCGCCTTTGCGGAACCAGAACACCGCGTAGTCATCCAAGTATGCCGGATCGCGCAGCCAACGGCCCTCGTAGAAGTGGTGTCCCGCGGCGCAACTAATCGTGTTGTGCTTGCCCGCCCAGCCGACGGCCGGCAGGAACTCCGTAATCACGAACCCGTCCGGCGTCTGCTTGATGTGCTTGCGATACGTCCACCAGCGGAAGTAATACGTCCGCTCGATGTCCTTGTCGGGACACTCGAACAGCGGAATCCTGTCCCGCAGGAACTCCCACGCCCGCTCGTTGGGGACATGCTGCACGTACAGCTCCTCGTCGTCGCGATTGAACTGCTCGACGTAGTGCCGGAAGGAATCCGCCTGCAAAACGGCATTCCGCGAGACCTGCCCGCCCGGGCATCGCGCAGCAAGCGCCGCAATCGTGACGATCGAGGGGATGACCAGCAAGGTAGTCCGCGCGCGGCGTAGAAAAGTGTAGCTCATCGTACAGCTCCTGAGATCCGATGCTCCATGGGCTCGACCGATACGCCGATCCTACATCGGCCCACGTGGGTTCGCAAGGCCCATGCGTCCCAAGAGCAATGGCATGGCAACCACGCCCGACTTGTCATGCTGAACGACGTGAAGCATCTGGGCAACGGATGCAGCCAACGCCTGTTATCACGCCCGTCCCAGATTCTTCGCTGGCGCTCAGAATGACAGGGTGTTGCCGGGGCATCTTGTTTGCTCAGACTCCCAACAGGCGAGGCGAGCCGGGAAGGGATCCAACGCTTCAAACTTCACACTCCAAACCTCAAACTTCAAGAGAAGTTGACACGAGCAATCCCCATCGGATATACTGTACCTGACGAAGTGAAGACGGCAGAAATGCGCGGTCGTCTCCGAGTTGGGAGACGGATTGTGGAGGACCGAACATGCGGAGCGTGAGAGAACCCCGAGTCTTTCGTGCAATCTCCATTCTGATCGCGGCGTGTCTGGGCGTTTGTCCCGCCCAAGCGCAATACGGCGGGGGCAGCGGCACCGCGGCCGACCCCTATCAGATCTGGACGGCGGAGCAGATGAACGCCATCGGCGCCGAGCCCAACGACTGGGACAAGCACTTCAAGCTCATGGCCGACCTCGACCTGTCCGCCCACGACGGCCGAGACGGCCGACCGTCATTCAACATCATCGGCACGGCTGCCGAGTTGGACGGGATGGATTGGCGTCGCGGTCTCTTCGCAGGCGTCTTCGACGGCAACGGTCATACGATCTCCAACTTCACCTGTGTCTCCGGCATGGAGCGTCCTTACGCGGGACTCTTTGGCTATGTCGCGCAGCCGACCGGCGAAGTCCGAAACTTGGGCTTGATCGACGCGGCGGTCGACGCGGATGGCAGATGGTCGGTCGGGGCGCTGGTCGGAAGCAACGCCGGTGTTATCCTCCACTGCTACAGCACTGGTTCGGTTCGGGGGACAGGGCAATGTGTCGGCGGACTGGTGGGGTACAACTACGGTGTTGTAGTCGGCTGCTACAGCACCGTCGCGGTCGGTGGGGATGGAGCAGGGGTTGGTGGATTGGTCGGGGAGAACGATGAGGGGGCCGTGATCCACTGTTTCAGCCGGGGTTCGGTTGTCGGGAAATCAATCGTCGGCGGGTTGGTGGGGGGCAGTTGGGAAGGCGATCTGATCCACTGTTACAGCACGGGAATCGTCAGCAGCCTGACTGGCACGGTTGCAGGCTTGGTGGGTCGTGTTTTTCATTCGATGGATGGGGACGATTCTGTCGTGTCCTGCCTCTGGGATATGCAGACCTCAGGCCAGTCCACGAGCGCCGAAGGCATGGGACTGACCACGGCTCAGATGCAGGATATACAGACTTATGTTGATGCCGGGTGGGATTGGGTCGGCACGGCGGAAGATGGGACCTCCGACGTCTGGCAAATGCCCGAGGGAGGTGGCTATCCGATCCTCACGTTCTTCCAAGACCACATTCCACGCAACCTGCAGGGCAGTGGTACGCCGGACAATCCGTATCTGATATCTGATGCCCTTGATCTGGGGATGATAGTCTGCTGCAGCCCTGGCTCTCACTATCGATTGGCGGCCGCGGTGGATCTCTCCGGTATCCATTGGCGTGCGCCAGTAGTCCCGTGGTTGCTCGGCACATTTGATGGCGCCGGCCTGACCATTTCGCATCTGACCATTGAGGGCGACGGCCATCTGGGGCTTTTCGGACGGCTGCGGCACGGGGCCCAGATCGCAAACCTGGGGATCGTGGATGCCAACATAGTCGGCGCCGGCGTCTACAATTGCTCGCTGGTATCCTGTAATGAGGGTGTTGTGACTCGCTGCTTCAGCGCTGGTAGTGTCCACGGCAGTGTGAACGCCGGAGGGCTCATAGGTATGAATGCCGGCGAGGTGACCGATTGCTACAGCGAGGCAGCGGTCAGCGCCGAGCGATATTGCGGCGATCTGGTCGGCTCGAATCTCAATTCTGTAACACACTGCTACAGCATCGGCGAGGTGGATGTCGCGGATGGTTCTGGAAGTTCACTGGCGGGTTACGGTGCGGGAATCGGCTGCTTCGGCGTAGCGCGAAGTTCCGCCTCGCGTCGAGGGGGAGACTGGCAGCCACCGATTGTTCCAGATATGCAGGATAAGCAGACCTATCTGGATGCCGGGTGGGACTGGGTCGGGGAGACGGCGAATGGAACCTCCGAAGTCTGGCAGATGCCGGAGGAAGGTGGGTATCCGGTGTTGGCGATCTTTGGCGGGCATACACCGCGATTGCGGGGCAGCGGCACATCGGCTGATCCCTACCTGATATCCGATGCCCTGGACCTGGGTGCGGTGACCTATCACAACCCCTCCGCTCACTATCGACTGGTGGCCCCGATCGATCTCTCGGGAATCCGCTGGGCTGCGCCTGTGATTCCCTCGTTGCGCGGCGTCTTCGATGGCAACGGCGTCGCTGTTTCGCATCTGACCATCCAGGGGGCCGGATACCTGGGACTGATTGGCATGGTGTGCCCCGGAGCCGAAGTCAGGGACCTCGGTGTGGTGGACTGCAACATCGTCGGTTCTGCGATGGAAGTGGGCGGTGTTGTGGGATCGAATGCGGGAACCCTTCGCCGGTGCTACAGCACGGGCGAAGTCCGAAATACCGCTCAGCGTACCGGCGGCTTGGTGGGGTATGGTTGGGGTGGTGTCATCCAGTGCTTCAGTACCTGCCGAGTCATCGGCAGTGGGATGTATGTCGGAGGGCTTGTGGGATGCGCCTCGGGTGTTGTTGCCGATTGCTACAGCCAGGGTGTGGTCCAGGGAACGATGCTCGTGGGGGGACTCGTTGGTGACGCCCCGCACATCATGACTCGCTGCTACAGCGCCAGCGCGGTCAGCAGTACCGAAGGTGGTGCCGGTGGACTCTGTGGATCTTCCTTGAGCGAGGGAGTCACCAGTTGTTTCTGGGATGTTGAGGCTTCCGGCCAAACCACAGGTCGTTACGCCGTAGGCAAGACCACAGCGGAGATGCGGACGGCCAGTACATTCCTCAATGCCGGATGGGACTTCGTGGGCGAAACGGCCAATGGGACTGAGGACATTTGGTGGATTCGGGAAGGGCAGGACTATCCGAGATTGTGGTGGGAAGCGGTGGAAGAGTGAAATGGAACCGCAGATGAACGCTGATGAACGCCGATTTGATCGGAGCGAGATGAGCCAATTGACAGAGAGGGTGATTAAGTGCGCATTCGCTGTCAGCAACACTCTCGGATGCGGATTCCTGGAGAAGGTGTACGAAAACGCTCTGGCCCATGAGCTTCGCAAGGCGGGCATCCGCGTCGAGCAGCAGCACGGCATCAAGGTCCACTACGACGGCGTGGTTGTGGGCGAGTATGTGGCGGATCTGTTGGTTGAGGGGAGCCTTCTACTCGAACTCAAGGCAGTCAAGGAACTCGATGACATTCACTTGGCGCAGTGTCTGAACTACCTGAAGGCCACGAAACTCCGCCTGTGCCTGCTGATGAACTTCGGCAAACCGAGACTCGAAGTCCGACGCATCGCCAACAATCTCTGAATATCAGCGTTCATCAGCGTTTATCAGCGGTTTCACAGTTCTGTCTGGATCTTCATCTCTGCGAGCGTCTTTCGGAGCCAGGCGAGGGATTTTTCGATCATCGGGCCGCCCTGGCCTTCGCATTCCATGCTCAGGACCCCTTTGTAGCCGTGATCGCGGAGTAGCTCCAGGCACTTGCGGATGTTGTC
>JAGOLX010000036.1 GCA_017993835.1 Phycisphaerae bacterium
AAGCTCAACACGGCTCGCGTCGCACGATATCATCGCAAGGTGCTGGAATCCCTGGGATATAAAGTGATCCCACCGCAAGCCGACGAGGCCGCGTGACGGGGTATTTTTCAGAGGAGCGGGAATCCACTTCCTGGGATATGTCGCATGCCACGGTTTCTGGATTCCTGCTTGGCGCAGGAATGACAAAGTCGCGCCAGCGTCTTGTCACTCTGCGGGAGGTCGCAACTGCGGTCATGTACCCGAACCGGGGGAGCATGACCATTCGTGTGCTCTGCCGGTGGGAAGTGGTCGCGGCTGCGACGCTGGCTTCGTCCCTCGCTTGCGTCGGGGCATTTCGTCGAGCGGTTGTGCCGGTCCGGCGTGAGGCTCGCGTTCCATGCCTGCCGCAGGCAGCGAGAACCCTGTGGGGATGCCCGAGAGGGGCTTCCGGCGGTCTGCCGTCGCTCCCAGAGATCTTCGGAAGTTCAGGGTTTTGGATTGACGCAGAAAGTGCCAGTGCGTATGATAAGTATACAACGGCCGAACAGCAACTCTCATGGCCGGTTCGGAGGGTTCATCGTGACCTATGACGTGCGGATCTTCGTCAATCGGCTGGGCATCGAGAAGCCCCGCGTTCTACCCAGGCGGCCGGAGGAGTTCCCATCATTCCACTATTCCAGGGTTCCATCGCTCCAATCACTCCCGCCGGCAGTGTCCCGTTGCGGCGACCTTGGGCCGGGACGGTCCTCGGCCTGCGGCCAATTCGGCGAAACGAAGCCAATCTGTCCAGGGCGTGTCGCACCGCGGCGGCCTCGGCCCAGTGCGGTCGGCGCCGCCTGCGGCCGATTCTGCAAAACGAAGCCAATCGGCTCAGGGCGTATCCCGCAGCAACTCGCGGCTGGGACACGGGTTATGGCGGATTGGCCTCGAAACGGAATCCGAAAAACGAAGCCAATTTCCCCGCCTGGGGCGGTGGATTCCTGCTTTCGCGGAGGGCCTTGATGCCGTATAGTGTCTTGTTCCTGGATACCGGCCGTATTCGCCGCGGGGAGCGGCCGGCACGAGTAGCAATGGAGTGGCCCGGGCGTACCGTCCCGGCTCTTGGGAGGATGTAGCAAGATGGCGGATAAGGTTGAAGCGTATATCGATCAGAATTGGGTTCGTTTCGTCGAAGAGCTTAAGCAGTTCATGCGGTTCCCCTCGGTCAGCGCACAACGCTCGCACGACAAGGACACGCGGGCCTGCGCCGAGTGGGTGGTCGCTCACCTCAAGGGCCTGGGCTTGGACGCCGGACTCGTCGATGTCGGCGGCCAGCCCATCGTCCGGGCTCTGATGAAGGGCAAGAGCAAGAAACGGGTCATGATCTACGGGCACTACGACGTGCAGCCGGAAGACCCGGTCGGCGAGTGGAAGACCCCGCCATTCGAGCCGACGATCCGCGACGGCATCCTCTACGGCCGGGGCTCCACCGACGACAAGGGGCAGCTCTGGACCCACGTCAAAGCGGTCGAGAGCTTGCTCAAGACGGAAGGGCAGCTTCCCTGCGAGGTTCTGTTCCTGCTGGAAGGCGAAGAGGAGTCCGGCGGCGACGCGTTGCCCCGCTACGTGGCGCAGGCCAAGGCCGAGCTCAAGCCCGACGCCATCGTCATCTCCGACAGCACGATGTACGACGCCAACACGCCCGCGCTGACCTACGGTCTTCGCGGCCTGGTCGCGCTGGAATTCACCATTCGCGGTCCAGCTTCGGACGTCCATTCCGGCGCCTACGGCGGCGGCATCGCCAATCCCGTCATGGTCGCGGCCCAGATGTTGGCCGCCTGTGTCTCGCGCGATGGCAAGGTCCTGGTCCCGCATTTCTACGACGACGTGGTCCCGCTGCAGGACTGGGAGCGAGAGAGCTTCCGCAAGCTGAATTTCAACGACGAGACCCTGTCGAAGGAGCTGGACATCCCGCGCCCGCACGGCGAAACCGGGTACAGCACGCTGGAGCGGCTCTGGGCCCGCCCGACGTTCGAGATCAACGGCTTCTTCGGCGGTTACCAAGGGCAGCGGTCCAAGACGATCATCCCGTCGTTTGCCACGGTCAAGATCACCTGCCGGCTGGTTGCGAACCAGAACCCCGCCCGCATCCGCGACCTAGTGGTCGAGCACATCCGGTCCGTTTGCCCGAACACGGTCCGCATCGAGGTCAACGATTTCGGGATGAGTCCGCCGGTGCTGTTCGATGTGAAGGACCCGATCATCCAGGCCGCTCAAGACGCGATGCGCAAGGGCTTCGGACGAGAAACGGTCTTCATCCGCTGCGGCGGATCGATCCCGGTGGTCAGCACCTTCGCGGAGCATCTCGGCTGCCCGGTCATCCTGATGGGCTTCGGGCTCGATAGCGACGGCCCGCACGGTCCGAACGAACACTTCAGCCTGGACAGCTTCGTCAAAGGCACCAAGTCCGCCGCCCACATGCTGCGGATGATCTGACGATCTGTCGGGCAAGAGCGTTTTTCTTGACTGCTTGAACGGTCTGATTATCGGACTGGCATGGTCGGTCCGCCAAATACTAATCATGCACTAAAATGTGACAAATTAGTACTTGCCTGCAGACGCAGCTGCCGATATACTAAAACAGTGCAAATTAGTACATAGTTGGTATATTGGTATATCCGTAAGTCTCTTGCAGAGAAGGCGATAAGTCCATGAAGATGCCAAGAAGACCACCTGATCTCAATGGCCTCCTCGCAAGGACAGCAGATCCCGGACAGATTCGCAGGATTCTGGGCCTTGGCTATGATTTGCCGGCCGCCGACAAGTATCTTCATTGGGATATTCTTCGCCATCTCAAGGAGCCCGAGGGGTACTCTCACGAGGAGTGGTGGGCGGCTCTGAAATTCCGAAGACTGAGCCAGGCCAAGCCCGTGCCGTTGACGGATTCTGGGGGCAAGCCATTCATCTACTCGACGGTTGATCCCATCGCTGAGATCCTTCTGAAGGTTGACCAAGGTGCAGGCGGGTTCATCCGCATGCCCGACCAGATCACGAATCCTGAGATGAGGGATCAGTATTATGTTAGTTCGCTCATTCAGGAGGCCATCACGTCCAGCCAACTGGAAGGAGCTGCCACCACACGCGCCATTGCCAAGGAGATGATTCGGACAGGGCGATCGCCTCGTGACAAGAGCGAGCAGATGATTCTCAACAACTTCGTCACCATGCGTCGGATCAGTGCTCTGAAGGACAAGTCGCTTTCTGCCGAGCTGGTTCTCGAAATCCACCGCATCATAACAGAGAAGACGCTGGAGGATGATACCGCCGCAGGACGCCTTCGTTCGCCGAACGAACGGATCGTGGTCGGCGACATGTATGGCGAGGTCTTTCATGAGCCACCGCCGGCCGAGCAACTGCGCCAGCGCATGGATCTCATGTGCGACTTTGCCAACGGCAAGATCCCCGAGACCTTTGTCCATCCGGTTCTTCGTTCGATTATTCTGCACTTCTGGCTGGCCTACGACCATCCCTTCGTCGACGGCAATGGCCGGGTGGCGAGGGCCTTGTTCTACTGGTCAATGCTTCACCACGGATACTGGCTCTTCGAGTTTGTGTCGATCTCTCAGATCCTCCTGAAGGCTCCCGCCAAGTACGGACGTGCCTTCCTCCACACGGAGACGGACGACAACGATCTGACGTACTTCATCCTCCAGCAACTCCGCGTCATTCGGCGGGCCATGAAGGAACTGCACGCGTACATCGAACGCAAGACATCGGCCCTGCGAGCCGTCGAAAGCCGCCTCCACGGCATCACCGCTCTCAACCATCGGCAACAGGCTCTGATCGGGCACGCTCTGCGACATCCTCAGCAGCGATACAGTTTCAGCTCACATCAGATGAGCCACAACGTGGTCTATCAGACAGCGAGGACGGACCTCCTCAATCTGGAGCGACGGGGTTTGCTGGCTGGCCGGAAGGTGGGGCGGACCTGGTACTTCACGCCCGTGCCCGATCTCGAAGAGAGACTGTCTCGATTGGATTCGTGATCCAAACACCGTGCGGCGTCCAGATCCCTGACCGCCGGGCTTCGGGTCGCTATGCGAGATAGACCTTGTCGCCGGGGTGGATCGGGGGGATCTGGTCCCGCTTGGCGACGATGTCGTCCGCGTCCAGAGCGAAGCTCGGTGCGATCTCGATCACGCAGTCGGGGGAGCGGTCGGGCTTGCGGGGGACCTTGACGCCGGCGGATTCGAGCCAGGTCGCGGCCCGTTCGATCATCATCCGGCGGGTCACCTCGGCGCTGTCTTCGCCCACAGCGTTCTTGACCGGGGCGAACTGCTCGCTCCGGACGATGTCCAAGATGATCGACCGCTTGGCCAGCGGGATCGCGTCGAAAATGAACGATTCAAGCTTGACGCCGTTGGGTTCCTTGGGCTCGACCCGATAACCCTCGGCGTCGATGTGCTGGATTTTCTTGACTGCCCGGTGGAGGGGCAGGGTGTGCCCCTTCGTGTTGAGATACTCCACGAAGCTGGTGTCGATGATGTGGATCGCGATGCTGCCGAGGGAAAAGGCCAGCGAGCCGTCCGGGCGGCGTCTCTCCGCCAACTCATCAGGCAGGTCGCTGTACTCGATCACGGTCACTTTGCCATCGACCAGACAGAAATTGCCGACCTTTTCCTTGGGCCCGTTCTTGATGACCGCCTTGGACGACATCTGGGCTCCGCCCAGGGCATGGAGTCCGATGAAGAGCGGATCGAAGAGCTTGACCAGCGGATTGTCCACTTGCCAATAGGTGAGGTGCTCGACGCCGCGTTTCTTCATGTCGGCCAGGGCTCCGCTTCGAGCGAGGGCTCGGATGCACCCGCCGTGACCGTCGGGACCCCTGGCGATTTGGTCCTTTTCCGCGAGCAGTATCCGCCCGTCAAGGCCGAAATTTGGAAGTGTTCCCTGCTGGAAGATGAAGACGTTCCGAGGGTCCAGGCCGTAGTAGTTGTCGGACCTGAAGATCGCCAGAGTCTGCTCATGGTTGAGCGGGCTGGTCATGATGTACCAGGGACAGACAGCACCATACCGGCTCGAGACCGCGGCAATCGTCTCAGCGAAGATGCGAAAGAGCGTCTTGTGCTTGATCGGGCTGACCGGGAAGTTGCCCTTGGGTCCGTCGAAGCCGAGCCGAGTGCCCTGGCCGCCGGCGACCACGAGGGCCGCCACCTTGCCGCTGGCGATCAACTGCGTTCCTAAGTCGATTGCCTGTTTGTATTTACGCTCTTCCTCCGCATCGTGCGGCTGGGGGCTGTAGGAGGTTGCCGGCTTGAAGTCGTGCTGAACGGGCGCTGCCGGCCGCCCGGTGACCAGTTGGCGCACCCAATCCTGGATCGCAGGCAGATCCAAGTCTCGAATCTGGGCGAGCAGGGCGTCCTGTTGGCTCGGGTTCAGTTGGTTCCAAAACGCCAGCAGATGCTCCTGATGGTGCTCGGTCAGGAGTCTGCGGATGTTCGCCACTTCGGTTCTCTCGGGCATAGCGATCTCCAAGTCGTCAGACGATGGGATATTACGCGAAAGGAAAAAAATTTCAAGGAAATGAGCGAATCGGGCGACAAAAAGTTTGACACGTTCCTCGGCTTGGGTTAAGATTGAGATAAAGGATAGGTGGATTTGCAGAAGTAGATCTATCATAATCTGTATAGCCATCATATATAATACTTCAGCACTTCATATCCAGATCCGCCTGCCTAAGAGTTGTAGGACACAACCTACGAAACCTGAAGAACACCTGGAGGTCTTTGACCTGACTTAGGCAGAAAACCCTGCAAGGCGGAATGCTTTATCGGAACAAAACCGGCCCGTTCTCCTGTTGGTGCAAACGTTTCGATCCGGAGACTCGCGTGAACGAGCATTCGCCGATCAGGCAGCAACAAGCAGTCATTTGTTTGTTAATGTGGCCTATGTGGCGTAGTTGGAGAACGGTCGGTCTGCGAATCTCAGAGAAGTGAAAGGAGAATCAAATGAGAAGAAAAGGCTTCACCCTCGTCGAGCTGCTGGTCGTGATTGCGATCATCGCTCTGCTGATGGGCATTCTGATGCCGGCGTTGGCCCGTGTGCGCCAACTGGCATTCCGAATGACCTGCGGCACCAACCTGTCGGGCATTGGCAAGGCCATGCTGATCTATGCCAATGACTATGAAGACGAGCTGCCCAAGGCCGGCGGCCGGTCCAGCACCTGGGGTACGGTGGCCAACTACCAGGCGCCCACTCGTCAGGCGGCCTTTACCCTCTCTGCAGACGGCAGCAGCGGCAAGGCGTCGATCAGCTCGTGCTTCTACCTGCTGGTCAAGTACGCGGAGGTGACTCCGAAGTCGTTCATCTGCAAAGGTGATTCGGGCACCTCGGAGTTCAAGCTGGCCGACCTGGGTCTGACCGGCGTCGAGCTGATCGACCTGTGGGACTTCGGCACATCGGGCGCCAACGGCACCGCCTACAAGAGCTGCAGCTACTCGTACCATTTGCCGTTCAACAACCCGTACGCTCTGACCGTGTCGAGCGAGCCGGGCTTTGCGGTCGCGGCCGAGAGGAACCCGTTCTTCAAGAGCCCTGCCGGCGATGCGACGGCGTTCAACCTGTTCGTTCCCGATATGACCGGCTACGGTGGCACGAGCGAGCAGGCCAAGAATGGCAATGCCCTGTCGCACCAGCAGGAAGGTCAGAACGTCATGTTCCTCGACACCCACGTGGAGTTCGAGAAACGCTCCTACTGCTCGGTGGAAGACGACAACATCTACACGCCGTCGGACAACGACGAAGAGGGTGACCCTGTGGGTCTCATTCCGTCGTTCAGCTCGGTTCCTCGCTGCCGGAAGGATTCGTTCCTCGTGCATGATCCGGACGTGATGGGCGGAACGACGACGACGACGAGAGGCAGCTAACAGGTCATTGTCGTATAGATATTGACATGTAACGGCGGCCCCGCGTCCGATTCTGCGGGGCCGCCATTCTCCTCGAACGTGCTCTTTGACAATTCTGCCAGGCATCTGAGCGATGACGACGCTGGAGCCGGGCGACAGAGGGCACACACCTCGCCAGACGGTCTCGGCAGTCGTTTCTATTCCCTGAGCTATCATATCTTCTCTCGTTGTATCTTCCGAGCCGCCGGTTTCAGGTCTGCTCCCCCGATCCCCAACCACCGTCCGTCCCGCTCATCGATTCGCGTATCTGCGGCGATTTCCCACCTGATGCATGAGCAGCGGCGTACGCTGGTGTTCCGTGCGAAGTCTGCCGAGGGTGCGCGCTTCTGCTGATTCTCGAAGACAATCGGTCAGGCTCCGCGCCTGCGGACCGGCCGTCCACGCATAGATAGAACGAAACCACGAGATCGGCGGATCATGAGCGTTGAGCCTGAGTTTGCGGGCGGGTGTGCCGCTCGCGACCGATTGCCGCGGCGTGGAACGAGACGAACATCTTGCATTCATCCATCGATTCCCTCTTTCCCTGCCGCACGCACGTCGGTCCCGCCGGTCTCACGCAATTGGAAAGGGGACTACCATGAGAAGGAAGGGGTTCACACTGGTTGAGCTGTTGGTCGTGATCGCGATCATCGCTCTGTTGATGGGCATCTTGATGCCCGCACTATCCCGTGTCCGCCAGTTGGCGTTTCGCCTGACTTGCGGCACCAACCTGTCGGGCGTAGGCAAGGCCATGCTGATCTACGCCAACGACTATGAAGACGAGCTGCCCAAGGCCGGCGGTCGGTCGAGCACCTGGGGTCCGGTGAACAACCACCAGGGAGCCACTCGCCAGTTGGCCTTTAACCTGCAGGCAGACGGCAGCCAGGGCAAGGCGACGATCAGCTCGTGCTTCTATCTGCTGGTCAAGTACGCGGAGGTGACTCCGAAGTCGTTCATCTGCAAGGGCGACTCGGGCACCTCGGAGTTCAAGCTGGCCGACTTGGGCTTGAGCGGGGTCGAGCTGATCGACCTGTGGGATTTCGGTACGCAAGGCGCCAACGGCACGGCCTACAAGAGCTGCAGCTACTCGTACCATCTGCCGTTCAACAATCCGTATGCCCTGACGGTTTCGAGCGAGCCGGGCTTTGCCGTAGCGGCAGACAGGAACCCGTTCTTGAACAGCCCCGCCGGTACGGCGACGGTGTTCACCACGTTTGTTCCAGACATGACTGGCTATGGCGGCACGAGCGAGCAGGCCAAGTATGGCAATGCCCTGGCGCACCAGCAGGAAGGTCAGAACGTAATGTTCCTCGACACCCACGTGGAATTCGAGAAACGCTCCTACTGCTCGGTGGAAGACGACAACATCTACACCCCGTCGGATAACGACAGAGAGGGCGACCCCGTGGGTCTCGTGCCTTCGATCAGTTCGATCCCTCGCTGCCGGAAGGACTCGTTCCTCGTGCATGATCCGGATGTGCTGGACACCGGCACTAAAAGGCCCACCAGCGGAAGCTGAGTTCGGGTACACGGTGTGATGTATGTCGGGGGCCCTGTGGGCGGAGGTGTTGGCTGCCTGATCTGGCCCGGATGTGGGTGGTCTCGCGCAGCAATGTGCGAGACCACCTGCTATTTCCTCGTCGGGCGGAGGCCCTGGTGGGTGGGGATGAAGTCGATGAGCTGATATTCCGTGCGGACCGACGCGATGGTTTCGCCGCGCTGGGCGATTTCGTCGAGAGCGATGGTCCCGAGTCGGCCGTGAGCGCTCTGGAGATAGGAGACTCTCGTCGGGTCGATTCCCATGATTCTCGCGGCGGTGGCGTCCGTCGCGGGCAGGTTCGTGCCCATCACGATTACCCCGGTGGGTTTCGGCGTGCCCATGATCGGGCCGTCGCCCTCCATGCCGACGATGCCGTCGATGATGGCCAGGTGCGGCTGGACCGTCTGGTTGATGTCGAGGATCGACTGCTCGATCCCGGCCCAGTGGAAGACGTTCTTGGGCCAGCCATAGACGATGCCGGGCATCAGGCCGAACAGGTTCTTCATCGACAGCGTCACGCCGACCCAGTGGTGCGTCTTCATCTTGGGCATGGAGACGATCCAATCGACCTGCTCCACGGTCGCCGGCAGGGTGAGGGTCGCCAGGCCGTTCCTGCCTCCTGCGTTCGGGCGGACGATCAGATCATCGTTGTTCAGATCGACGAATTGGACCTTCTGCTCGACGAGCGATTCGGACAGGCGGACCTCGTCGATGACCCGGGTCGTGTCCCGGCAATGGCCCGGTCCCTCGCCGATCAGGACGCTCGACGCCCCCAGCTTGCGGAACGCCTCGGCGGCCGCGAAGATCAACTCCGGCTGCGTGCAGATGTGGACCGCGCCGCGGAGGGTCTCCACGAAGTTCGGTTTGAGCAGGATGCGCTTGCCGCGAACCTGCTCGGGACCGACGCCGAGCTGGCGAAGGCCTGCTTCGACGATCGACGTCAAGTCCACGCTGTAGGAGGGGGCCTTGGCGATGAAGACCTTGGTTCGCTCCCTGATCCGCCGGATCTTGTCGTGGAGCAGGGCGCCCGCCGTGCCGATACCCGTCGCGGCCAGCGCATCGACCAGAAGTGCCCGCCGGGTGATCTTGCCCGACAACCGATTGTCCGGATGCGAATGCGTCATTTCTCGTCCTGTGAATCACTGCCTTCGAAGAAGGGGATCAGTCCTGCCTCGCAGTGCCAAGCCAGCAGCAGCAGACTCAGAGAGACCGTGTCGTGGGGTCCGAGCTGCTCCTGTCTGGCGAGGACCTGGAGGATTCGTTCTCGCGGCCGGTCGATGCTCTCCTGCCGGGCATGAAGCCCGAGGATGGCCCACGCCAGGGAGATCGGCGAGTTCAGATATGCCAGTTGGGACTGCAAGTACGCGATGCTCTTCTGGACATCGGCCTTTGGCGTCAGCCCGGCGAGGGCCTGGAGGCTCAGGCCGGTGGTCTCTGGCATGGGACGCATCTCGAGATTGAACGTGATGGTGTTGCCGCAGTTCCAGCCGCCGGAGGGCAGTTGCCGATCCAGGAGCAGACGGATCGCGTCCTGGGCGCGAGAATGAGTCGTCTGCCCGCTGGCCCGCAGCGCGAGTGTCGCGTAGGCGGTCGGCTCGACCCACGGATGCGTCCGGGCGATCCACGGCCAGCCTTTGATCGTCTCATCGTGGCCCTTCGTCGCCTCGGAGGGGTCGAGCACCTTGATGTCGTCGAAATCGACCAGGAATCGAATCGCTTTGTCTTGGCATTCGCGGTATGAGGGCGCCCCTTGCCACGCCAGGATGGCCAGCGACGTCGGCCAGCAGGCGTCGGGGTTGTATGACGAGACGGTTATCCTTCCATCTTCGCCTTGCACCGCTGCGAGCTGTTGCCTGGCCTTCTCGATCACTCCGTTGTCGCCGCCGGCGGCCTGTAGTGCCAGGATGGCCCAGCACGCCGCATCCGGCCGGGGATTGCCCCCGGGCCGATTGGCGACCCCGACCCCGTCGGCGTATCGTTCCTCCAGGGCCTTCAACTGCGATTTGTCATTCGGATCGGTCAACAGCATTGTGGAACCTTCCATCACGGTATTCTACCAGATTCGCGGTCCTTTGCGTGGCTTTTGTTCCGCCTGATCGGCTTGGGGCGAAAGGCCGCCAGGGCAAACGCAAGGTCATGGGACGGCGCGGTCCGGGATGTCATTGCGAGCGAAGCGAAGCAATCTCCCACGCCGGGAGTTGAGATTGCTTCGTCGCTGCGCTCCTCGCAATGACATCCGTGAGATCCGTCCAGCGACTTTGCCATTGCCCGCGAAAAGGCGTGGAGGCGGGTTTGTGTTTCCCCGCACTTTCTGGTAGATTGGCGACTTCGGATTCCTAAGGAGAAACTGACCATGGGCACGACCCTGATTCACAAGATTCTGCAAGCACACGTTATCGAGGGCCGGATGACGGCGGGCGAGGAAATCGCCATCCGCATCGACCAGACGCTGACGCAGGACGCCACCGGCACGACCGCGTTCCTGCTCTTCGAGTCGATGGGCGTCGAGCGGGTCCGGACGGACGTGTCCGTTTCCTATGTCGATCACAACATGGCCGGCTTCGGGCCGGAGAATCACAACGACCATCTGTATCTCCAGACGGTCGCGGCCAAGAGCGGCGTGTACCATTCCCGCGCCGGAAACGGCATCTGCCACCAGGTGCATCTGGAGCGGTTCGGCAAGCCGGGCGCTACCCTGCTGGGCAGCGATTCGCACACCCCCACCGGCGGCGGGATCGGCATGGTCGCCATCGGCGCAGGCGGACTCGACGTCGCGGTTGCCATGGGCGGCGGCGCCTTCCATCTGCAATGCCCCAAGGTCGTGGGCGTCAAGCTGACCGGCAAGCTCAACGACTGGGTCGCGGCCAAGGATGTCATTCTCAAGCTGCTGAGCATCCTGACGACCAAGGGCAACGTCGGCTGGGTGGTCGAGTACTTCGGACCGGGCGTCAAGAACCTGACCGTCCCGCAGCGAGCGACCATCACGAACATGGGCGCCGAGTTGGGCGTGACGACGAGCATCTTCCCCAGCGACGAGCAGACCCGACGGTTCCTGGCGGCCCAGAAGCGCGAGGGCGACTACCAGCCATTGGCGGCGGACCAGGACGCAGTCTACGACCGGGTGATCGAGATCGACCTGTCGGCGCTGGAGCCGATGGCGGCCTGTCCCTCCTCGCCCGACAACATCAAGACCATTCGCGAGATCGCGGGCAAGAAGGTCGGCCAGATCGCTGTCGGCAGTTGCACGAATTCGAGTTTCTCCGACCTGATGATGACGGCCAAGGTGCTCAAGGGCCGGCGGATCGACCCGATCGTCGAATTCGCCGTCGCGCCGGGCAGCCGGGAAGTTCTGAATATGCTGGCGGGCAACGGCGCCCTCGCGGACCTGATCGCCGCAGGCGCCCGAATCCTGGAATCGTCCTGCGGGCCGTGCATCGGGCAGGGCTTCTCGCCCGCCGACGGGACGGTGAGCCTGCGGACGTTCAATCGGAATTTCGCAGGCCGCAGCGGGACGAAAGGCGACCAAGTATATCTGGTCAGTCCGGAGACCGCGGTCGCCTCCGTCCTGACGGGCAAGATCACCGATCCGCGGGATCTGCCGCAATTGCTGGGCGTCGAGTACCCGAGGATCAAGATGCCGCGCGAGTTCGACATCGACGACAGCATGATCGAGCGACCGCTCGACGATGCGTCGGCCAGGGCGGTCCAGGTCCTGCGAGGCAGCACGATTGTCGTGCCGGAGGCGCCCAGACCGCTGCCGGCCAGACTCGTCGGCCAGGTCCTGCTCCAGTGCGGCGACAAGATCACGACGGATCACATCATGCCCGCGGGAACGCACCTGAAGCTCCGCTCGAATGTGCCGGAATATGCGAAGGTCGTGTTCAACTGCTTCAACGAGCCGGGCAAGCCGACGTTCGCCGAGCGGGCCTTGGCTCTCAAGGCCCAGGGCGTCGGCGGCCTCGTCGTCGCGGGCGAAAGCTACGGCCAGGGCTCCTCTCGCGAGCACGCGGCCCTGTGCCCGATGTACCTGGGCGTGCGTGCGGTCCTCGCGAAGAGCATGGAGCGAATCCACCGGGCGAACCTCATCAACTTCTGCATCGTGCCGATCCGGTTTGCCGATGTTGCGGACTACGACCGGCTCCAGACGGGCGACGATCTGGTGATCGACGATCTGCTCGGAGCGATCCGTAGCAGCGAGCAGGTGAAGATCCGCAAGGCGGACGGCTCGTTCGAGTTCACGGGCGAACTGGAGCTGTCCGCTCGTGACCGTGACATCCTCCTGGCCGGCGGACTGCTCAGCTTCACTCGCGGGAAGGCCCATGGCTGAGATCGTCGTCAGCGTGTTTGGGAGCGGTCGCGTGCGTCCGGGCGATCCAGTGTACGGATTCGCGGAGGACGTGGGTCGGGCGCTGGCCCAGGCGGGTTTTGCCATCGCCAACGGCGGCTATCGGGGCATCATGGAAGCCTCCGCCCGAGGCGCCGCCCAGGCGGGCGGGACCGTCATCGGCGTGACCTGCTCGGCGTTCAAGAACAGCGTCGCCAACGAGTTCGTCACGCGGGAAGTCGTGACCGGCTCGCTCACCGAGCGATTGGACACGCTCGTCCAGTTGGGCCGGGCCTATGTCGTCCTGCCCGGCGGGACCGGGACGCTGCTGGAACTGGCGACGGTCTGGGAGCTGAAGAACAAGCGATTCCTGGATCAGGCCAGGCCGGTTGTCCTGGCGGGCGGGTTCTGGAAACCGCTGGTCGAGCTGGTCGCCCGCGATGATCCGATGTGCGCGAAGTCGGTGATCTTGGCCGAGACGCCGGAGGAGGTGGCGGAATGGATCGAGAAGGGACTGGAATCATGAGAAACGGATGGATCGCTGGTGGCGCCGCGATGGTGCTCGTCCTGGGACTGGCCGGCGCGGGTCTGTGCGCGCAGCCGATCGCGGAGGCGGCCCGGCTCCTGCCGGAGGCGACGGTGCTCTCGGGAGTCGATGGTCAGCTCGTCCATCGGGACGCCGGCGACACGTGGTGGTTCGAGTTCACGGACGAGGTGAAGAACGACAGGTACCGGATTCGAGCCGGGACTTCCTTGAGACTGCTGCCTTCGAGCACCCTGGAGCGGCTGATTGCCGATGCGAACGATCGATACGCGCCGCGGTACCGGCTCTCCGCTCAGGTGACGCGGTACGAGGACGCCAATTACTTGCTGACGACTTATTTCCTGCCCTTGAGCACGTTCAAGAGCGACGGGGAGGCCGGGCCAACGACCGATGTCCGGCCGGCGGTGGGTGACGTGCCGGCCGATCCCAACCTTGCGATTCCGCAGGAGATCATCGAGAAACTGAAGAACGCCCGGCCCATTCAGGGGCCACTACGAAAGCCTGGTGAACCGGATCGTCCGTCCAGTTCCGCGGCCGGCGACTACCTCGGTCGGATGCTGGTGGACAGGGTTGGCGTGATCGCGGCCGCGGATGTTGGATCGCCGTGGGACACGGGCGCCGGCGCATCTGCCCTCCCTCGCTTGTACTTCACTCCGTACGCTCTGGGATGGAACGTCGGCGACGTGCGATACGAACTGCTGCCCAGCAGTGCGTTGGAGCAGGCTCGACTGTTGCAGCGTAGCTCGCTGGAGCCCATTCGTTTCAACGTGGCCGGGCTGGTCACGAAGTTCCGGGGCACGCAGTACCTGCTGCTCCAGCGGGCGGCGCCGGTCTACAACTATGGCAACTTCGGCAGGTGAGGGACTATGAGCGAATCACTGCACGACATCCTTCTCTCCTCGCGCGACGCTGGCTTCGAGGCCGGATTCGCGAAGCTGCGATCCGACATGCTCCAGTTCGCGCGGCTCGCGGGCGCCGACAGCGCCGAGAGTCGAACGGTGGCCAGGGTCTTGGGCGACGTGGCCGAGCAGGGGGATGGAGCTGTCGCAAAGTACACGAAGGAATTCGACCGTGTCGATCTGAGTCCCTCCGAGTTCCGTGTCCAGTTGACCGATCTCGCTACGGCGCACGCGGCCGTCGACGGCAGGCTTCTCGGGTCGCTCCGCAAGGCCATCGAGAACGTCCGAGCATACCAGCGGAAGATCTTCATCGGCGGTCGCTCGGGACTCTCGCAGGGCACGGGCATCCGGTACACCCCGATCCGGCGTGTGGGTGTCTGCGTGCCCGGCGCGGCAGCGCCCTTGCCCAGCACGGTCATCATGACGGTCGTGCCCGCCCAGGTCGCGGGCGTGAAGGAGATCGCGGTGGTCTCGCCGCCGCGGTGGAAGGGGACGATCCACCCCGTCATCCTGGCTGTGTGTCACGAGCTGGGAATCGACGAGGTCTACCGCATCGGCGGAGTGCAGGCCGTCGGCGCACTGGCCTACGGCACGCAGACTATCGCCAAAGTCGATAAGATCGTCGGGCCGGGCAACAAGTGGGTGCAGGCTGCCAAGAAGCAGGTGGCGGGCGACCACGTCGCGATCGATTCGATTGCCGGGCCCAGCGAGGTGCTCATTATTGCCGACGGCCAGGCGAATCCTACCTGGGTCGCGGTCGATATGCTCAGCCAGGCCGAACATGGCACGGACAGCAGCGCGATCGTCCTCACCGACTCGCAGGCGCTGGCCGAGGCAATTGTCGAACAATTGGCCAAGCAGCTTGAGACGCTGCCGCGTGCCAAGGAGGCTCGGGAGTCGTTGAAGCGATTCAGTCGGATCATCGTGGTTTCGGACATGGATGAAGCGGTCCGCTTGGCGGACGAATTCGCCTCCGAGCACCTGGAGGTCCAGTGCGGGACCCGAAGCCGCGAGATCGCCGAGCGGATCACGAACGCCGGCGCGATCTTCATCGGTCCACATACGCCCGTCGCGGTTGGCGACTATTGGGCAGGACCGAGTCACACGCTCCCGACAGGCAGCCGGGCGAAGTTCTCCAGCGCCGTGACGAGCAACGACTTTGTCAAATCCATCAGCCTGATCGAGTACACCGCCGACCAGCTCGCGGCCGGCGCCGACGACATCCTCCGCTTGGCCCAGGTCGAAGGTCTCGACGCCCACGCCCGCAGCGTCGCCATCCGCCGGCAGGGGTGACGTTCAGATCCCCCAGTTGAGCCGCTCTTCGTGTCGTTCGTAGAACCGACCCAGCAGGTGGATCTCGACCAGGAGGATGTAGAACATCAGCGGGCGTGCGAGCCAGATCTTCCAGGGTCCGACAGCCGCATACATCAGCAGCCCGGCGAGTCCCATCAGCGGGAGCAGGCACAGCAAGAGCAAGCAGTAGGGACGGAACACGCTCGCGATGGAGGGTACGACCAGCAGGGGATTGGCCGCCCGCGCGGAGTCGAAGTCGTTCACCGCGAGCAGGACCATGGGAAAGGCGAATCCCGCAAGCGCCGTCCAGGCCAGGAGAATCCAATCGACCCGCTCCCTGACGACGTGATATGCCAGAGGCGGACCCCAGATCAACGCGACAATCGGCAGAACCGTTTTGCCCGTGGAAAGCAGAGCGTCGGTCGAGAGCGGCGACGAATCGCCATTGATGTCGGGTGCACGCCTTCCGCCCCCTGCACTGTGGCTCAGGCACATGGTCACATAGTGCACGAAATACAGGGTCAGGATCACGAGATAGCACAATTGAGCGATCCCCGGCGACTCCCAGAACCGAAATGTTGTGGCCTCCTTCCACACGGGGGGCAGGAGCGAGAAGATCAGCAGATGAATGATCCCGGAGACATTCAGCGGATACAGCAAGGCATCGAAAACGGACCGCGGTTCCTGCGGTTCGCTGTCTGTCGTGTCACCGACCTCCGTTAGGGCCGGAGACTCCGTCCGGGCGGGCGCAGGGGGCAGGTCGAACATCGATTCATCCAGAGACTTGCTGGGGGTGTCCGTCGTGGCCTGTGGGACCTGCTCTTGAACTGGCGCTGGAGTCGACTGCGGGACCCGGATGGAGCCCTTGCATCTGGGGCATCGGCCGCTCCTGCCGGCGTGGGTGGCCGGGACTCTGAGTCTCGTGCCGCAATGCTCGCATGGAAAGTGGATCACAAAGCCACCGCCATATCACCTCGATCAAACGCGGATCTTGATGGTCATCCACCATCACCCTATTGCTACAGACGCAAACCAGACAGGATTCCTTCAGTCACTTCGTCACTTCTTGCGTTCACCCATGAATTTGATCTGGTCCGGGTTGTCGGTTCTTGATGGGCTCTGCCGGTCAGATTCGGGCACCTGCCGCTCTCGGACAGTAGCGGGAGAGGGAAGGCAAGAGCGTAGGGTGCGTATCACGCACCATTGACCGCTCGGAGATGCAAGAGTCGGTGCGTGATACGCACCCTACATGGCTTGCCTTCATTCCCATGCTGCTGGCTCAATGCGAGAAGTGCCGGGGGACTGGGGGCTGGCCCCCAGGGGATTGTCACGGGACCGGCGCCAGTCGGCACAGGCATTAGCCGAACAGCTCATCCTCAATAACCTTGAGATTCCTGTTCGCATAGAACATGTCCGGCTCGTGCTTGGTGGCTCGCATTCTGATCTGATAGTCTGGCTCTTCAGGGTTCTCTGCGTCAAAGAGGATTAACCCGAGTCCAAACACACGGCACAGCGAATCAAGGCGAGCCAACTCAGACTCGGGAACGGATGCCGGCACGACGAGATAGACCCTGTGAGAAAACAATCGGTAAGAACACGCCTGTCCAAAGGCCGTGATTAAGGCGCTGGAGTCGGTCTTGATCTCGGCGGAAACGACCTCATGTGGGAACTGGAGGATATCGCTGGGCCTTGGGGATAGAACACCGACAACATCGGGGGTACCCCATTTATCCTTGAAGCAGTTGCCCCCCAGTGGGATAGCCTTCGTGCATTCCTCCAACTCGTCTGTCAGATACTGAGCAAAGGACTCGTAGAATGCGCTCTCGCCGCATCGCTTCCTGGTTGTCTCCGCGATCTCAATATCGCTCTCGACTTCGGTCTCGTGGAACTTGACGTGCCGAAACAAGCCGCGAGCAGGCTTGTACACTTCATCCGGTCTATCAAGGTGAAGGTTCGGGATGGTCCAGTGGAACGACGCCTCCTTGATGTTGGGGAGTTCCTGTCTCAACAGTCGTAGCAATTGCGAGCAACGAAGTCCCCTGGGCTCGTTGACGAGGAACTCCACGGCCTTACGCGAGATTTGTTCCCTTTGTGTCATAGCCCACTCCCTCCAGGGCGTCTGGCTGGCCTCACGTCAGCTTCTGCTTGATGAGATCGGCCGCTTCTTTCAGGGCCTCGTCGATCTTGGCGGGATTCTTGCCGCCGGCCTGGGCCATCTGGGGTTTGCCGCCGCCGCCGCCGTCGACGATGGGGGCGATCTGCTTGACAATGTCCCCGGCCTTGATCTTCTTGATCAGGTCGTCGGTGACGCCCGCCAGGAGCATGACCCTGCCTTCCTCTTCGTAGGCCAGGACGACCACCGCGGACTTCGCCTTCTTCTTGAGCATGTCGATGGCCTCGCGGGCCCGGTCCACCGAGGTGGTCGCGAGCCGCCCGACGACGACTGCCGATTCGCCGATCTTCTCACCTGTGTCCAGGAGGGCTTTGGCCTCCGACATGGTGTCGGGACCGCCCGTCTTCGAGGCCGTCTTGAGCTGCTTGGCGAGCTTCTTATTGTCCTCGATGAGCTGGGAGATCCGCTCGGACAGCTTGTCCGCAGGCACTTGGAGCAGGGCGGTGAGCTGTTCGACCACGTCGCCTGCCTTTTCGAGGTGCGCGGTCAGTGCCGGGCCGGTCAGCGCGGTGATGCGTCGAACGCCCGCGGAGACGCTCTCCTCTTTGAGGATCTTGAAGCCGCCGATGACGCCGAGCCGGTCCACGTGCGTGCCGCCGCAGAACTCCCGGCTGAACGCATCGCCAATGTGCTTCTCGTCCGATGCGCCGATGCAGATGACACGGACCTCGCTGCCATACTTCTCGCCGAACAGGGCCATCGCGCCGAGCTTGTCCGCTTCCTCGCGAGGCAGGACTGCCCACGTAACGGGCAGGTCCGCCGCGATCTTCTCGCGGACGAGCTGCGTGACTCTGTCGAGTTCCTCGACCGTCGGGGACTTCGGATATGTGAAGTCGAACCGCAGGTAGTCGGGCCCGACATGGCTGCCCTGCTGGGCGACCGACTTGCCGAGCACCTGCTGGAGCGCCCACTGGAGCAGGTGCGTGGCGGTGTGGTTCTTTCGCGTGGCGTTGCGATCCGGACTGACTGTCGCGGTGACGGTCTGTCCGACCTGGAGCGAGCCTTCCGCGAGCTTGCCGCGATGGATCACAGCGTGGCCGACCTTCGCCGTCTCCTCGACGACGAACGTAGCACGGGCATCTTGCCTGTGAGTAGCATGGGCGTCCCGCCCATGATTATTAGGAATATCCACGGGCAGGATGCCCGTGCTACTCACGGCCGGGACGGCCGTGCTACGGGAGGCAATGACGCCGATATCGCCGACTTGTCCGCCGGCCTCCGCGTAGAAGCAGGTCTTGTCGAGGACCAGACCGATCTCGGTGTTGGCCGGGACGGCGCCCTGTCTCTTGAAACCGTCGCCGTCGATCCAGCCGAGGATCGTCGCGTCGCAGCGGTCGGTCTTGTACTTGTGCAGGTCCTCGGTGGCCGGCAGGTCGCTGTCGGCCAGGCCCGCAAGGAGCGAATCGGTCTTCTGCGCCGCACGCGCCCGTTCCTTCTGTTCCTGCATCAGCTCATCAAATCGCTGTATATCGACGGTCAGGCCTTTTTCGGAGGCCATGAGCTGCGTCAGGTCCGGCGGGAAGCCGAACGTGTCGTAGAGCTGGAAGGCATCGTCGCCGCTGAGGACTTTCTTCTTTGTGCCGGCCGCACGGGCGGCGGCGGTATTGAAGATCTCCAATCCGCGGTCGAGCGTCCGACCGAAGCCAGCCTCCTCCGACTGGATCACGGTCGCGACGTACTCGGCCCGCTCGCGGATTTCGGGGAACGCACTGCCCAGGCAGTCCACGACGACCGGGACCAGCTTATAGAGGAACGGCTCGTGCAGATCGAGTTCTCGTCCAAACCGTGCGGCCCGTCGGAGGATGCGCCGGATCACGTAGCCGCGACCGTCGTTCGACGGCGTCGCGCCGTCCGTGATTGCGAAGACCAGCGTCCGGCTGTGGTCCGCGATGACGCGGAATGCGTTGTCGGCCTTGTTGCCGAGCTGGGAGGTGTACTTGTGACCGCTCATCTGGGCGGTCCGCTCGATGATGGGCATGAACAGGTCGGTGTCGTAGTTGCTCCACTTGTCCTGGAGGACGCGGACCACGCGCTCCAGGCCGGCGCCGGTATCGATGTACCTGGCCGACAGCGGGACGAGGTTGCCCGACGGCTGGCGGTTGTACTGGATGAAGACGAGGTTCCACAGCTCGATGAACCGGGCGCAGTCGCCATTGACGCGACAGGTGTGGCCCGGGATGCCTTGCTTGTCGCAGCGGTCGGGACCGAGGTCGATGTGGATTTCGCTGCACGGGCCGCACGGGCCGGTCTCGCCCATCTCCCAGAAGTTCTCCTTCTTTCCGAACGCCATGACCCGCTCGGCGGGGATCGGCGTCAGTTTCGTCCACAGCCCGGCGGCCTCGTCGTCGCGAGGCAGGCCGTCCTTCTCATCGCCCGCAAAAACCGTGGCGTAGAGCTGGTCGGGATTGATGCCCCAGACCTTCGTGAGCAGTTCCCACGCCCACGAGATCGACTCGGCCTTGAAGTAGTCGTTGAACGACCAGTTGCCGAGCATCTCGAAGAACGTGTGGTGATAGGTGTCCTTGCCGACCTCTTCCAGGTCGTTGTGCTTGCCGCTGACGCGGAGGCATTTCTGACTGTTGACCGCCCGCGGGCATTCGGGGTCCCGCAGTCCGAGAAAAATGTCCTTGAACTGGTTCATCCCTGCGTTGGCGAACAGGAGCGTTTCGTCGCCGTGCGGGACGATGGGGGAGCTGGGAACGAAGGTGTGTGCCTTGCCCAGGAAGAAATCGATGAAACTCTGTCGGACCTCGCGAGCGGTTAACACAGGGCTATACCTCTTTCAACGACACGGATCGGATCGGAAATCACTACATCCGAAATTCGAAATCCGAAATCCGAAACAAACTCAAAGGACCGAAATCCAAATGACTGAAACGCTCTCGCGGATCGGAGAGTCCGTTTTGGATTTCGTGCTTTGGTCATTCGTACTTGTTTCGGATTTTGAACTTTGAATTTCGCATTTTCTTCACTTGCCCATGACCGGTTGCACCCAGGCAGATTCACACTCGTCAGCGATGTGCGACTTGTCGTTCCTTCGGGACGAAATGATCTTGGCTCGGACGTACAACTCATCGCCCTGGAGTGTATAGCCGGCTGTCGTACCCTGGCTTTCCGCGAGCACGGCGCCGATCTGTGGGCTGTAGATCCGCGTCGTTCGGATAGCCTTGCCCTGGGCGTTGACAACCTCCCGGCTGCTCGGATCGAACCCGCGACGAGTTCCGATAAAACGGATCGTATACGTCACGCCGGGCTCCGGATCGACCTGGACCGTCAAGGTATCGTCCCGAAATGCGATGTCCTTTAGCTTCACACCGGTGGAAGAGTAAAAATCGCCGGCATCCATGGCCCGGATGATCGATTCCGGCGTCAGTCGGTCCGATCGAACGACCGTCCACGCTTGGCCGGGATTGGCCGCACGGGGCTCGAACTTGTGATAGTTGTGGGCGTCGTCCGTGGCGACCCCATATAGGATTTCGCCACCCGCCTGCGCCAGCCGGTTGGCCAGGATGATGTCCCACATTCGCTCGGTGCTGGCCCGCAAGTCGTTGCCGTCGTTGTTGACGTAACCATGGGCGTTGTAGACCTCGAAGAACCGTGCCGCCTTGATCCCCATCATGTCCTCGGCGGTCAAGGCCCATTGGAAATTCGGGTGGTTGATGTGGACGAGCATGGTCTGGCCCGTCTTCGCCTGCTGCGCCAGGACCGCGTTGACGTCGTTCTGCAGGAGATCCGCCATGGTCGGTCCACCCTGCGGCGGGATCACCTCCAGCAGGTTGATTCCGTTGAGATGGGCCTTGTCGGAGATCTCCTCGGACTGGATCAGCAGGAAACGTCCAGGCTCTTCGACGAGGCAGCGGTACTCCGAGAGGGGCTTGAGTCGGACCTCGGTCTTGCCATCCTCTTTCTTGCGAGTTTCCACCCAGCGATTGCCGAACTGGGCGAGGTACTGGTCCATAGCGGTCTGGTGCTTGTCCGCGAGTGTCATCCACCTCTGCCCCTGCGACAGGCGGTTGTGGTCGGACAGGCCCAGGAAGTGATAGCCGTGATCCTTGTACCACTGCGCCACCATTTCGGGGAAATGGTCGCCATCGCTCCAGAAGGTGTGGGCGTGCAGGTTGCCCTTCCACCAGTGCGACTGGGCCTGCTGAGCCCAGGCCGGACTGGCCAGGGCAACGCACAGCGACAGCAATATCCACGCGGGAAACGATGTCCGTGGTCTTCTCATCTGTGTCCTCCCGGGTTCATTTTGCGTCCTTGGAAGCTGCAGGTTCCAGCAATCCCTTGGCGACCAGGATCTTGCTCTTGATCTCGGCGGTCAGTTCGGGATTGTCTACGAGGTACTTCTTGGCGTTCTCGCGACCCTGGCCAAGGCGAATGCTGCCGTAGTTGATCCAGGCGCCGCTCTTTTCCACGATCTCCGCGGCGATCCCGAGGTCCAGCAGGTCGCCCTCGTAGCTGATCCCGCTGTCGAACATGATGTCGAACTCCGTCTCGCGGAAAGGCGGGGCGATCTTGTTCTTTACGACTCGTCCGCGGACCCGCGAGCCGATCGCGCCGGTGTTGTCCGTCAGCGTGCTGAGCCTTCGCAGGTCCACGCGGACGGAACTGTAGAATTTCAGGGCCTTGCCGCCGGTGGTGGTCTCGGGATTGCCGAACATGACGCCGATTTTCATACGGATCTGGTTGATGAAAACCAGGGCGGTCTTGCTCTTGTAGATGATGCCGGTGAGCTTGCGCATCGCCTGGCTCATCAGGCGGGCTTGGAGGCCCATGTGGCTGTCGCCCATGTCGCCTTCGAGCTCCGCCTTCGGGGTCAGCGCCGCCACGGAGTCGATAACGATCACGTCGACGGAGTTCGACGAGACGAGCATCTCGGCGATTTCGAGGGCCTGCTCGCCGGTGTCGGGCTGGCTGACGAGCAAACTGCTGACATCCACGCCAAGACGCTTGGCCCAGGTGGTGTCCAACGCGTGCTCCGCGTCGATGAACGCGGCCACGCCGCCGGCCTTCTGGGCGCTGGCGATCACGTGCAGCGCCAGCGTCGTCTTGCCCGACGATTCCGGCCCGAACAACTCCGTGATCCGTCCACGTGGAATGCCCGCGCCGCCCAGTGCGATGTCCAGGGACATGGCGCCGGTGCTGATGCCCTCGATCTTGGCGTAGCAATGCTCGTCCATCTGCATGATGGCGCCCTGGCCATACTGCTTCTCGATCTGGGCGATCACTCGGTGCAACGCGGCTTGCTTGCCGTCATCACCGGCCTGAGGTTCGGTTGCGGCTGTCGTGGGTTTCTTCGTCTTTGCCATGGAGTACCTCCAACTGTCTGCAATCTCGCTGTTCCGTTAGTCTTCCGGTAGTATGTAACGTCCCAAACGGGTGTAAATCGGTCCTCGCGGCTCCAACTGACTCTCGTACACGCAGATTGCAGCGGCCGGGACGACGCCCAGGTCGTAGTCTGTGTACTGTTCTGCCGCGTTGGCGAGCTTCTCGCCGGCCTTGACGTTGCGGATTCGGCACAGCGTCAGGTGGCCGGAGAACTGGCGGCCTTCCCTGGGCCAGCCAGCCCGCTCGAATTCGTCTTCCAGGTCCCGCTGCAGCTCCAGCAGCTCGGGACAATCCAGTCCTGCGCCCACCCACAGGACGCGGGCGCTGCGACCGCCGAACGAGCCCACCTCCTTCACGGGGAAATCGAACGCGCGGTGTCGTGTCGCGACCGTCTCGACGATCTTGCAGACCTCGACGATCTGGTTGTCCGGGACCTCGCCCAGGAACTTGAGCGTCAGGTGCATGCTCTCGGGCTCGACCCACTTGGCGTCGCCTCGGTGGATGTCCACCCGCCCGGCCATGTCCTTCTGCAGGCGGGCCAGCTCGTCCCGGATCTCGTTCGGAATGTCGATGGCGATGAAACAACGCATTGCTTGGCGATCCAATCAGAAACTCGTGAACTCCCGGAGCTTCTTTAGCCGGGCGTCGATGTCCTTGCGCGTGGCCGCGGTCAGTCCGGCCAGCGAGAAATCCGCGATCGTGAACGACGCGACAACCGTACCATAGGCGATAGCGGTCTTGAGCGTCTTGAAATCCGTCTTGCCCATCTGGGCGAGGTAGCCCATGAACCCGCCGGCGAAGCTGTCGCCCGCGCCGGTCGGATCGCGGACCTCCGTGGCGGGATAGGCGGGCAGGACGAACTTGTCCCCGTCCTTCGAGCACATCAGCGAGCCCGACTCGCCTTTCTTGATGATGACGATTCTGGGTCCCATCGCCAGAATGTCCTGGGCGTCCTGGATGAGATTCGGATGTCCGGCGAGCAGCCTGGCCTCCTCGTCGTTGAGGATGAGACAGTCGATCCGATGCAGGAGTCTTCGCAGGTCGTCGAGGTACCCGTTGATGTAGAGATTCATGGTGTCGGCCGCGACAAATGCCGGCTTGGCCACCTGTTCGAGCAATCCGATCTGAAGCGCAGGCGCCGTGTTGGCCAGAAACACGAACCGGCTGTCGCGGAACACGTCGGGCACCTTTGGCGGCGCCTCCAGCAGGACGCCCAGTTCGATGTGGTCCGTCGTCCTGTCGTTCATGTTCTCGTGGTAGGTCCCGTGCCAGGCGAGGGTCTTGCTGCCTCGTCGGATCTCCAGACCCCGCAGATCGACGTCCCGGCCCTTGAAGACCTCCGCCAGATCGAAGGGGCAGTCGTCCCCCATGGCGCCGATGAACCGCACGGACGAGAAGAAGCTCGCCCCCATGGTGAAGTAGACGGAAGAGCCGCCCAGGCACCTCTCACTGGCGCCGTGCGGCGTCTTGACCGTGTCGATCCCGATGGACCCCGTGACCAACAGCGGCATATTCCCATCAGCCATGTGTCGTGAACCTTTCGAGCGTCAGGTCGATTCGTTTCAGCGTCCGCTCCCGGCCCAGCATCTGGACGGAATCGAAGATCGGCAGACTGATCGTCGTGCCGCACAGGGCCACGCGAAGCGGCTGCGCCACCTTGCCCAGACCGACCTGTCTGGCCTCCGCCAGTCTACGGAGCATCTCCTCAATGGCCTGCTCGGTGAGTTCCGCCAGCGCGGCCAGCTCGTCCCGCACCTGCTTGAGGATCTCCAGGGCATGGTCTTTCATGAGCACCTTCTGGACTGCCTTCTCGTCGAATGCGATCTTGCCATCGTCGATGAAGATGAACGCGCTCTTGTGCTCGATATCCTCGAACGTCCGTGCTCCGTCGCACAGCTTGAGGATCCTCGCCAGCATCGCGTCGTCTGCCTTCTGGACGGGGGACTCGACGTGCTTGAGGTAGGCTTTGAAGTGCGCCAGGACCTTCTCGGGGGCCGTCAGTCGCAGGTGCTCGGTATTGAACGCCAGCAGCTTCTTGCGGTCGAAGAGACTGTTGCTTTTGGTCAGTCGCGACAGGTCGAACGATTGAACGATCTCGTCGCGAGTCATGATTTCCCGCTGGTCGCCGGGGTTCCAGCCCAGCATGGCCAGGAAGTTCACCATCGTCTCGGGCAGATACCCGCTCCGGAAGAAGTCCACGATGTTGATCTCGGGCAAATGGATGCCCAGATGCTCGGCCATTGCGTCGACGACCGGCATGTCCGGCGTCGTGTCGCCCTTGAGAAACGACGCGACCTGCTCGGCCGGGATGCCGCCGACCTGGGCCAGCTTGTCGATATCGACGTCCTTCATCGCAGCAATGGCGGTCCGAAGCGTCTGTGGACGCTCCCGCTTGGAGAGCTTGCCGCCGGTGTCGGAGACCGTGACGGACATGTGGGCATACTGAGGCACCGGCCGATCCGGGAACAGGGCCTCCCACAGAGCCTTCTGGCTCGGCGTGTTCATCAGGTGCTCCTGGCCGCGGAGGACGTGCGTGACCTGCATCAGATAGTCGTCGATGACTACGGCATAGTTGTACGTTGGGAAGCCGTCGCTCTTGAGGATGATGAAGTCGCCCAACTCAGCGGGATCGAATGAGATCCGCCCGCGGATGATGTCGTCAACGACGATGGGACCGTCCAGCGGCATCGCGAAGCGGACGGTCACATCCCGACCCTCGGCGCGGGCTTTGGCGGCGTCCTCGTCCGTGGGCGGGTGCTCGGGGCGCCGGTAGACGAAACCCTTCTTCTGGGCCTCGGCCTCGGCCCGCATGGCCCCCAGTTCCTCACCCGTTTCGAAGCAGTAATAAGCCTTTCCCTGGTCGAGCAGTTGGCGGACGTAGCGGTTGTAGATGTCGAGTCGCTGCGATTGCAGGTACGGCCCGTGCGGTCCGCCCGCCTCGGGGCCTTCATCCCACTCGATGCCCAGCCAGCGGAGGTCCTCCATCACCTGGCGGGTGGCGGTGGGGGTGTTGCGCTTGAGGTCCGTGTCCTCGATCCGCAGAAGAAACTTCCCGCCTGTCCTGCGGGCCCACAACCAGTTGAAAAGGGCGGTTCGGGCCCCGCCAACGTGCAAATACCCCGTCGGCGACGGCGCAAACCGTGTTACCACTTGCTCCGGCACAGCTTGGCACTCCTCGTCTGTAAACCTATGGAAATCCAGAAGGTAAGCCATATAATGATGCTTGTCAAGCACGATCGATGCTGGTTTGCCCGCTCGGATCGGCCGCCAGAATGACCCAGTCTGACAGGGGAGATCGCTGCGACAGAAGGGCCAGCAAGTGCGGCCTATGGCATTTCCATTCCGCGTCGTCGGCAGCAGCGTCGTGTGCCATGTGGGAGGCCGGTTTCCCGAGGACAAGGTGAGCCGGCCTCCGGGGGGAGCCCAGCGACTTGGATAGGTCCCCCTTGGATCGAGAGGGCCTTGCCATGGACGAGGGCATCGGCCACCTTGGCGTGTGCGGCATCGAGGGTTCGCCCAAAGGTCTGACGCGAGATGTTCATGCGCTGGGCGGCCTCTTCCTGGTATAAACGCTCGAAATCCGCCAGTCGAATTGCCTCCAGCTCATCGACCGTCAGCTCCACGCACTGCAGCATCGCCAGGGGAATCCCTCGCGGCTTGTAGTAGGCGACCTTGGGCATCCCGGCCACCCGTCGACATTGTCTGGGTCTGGGCATGCGACTGATTATATCAGGTCTGCGTGAGTGTCAATGATCGCAGGCATTGCTGCCGAGTTCGAGCTGGCCTTCAAGGTGCTGCATCGCCAACTCCTCCGGCTTGGCTGTCGGGGCGCCGCAGAGGACCTCGATCCTGTTGTCAGTGAAGAGTTTCTGCGCCCGCTGGCCCATCCCGCCTGCAATGACGAGGTTCACCTGCATTCCAGCGAGCCACTTGGGCAGCAGGCCCGGCTCGTGAGGAGGTGGCGTGACGAGTTCCTGTGCTTGAATGCGTTTGCTCCCGGCGTCGATGTCCAGAATGGCGAACTGCTCACAGTGGCCGAAATGGGCGGACAGCAGGCCGCCGGTCAAGGGGACCGCGATTCTCATTTTGGAAGACTCCTTCTTATGGGACGATGGTCTCTGGGTGGATGATGCCTCGCTTCGATCCAGCAGTGGGGAGAACGTGTGCATCAGGGCCTGAGCGGTTGGGCTCTCCGGGTCGAATGTGACGAACGGCCTGCCCCGGTCGCCGGCGGCGCCGAGCGAGGGATCGATGGGAATGCAGCCCAGGAAGGGCACGTTGAATTCCGTGGCCAACTGCTCGCCGCTGTGGCCTGCGAAGATGTCGCTTCTTCTGCTGCAGTGGGGGCACACGAAGCCGCTCATGTTCTCGATGATGCCGAGCACCGGCAGGCCGATCTGCCGGCAGAACGTCAGGCACTTCCGCACATCGATGGCAGCCAGTTCCTGCGGCGTGGTGACCACGATCGCGCCGTCGGCGTCGCCGAGGACCTGGACGACGGACAGCGGCTCGTCGCCCGTCCCCGGCGGACAATCCACCACGAGGTAATCGAGCGGACCCCATTCGACGTTCTGCACGAACTGCTGGATCAGGTTGTGCTTCATCGGTCCTCGCCAGATGACCGCTTCATTGTCGTTGGGCAACAAGAATCCCACACTCATCACTTTGAGGGTCTCGCTATGCTCAATCGGATGAATCTGTTCCCCGTCGGCAGTGAGCTTGCGGTCGCCCACGGCCAGCAACTTGGGTACGCTGGGACCATGGATATCGGCATCGAGCAGGCCGACCTGCTTGCCCTGCGTGGAGAGCCACACCGCGAGGTTCACCGCGATACTGCTCTTGCCGACGCCGCCTTTGCCGCTCAATACGATGTACTTGTGTGCAATTTCGGACATGTGCTACTGTTCCTTCTCTTTGTTGTGGGTGTTCCTTGCATGATCCACGACGGCCTGCCACAGGGCTTCTACCTGCTGTCGCAGCGGACCGTTCGAGTACTCAACCACACTGACGCCCGCGATCTGGGCTTTCGTGACTGCGATGTCATAGGGAATTCTGCCGAGGACGGGGACACCCCTTCGCTCGGCGGCCTTCTCGATATCCTCGCAAATCCGCACATTGATGTCGAATTTGTTGATGTAGACCGCTGCGGGAACGTGAAAGTGCTCCGTCAGATCGAGGACCCGCTCCAGATCGTGCTGCCCCGACAGCGTCGGCTCGGTTACGGCCAGGACAAAGTCCGCGCCGGTGATGGACGCGATCACCGGACAGCCGATCCCGCCCTTGCCTGATGCGATCGCGACGATCACGGCTTCGCCTCCCTGACTGGGATCTTCTTGAACTGGAAGACCCCTGCGACGTGTCCGGCAGGTCGGTACAGGCCGCTCCCGGCCACCTTGGTCAGCAAGGAGGCCTCCTGGAGATGATGATCGCTCACCGAGAGGACGCCATCAGGTTTGAGTACGCGGTGAATCCTCTGTAGGATCTCCCGGGTCGCGACCGGCTCGATGACAATGTGCAGAACGTCGTAGAGCAGCGCGATGTCCACGCTTTCCTCAGGCACCTGGGACACCTGATCCGCCGGAATCGGATGCAGATTGCTGATTCCCCGACGGGTAGCGGTCCGACGCACCGATTCCAAAGCTGCCTGCTGCACATCCAGTGCATACACCAGCCCCTCCGGCTCGACGATTCGAGCCGCCGCCAGGGAGAAGCCGCCCGGACCACAGCCGAAGTCGAGAACGGTCATCCCTGTCTTCACGCCGATGTTCAGAAGTACCTTGGCGGGTGGCCGAATCAGGTCCCGCACGCGGATCACCGACATTTCCATGCGATAGGTTAGCCAATCGTGCTCGTGTGCTCCTGTCATGGAATCGGACGTTCTCCCGCATTGTCCTGGGTTTTGCTGCCGTACCCACGTCTTCCTCGCAACCGGGCGGTCTCCTCATCCACATCATGTAGCCACCCATTTCGGGTTGTCTGGATGTGGTCGAACTTCACAGTGTACGGCTTGACATCCAGCAGCGGTGTGCCGTCCAGGATATCCAGGCCGTCGAGATGAAGCACATTCCCCTCGCGACGAATCAACTCGACGATGCTCAAGCCGATGGTGTTGGGCCGACATGGCGCTCGCGTCGCGAAGACCCCTCGTTCGACGTCCTGGAGAAACGGCTTCACCAACAGTCTTGCCGATTTGGCACAGTGGAAGTGGTAGAGGAGATAGATGTGGGAGAAGCCGTCCAAGTCCTTGAGACCCTCCGTATACTCCGGCCGGATCTCCGCCCACCCGCGACAGCCGCGTGCGTACACCGGCTGGATGGGCGTCTCTTCGGCGACCCGGTGCTCGCTGTGAATCACGCCGATCGGTGTGTATACAACCTGTTCCATCTGCGGCCTCCGCTGCGTTCTCAGGGCTGCATGCCCGCGTGCGGCTGGACGTTCGGACCCTGCGCCTCGACGAGTCTGCCTGCCTTGAACTGCTCAACCGCTTCGGTCACCGTGCCAGCGACGCCTGTGAACAGCTTGACGCCTGCTGCGCGGAGGGTTCGTTCCGCGTTCGGCCCGCAGTTGCCGGTCAACACAACTTCGGCGCCCGCGTCGATCACGGTCTTGGCTGCGTTGATGCCTGCTCCGCCCGCGCCGGGGGAGTTCTCGATCACGTCGAAAGCCACAGTCTGCGTATCGACGAGCACGAAGGCCGCGGCCCGGCCGAATCTCGAATCCACCTGCGAGTCCAACGTTCTTCCCTGTGCGCTGACGGCTATTCTCATGTGCTTCCTTTGCTTGTGGATTCGAGTTCCTCGATCCGTGCGCGGATCTCACCAATCGAACGCTCGAGCGATTGGGCCTGTTGCCGCAGAGCTTCGACCTCATTGGACTCGACGTCCGCTGCGCTGCTGGACCCGGTGGCGCCCGGTGCCGGGTAGCCACGCCGGGCCCATCGCGTTAAACCAGTGGCACGGAACCAGTTGCGCCAGCCGCGACCGCCTCCGCGACCACAGCCGCCAAATCCCCAGGCAGATGCAGGATTTGCATAGCCGGGCGTCTGATACCCTGCACAGCGACCGATCGCTCTGCCAGTCATGGGTCCCGTTCCAATCGGACCTGTACCATCTCCACGAGGCATACTGTTCCCCCTTTCTTGGTTAGCGAGAACACAATCTTCGAACCGCAAGTCGCTATTATGAGCATATGCCCAGAATGGTGCAAGAGGAGACTTTGGAAAATGAGTCTCTACGTACGCGGCATGTTCGAGCGGACCCGAGCCCGTCCAATGCTCCAGACCCAGTGGATTGCGGATGGCGGTCTTCTCGCGTACCATGGGCGTGCAGAGTGATCGGAGACGCTGGACAGGGACGTCTCTGTTGTGGGCGTCGAGCGACGATGTGAGAAGCTATCTTGCCGGAGGTGAATGGCGTTATGAGAAACTACATCCATGCGGGTCTTGTTGTGATCCTGTCCGTTAGTCCGGTCTCCCTCGGCGGCGAGGACGCGGTCTTTCTGTTCAGCTACTTCAAGGGCAACGGCGAGACCGGCGTGTTCCTGGCTGCCAGCGAGGATGGCTTGGTCTTCAAGGACCTCAACGAAGGCCGACCAGTCCTCACGCCGCCGCAATGGCAGGGGCAGAACCTCACCCGCGACCCGTCCATCGTCTATCGCGACGGGCTCTTTCGCATGGTCTGGACGTCCAGTTGGGCGGGCTCGTGCTTCGGAGCGGCCACTTCGCCCGATTTGAGGACTTGGTCCGAGCCGGTCCGGGTCGAGCCATTCAAGAACTGGCCCAGCGACGATCAGCCCGCGAACACGTGGGCGCCGGAGGCCCACTGGGACCCGGTGCGGAAGGACTATGTCATCCTCTGGTCCTCCGCGACCGCAAAGCTCGAAGGCGACGGTGGCCACAACTCGGGCGGTTTGGAAAAAGACCCGAACCGCCAGATCCGACCCGACACGCGCCATCACCGCACGTTCATCTCGCGGACCTCGGACTTCAGGAATTTCGCCGACGCCAGGGTCTTCTTCTCGCCGGGGGTCAGCGAGATCGACGCCTGCATGGCCTTCGACGACCGGGGCACAGCCGACACTTCGGACGACCGCTGGGTCATGGCTGCCAAAAACGAGCAGATCCCGGAGGCTGGGGGCAAAAACATCCGCCTGGCAACCGCCTCCGCGGACCTGACGAATCCCTTCCCGCCCCGATTCCAGTCGCCGACCGATCCGACCAAGGCTTGGTCCGACCCGATTGTCGGTCCCGGGGCGAAGCTGCAATCGAATCAATGGGTCGAAGGCCCGACCATTATGAAGGTGGGCGGCGAATGGCGGCTCTACTTCGACCGATACCGCGTGCGGACCGGTCGGTACAGCCTGGCCACCTCGAAGGACCTCATCAACTGGACGGACAGGACCGCGGAGTTGGACCTGCCGGGCGACGCCCACCACGGCACGATCTTCCGAGCCCCGCGATCCGCTGTCTCGAAGGCCTTCTCCCTGCCCTGAGCGGAAAGCGAAACAAGACAATGCGAGTTGCGACTGACCCTTGTGCAGTGTCTCACTGTAACAGGCGCGCGGATAGTGCGTCTAAAAGGGAGATGGTCGCGTAGTGTAACGCATGGATATCGAGATTCAAAGGAGGTCTCTTATGAGGGGGTCCTGGACGAAATCGGATGTTGTCACGGTCGTGCTGTGTGCCGTTGTGGCTGTGATGACGGCAGGGGCGGTCAGTGAAATGGGCACCGAAGAGGCCTTTCGCCGATCATGCGCAAAGAACCTGGCTGACTTGGGCAGGGCCATGCTCATCTACGCCAATGACTATGAGGATGAATTCCCCAAAGCGGGCGGCTTGGCCAACGAGTGGGTCCCGACGATCCCCAACTGGATGTCTCCGACTCGGCAGAAGGTCTTCGACATGAGCATCGATCGCACGGGCGGCAGCACGGTGTCTCCCACCGGCAAGACCACAATCACATCCAGTCTCTATCTGCTCGTGAAGTATGTTGGGGTCGCGCCTGGCAAGTTCGTGTGCCCCAGCGAGGCGAAGACTCGTGCATTCAGTCTCAGCGAGGTGAAGGAGACGCTCCCTGGTGGGTTCGAACTCATCGACGCCTGGGATTTCGGCGGGCGATACGATGACTGCAACAATCCGAGCAGGCATTGTAGCTACTCTTATCACATGCCGTTTGACCAACATGCCCTGGCGATAACCCACGCCCCCGGCGTGGCCATCCTGGCGGATCGCAATCCCTGGATCGATCCGAACCGGGTCAACGACGCAAGCCTCGGGTGGGCGCGATTCACGAAGGCATCCGAGGGCGGCGATCCCGACCGGGTCCGCATCGGGAATTCCGACACGCATCAACGCGAGGGTCAGAATGTCCTGTTCCTGGACACCCATGTGGCATTCCAGACCCGTCCGACGTGCGGCGTCAACAAGGACAACATCTACACGATCGACGCCGGTCAGTCCGAGTCCGGAAAGCCCAAACAGATCGCCCCGCAGGTGTACAGTCCCCTGCGGCCGGCCCACAAACGGGACTCCGTGCTCGTCCAAGAACTGCCGTACGTTCTTCGCGATGCCCCTGCGAAGACCAGGCAATGAGCGGAGGCTCGGGCTCTTCCGCAGGTCTTCCGAACAACCGCCGGTCCCGGTCGGACCGGCACGAAGGTGGGCGATGCGCACCATGGCATGAGCGGCACTTTTCCTCTCGATCCGTCATATCAAAAGTGCGGATACTGTGTCCTGTAGGGAGAAACGGTCGTTTCGCAGGAGAACTGAGTTGGCCGACTCATTGTGGCAGGACAAGATCCTCGTAGGACGGTTCAACCGGGGCGATTCCGAAGCCTTGCGTCGAATCTACGCTCGTTATCGGGTGGATCTCGTCACCTTGGCCACGGCGCTGCTCTTTGACAAGGCCCAGGCGGAGGACGCAGTTCATGAGGTCTTCGCCAAACTCGTACAGAGTGGAGCCACGATCCGGATCACCAGCAATCTGCGTGGTTACCTGCTTCGAGCGGTGGCGAATACGGCCCGCAATATGAATCGCCTCCGACGAGGCAGTGACCTCTCGCAGGCAGACACCGATGGGACGGGTCTGCGGGCAGTCCCTTCCCCCGATGGGCAGGCGATGCAGGCGGAACACCGCGAGAAACTGCCTTGGGCACTGGAACAGCTGCCGTACGAGCAGCGGGAAGTCGTCCTGCTTCGCCACTATGGCGGCCTGCGATTCAGAGCAATTGCGAAATGCCAAGACGTGTCGGTCGGCGCGGCCCAGGCCCGCTACCGCTACGGTATAGACAAGTTGCGGTCTTTGTTGGACGGTGACTCATGAGACCGGAGAATCTGGACAAGTGGATCGAACACCTGCAAGCACAACCGAGCGACGATCTGGATCGACGGATCGACGCCTTGCTAGACTTGCAGCCAAAGGCAGAATCGACCGGCGGGTGGAAGCGAACGCCGCGAAGGTGGACGACCAGGCTGGCCATCGCGGCGGTTGTGATTCTCGCTGTTCTGATTGGCATTCCCCTTTTCAACGCGGACCGCGGCAATGTCTGGGCCCGCGCAATAGAGAACGCGCGGAAGGTCAGCAACTACACCTTCCATCTGACAAGAATCCAGAAGAGTTCCGATCCCGGACAGCCCGGAGAGATTGTGCAGACAGACGACACATGGTACGTCTCGGCCCAGCGGGGACTGTATATTGAAAGCCATGCCGTCGGTGAGCACAATTCCAGCAGCGTGTTCTACGAACTGCCCGACAGCAACGAGTGGATCAAGGCCTATCCGGCCACACAGGAGTATGAACGCGGACCCCGCGCCTCGTCCTTTGGCTTCGAGATGCCGGAGGAACTGCCCAAAGAAGCGGTATTGTCGCTCCTTGGGAGCGACTATGTCGAGCTGGGGACGAAGACCGTCGATGGCCGGGTTCTGATGGGGGTTCAAAACAGCCGGATTCCCGACGGAGCTTCGGAAGACATCGCCCAATGGAACAACGAGCTCTGGTTCGACAACGAGACCATGCTCCTGGCGAGCCGCGAGCTGTCGGTTCTGTACAAGGGTTCCGGCACATGGCACGTGACCAAACAGGACCGATTCCGGTACAACGCGGAGTTCCCAGCTTACGTATCCGAGCGCAAGATTCCCGACGCCTACACACCGACAATCGTCAACGGCCTGCGTCTGTTCTCGCAACTGTCCGACGGCGTGTATCCCGCGCGGTCACTGGATCTGTCGAGCCTGCACCAGAAGTTCGGGGATCGGGCGGGGGTCGAGAAGGCCATCGAGAGACTCTCGACGCCGGTCGCCAAGTATGGGTATGACAGGCTGACGAGGGCGGCGAGTTTCTTCCGCGGCGTCGTGGAGGCGAGCCCCGAGTTTGCCTATTACGGCGATCGAGTGACGGCCCGCGACGCCCATCGGGTCCTGATGTACTGGGGCAGTCCCCAGCGGTCTTGCCAGGTCCTCTGGGGCGATCTCCGCGTGGAGACCCTGTCGAAGGATCAACTGATCCGGCGTTGTTGTGACGCTGGGGATCGCGAATGCCTTCTGGACCTCGTGGAAAAGGACGACGGCACGAGGATTCCCGTTCTTGCGGCCTGTCTCAGCGACATGGGCGATCTGTCCATCGTTCCGTCGCTGCTCCGGAACGCGGATCTTCGGCAGGGCTCCTCGGCCGCCGATTCTCTCGCGAAGGTCATCGATGTCATTCGTCAGCGGGAGGAGCAGCGGAATCCGGGCACCACCCTTGTGATGGGTCGTCTTCTCTATGCCAGCACCCGACCGGCGAGCGGATCCGTTCAGATCGGCAGGGCGCAGGGGTCTGCGGATCGCAACGGCTATTTTGCCTTGATGGTGCCTTGCCGCGATCCTGACGATGAGTTGGTGGGCTATGCCAAAGGTCGCACGGAGCGTCTGTTCCTTTGGACGAAGAAGAATCAGCCGAGCAGACTGACCATCGTTCTGGAATGGACGAGCCGGATTTGCGCTCGCGTTCTGGGCAGAGACGGGACTCCCCGGAGCAACGCCGACGTCGGATTGACGGCTCGCCTGGGGCAGGACGCCGGACAGGACTGGCCCGATGGGATTCGGGCAAAGACCGACGCACAAGGGCGTCTCTCCTTTGAGAGCGTGCCCGTTGGGCTTCCGCTGGAGCTTATTGTCGAGAACGCCAATGTGATGGCAGGTTCACGCCGTGTGCAGGTTCAAGACCTTGCATCGGACCGGAGTTGTGACCTGGGAGACATCGTGATCGATTGATTCCAGGGGCAGGTTGACACATGGATACCGAAAGTCAAAGGAGGTGTTTCATCATGAGAAGATCGTATACAAAATCGGATGTTGTGGTGGCCTCGCTCTGTGCTGTCTTGGTCGTGATGACCGCAGGGGCAGTCAAGGAAATGGGTGCCGCAGTGGCATCTCGCCAAACGTGCGCCACGAACCTGTCCGGGCTGGGCAAGGCCATGTTGATCTACTCCCACGACTACGAGGATGAACTGCCGATGGCGGGCGGCAAGGTCAACGAGTGGGTCCCGAGGATCCCCAATTGGATGGCTCACAGTCGGCAGCAGGCCTACGCTATGAGCATCGATCGCACGGGCGGCAGCACGGTGTTCCCCACCGGCAAGACGACCACCACGTCCAGTCTGTACCTGCTCGTGAAGTACGCCGAGATCCACTCCCGCATCTTCGTGTGCCCCAGCGAGCCGAAGACTCGCGCGTTCAGTCTCAGCGAGGTGAAGGAGACGCTCCCTGGTGGGTTCGAACTCATCGACGCCTGGGATTTCGGCGGCCGGTACGACGACTGCAACAACCCGAGCCGGCATTGCAGCTACTCCTATCATGTGTCCTTTGATCACAAAGACAGCCTGACTCTGGCGTACGACGCCGGCATGGCCGTCCTGGCGGATCGCAATCCGTGGATCGACCCGAATCGGGTCAACGACGCAAATCTCGGGTGGGCCCGGTTCCTGGAGGCATCCGAAGGCGACGATCCCAACGGGGTCCGCATTGGCGATTCCGACGCACACCAGCGCGAGGGCCAGAATGTCCTGTTCCTGGACACCCACGTGGCGTTCCAGACCCGTCCGACGTGCGGCGTCAACAAGGACAACATCTACACGATCGACGCCGGCCAGTCCGAGTCCGGAAAGCCCAAACAGATCGCCCCGCAGGTGTACAGTCCCCTGCGTCCGGCCCACAAACGGGACTCCGTGCTCGTCCAGGAGTTGCCGTACACTCTGCGCGGGGCCTCGGCCAAAGGCAGGTGACGATGCCGGCGGGGTTCGAGCGTCCGCACGAAACGGTTCATCGGATCGCAGGAGTCGAAGTCGTTCCCTGGTCTTCTTGAATAGCCGTCCGTCTTGCTGCGATCCACCCTGTTCCGGCGATGAACTGGACGGGGCTGGCAGGGGGCAATTCACCCTGACCAGCGAGAACCGCATTCGTCATGCCCTATTCGTGATAGTTCCGCGATGTTCGCACATCCGTCCCCGGCCCGCGTTCTGCGAATCCTGGCCCGATCTGGCCGGCCACTCTTCCACTGAGGTGTGGCGGGTTCTGAAGGATGAAGGCACCCCCTGTACTCGTCCGCAGGGCAAAAATGCCTCTTCTGAGAGAAGTTGCATGGATGGGGAAGATGCCAATTTCCTATCTTGCCTTCTTTCTTATGACCTACCTATCTTGGTATAATAGCCTGTATTGGGTGAACTCGGTTATTCGTGCCACGCGATCCCAAGGCAATCTGGGTAGTAAGGGGGACTGCCACAGGCGGGATCGTTCGTCACACGAGAGCCAGTCCAGAGTCGAGTGGAGCTTGTTTGAAGGAGTGTGATCATGATGTGCAAGAAGTGCGTATGTCTATTGATGGTCGGCTTGGTGCTCGCGATGTCGGGATCGGCGCTGGCCCGCGTCATTGTGGCCGAGGAGCTTCTCGTGGATTTGCGGGCCGACGATCTGGACTACGGCGCGGGAGCGACCACTTGGGAGAACCATGGGACGCTTGGGGACTTCACCGCGGTGGGGAGTCCTGTCGTCCAGGATGTGGGCGGTCGCAAGACCGTGACGTTCGACGGCTCCTGTTATTTCGAAGGGCCGCTGACCCCCGCCGGCATCCATGGCAAAGGCACGCGTTCCATCGAGGTCTGGGCGTATAACGGCTCCGATTTCGTGGAGGAAGAAACCATGGTGTCGTGGGCCCACCGCGGCGGTCCCGCCCTTACGAACATGGCCTTCAACTACGGCAATCACGGTACGTGGGGCGCCGCGGCGCACTGGGACACGGGCGACATGGGCTGGGCGGGCGTGCATGCTCCCGCTCCCGCGGCGGACACGTGGTGGTATCTCGTGTATACCTACGACGGCGCCACGGTTCGCATCTACGTCAACGCGGTGGAGAACACCTCCAAGGCCCTCACGCTCAGCACCTATGGACCCAACATCATTCGCGTCGCGGCCCAGGGCAACGACAGCGGAGCCGGCGCCTTCACCAATGTCAACTTCACCGGGTCCATTGCGGAGGTGAGGATTCACGATGGGGTCTTGAGCCCTGCGGATATCGCGCACAACTTCGTGTCCAAGCCGGGCGAGCCGACGGCCACGAAGCCGGATCCTGAGGACGAGCAGACCGATGTCATCCGCGACGCGGTTCTGAACTGGAAGGCCGGACCGTACGCCGCGACGCATGATGTGTACCTTGGAACGGTTTTCGACGATGTCAACGAGGCCGGCGCGTCCGACCCGAGAGGTGTCCTGGTCCGCCAGGGCCTGACCGATACCCAGTTCGACACGGAGAGCCTGCTCGAATTTGGCCAGACCTATTACTGGAGGATCGACGAAGTAAACGGGGCCCCCGACTACACCGTCTTCCATGGTGATGTCTGGAGCTTTACCACCGAACTGTATGCCTATCCGATCACTGGCCTGACGGTGACGGCCTCCGGCCAGGAGTCCTCTTACCCTGCGATCAAGACCATCGACGGTTCCGGACTCGACGGGGACCAACACTCAAGCGTCATGAAGGACATGTGGATCGTCAAGTCCGTGCCCGCCTGGATCCAGTACTCCTTCGACAAGGAGTATGTGTTGGATGAACTGTGGGTATGGAACGCCAACTCGGACATCGAGTCCCTGCTGAACTACGGCGCCAAAGACGTCACCGTCGAGTACTCTCTCGACGGCCAGAACTGGACTGCGTTGGAGAACGTGCCCGAATTCACCCAGGGGCCCGGCCTGGACGGCTACGCGACCGACATCATCATCCGCTTCGGCTCCGTCGCTGCGAGGTACGTGAAGCTGACCATCAACGAGACATGGGGCAGCACGAAGGCAGCCAGCCTGAGCGAGGTACGCTTCTACCATGTCCCGGTGCGGGCGTTCCGGCCCGAGCCGGCCGACGGTGCCACAGCCGTCAGCGTTGAGCCGGAGATGGATTGGCGCCCCGGTCGTGGAGCGACGTCGCACACCGTGTACCTCGGTGCCGACGCCAACGCGGTAGCCGGGGGCCTCGTTGCAGGCGAGACGCTGACCGACCACGGTTACGCTCCAACTCTGAACTATGGGACGACGTACTACTGGAAGGTCGATGAGACGGGCGATGCCGGAACCTATGCAGGCGATGTCTGGAGCCTCACGACGCTGGAATACGGGGTGGTCGACGATTTCGAAGGGTATACCGACGATCTGGGCACACGGATCTACGAGTCCTGGACCGATGGCTACGAGGATCTCGCCAATGGCTCGATCGTCGGATACATCGACGCGCCCTTCGCCGAGCAGACCATCGTCCACCGCGGTAAGCAGTCCATGCCCATGGCCTATGACAACACGGGCGACGCCACGATTTCCGAGGCCAAGCTCACCTTCGACTCGGCCCAGGACTGGACACAGCATGGAATCACGACCCTCGTTTTGTACTTCCGCGGCCAGATCACCAACAGCCCGGCGTCGCTCTATGTCAAGATCAACAGCACGGAGGTCTCGTACGAGCAGGGGGCGGACGCCGCCACGACAGGCTTGTGGAAGCAGTGGGCGATTCCCCTGGCCGGCAGCGGCGCCAGTCTCAAGAGTGTGAAGAGCCTGACCATCGGTATCAAGGGCAGCGGCAAGGGCACCATGTTCTTCGACGACCTTCGCCTGTACGCCATGGCGCCCGAGCCGATTGTCCCCGTCGATCCGGGTACTGCCGGTCTGGTGGCCTTGTACACGATGGACGGCAACATCCAGGATAGCTCGGGCAAGAACTACCATGGCGTGCTCGAAGGGGACGGCCTCTACGAGACCGGCTATTCCGGCCAGGCGCTCGTTTTCAACGCGATCAACACGTATGTGGATCTGCCCATCGGTCCGGCGATTGCCACGATGACGGATACCACGGTCGCCACGCACGTCAACTTCGGCGGCGGCAGCGGTTCCTGGCAACGGATCTTCGACTTCGGCTCGGGCACGTCGGCCTACATGTTCCTGTGCCCGCGTCAGGGCACCAGCGGCACCATGCGGTTTGCCATCCGCACCGCGACGGTCGGGGAGCAGATCGTGAACAGCCCGGGCGTCATGACGGAGAACTGGCACCATGTGGCGGCTGTCATCGACAGTGCGACCATGACGCTGAGCCTGTACCTCGACGGCGAACTCGTTGTCTCGGGTCCGACGACCGTGTTGCCCAAGGACATGGGCGCCACGACCCAGAACTGGCTGGGCCGGTCGCAGTATACGGCGGATTCGTACTTCCTCGGCTCCTTGGACGACTTCCGGATCTACAACCGCGTGTTGTCCGAAGCAGAGGTGCGCTATCTGGCGGGAGATCGATAACGCCTGACGGAGGTTGGGGGACCCCGGATACAACCATCGCCTCCGGGGTCCCTCGCCGCCTGCCAGATCCGAGTTCCGTCTGCCCAATCCGCGACATCGCGATGGGTTCCATGCCCAGCGGCGTAGACAATGCCTGTGGCAGCGAGGTTGACGCGGATGTGATGTAACTCTTTTTTCTACAGGATGTTAGATTAGTTGTGTATTCCGTGGCTGTCTGGGGCCCGCATTCTGTTGCGATGGTCCTGGTCTTCTGATCTTTGTGGGCCGGGCTTCTCCTGGTATAATGATTCCGGTGTCTCCTGCTCTTTGGAGATGCGATGGAAAGGGTCGATGATCGTAGGCTCAGGACTCTTGGCGGTGCTGTGGTCGCGAGCGGATACCAGCCGGCGAGAGCCGGGCGGTTGGAAAGGAGGGTCATGGCTGTCGGGACAACTGAGGGTAGTGGAGAAGCGGAACCGAATATCAGATCTGAAGGAGGTTAATCCATGCGCACACGAACCGTATTAGCCTGCATCGGCACAGTGCTTTGTGTTGGCGGTTTCATCAGCCTCGCGACCGCGTCCCAGCCGGTTGTTCACTACTCGTTCGATACGCTCGGCACGACGGTCGAGGACTTGTCGGGCAACGGGAACAACGGCACCATCAACGGCGGCGTCACGCTCGACGACGCCGGGTATCTTGGCAAGTGTTTCGCGTTTAACGGCTCGGATTCCTACGTCCTGTTGAATCGTGTGATTCAGGACAGCTTCGCCATCACCGCCTGGATCAAGACGGACATCGCCGGTCCGGCGGGTACCCATGCTTATGAAGGCAGCGGCCTGTTCTGGTCCGATGTGGCAGGAGTCGCCAATGACTTCGTGGTTGGGGTCTTGGGTACGAAGCTGTCGCTGTTTGCGGGCAACCCGGATGCATCCGTCGTCTCCAACGAGGACGTTGTCACGGGCGAGTGGATGCACATCGCGGCGGTGCGAAACACGACTGCCAAGACGCTCAACGTCTACGTCAACGGCGCGTTCGACAACAAAGCGTCCCACTCGAACACCAGCGTCCTGAACGCGAATTCCCAGCTCGCTATTGGCGCCAACACGCTCGATTCCCGCTATTACAGTGGGTTGATCGACGAAGTCCGCCTTTACAGCCGGGCCTTGACGGACAGCCATGTCGCCACCCTGTATGTGGGCGAGACGCCCGATCTCGGGAAGGCAGAGAGTCCCAATCCCGCCGACGGGCTGATCGGCGTCGCGACGGCGCTGCTCCAGTGGACCAAGGGCGATGGAGCGGTCCAGCACAACGTGTATCTGGGCGCCGATCCCAATCTGACGGAGGCCGATTGCGTTGCGTCCAGGCAAACCAAGGTCTTCTACTATCATGTCGCGGGGCTGGCCGCCGGCGCGACGTACTACTGGCGAGTAGATGAGGTGGATGCGAGCGGGACGATCCACACGGGTGACGTCTGGACCTTCGTGGCCCAGGCGGAGGCTGCGTACTATCCGACGCCCGCGGACGGGGCCAACAACGCCCAGCTCACCTCGCCACTCACCTGGTATGCGGGCAAGGGAGCCCTCAAGCACCATCTGTACTTCGGCGGCGACGCCGACGCGGTGGCCGCAGGGACCGCGGATGTGGACCAGGGTCTATTCGATGCGGCGGCGACCACCTTCGACCCGGGGACCCTCGACGCCCTGGCGACCTACTACTGGCGGGTCGATGAGAACAAAGCGGGCAACGCGGTCCTGGCGGGACCGGTCTGGAGCTTTTCTACTGTCCTGCCCATCGAGGACTTCGAGAGCTACAACGACGACGACAACCGGATCTTCGACTCCTGGCTCGACGGATACGCCAATGGCACCGGCGCGACCGTCGGGAACTGGGAATCGCCTTTTGCGGAGTTGACCATCGTCCACGATGTCAACCAGGCGATGCCGCTCGACTACAACAACGTGGATGAGCCGTACTACAGTGAGGCCGAGCACGAGTTCGACACGGCGCAGGACTGGGCCGTGGATGGCGCCGGTACGCTGATCCTCTACATCCGGGGCAAGAGGGGCAACGCGGTAGTCCCGCTGTACGTCGGGATCACGGATTCCTCGAACAAGACCGCGTTGGTGACGCATCCGGACGGAGCGATTGCGACGAGGACGAAGTGGGTCGAGTGGCAGATCCCGCTGGCGGACTTCGCGAACGTGAGCAAGACTCGCGTCAAGAAGCTGTTCATCGGTCTGGGGGACAGCGAGAATCCGAGTGCGGGCGGCAAGGGCCGGATGTACGTCGACACGATCTGTCTGGCGAAGTAGCGATCGCATGCCGTCCATGACGGCCATCGACGGAGATCACAGCAGGGGCCCCGGTACCCAACTCCGGGGCCCTTGTTCTATGGTTGGGACTCGATCTCCCTGTGCGGCCTCGCCCTTGCGATCCCGAGGGGCGTCACATAGAATGGCTTCGCCAGCCGTACCTCGACGGGGAACCGCTCGTCTCTGATACAAAACGAGGGGCTTCAGGATGGAGCCGGCCTGTGCAGAAAGGAATTGGGACGATTGTGGGCAAATCCAGGATCTGGGTGACATCCAAGAAATGGCTCGCCCGCCGACTGGGATCGGGAATGCTGGTCCTCGTGCCGCTGGGAGTCACGGTTCTCGCTGTGGGATGGCTGTTTCGTCTGGGCGCGGGTTTGCTTCGGCCGGTTGTCACCTATGCCCTCAGACAGATGGAGGAGCAGCATTGGATTCAGTCGCTGCCCGAGGGCCAGGAGCGATCCGACTTTTATGTCTCCTTCCTGGCCATCCTGTTGTTGCTCGTGCTGCTGTACTTCATCGGCGGGCTTGGCCAGCACCTCATCGGCCGGCGACTGATCGCGGCGTGGGAGGCCATCTGGCTGAGGATTCCCCTGGCTCGCGGCGTCTACTCGGCCACCAAGCAGGTGATGGAGGCGCTGTCCCAGCCGCAGGGGGCCGCGTTCAAGTCAGTAGTCGTTGTGGACTTCCCCTCGCCGGGCCTCAAGGCCATCGGCTTTCTGACGGGGCATGTGGATGACGCGGCGGGCCGCCGGTATGCGAAGGTCCTGATCCCGACGACGCCGAACCCGACGACGGGTTTCCTGCAACTCATACCCGTCGAAGGGGTCTTCGTCACGAGCCTGACGGTCGAGGAGGGATTCAAGATGCTCATCTCCGGCGGGATCGTCTCGCGTGAAGACCTGCTCAAACCCGCGTCTCATCCCCAGCCCGATCTTGATCCCGCCGACCCAAGGCCTCTGGGTGAGCGGATTCGCGGTCAGGGAAGGTCTAGTGCGCAAGCCTGATCGCAGCGGCACGACAGATGCTTGGCCTTGCAGGGCCGGAAGCCGTAGCGTTCGTAGAGGCGGATGGCTTCCTTCAGGACGGAGGCGGTTTCGAGCGTGACTCGCCGAAAGCCCAACTGCCTTGCGTTGGCCAGAGCGTCCTCCAGCAGACGTCGGCCGAGGCCTTTGCCTCGACAGTCCCGCCGCAGGTACATCTTCCGCAACTCGCAGACGCCCGGCTCCGTCGGGTATAAGCCGTAGGAGCCGACGATGGAGTTGTTCTCGTCTTCCAACACGCAGAATACGCCGCCTCGCGAGAGATACGACTGCTCGATGTCATCGAGGTCCGCGTCGGTGCATCCGGGGTCGGGCTTCAAGCCGTACTCGCCCAGCACCGTGAAGACGAGATTCCTCACCGGCTCACAATCGGCGTTCGTCGCGGGTCTGAGTCGAGGCCATGTCGTTCCACTCATCTATGGGTTTCCTGTGACACGACCATGACAAATTCGAAGCACGAAACCCGAAACTCGAAACAAATCCAAAGCACGAAGCTCAAATGACCGAAACGCTGTCGCCCGCCGAATGGTCCGTTTTGGGTTCGGGGTTTGGGTCATTCGTGCTTGTTTCGGATTTCGTGCTTCGGATTTCGGATTTAGACCTCGGGATTTTGGATTCTACTCAACAGGTCGGAGTGGAAGCGGCCCTCGAAGGTCCCTTCGACCGGCCCGGTCATGTGGATTTGGCCGTCGTCGGCGATCTCGATGTGGAGCGTGCCGCCGGGCATGTGGACGGTGACGCCGTTGTCCACGAGGCCGAGTCTGTGGGAGGCCGCGGCCGCGGCGCACGAGCTGCTGCCCGAGGCCAGCGTGTAGCCCGCGCCGCGTTCCCAGATCCGCACGTCGATATTGGCCCGGTTGATCACCCGCACGATCTGCATGTTGATCCGGTTTGGGAACATCTTGTGGTTCTCGACGTGAGGCCCGAGCATGCGAGCCGTCGCCTCGCTCACTGCCGGCATCGGGATCACACAGTGCGGATTGCCGATGGAGAGGCACGTCACGTTGTGCGTGACGCCATCGATGTCGAGCGGTTCGTTCACGACCTGCCGCGGCTCGCCCGCCACGGGAATCTCGTTGCTGGTGAACGTCACCTTGCCCATGTTGATGCGGATCAGGTTGGCGGTCTTGTCCTGGACCTGGACATCCACGATGCCGCCGAGCGTTTTGATCTTGAAGCTCTTCGAGCGGACGTACCGCTTCTCGAAGAGGTACTTGGCGAAGATCCGCAGGCCGTTGCCGCTCTTTTCCGCTTCGCTGCCGTCGGGGTTGAAGATCCGCAGCACCGGCAGGTCGCCGTCGAATGTCGGACCATACAGAATCCCGTCTGAGCCGACGCCGAAGTTGCGGTCGCAGATCAGACGGATATTCACCTGCGTCATCGCGACGTCAAAGACGCTCGGATCGACCACCAGATAATCGTTGCCCAGCCCGTGATACTTCTTGAAATGTGCAGCCATCGAAACTCCAATGCCATCAAACTCTGCTCATTCGCACACGCTTATACCCGATCCACAGGCCTTCTTCAACGGGTGGCTGAGCCAGGACAGGGCGGTGCGTCGCCCGGCTTCCGGCCGAACGCAATTCAATGGGGCGTGGAGATCTGGCGGCATGGTGTCATCCTGAGCGATGGCGAAGGATCTGGGCCGCGCAAAAGAACAGACCACGTTCGCGTTCATGGCCCGGATGCTTCACTTCGTTCAGCATGACAACCGGGAGTGCGGTTGCCGCCAGAGCTCGTCGGGCCCCAGGAGGCATCGCGGAACCGCTCGACCGGCGCAATGCCGCCGCACAGGTCGGCGCCGAGATCGTACGCCAGGCTCTTGATCGTTTCTTCGAGGGTCATAGCAAACTCCCTTTCGCGACAGAAAACACTCGTCCGCCGACCTCGACGTGGATCTTGTCGCCCGTGTCGTGCGCTCGGAGGTACAGCCGCGAGGGCCGGCCGATCTCGTAACCCTGTTCGACTTGGACCTTGACTCGGTCTGTGCCGAAGTAACGATGCCTGATGAGATAGGCGGCCAGGCAACTGTTCGCGCTGCCGGTGGCGGGGTCTTCCACGATTCCGTAGTAGTCGGCAAACATCCTCGCGTGGACGTGGTTCTGCGGCTCGACCGTCTGGCGACAGAAGAGAAACACCATCTTCGCCTGGCGATCCTTGACCCATTCGAGCCATGGGTCCTTGACGACCGCGGCCCGCCTGACAGCGTCCAGGCCGCGCAACGGGACGAACACGAACGGCAGACCCGTGGAGACCGTCTGGATGGGAAAGCCCTCGTCGACGTCCCCCGGCACAAGTCCCAACAGGGGGGCAATCTCCTGGGGGGAGAACGCCTCGTGAAAGGTCGCCTCCTTCGGGGTCATCCAGGGGATGTCGCCGCCAGCCTGCGGCTCGAAGGCGACGGGGATCTGTCCCACCTGGAGATTCAGGTGCACGCAGTTCACGGCGGCGCCGATGATCTCCTCCCGAATGACGTACGCAGTCCCGAGCGTCGGGTGCCCCGCGAAGGGCACCTCGGCGCCGGGCGTGAAGATCCGCACATCGTACCCGCCGTCGCGAGGGGTGTCCGAGAGGATGAACGAGGTCTCGGAGAACCCCATTTCCCTGGCGATTCTCTGCATCTCGTCGCTTGCCAGTCCCCGGGCGTTGCGGATCACGGCCAACTGGTTCCCGGCGTACTTCCGTTCGGCGAACACATCCACAATGTAGAATGTCAGTCCTTCCACGGCGATCCTCCTGTGCGATTCAACCGCGTCGTGATGGTCCGACCCAGTCGGGCGATTCCTTCCTCGATCTTGGCCTCATCGGCGTTCGAGAAGTTCAATCTCATGTTGTGCTCGCCGCCGCCGTCGACGAAGAAAGGTGTGCCCGGAACGAAGACGACTTTCTCTCGGGCGGCATGCTCGAACAGTTCCATCGCGGACAGTCGCGGCGGCAGGGTGGCCCACACGAACATGCCCCCCTCGGGGCGGGTGACGTGGACCTCGGCGGGGAAGTGTGCCTCGATGGCTGCCAACATGGTGTCCTTCTGCCGCTTGTACGCTGCTCGCAGCGTCGCGATGTGCTGGTCGATGTCGTGGCGGACCAGATACTGATGGAGTATCCGCTGGCAAAACGAATTCGAATGCAGGTCACTGGCCTGCTTGGCTATGATGAGTTTCTCCAGGATTGTGCGTGCGGCGCAGACCCAGCCCATGCGAAGTCCCGGCGCCACGATCTTCGAGAACGATCCCAACAGCACGGCCCGACTGCCTAGCCATCGCCGCATCGAAGGTTTTGCCTCGCCTTCGAAACGCAGCTCTTTGTATGGATCGTCCTCGATGACGAGCGCATCGTATCGCCTGAGAACATCCGCCAACGCGGCCCGTTTGCCTTCGGAGTAGCTGATGCCCGACGGGTTCTGGAAATTGATTACTGTGTGAAAGAACTTGACGGGGTATGTTTGCAGGACCTTGGTCAGTTGGCCGATGTCCACACCGTCCTCAAGCAGAGGCACGGCGTGGAACTGCGGCTCGTAGGCCGCAAACGCCTGGATCGCGCCCAGATAAGCGGGCCGCTCGATCGCAATCGCGTCTTGCCTGTTGATAAATGCCTTGCCGATCAGGTCCAGACCCTGCTGGGAGCCGTTGGTGATCAGAATCTCGTCGGCGGTCACATTCAGTCCCCCGTTCTGGCGGTATCGCTGGGCAATATACTCCCGCAGAGGGGCGTAGCCCTCGGTCGGGCCGTACTGGAGCGATGATCCGTCGGTTCCGGCCAGAGCGTTCGCGGCGGCCTCGGCGATTTCCTGCACGGGGAAGAGCCGTGGATTCGGCAACCCGCCTGCAAATGAGATGATCTCCGAGTTCTGTGTCACCTTTAGGATCTCGCGGACGAAAGATCTGGGGATCGTCCCCATCCTCGATGCATACAACGAACTCATGGCGTCTTCTCCAGCAGTTTCTGCATTCTGAAGAAGTCCAGACGCCGGCCGTTCTCCAAGCGGAGGAACGCGGGCTCGACGGTGACGTACCCGAGGCTGTCGTAGAACGCTTTGGCGGGCAGCGAGGCATCGAGCCGGACGGTCGCGGTGCCGTGAGCTGCGGCTTTCTCCTCAAGCTGTCGCATGATGAGCCGGCCCAGGCCGTGCCTTTGCAGGCCGGGCTCCACGAAGACCCGCTTGATTTCGTCGCCGACCAGCGTGCCGGTTCCAAAGATCCGTCCGGACTTATCCAGCACGAGCACGCAGCCGTCCACTGCGTCCCGCAGAATCGCCTGTTCGTCGTGGTAGTTGGCGAAGAACCGGACCGCCTCCATGCAATAGTGGCCCGGATAGCAGACCGCGATGGTCCGGTGCACCAGGGACTTGACGGCGAACAAGTCGCTTCCGCGGAACGTGCGAATCGCCGGCTGATTTCGTCTGGTCATGGTCTGTTCCCCGTTCTGTCCGGCCCACGCACCCTCGCGAGACAGGCGTTCTCGGATCAGCGTAGCGGTCGCACCGCGTCGGTCAAGGACGGGATCGGCATTCAGTCTGTTTTCTTCGTACATAGGTACCCCGCAAGAAATTCGTTCATGTAGGTGATGGTATCGATCTTGAGGCCCGCTCTCTCCAACATGCCCTCCATGATCCAGTGGCATGTGCTGTACTCGTCGCACACGTGCGTCTCGGGTTCGGCCCGCCCGGTTGGACCCATGCTCTCGCTCATCGTGCTGATGAACTGTGCGATGGCGGTTTCGTATCGCTCGATTTCAAAGGAGAATACGACGTCGAAGAGGTAGAGACGACCTCCCGGCTTGAGCATCTGTGCCAAGCGGTGCAGGCCGACGCATTTCCAGAAGTCGGGCAAGTGGTGCAAGGCCACCGTGGACACGATGCCGTCCGCGGGCTCGGCCCGATGCTCGTAGGTCAGGAAGCCGCCGCGATGGAATTCGATGTTGGTCAATTGGGCCTCCTGGGCCTTCGCGCAGGCGAGATCCAACATCGCCTGCGAGACATCCACTGCGTGGACCTTGCGGTAGCGCCGGGCTGCGTGGAGGGCGAACGCGCCGGTCCCGCAGCCCATGTCGATCACCGTGGCCGACGCGCCCAACCCAAGCGCCGTCATGATCTGTTCGGCCTCGCGCCTGTAGTCTCGGAACTGCGTGTGGCGCGTGTCGTAGTTCTCGGCGAGGCAGGCGTCGTTGTAGTTCACGCCGCTCGGTTTCATCTCGTCGTACTGCCATGCGGGCCTACTCGCGGCCTCCGCCGAGCCATTCAGGCGATCTTCGTTCATGTTCACTGCTTCGTTCCTCGTCATAGAGCATACCTCCCACATCCTCGCAAAGCCCATCGCTTTGCTGGTCCGGTGGGAATAAAAAAAGCCTTTCAGGGTCTCATGCTCCCTGAAAGGCTTTTTGGATATCACGGCTGGTTACGTGGTCCTTTTAGGGAGCTGCCTCCTTTGCCGAGGCTACCTTTACGATGGCAGCGCAACTGGCGGCGGCGTGCAGGCACAGAATCTGCGTCATCACAGCGTGACGCGTCGAGTGCTTATGCCTGTTGTCCTTGAATCGAACCATGAGAAAAACCCGCAGAAAATAACCGATACACTGCCATCCTACAGAACCCGACTGTGGATGTCAAGTCCCAATATCGACGAGAATCGAAAGAACCATCACATTTTCTGCGATCAGGTCAGGAATGCGCGGATCACGTTGCTGAATTGCTCCACGCCGGTGCGGAGGTCCCCGACCTCGATGTGCTCGTCGACTTGATGGCACATCTTGGGTTTTCCGGGTCCGCAGATCACGATGGGGGCTCCGAGCGGCGCCAAGTGGGACGCGTCGGTGGTGAAGCCCACCACGTTGGTCAGATCGACGCCGATCGCCGAGCAGAACCTCTTGACGAATTCGCAGTCAGGATTGGTCTCGATCGCGGCGGCGGAGCGGTCGATAGTCAGCTCCGCGTCGAACTGAGGAACGCCGGTCTTGAGCCGGGCGAGCAATTGCTCGAAGTCGTAGCGGATTGCCTCGTGGTCCTGTCCCGGGAGCGTGCGGATGTCCACGCCAAGGGTGCAGCGGTCGGGCACGATGTTCATGGCCTCGCCGCCCGAGATCATGTTGATGCTCATCGAGCAGTTGCCCAGCAACGGATGTGGCTCGGCCTGGATGTGGTATCGTTCCAGCTCGTCGAGCACCCGTTTCATCGAGCCGATGGCGTTGACGCCGCGCTCAGGCATGGAGCCGTGGACCGCCTTGCCCTTCGTGGTGATCTTGAGCCAGAACAGGCCGCGATGGGCGGTCACGACAGCGAAGTCGGTCGGCTCGGGCACGACGATGCCGGCCAGCGGAGGCAGCCCGTCGCGGTCCTGCATGAATCGCAGGACCCCCGCGCTGTCGGTCTCCTCGCCGGCGGTGGCGGCGAAGACGATGTCGCCCCGCAGAGGGGTCTGGGACCGGACCACGTCGCAGATCGCCGCAGCGGCCACCGCGATGCCGCCCTTCATGTCGGCGGTTCCCCGGCCGTAGATTCGGCCGTTCTCTTCCACGGCCGCGAACGGCGGGTGCTCCCAGTCCTCTTCACCGGGACCGACCACGTCGAGATGACAGACGAACAGCAGGGCCGGTCGCTCGCCCGCCGTCTTGACGTGGGCGATCACGTTGCTTCGGTTCCCGTCCCACTGGTCGAGACGGCAGTCGATCCCGCGTCGTCTGAAGTACGTCGCGACGACTTCCGCGGCCATCGCTTCGCCTTTGCCCGGCGTCGAGTCCGCCCGTATCAGTTGTCTGAGCAAGTCTTTCATAATCATAGATGTAGCAGATTCCGCGGGGATCGTCTACGGCACAGGCACGCGACCCTGGAGACGGGGCCGTGTCGTGGAAAATATATGCGGACCGCATGCGATTTTTTGTTGCGGATAGTGGCATAGCCCCCGATAATATGCGGTTCAGGATTATGGAACCGGGTGGGGCGACAAGGGTTCGCCGATCCGCTCCATGAGGAGAATACATGGGACCCATATTACATGGCCTGATCAAGCTTCAGAGTGTGGAGAATCGTCTGCGGGCTGCTAAGGCCAAGCTTTCCCGTAGCAGAAGAAACGTCATCATTCAGGAGAATCAGGTTCGAAGCCTGCAGAACTCGCTCGAAGCCAAGAAAGAGGAACTGCAACTGACGAAGGTGCAGTCGAGCCGGCTGGAGCTGGAGCTCAAGGTCAGGGACGAGGAGGTCAGCAAGCTCCGGGCTGCGCTGAACACCGCCAAGAGCAACAAGGAGTACGCGGCTGTTCTGACGCAGTTGAACACGACACGGGCCGACAATTCCAAGCTGGAGACCCAGATCCTGGAGTTGATGAAGGCCGTCGAGGCGGATGAAGCGGAATGCGAGACCATCCGCAAACAGATCGAGGCGCAGAAACAGCAGCTCGAGCAGACGCGAAAGACGACGGATGCTTCGGCGGTGGAGCATGAAGCCGAGATCGCCAAGATCCAGGCGGAGTGGAACACGGTAGCCAAGGAGATCCCGCCGGAACCGCTGAAAGTCTTCAAGCGTGTGGCGGAGACGTACGACGGGGAAGCCGTCGCTCAGGTCGAGGAGCAGGAGGGCCGCAATGCCGCCTATAGTTGCGGCGGCTGCTTCATGGGCATCACCATCGAGAGCGTCAACCTGCTGATGACCCGCGACGAACTCATCCGCTGCCCGAACTGCACGAGAATCCTGGTTCTCACCAACGCCCAGATGCAAGTATGAAAGTGGTCGTGCACACCGACGGCGGCAGCCGGGGAAACCCGGGACCGGCGGCGGCAGGATTCGTGCTTGCTGATGACACCGGCAAGCGACGGCTTGCCAAAGCCTTTTTTCTCGGCGAGGCAACCAACAACGTCGCCGAGTACACCGCCTTGATCCGAGCCCTGGAGGCTGCCAATGACCTCGGCGCCGCGGAGGTGACGGTCTATACGGACAGCGAGCTGATGGTCCGCCAGCTCCAGGGGGCATACAAGGTCAAGAGCGACCTGATCCGCCCGCTGTTCGAGCAGGTCAGCGAGCTGCGTCGGGGATTCGGGAGCTGCCGGGTGGTGCACGTCACGCGAGACAAGAACAAAGAGGCCGATCGGCTTGTAAACCAAGCATTGGACGCGGGCCACGATATCGAGGAAGGGAATCGTAGCACGGGCATCTTGCCCGTGAGTATCAAGGGCGCCCCCTCTCTGCATTGCCACGGGCAAGATGCCCGTGCTACTCACGGCCGGGACGGCCGTGCTGCGGAAACGCCTCACGGTACCACTATGAACGCCCTTGACGATTCCAGCCGTAAGGTGCTGCGCCTTGGCGTCCTGATCAGCGGCGGGGGGCGGACCGTCCTGAACATCCAGGAGTGCATCCAGCGAGGGGAACTGAATGCCCAAGTCGCCGTGGTCATCAGCTCCCTCTCGACCGTCGCGGGCGTCGAGCGGGCTCGCAGCGCGGGATTTCCCGTGAAGATCGTCCGCAGGAAGGACTTCCCGGACATCGATGCATTCAGCGCTCGTCTCGAAGAGGAACTTACGGCTGCCGGCGTCGATCTGGTCATCCAGGGTGGCTGGCTATGCCTGTGGAAGATCCCGCCGCGATACGAGAACTGCGTGATGAACATCCACCCGGCGCTGCTGCCGAGTTTCGGCGGCCAGGGCATGTGGGGCCATCACGTCCATGAAGCGGTCCTGGCCGCCGGCTGCAAGGTCAGCGGCTGCACCGTACACTTCTGCACCAACGAGTACGACCGGGGTCCGATCATCGTGCAGCGGACCTGTCCCGTGCTGGACGACGACACGCCGGACGCGCTGGCCGCGAGGGTCTTCGAGCAGGAGTGCCTCGCGTTTCCCGAGGCGATCAAGCTGTTCATCGAGGGCCGGCTGCGCGTCGAGGGCAACCGGGTGTACCTCAAATAGGACGGCCATCGCCTATACGAGATCCGGCGGCTCTATCCGCCTGATGCCCAGAAGCCGGACGTGGTCTGGGTGATCGACCCCCAGAGGGGATTCCTGGCCACGGAGTACGTTTTCAACGCGATGGGGGAGGCGCCGGTATCTCGCCAGAAGATGCGTGTGGAGCAGATTGCCTCGGAGGTCTGGTATCCTGTGGCCGTCGAGGAAACGTGCTGCGCAGAGCCGAACCAGCCGGGGGACCCGCCCAAGGTCGAGACCTGGAGCAAGGTGGCTCTGAAGGACATCCGGGTCAATGAGCCGATCCCCGACGAGCAGTTCGAGGTCGAAGCCCTCGGGCTGCCGGACGACAAGCCGGACATCACGGTCCTGCGGATCACGGTCGAAGACCGGAAGATCCCGTATGTTTATCGTGAAGGGAAGCTCGTTCCCCGGCAGTGACGAAACAGAGAAGGCCGTGCATCCGTTCAAAGGCGCACGGCCTTTCGATTTCTCACAGGAGTCGAACAGCCCGCTCGGCTACGTGGACGGCACGGCTTCCTTCGCGGTCTTCTCCGGTTCCTTGATCTCCTCGCCGTCGAACTTCAGATGCTCTTCGTCCTGGACGTCGATCTTGACGCGGTTCTTGCCCTTGAACTGGCCGGCCAGGACCGCCTCGGAAAGCGGGTCCTCGATGTAGTGCTCGATCGCCCGACGCAGCGGTCTGGCTCCGAATTCCGGATTGTACCCTTTGTCGATGAGGAACTCCCGCGTCGCGGGCGTCAGTTCGAGCTTGAGCCCGTGCTCGGTGAGCCGCTTGAAGACTTTGTTCAGTTCGTAATCGACGATGGTTTGGAGGTCGTCGCGATTGAGCGGGTGGAAGACGATCGTGTCATCGACGCGGTTGAGGAACTCCGGCCGGAAGTGACGCTCCACTTCCTTCGACAGGATGTCCTTCATCTTCTCGTAGCTGTGCTCGGGCGACTTCTTGCCGAAGCCGAATCCGCCCTGGTTCTTGATCAGTTCGGCGCCGATGTTGCTGGTCATGATGAGCACGACGTTCTTGAAGTCGATGCTGCGTCCGAAGCTGTCCGTCAGGCGGCCTTCGTCCATGATCTGCAACAGCATGTTGTAGACGTCCGGATGGGCCTTCTCGATTTCGTCGAGCAGCAGGACCGCGTAGGGCCGCCGGCGGATGCGCTCAGTGAGCTGGCCGCCTTCTTCGTAGCCGACGTAGCCCGGAGGGGCGCCGACGAGCCGGCTGACGTTGTGCTTCTCCATGAACTCGCTCATATCCAGGCGGACCAGCGCGTTGCGGTCGTTGAACATGAACTCGGCCAGCGCCTGGGCCAGCAGGGTCTTGCCGACGCCGCTGGGTCCGAGGAAGATGAAGCAGCCCATCGGGCGGTTCGGGTCCTTCATGCCGCTGCGGCTTCGGCGCACCGCCTTGGCGACCGCGGTGATTGCGTCGTGCTGGGAGACGACGGTCTTGTGCAGCTCGTTTTCGAGCTCCAGCAGCCGCTGGGTCTCTTTCTTCTCGAGCTTCGTCAGCGGCACGCCTGTGATATTGCTGACCACCTCGGCGATGATCTCGGTATCGACGACGCCGGTGGTTTCCTTGTTCTGCTCGTACCAGCTCTTCTGGAGTTGGGTCTTCTCCTCGATGAGCTGCTGGGCCTCGTCCCTCAGGGATGCCGCACGCTCGTAATCGGCGTTGCGGACGGCTTCGTCCTTCTCGCGTTGCAGCTCCTCGATTCGCGATTCGATCTTGGTCAGGTCCGGCGGGGGCGTCATGTTCTTGAGCCGAACACGGGCGCCTGCCTCGTCCATCACGTCGATGGCCTTGTCCGGCAGGCACCGGCCGGTGATGTATCGGGTCGAGAGCTCGACCGCCTGGAAGAGGGCCTCGTTCGTGAATCGCACTCGATGGTGCGCCTCGTAGCGATCCTGCAAGCCGCGGAGGATCTCGAAGGTCTCGTCCTTGGAGGGCGGCTCGACGATGATCGTCTGGAACCGGCGCTCCAGGGCGCCGTCTTTCTCGATATACTTGCGGTACTCGTCGAGCGTCGTGGCGCCGATGCACTGGACCTCGCCTCGGGCCAGCGCCGGCTTCAGGACGTTCGACGCGTCGATGGCGCCCTCGGCGCCGCCTGCGCCGACGAGCGTGTGCAGTTCGTCCACGAACAGGATGACGTTCGTGGCGCGACGGACCTCGTTGATGACCGCCTTGATCCGCTCCTCGAACTGCCCTCGGTACTTCGTCCCGGCGACCATCATCGCCAGGTCGAGCACGACGATGCGTTTCTCCTTGAGGATCTCGGGGACCTGCCTATTGATGATCTGCTGACTGAGTCCCTCGACGATGGCGGTCTTGCCGACGCCGGCTTCGCCCAGCAGGACGGGGTTGTTCTTCGTACGCCGGCACAGGATCTGGATCAGTCGCTCGATCTCTCTTGCCCGTCCGATCACCGGGTCCAGCTCGTTGTTGATCGCGAGTTGGGTCAGGTCCCGGCCGAAGCTGTCCAGAGCGGGGGTCTTGCTCTTGGTCTTGCGACCTGCTGCCCCCGGCGGCATCTTGAGCCCGAGATCGTTCGGCGCGTCTTCGACGCCGGCCCCGAGCAGGTTGAGGACCTCCTGGCGGACGTCTTCGAGCTTGAGCCCCAGGTTCATCAGCACCTGGGCCGCGATCCCTTCGCTCTCGCGAAGCAGGCCCAGCAGGATGTGCTCGGTGCCGACATAGTTATGGTTGAGGGCCCGCGCCTCCTCGATGGCGTACTCGATGACTTTCTTGGCTCGCGGCGTCTGGGGGAGCTTGCCCATCGTGACCATGTCCGGGCCGCTCTTGACCAGTTTCTCCACCTCCAGGCGGAGCTTCTTGATGTCCACGTCCAGGTTCTTGAGAACCGTGGCGCCGACGCCGCTGCCTTCTTTCACCAAGCCCAACAGGATGTGCTCGGTCCCGATGTATTCGTGATTGAATCGCTGGGCTTCCTGATTCGCCAGCGCCATCACCTTTCTTGCTCGGTCTGTGAATCGCTCAAACATTTCGTCTATGACCCACTCCAAAGAATGCCGGTATCCCCTTGTCGATACGGTCTCACATTACCCGGTTTTCCGAAGGTGCTTCTCTTATCCCATGATCCCGTCGCGTTGTCAACTCAGTCGCTCGGGCATGGGATGTTATTTCACTCCTGCACGAAGAAAATGAGACTGCTTACATCGTACGACCGATACTTATATGACGCAGATGACCTCCGTGTTCGTCAATCGGACGGGGCTCCACCCCCGATATTCAGGTATCGGCAAAATCCCTTGGAAACTTTCCCCCAGGTGCCGGCAAAAACGTAACCTCTGAGTCCAGCGGTACTTTCGCAGGAAGACCGATTCCGATGTGAGCCGATCCGCCTGCTGTGGTCAGGAACACCCCCCAGATGGTGAAACAGATCGAGCTGATCCGCGACGACAGGCGTTTCGGAACCGCCTGGATCATGCCCAGTCGTGCGACGGATTGGCTGCCCCCGCGGCTTACCCCTCTTCGCTGCGGGGGTTTTCCTCCAGGAGCTTCCTCAGGTAGGTGTTCTCCCGTCGGGTGGCCTCCAGATCGAACGCCTGGTACTTGATGCAGACCCGCAGGTAGTCCAATAACTCCTGGAGCGTGCTGATGCTTTTCTGGAGTTGCTTGCGATTGGCCTCGGCTTGCTTGGCGAGGTCGGCCAGTTTGGCCTGATTGAGATCGACGCCTTCTCCGAATTGCTTGGCTAACTCGTTCAGCGCGCCTTCGAGACTGGCTTCGTCCATTGCATCCTCCTCCGGCATAACTTCTATTGGGCATGTGGTTCCGAAACCATGTCGTTATTATAGCAGACCGCGACGTGAGAATAAAGCCTATTGAAGCCATTTTCGGCGGCAGGACGTGCATCGGAGATCAGAAAACATCGAATGGAGTGCGGGTTTGTCGAGAGTAGGGTCTGCGAGCGATTTGTCGGAGAATACTTCCGTGCCGATTGTGGCGTCTGCCTCCATCTTCTTCCGCCATCGCCATATCGGACCTGCATGATGGACGTCTCTGTAGTAGCACGGGCATCCTGCCCGCGGTCCGGAATCATGGGCGGGACGCCCATGATTCCAGGATGGTCCATCCAGCAGGGTCTCGTGTTCTCGGACGACCGATGTGCTGTGACAGGATCTTGTTGAGGAAGGCATTTCGCGGGCGCGAGGATTCACCTCGACCCATCTACGATGATCATCGCGACCATCTGCGTCCGTGAAATCACGTCCGTGGATTCATCACTCGGCCGAGGAACAGGATGCAGCCGGAGGCCTTGTCGCGGATCAGGAACAGGAACGGGTGATCGGCACGGAAGACCGGCGTCTGGTCCGGGAGGGCCGCAGTCAGCTTCATGGTGACTGCGGTCGCCGCCGCGGCTTCCGTGCCCTCCTCGTTCACGTCCACGTACGCCTGGTGGATCACGGCGGAGATGAACAGGTCCCGCCGGCCGGTCATGCCGGAGAAGTCCGCCCTTGCGGTGAACGCATCCGTCATACCCATCGATTGCAGTACGCCAGCCATGCTGAACTTGCTGGTCATCTTGAACTTGGGCACAGTGACAACGACTTCTCGCTCATGGGCCTTGTCAAGCCACTGGGCGAGATTCTCGGCCGTCAGGCTCATCTCCAGCTCGCTGATTCCGTCCGCCTTCCTTGGCAGCAGGACGAACATCGACAGTTCCTCGCCCACATAGGGCATTTCGAGCACTTGAAGCGCGTCGGTCTCCGCGTAGCCGAACCTGGCCTTCTGATTCATCATGGGGACCTGGACTTCGGTGCCATCGAGGAGGGTGAATGGCTCATCGAACGTCCGACTCTTCTTGAACTGGCTGGCCCAGTTGCCCTTGAAGTAGATAGCGTTGGTCAGGACCAGCCGCGTCGCGGCGTCCAGGTCGCCCGGGCCGAGGAGGTCCTTGATCTTGTCGTTGGTCTTCTTTTCGACCCAGGAGTTGATGGTCCGGCGGGCCTTCTCGACCGCCTTGACGAAGTCCAACTCCTGGAGTTTGCCGTCGTACTCGTCCTCCACAGTCTGCGTGAAGGCTCGGAGGAACTCGAAGCCCTTCTGACCCCACAGGGCATTGGCTACGCGAAGCTCGTACTTGCTTTTTCCGCCGCGGGAGTTGAGGTCCTTGATGATCCTGCCGAGGGCTTGGGCAAACTGCTCCTGCGTGAGCGGCTCCCCAGCCAGCGCCAGTTTGTGCAAGACCTCCGGCACCGTGGGGTAGCGCAGCGTCATTGCCATCTGCTCGGCCGTCTGTCCCTTGGCTCCTGCATAGGTCATCGCCAGCGCCGTCGAGATGCTGTACGGCGAGAAGAACAGGTTGCCTTCCCCGCTGTGCAATCGCTGATAGAGCCCGATGGCGAAGGAGTTGCTTCCCTCTGCCACCCAGGTTGTTTCCTTGCTCCGATCCATCTTCGTCGTCTCGTTGTCGCGTCCGTCGACGGCGGTCGACGCAAGAACCAACAAAGCCGCTGCCATCCTGCCTGTCATCATGGCCGAACCTCCTGATCCAGGTCAATCTGTTCTCTTCCTATTCCTTACGACGCTGATTATACCGCTTCGGTTGACAATCTTCAGCAAATGCCTGTCCGGCCGCAGAGTGATGAACCCTCCCCTTGTGCCTGCCGCCGGCCTTGGGTATCATCTCTGCCGGTCTGGGGCCGTGTTCCGGCAACCGGGCAGACAATCACAGGTGGACCTATGATCGTGCGAACCACGCATCTGGAGATCGTTTCGAGACAGCAGTGGATCAGGAGATCCCGGCCGGATGTCGGACTGGACGTCCGCGAGTGCGTGGTCAAGCAGCCGCGATTCAACCGGTTCCTGTACGAGTACGTCGGCGGCGATTGGCGGTGGGTGGATCGGCTCGTCTGGCCCGCTCAGCAGTGGCACGACTACGCCGGCAACGACAACCTCAGGACCTTCGTGGCCTACAGAGAGGGCTCCGTCGCCGGCTACTACGAATTGCAGAGTCAGGAGGGCGGCAGTGTGGAGATTCGCATCTTCGGCCTGACGCCGGAGTTCGTCGGACACGGTCTCGGCGGCCCGCTCCTGGACAGCGCGATCGAGAATGCCTTCGCTTGGGGGGATGCCCGCCGGGTCTGGGTGCACACCTGCAACAACGACCACCCCAACGCCTTGAACAACTACCTCAAGTCGGGCTTCAAAGTGTTCAAGGTCGAAGACAAGTCGGCATGATCTGCCCTCGCGACGGCTTCTGCCATCCCTCTCGCCTCCGTCGATCAGAGAGCATCAACGCGCCGTGCCATTGCCCCCATGCTCCCGAACCGGAAGGCTTCTGCTTGCTGCAAGAGGAGGGATATGGTAGCATAGACGTCGTGTAAGGGCGTTGTTGACCTGCTGTCTCGGAGTACGCTATGTTTGACCGCATACTCAAACGGATGCGAGAATGTGTCCGCACCCGTCAGTATGTGATGTCGCTGCACGCCGAGGACGAAATGAACTCAGACGGACTGACCATTTACGATGTCGAGAGTATCGTTCTCACGGGGCAGATTGCCGAGCGTCAGAGGGACCGTGCTTCAGACGAATGGAAATACGTGATCAACGGGCGGTCCCTTATCGGTGACAGCGCGACGGCCGTTGTGAGATTCGGGCCGACCGACAAATTGGTGTTCATCACGGTGTTCAGAGAATGAAAAGAGATTCCAAGACATGTGATCTGTGTGGCAAGACAGGGGTTCAGGTCCGCCGCGTGTCTCGAAGTTACGGCAAAGGAGCGAGTTTGTTCGTCATTGAGAATGTGCCCGTTGTAAGTTGCCCTCACTGTGGTGATAGCTATCTCACCGCCGAGACGTTGCATGAGATCGATCGCATCAGGCTTCATCGCAAGGCACTTGCCGAAGAGCGGTCTGTAACCGTGGCTACCTTCTCCTGATGCCAATCGCCTAGCTTCCCGGCGGGATTCTGAATTGAGCGAGAATGACAGAAAGATCGACCTGATCGTGACGGACCTTGGCGGGACCCTGGTCAAGACCGACGACGCGATAATGACCGCGGTGAAGCGGGCCGCGAAGGAGTTGGGCATCCCCAACGGCTATGCCGATCCGGTGTACGATGTTTTCGGGACGAGCATCTGGGAGTACGTCCGGGCCTATCTGCTGGACGGGCACAAGGACCGGACCGACGAATGCCACGAGCGATTCTGGAAGCTGTTCCCGTACGAAGTGCTCGGCCAAATCTCGCCCTTCGATGGCGTGGAGGACGCCCTTCGCGATCTGAAGAGTCGGGGCGTACGACTGGCGGTCCTGAGCGGCCTGCGGCTGGAATCCATCGAGAGCATCCTGTCCACCCTGGCATTCAAGGACTGGGACGCCGTGAGGTCGTCGATGCTGTACAAGGCCGAAGCGGGCAACTCCCGCGCGCAGGGCATCGTCGCCTTGGTCAAGGAGTTCCACGTAGACCCCGCGCGGACGATCTACATCGGCGACACGGACCACGATGTCCGCCAGGGCAGGAGGGCCGGCGTCGTCTCCGCGGTCGTCAAGACGGGAGGACAGGCCCTCAAGCACCTCGACAAGATCCAGGCCGAGAACCCCGAGCACCTCCTCGCGTCCTGGCCCGATTTGCGATTTGTAGTCTAATCCGCTTGCCCGCTCTCCGCGGGGCCTCTGGCACGCGGGCAAGGTGGGGTGTATAGTATGGATCACAGGACCGGCGAAGCCGGCGAGTGACTTGAAGACGGGTGCTGAGTAACGGACAAACGCGTGATTCTATCGAATATCGAGATTCAAAGGGCGTTGGATGAGGGGCGGCTGGTGATTGATCCGGAGCCTCTGCCGCGACGGCCGCGGGCGGGGGAGTACTGCCCCTACGACACGCACGCCGTGGACCTGCGCCTGTTCGCGGAGATCAGCGTGCCGCAGCCCGGGCCGGACCACTTCGATGTGACGGAGCGGGGGACCGTGTCGGAGGTGATTGCCGGCCGGTCGCAGCGGTTCGTGCTGACCGACGACGATCCCTACCCGCTCCCGCCGCACCGGTTCATCCTCGGCCGTACGCTCGAACGCGTTGAGCTGCCGGTGGACAAGGGCGTGCCGCACCTGGCCGCGAGGATCGAGGGCAAGAGCAGCCGGGCCCGTTGCGGCCTGATGGTCCATTTCACCGCCCCGACCGTCCATCCCGGCTGGGTCGGGCCGCTCACGCTCGAAATGATCAACCTCGGTCCGCAGACCATCATCCTGCGCCCCGGCATGGCCATCGCCCAGCTCATCATCGAGGAGGTCCGCGGCGAGATCTTCCTGAATCCCAGCCAGTTCCACGGGCAGTCCACGCCCGAAGGCCTGGCCTGACAGGACGATGGGACCCATAGGACGCACAGGACCTATGAGACTGGCCCTCTGAGTCCTATCCGTCCCATGCGTCGTGTTTCTCTCCAAGAATTTCCACCTCCCTCTTGACGGTCCGCCGAACTGATGATAGGTTTGAAGGTTTGTTTTTTTGGGAATCCAAGGAGTAGTCCCGTGCAAGAAGCCATTGCAAAAGCCGACGCCCTGATCGAGGCGATGAACTACATTCGCACGTTCCATGACCGTGTGGTTGTCGTCAAGCTCGGCGGCAGCGTCCTCGACGACGAGGCCGCCCAGCGGCACCTCCTGCACGACGTGGCGTTCATGGCCACGGTGGGCATGCGTCCGATCATCGTGCACGGCGGCGGCAAGGCCATCACCCGCGCCATGAACGAAGCGGGCCTGGAGCCGGTCTGGGTCCAGGGTCGTCGCTACACGGACCAGCGGACGCTCAATATCGTCGAGCACGTGCTCGTGCGGACGGTCAATGAGCCGATCTGCCAGCGGCTCGAGGAATACGGCTGCAAGACGATGGGCCTGCACACGCTCAGCAGTTGCGTGCTGACTGCCGAGACGCTTCGCCTGCCCGGTGAGGACGGGCGCAAGATCGATCTGGGCCTGGTTGGCAAAGTGACTGACGTCAATGCCAAGCTGCTCCAGACGCTCTGCGTCGACGGCACGATCCCGGTGATCTCCTCGACCGCCATGGACAAGAACGGCGGCAAGCTGAACGTCAACGCGGACACCGCCGCGGGCAGAGTGGCCGCTGCGGTCGTGGCTGAGAAACTGGTCATGGTCAGCGATACGCACGGCATCCGCCGGGACATGAACGATCCGGAGAGCTGCATCTCGAGCCTCAACGAGGTCCAGATCAAAGAGATGATCGACTCCGGCATCATCACCGACGCGATGTTCCCCAAGGTCGAGGCCTGCCTGATCGCCCTGGAGGCGGGTGTCAAGAAGGCGCACATCATCGACGGCCGGATTGCCCACTCGCTCCTGCTGGAAATCTATACCGCCAAGGGCATCGGCACGGAAATCATCAGGGGTTGACCCCGCGCCGGGACGGAATCCACGAAGGTGTGATTATGTTGATTGCGGGTATCGTATTTTCATCTGGCATCCTCGGCGGGATCGGAAGTCGCCGATGCGAGGGCTGCTCCCTTGAGCGCGGGCTCAAGGGGCCTCTGAGGCATTCTGCGCTCGCGGCGTGATGTGCAGGCAACAATCGAATCGATACAAGCATCAAGAAAAGGATATCCATGACAACTCAAGAAACCATTGAACTATTCAAGAAATACGTGATCGCCAATTACGGCCGGTTGCCCCGCGTGATGGTCAAGGGCGAGGGCTGCTATATGTGGGACGCGGACGGCAACAAGATCCTCGACATGTTTCCCGGTTGGGCCGTCAGCGGGATCGGCCACTGCCACCCGAAAGTGGTCGAGGCCATTCGCCAGCAGGCGGGCGAGCTGATCCACGTGGACAACACGTTTTACTCCGAGCCGCAGGGTCGCCTGGCCCAGATGCTCAGCGAGCGGGGCTTCGGCGGCAAGTGCTTCTTCTGCAACAGCGGCGCCGAGGCCAACGAAGGGGCTCTCAAGCTCTCGCGGCTCTACACGTCGAAACAGAAGAAGTACAAGTTCATCACGTGCGAGGGCAGCTTCCACGGTCGGACCTTCGCGACGGTGACGGCCACCGCGCAGCCGAAGTACCACGAGGGATTCCTGCCGCTGCTGCCGGGCTTCGTCTACATCCCGTTCAACGACCTCGCGGCCCTGGAGGCGGCGTTCACGGACGAGGTGGCCGCCGTGCTGGTCGAGCCCATCCAGGGCGAAGGCGGGATCAACGTCGCGTCGCGTGAGTTCCTCGGAGCGATCCGCCGGCTGTGCGACGAGAAGGGGGCCGTGATGATCCTCGACGAAGTGCAGACGGGCATCGGACGGACCGGCAAATGGTTCGGCTATCAGCATTCGGACATCGAGCCGGACGTCATCACGATGGCCAAGGCCCTCGGCGGGGGAGTCGCGATCGGCGCGATGATGGCCCGCGAGGAGATCGCCGCCTGCCTGGTGCCGGGCAAGCACGCTTCGACCTTCGGCGGCAACTGCCTGGCTTGCGCCGCGGCTATCGCGACCATCCAGACCATCGAAGAGGACAACCTGTTGCAGCGGGCCGTCGAAATGGGCCAGTACGCCCAGGATCGACTGCGGGCACTCAAGGACAAGTACCCCGCCATCGACCACGTCCGCGGAATCGGGCTGATGATCGGCATCCAGCTCACCCGGCCGGGCGCTCCGTTCGTCGCCAAGTGCCTCGAACGCGGCCTGAGGATCAACTGCACGCACGACACCGTAATTCGCTTCATGCCTCCGATGGTCGTGACGAAAGAGCAGATCGACCAAGCGGTGGACATCTTCGACAGCGTTTTAGCTGAGGGCTAACCATGAACGATTTCCTTGCGATCTCCGAGTGTTCGACGCAGGAGCTTCAGGACCTCCTCGATGCGAGCGCTTCGCTCAAAGCGCGCTACAAATCCGGCAAGCGGGACTTGTGCCTGACCGGCAAGACGCTAGCCATGCTCTTCGAGAAACCCAGCCTGCGGACGAGGATCAGCTTCCAGGTCGCCATGACGGACCTGGGCGGCTACACGATCTACGTGAAGCCCGAGGACATCGGCGGCATCGGCAAGCGCGAGCCGGTCAAGGACATTGCGCGGGTTCTGAGCCGGTATGTCCAGGGGATCATGGCTCGCACGTTCGAGCACCAGACGGTGATCGATCTGGCCCAGTACGCGGATATTCCTGTGATCAATGCATTGACCGACTGGTCGCACCCGTGCCAGGCGATGGCCGACTGCCTGACGATCCGCGAGCACTTCGGACGGATCGAGGGGATCAAGATCGCCTTCATTGGGGATGGGAACAACGTCGCCCGTTCGCTGGCCTTTGCCGCCGGCAGGCTGAACATGAAGCTGGTTGTCGCGTCGCCTCACGGGTACGAGCTGGACGCGGAGACGATCCGGAGAGCCAACTCCTTCACGTCCAACTGCACGGAGCAGGTCAGCGACCCCTTCGCAGCGGTCCGCGACGCGGATGTCATCTACACGGACACCTGGGTC
>JAGOLX010000112.1 GCA_017993835.1 Phycisphaerae bacterium
GCAAAAGGCCGCGTTACCGCCACGGCCGTCTTGCGGTACCAAAGTGTTACCCTGCAACAACTTAACAAGATACCGGCTTGATATATCTGCGCAGGACAACAAGATGTGAACAAGTAGTAATACGAAGGCAGCGCGAATCATCAATCGTCAATCATCAAGCCCAGGGGCTACCGCCCCTTGACTTCCCGGCCCCCACTATCCATAATCAAGCCAGAGTGAATGCACAGCGGCAAGATTCACGGCTTAGGGCCGGGAGTACCTGAGGGTTCTATATGGCAACCGAACTGACGTAGCGAAAGGCGATTGATAAGGTGCTGGGTGCATCGTCCATTCCGCTTCATTACAACGACATCACGCAGCGTATCATTGCAGAGGGACTTCGCCAGAAGCTCGGTGCTACACCAGCGGCTACGGTCAACGCACAGATTTCCAATTCGATCAAACATGATGGAGCAGCATCGCCATATGTTCGGGTAGCCAAAGGGACATTCGCGATGAAATCGAGTGGGGTGCGCCCCCCGGCACTACAAGAGAAGTTAACTCCTGAACTGTCGGAATCGGAGGACGAAGAGCAGTACGAGATCATCTCCTCGTTCGGTATGTTCTGGCGGAAAGACGCTATTGAGTGGGGACCAAATCCGAAGCTGCTCGGCATGCAGCAAATCGGTGCGACTCCCGTGGACTTCTGTAAACAGCTTGGGATCTACCTTCTGTATGATGGTCGGGAAGTCATCTACGTGGGTCGCACAACGGATCGGCCGCTCGGGCGTAGGCTTTACGAACATACTATTGACCGCATGTCCGTTCGGTGGGACCGATTCTCGTGGTTCGGACTGCTACCCGTATCGCAGACAGGAGCGCTCGGAGCGTTGCCGATCAGCTACGACGCCGCGAAACTCATTCCCGCACTGGAGGCAATACTCATCGAGGCACTTGAACCTCGCCAGAATCGAAAACGAGGAGATGATCTGGCAGCGGTCGAGTATATCCAGCGGGTTGACCCCGAGATTGAGAAGAAGAAGGTCAAGGCGACCCTGGATGCTGCACTGAACAGACTTTGATTTCGGGGGACAGCTTGCCTATTCAGGGTGTGGGTCAAGGGCGCTGCGCAGAAGCATGGGGACGGATGAGTCCTCGCGGGTCTGGGGTGACGACCTTGGGCGGTGTTGCACGACCTACTTCTCGATCCGCTTCGGGGCAGGGAGACGGTTGGCCGGGCGGAGGCCTTCTCGCGTTTGCTCACTGCCATGCTGCTGGCACAAAGCGGAAAGTGCCAAGTCGGGTTCCGGCAGAGTGACGAGACGCTGCCCCGACTCTGTCATTCCTGCGTCAAGCAGGAATCCAGGAACCGTGGCATACGACGTGTCTCAGGAGGTGGATTCCCGCCTCCGCGGGAATGACAGGGTCGAATCTGTGTGGGGCATCGTGGTTGGACTCGGATGGAGATCATTGTACTGATTGATGCGTTACGATGGGGACGTACCCTACCTCCAGGCCGTTCGGTGGAGTCACGAGCAGGGCCGGATCCAGTGTCACCAAGGTCCCGCTGGTAGGCGGCGCCATGTAATCCCTGTCGATCGGCCAGTTGGAATGGATCTTCTCTACAAAGGCCTGCAAGGCGGCCTTCTTCTCCCCACTCCAATCGTACTGCTGAAAGGACGGCTGATCGACGAAGCGGTACCACGAGTACGTCACCAGGGAACTGTCGGCGAGCCTGACCGTGAAAGGTCCGGCTTTCGGGCCTGGCTCGCTCCAGGCGCCGGTAGTCGGCGACGTGTAGGGCTCACCCGGCCCTGCCAGCCTGAACTCCTGCGTCAGCAACTGCGTCTCCGCGGGCACGTCCGCGACTGCGACCGCGATGCGTTCCTCTCCGACCTGCTTGAAATACTGCGGGAACAGGCCTTTGGGGCTGATGTTACTGTTGAACCACTCCAGGCCCCACACGTTGCTCTCGAAGACTTTCGTGTCAAAGACGCGTTCAACACCGCTCAGTTTCTTGCCGGCCTGGTCGTAGTGCGTAGTGCGCGTCGTCAGCTTGGACTTCCAGGCGCCCTTCTCGTCGAATCGTCCGGAGCAGGGCAGGCCGCCGTTCCGCCACGCCGTGAAGGCATCGTACAGGGCCGTCTTCGAGTAGTAGGTCACATCCTGCACCAGGAATGTTCTTCCCTGGTCGTCCACCGGAAACTGCAACTTGGGAATCCTTGAATAGACGACCCCTTGCGCATCTTGGGCATCAAAACGCGGCACGGTGTTGATTTCCATGGCGCCGCCACCCATATTGCCCGGCCGGGCGTCGAGTCCCCGTCCATAGATGAAAGGATAGTTGAACAGCTTGCCGATCTTGCTCCAGGTTTCCGGAATGTAATAGGCGATGGGCCCCTTGAAGTTGGCTGCACTGAGGAAACAGGTCCAGCTCTGGTCGCCCGTAGGGGGATCTCCCGTGGTGGGGTCCGTAAAGGGCAAGGCCATCCAGGTGTAGCCCAGGAACTGGCCGTTGGGATTGCCGTGGAAAGGCAGCGCGTCGGGCGGAATCAGCAGCCGGTTGGTCAGTTGGGCGATGCCCAATCTGTTGTCGGGCAGAGCTTCGTTGCTGTAGAAGAAGGACCACCCCGGCGATCCCACCTCGTAGTCGTAACACTGCGGCGTGGCGTTCATGCTGAACTTCGGCGGGCCGTAGCGGAAGTGGTTGCCTGCCCAGTAGCCCAGCCCACCTTCCACGGTTTGGAATACGCTCTCCCACGTGGGACCCCGTTCCTTCCACGTCCGGGCCAGCGTGCCCTCCGGGGCGAGCGGCCTATCCTTGTTGTCGGAGTTGTCCGGCGTGATCCAGGAGCCGGCCAGACCGATCTGAAAGTCGGCCAGCGGCTGGCTGATCAGCGGCCAGACCGCGGAATAGAAGCCCATGCCCACACTGTACTCGGACCGCGCGGGCGGACGAGTTGCGCTGAAGCCAATATATCCGTGCAGACCGTCGGAATGTGTCGTGACCTTGCCAGTCTCGGCTTTCCGCGCATCGTTCATCTGGTTTTCCTGTCCGGCGCAGGTCCATGACGTGAGGGCAAGGACAAGGATGAGCGGCAATGAAGTGTTCACATTCCTTCGTTCATTCATAATACTCCCCATTCTACACTCGCCATATCAGATCCGCCACACCCGAGGCTGCGGATTACTCCTTGACCCCGCGCATCCGCGGCAGCTCGACGACAGCAGACACCCGAGATGATAACCATGTGGGGTTCCTTCCCTGAGGCAAGATGATTGAAGGTGTCAGGTAGTTCTTC
>JAGOLX010000088.1 GCA_017993835.1 Phycisphaerae bacterium
CCCTTATTTTACAAGCATAAACCGTTTATTGACAAACACTTACAAAAGGCGAGTTCGGACTGAAAATCCGTGTGTCGCGGGTTCAACTCCCGCCCTGCCCATTGATGTAAGTTTAAGGCTGACAATCATTTACGATTGCCAGCCTTTTTCGTTGGTCGCGACAAAATGCCCTTTTGCGTCACTTTTGCGTCACTCATTTTTTCGCACCTCCAGGATTTCGTTCAGGACCCGGCTGGCAGTCGCCATGTCTTCCGGCCGAACGGTTAGGTAGTATTTCCTGGTGGTGGAAATGTTCGAGTGCCCTGCGAGCTGCTGGACGACCTGGATCGGAAGGCGTTGTGCCCAGTTCGTGATCGCCGATCTCCGCAGGTCGTGAAGCGTACATGGGGCAATACCCGAGCGACGACGGATTACGTCGAAGTCCCGACCCAGGTTGTTTACCGTGTCCGACCTCGCGTTCCATCGGCCCGCGTCTTCCCGCCGTTTGATCTGTCTGAAGCGTTCAGGACTGATGAAGACATATGGGAAGCCTTCCTTGGACTCTGCCTGAATGTCAGCCAGCAACTGCGTTGCCTCGCCTGACATAGGGACCACTCGGTTCTCGTGATCCTTTGGCTCCCATTCGACCAAATGGTGCGAGGACGGTTTTGTCTGGACGTGGATTCGCTGATTCTCGAAGTCAATGTCCGCCCATGTCAGGTTCAGTATTTCGCCCCTTCGCAGGCCGCTGCCATATGCCACGGACAGGAGCGCACGCCACCATGCGCCCGGCGTAGCGGCTAAAAGCACCCGGTACTCTCCAGCCGAGACGTAGCGAAGGCTCTTGCTGGCCTTCTTCCGTTGTCTGATCCTTCCGAAGGGATTCATGCCCTGTTCCAGATAGCCTCGTGGATCAATGGCCAGATTGAAGATGCGTCTCAGTGTTCGGATGTCTTTGTTGACGGTGCCTACGGTCAGATCAGAGGCCAGACGCTCCGCTATGAAGCCCTCGGCATGGCGAGGCTGAATCTCCTGGAGTGTAACTGAGCCACCTATGAACTTTTCAAAAAACGTGAGTGCCCGTTTCTGGTCCAAGAGTGTGGCGTATGCCACCTGGCCCCTCATCACGTGCAAGTGTTCATCGATGAACTCTGCCAGCGTGATACGAGAGGGCCTGTCCTGCTTTGCGACCTTTATCTTGCCGTCCAGATCACGAGCGTACCTCTCAGCCAGCTTCTTCGTCTCGAAGTCCTTGGAGTACCTCTTGCCTGCCGTGCCGAACCACCTCACCGTCCACGTGTGCCGACGTTTGGCCGGCCACTCAGATTTCGGTATCGGCTTTCCGTTCTCAACAGGTACAGGTTCCAGCCATCTACGATATATGCCGACTTTTTCTTTTGCCATTGGTAACCTCCTTCTCAGATTGGGAGATGGTCACCACTGGCGACTGACAGGTATACTCTACCAGAGTCCAGCTTGGAGCGCAAGAGGCTCTTGTGACTGCCAATTCCCATCTGAAAATCAGGGCGTCTCGGTCTTGTTCCGGAGAAAGGTCTCAAGTTCGTCCTTGAGGAACCAGACCCGCCGGGCGTACTTGGTGGCCTTCAGCTCTCCCTTGTCCCGCCAGTAGTTCAACGTTCGGGAGGCACTGGTGGGGGTATGGCCAACCTGATCTAATCGCAGGAACATCGCTGCTTCCTCGGGTGTCATCAGATCGGGGAAGACGCTCGGTCTCTCAGGCCATCTGTTGCCAGTGTCTTTTTCAGTCATTTCCTGTCGCCGTCCATTATTCGAGGGAGCAACTGTCGTGTGATCTCTTGTCCCCTCAGCGGTGCCATCTCGCCTGGCGTTTCAGATTCGTTGCGCGCTGGTCGTCTCAGATTCCATGGCATAACCAGATGCCTGAACTGGAGGGGGTTCCTCTTTCGTTGACCTGAAATCTCGGGGCCAATTCCACCGCTGTACGTGGGAACGGATTGTGGCGACCTGCAAGGGAACGGGGATTCACAGGAGATCTCGGTGATGGCATTTAGGTTGAGACCAACGGACGGTGAACTCCTCAAGGCAGTTGCCGAGTGCCGCATTGTCACGGCCCTGCAGTTGGCCGCTCTTCTTGCACGAAGCGCCAAGGGTGTGCGAGACAGAACGACCAAGTTGATTGCCGAGGGATTACTGGCAGAGGTCACGCGTGGGCGTGGACAGCGGCGAGGTCGGCCCGAGCGCATCGTGTCCCTATGTGAATCGGCCGTCGCAAAGCTCAAGGAACGGGGCATCATCGACGCCCGCATACCGCCCGATCGGATCATGGGCAACTCCGTCCGCTGTCAGAATAATCAACTCCTACTCAATTGGCTTCGCATTTTCCTCGCCCAGATCGAGAGAGTCCTTCCGCAATTGGAGATTCGATTCCTGGCTCACAATTCGCCATTTGTGCCCGTGGAGTTTTCCTGCTTGTCCATCACTACCGATATGGAGCCAGAGCTGGCCAGGCCGCAACGGGTCATCAGCATCAAGCCGGATGCCATTTTCTCAATCTGCGATAGAGACAGGGACAAGACGCTGCTGTTCTTCCTGGAGATAGACTTGGGCACCGAGACACTGGCAAGCCCCCAGCGGGAACTGACGGATATTCGTCAGAAGATCCTCAACTATGGGATGTGTTTCGATCATCAGATCTACAAGCGGTACGAGAAGCTGTGGGACCGTCAGCTCAACGGCTTTCGCCTACTGTTCATCACGGACAGCTTGGTCCGATTGAACGCTCTGAGCTCGCTTGTCCAGGAGATGCCACCGTCTGACTTCATTTGGCTGACCGAACATGCCCGTATGTTCAAAGATGGAATCTCGGGCGAGATATGGGCTCGGGGTGGACGATTGGATGTCTCACCTCAATCGATACTCGGCCGTCTTGCCTGTCGCATTCCTCTCTCGTAGTCACACTTCGAGATTTCGCTGGATCTCCTCAGCGATTCTCCCGATCAGTTCCTCGGGCAGATCGACTGTGATCTCCCGTGCCCGACCGTACCGCCCCCTGGAGACAACATGGCTGCGGAGCAGGGAATACATGTCCAGTTCATTGAGCATATCGCCGAAAGCCCTCCCCGTCAGAGGTCGCAATCCCACTCTGTGGCAGAACTTGTCGTAGATCTGGTAGACCTGGCCCGTTTCTCCCTTCTCACCGCTCCTGCTGTGTACGCACTGGATCACCGCCGCCATGGCGGCTTGCAGTTGCCGAGGGGCCGTGCGCATCATGGTCACGTACTTATCCTGCTCGATTTCGGAGGAGGCATGGTCCACGATATCGAGTGAGATCCTGGTCCCGGCCTTCTCGGCGAGATAGGCACTTTTCGCCAGCAGGGCCACCGCCTGTCGGGCATCGCCATGGTCACGGCTGGCCAGGGCGGCCACCTTCTCGATCACGCCGGGTTCTACGGCTCCCTGGTGCAATGCCTTGTCCACACGGATGCTCAGAATGCGCTGGAGGTCAAGGGCGTCATACGGCTTGAACACGATCTCGTTGAGTTTCAGGAACGAGTTGACCCGGGGATCCAGGTTGTCCGGCCAGTCAAGCCGGTTGGACACAAAGACGAGAATGAGCCGGGCGGGGATCTTCTGGGGCAGTCGGCGGACCAGGAAGGTCATGAACGTATCCTTGTCGCGCCTGAGGTTGTCCACCTCGTCGACGAATAGGACCAGGTAGCCTCTGTACTGGGCCAGTGCGGCCTCGATCCTGAGCATCAGCTCCTCCAGCGAGATGCCTTTCTTATACCGCTTGCTGGCATTGAGCAGGCAGGCGAGATCGTTCAGCGCCCGGAAGCACGGCATGGGCGTGGACAGATCCAGATGGTTGTATCGCAAAGGAACATCGTTCTCCGAGCACATCTGGGCCAGCAGGTTCAAGAAGTAGCTTACGGTGAGGGTCTTGCCTGTTCCCGTCTTGCCCCAGATGGCCAGGTGTACGGGGTGATCGTTCCGCAACACCGGCGCGAAATGGGAACTCAGTTCACGGATCTCCGCATCACGGACATTGGCGTTGAAGATCTCTTCGAGGACAGCCAACTGCTCGGCCTTGATGAGCTGTTCGTCATCCAGGAAGCGCCTGTTCTTGACGACGGCGTGATCCAACATGTGCTGGATCTGCCCCATGATCTTGCCTCGGACTCGTGTGGGTTCCATCGGAATCTCACCTCCATATGTATCCACTGGAAGCACAGGTATATAAGCTTTGCCATTCCGGGGGAGCGCCGGAGGGAGTAGATTTCCGATGGAGATGCTTGAGCAGGTTGTGAGGAGAGATCCCCATTGATGTTGTCACTGGATGGTGACGACCGGTGGAAATCGGCATGTAAAAGGGACCCACGTCGGGGAGTAGAATCGGCATCGAAAATGGAACCACCGCAGTGATCTCCGTAGCCTGAGGGTTTTTTGGAAGAAGACCCTCGGTGACGGAGACGGAAGGATGCTGACGGTGGAAGAGCACTGCAGGATCCGAATCGCGCATCGGGACGGGATGAGCATTCGGCAGATCGCCCGGCGGTTCAACCATTCTCGTCGGAAGGTTCGGCAGGTGCTGGCCGAGAGCGAGCCTCGTCCGTACACGCTGCGGGAGGATCGTCCGGCCCCTCGGCTGGGTCCGTACAAGGGGTTGATCGAGCAGATCCTGCCCGAGGACGAGCAGGCCCCTCGTAAGCAGCAGCATACGGTGGCGAAGCTGTATCGTCGGCTGCGGGATGAGCACGGCTACGGCGGCGGTTACGACCAGGTGCGGCGGTATGTGGGCAAGCGGGTGCGGGATCGGCGTGAGACGTTCCTGCCGTTGACACATCCGCCGGGCCGGCGTCTGGAGGCGGACTTCGGCCATATCTACGTGGACTTTCCCGACGGGCGGCGGCTGGTCTCGGTGCTGCTCTTGACGTGGAGTCACTCGGGATATCGCTTCGCCGTCGCGTTGCCCAGCGAACGGACGGAGGCGATCCTGGCCGGGATGGTCGAGGGGTTCGCGTTCTTCGGCTGCGTGCCCTGGGAAGTCTGGTGGGACAACCCCACGACGGTGGCCACGGCGGTCCTGGAAGGCCGTCAACGAAAGGTGCAGTCGCGGTACGCGGCCTTGGCGAGCCACTACCGTTTCGATCCTCGGTTCTGCATGCCGGCGCGAGGCAACGAGAAGCCCCACGTCGAGCACAGCGTCTACGATCTCCAGCGGGATTGGGCGACGCCCGTTCCATGCCTGGAGGACCTGGCCGAGCTGAACACGTATCTGCGATCGTGCGCCCTGGCCAAGCGGGACCACACGATGGCGGGCAAGACGCAGACCGTCGGCGAGTTGTTCGAGCAGGATCAGCGAGGGGCTCTGGCCCTCCCGGCTCACGCCTTCGATCCATTCGTGCCTCAGGCGGCCAAGGTGGACAAGTACCAGACGGTGCGGTTCGATACGAACCGCTACAGCGTTCCGCGGCGCTGGGCCTTCCAGACGGTGACGATCAAGGCGTATGTGGATCGGATCGAAGTGACATCCGACGCCGGCGTGATCGCCCGTCACCCACGCCGTTACGCCCGGGGCGAATGGATCGTCCAGCCCCAGCACTACCTGGCGATCCTCGGTCGCCGGCCGGCGGCGTTGGATCATTCCTTCGTGTTCGACCGCTGGGAGTTGCCCGCCTGCTTCGAACAGTTGCGGTCTGACTTCGAGCAGCGTGAGGGTCTCGCGGCCGGAGCCCGGCAGTACGTACGCGTCCTGCAACTGCTGGCCGAATACCCCGTGAAGGTGGTCGAAGAGGCCATCCGCCAGTGCCGCAAGAAGACGACGGTCCACGCCGATCATATCCTCGCCACGGTCCGGCGGCTCGGAGATCGTCCGCTCCCCGGCGGCGCCGATCTTCACGCGGATACGCACCGGAGCGATTCCCTTCGAATTCCAGTTCCCAAGCTGGACCATTTCGATCTACTATTATCCCACAGACCAGGAGACCTGTATGACGATGGACAACGAACGAAGATTGCTGACGGTGCATTTGAAGCGGCTGCGACTGCCGACGATGCTGGCCGAGTACGAGAAGCTCTCGCAGGAGGCGGCCCAGGAGAACGCCCATTACCTGCAGTACCTGCTGCGTTTGGCGGAGCTGGAGTCGGCGCAGCGGTCTGCCAATGCGCTGCAATCGCGGATCAAGCAGGCGGCGTTCCCGGTCTATAAGGACCTCGACAGCTACGACTTCAGTTGCGTGCCGAACCTCAACAAGCAGAAGATCGTGGAACTGACCCGATGTCAGTGGCTAGATCAGCACGAGAACCTGTGCCTGATCGGAAACTCGGGAGTCGGCAAAACGCACCTGGCAATCGCCCTGGGTCTGGCGGCCGGCCGGGCCGGCCGACGGGTGCGGTTCTTCACGGCGGCGAATCTGGTGACTCGCCTGGAGCAGGCCCAGAAGCAGTATCAACTCGATCGCTTCCTCGGTCAGCTCGACCGACTGGACCTGCTGATCTGCGATGAATTGGGCTACCTGTCGTTCAGCCGAACCGGGGCGGAGCTGCTGTTCCAGGTCTTCGCGGACCGCTACGAGCGGTCCAGCCTGCTGCTCACCAGCAACCTGCCGTTCAGCGAGTGGGGCCAGGTCTTCCAGGGCGAACGCATGACCGCGGCCCTGCTGGACCGGTTGACGCACCATTGCCACATCTTCGAGCTCACCGGCGAGAGTTACCGCTTTCGCGAGTCGGTGAAGAAGAGCAAATCAGCCAAACCATGATCTCGTTGACGGCGTGACGTAAGAGTGTATAGTATGCCTTAGGTGGGCCCCAATTCGGCGCCGACGTGGGTCCCTTTTACATGCCGATTTCCACCCGGTCTTGTGCGGGATGTTCGGTATTCTGTCGCACTACACTGAACGTCCTGGCCGAAGGGCTCGTGTATAATGTCGTCAGACATGAAGTGATTCCCCGTCCGAACTGCTGGACGCAAGGAATTCCCTATGGAACGCAAGAGATCCGCACCAGAGTCAATCAGTACGGCAGGGGCCGCCTCAAACGGAGGGAAGAGGCAAGCGCCCGTCGTTTCGTTGGCGGAGAGACGGGAGAACACCCTGCGTGCCATCCGGTTGGAGAAACCCGCGTACATCCCCATGACCTTCCACATCAACGAGGCCTGCTGGCACTGGTACCCGCCGGATGCTCTCAAGGAGCTGATGGACTCACATCCCTTTCTGTTCCCCTGCTTCGATGGAACGGGCAGCAGTCGTACGGAATTGGACTACGTGATCATCGAACGTCCGGGCAAACCGTTCGTGGATGGGTGGGGTTGCCGCTGGGAGGCACACATCGAAGGGATGGTCGGATCGGTCACCAGGCACCCGCTGGCCAACTGGGCGGACTTCGCCGGCTACCTGCCCCCCGATCCTCGGACCGATTCGGGCAAGGGCCCCATCGATTGGACGCAGGTCGCGGACGATATCCAACGAGCCCGATCCTGTGGGCGCATAACCATGGGAGGGCTTCGCCACGGGTACACGTTTCAAACGCTCGCAGACATTCGCGGCTGCGAGAATCTCCTCTTCGATATGGCGGATCGCCATCCGAATCTGGTTCGCCTTATCGAGATGGTGGAGCAGTTCAATGCCGCGATCGTGCGCCGCTACGTCGAGCTCGGCGTCGAATGGATGTGCTATCCCGAAGATCTCGGCATGCAGACGGCGTCCATGATCTCCCCGCAGATGTTCCGCACGTTCGTGAAGCCCAGTTATGAGCGACTGATGAAGCCGGCCCGGGACGCGGGCTGCGTGGTACACATGCACTCAGACGGTCAGATCCGCGACCTGATCGAGGATCTGATCGACGGTGGCGTGGATATCGTGAATTTGCAGGACCTCGTCAACGGCGTAGATTGGATTGGGGACCATCTCGCGGGCCGCGTGTGCATCGACCTCGACATCGACCGCCAGAAGATCACGCCGTTTGGCACGCCGGAACAGATTGACGGGCTCATCAGAGAAGAGGTTGCGAAACTCGGATCGAAGGAAGGAGGACTGATGATGATCTACGGATTGTACCCTGGAGTGCCGCTGGAGAACGTCAAGGCGCTGATGGATGCCATGGAGCTATATGCCGGCTTCTATGCGTGACAGGCAGTTAAACAAGCCGGTTATACTGAGGGCTGTTGGCGGGTCGCGTACCGCCAACACATGAGAAACGTTGAGCATGGGAGGTGTAAGTGCCGTGTCTGTCGTGAGAGTCATCTTCCCCGGTTTCATTGTCCTTTGTCTGTCTTCTGTTTGTGCGGCTGCTCAAGCCGAAGAACCGCTCATGCGGGCCCAGCGAGACCCCCATACAGGGCAAGTCGTGGTCAGCGAGGGCGACCGGCCCGTGCTGCAGTACAACTATCAGACGGTTCAGCCGCCGACCGGTTTCGTGGAGTCGGTCGATGCGGGCAATCGTCGCTACGCCCGGGCGAGGAGTGACTACATCCATCCCTTGTACGGCCCGGACGGCGAGATTCTGACGGCAGACTGGTCGCAGGACCATCCCCATCACCGTGGCATCTACTGGGCTTGGCCGGAAGTGGATTGGCGCGGACAACGGGGCGACCTTCATGCCCTGCAGATAGTGATTGCCCGCCCGACGGCCAACGTCAGACTCCAGAGCGGCGCCGAGTCCGCCCGGATCGAGGCCGAGAATCTGTGGCTGTGGGAGGACGAGACGCCCGTCGTCCGCGAAGTGGCCGTCATCTGCGCGTACAAGGCCACGGCGGAAGGCCGGCATATCGATCTGCGTTTCGACTTCCAGGCACTGGCCGACGATGTGACAGTCGCACGTCGTGGCGCCGATGCCTACGGAGGGCTGAACATTCGTCTGTCGCCGATCGAGGACATGCGGTTGACGCACCACGCCGATCCCGCAGGCGCCGAACCCCGGCGGGCCTGGTCGGACAGCCTCGGAATCCGTCTCGGAGGGACCCGGTCGGTCGGCCTGGCGGTGTTCGAGAAGACAACCAATCCGGACTACCCGGGCGACTACATCGAGTATCCCTACCTGCCCTGGTTTCAGCCCACGTTTCCCGCCCACGGTACGCGATATGTGTTGAAGAAGAATCAGACGCTGACCCTGCAGTACCGGTTGTGGATTCGCCCGGACAGCAAGACCGACGAAGCCGCCTGCGCTCGGCAATGGCAGGCATTCAATGGGGACCTGACACCCGCATCGGTCCTTCCGTGACAGGGAGAACGAGGATATGGCAGAGCAACGACGCGGAATGCTGGTGCATGAAGCCGACTGGGCGGCGATCCAGCGGACCCAGGCTTCCTGGAACAACCCTCGAGCGGATGTAGTGGCGACATTGAGCCGCCGTCTTTCCATCGCGCGGCGACCACATTTGATGATCCTGAAAGTGCAAGAGAGTCCCTCGTGTGCTCGACGCAGAACGTTCTGAGATTGAAGGTGGATCGTGCCTCCTGTCTGAGCCCGTGCCTGGGCCAGATTGGCTGGGCGGTGTTCCCGGAACCGGTGCGTGATGTGGAGAACCTGCCGGCCCACGTTCATGCGACTGCCTATGAAATATGCTACATCGCGCACGGGACGGTGGATTGGTGGGTGGGCGAGAGCCTGTTCGAAGTCGGGCCGGGCTGCGTGTTCATCACGTTCCCCGGGGAGAAGCATGGTGGTCTCCACGACATCATGAATCCCTGTGAGCTGTTCTGGGCCCAGGTGGAGTTTCCCTGCGACGGGGCGCTGCCCGGCCTGTCCCGCGAGGAGACGAAGTCGCTGGCCGATCGATTCGCCCGGATCGATCCGCGATGTTTCCCCTGCACCGCGGAGATGCCGGTCCTGTTCAGAAGGTTGATCGACGAGCATCGCGGAACCAGCGAAGACAGCGCTGTCGTCGTTCGGGCCACATTGATCGAGCTTCTGGTGGCCGTCGTTCGCGGGCAGGAGATCTGTCGGAGGAGAAATGCCGCGGCTCTGCCGGGCTCCAGGCCTATTCGTCATGCCCAGGAACTCATCAACCAGCGGCTCGAAGAATGTGTCAAGATGGAGGAGATCGCGGGAGAGGTCGGTCTGAGCGTCACCGCATTCTATCGGAGGTTCCGTCAGGAGGTTCATCTGACTCCCGGCGAGTACCTGACGCAGCAGCGTATGCACCGAGCCAAGACGCTTCTGGGCGATCCGTCCCTGAGTGTGACAGCGATTGCCCATTCGCTGGGGTACTCCTCCAGCCAGTATTTCGCCACGACATTCAAGCGGATCGCCGGCGTTACGCCGCGAGTCTATCGGACAACGACATGGCACGATATGCACGGTCCCTGACAGACTGGAGGGGAAAGCTCGGAAAGGTCCGGCGGAAGACATGCATCTATCATATAGCACATCGCGTTGTCGGGCACTTCAGGTTCGCCATGGAATCACGAAGCGAACCAGGGCCATGGTCTCGCCTTGGGACGCGAAAGCGTGCGAGAGGGGGTTTACCCTGATCGAGCTGCTCGTGGTCATCGCTGTTATCTCCGTGCTGATGGCGGTCCTGATCCCCGCGTTGAACGCGGCCAGAAGACAGGCGAGAGGCGCCGTGTGCATGGCAGCACTGAGGCAATGGGGTCTCTGCTACCAGCTCTATGGCCAGGAGTACCAGGGGAAGCTGCCCGTCTTCATCGGCGGGACGGTCCGGACCACGTACATGGAGTCGCTGAGACCCTACTATGCGAACATCAACGAGATGCGAACCTGTCCATCCGCCGTCCAGGTCGCCACCGGCAACCCGACCGGCCTCCAAGCTCGAAGCTTCTTCGGATTCACGCGCAACGCCTGGCAGATTGACGTGGCGCAGGCAGAGTGGATGGCCGAGGACGACTGGGGCATTGGGAGTTTCGGGGAGAACTCCTGGATTCGCGATTCGCTGGACACGAGCGGCAATCGCTTGCAGGCGGAGCAAACATGGACGAACCTGACCGTCCGGCACGTCAAGGATGTGCCATTCATAGGCGATGCCCGGTGGAATAACGCCTGGCCGGCCAACACCGATCCCGTTCCAGCGAATGTGGCGACCGAGACACAGATGTTCAACATCGGCAACTGGTCGCGCATCGTGTGCCACGTCATGCGACGCCACAAGAGCGGCGTCAACCTCTGTTTTGGCGACGGCAGCGTCCGCTACGTCCGCGCAGAGGACCTGTGGACACTGAGATGGAATCGTCAGTCGAAGTCCGTGGAGGTGGGCGACGATCTCAAGTGGATGACCGGCTGGTGATCGGCTAGGTTGGCGATGTGAAATCAGAATCTACGAAGACGGAAATGCAGAGTTCAAGACAAGGAGAAGACGGCAATGGTTGACGCTCATCGTGTATCACGACGTAGTTTCATTCGCCGGGCCGGAGCGGCCGGCCTGGCAGTTCCCTACCTGGTTCCCGCCGGCGTCCTGGGGCAGGCGGGCCGGCCGGGCGCAAATGACAAGATCGGTCTCGGCCTGATCGGCTGTGGCGGCATGGGACGGGCCAATCTGGACGCCTGTGCCCAACGATCCGACGTGGTGGTGGTCGGCGCCTGTGATGTCTGGAAGTCCCGGCGTGAGGCCGTCGTGGCGCAATACCAGGCGACCGCCAAGCCGTACCACGACTACCGCGAGATGCTGCGAGCCCGCGACGTCGACGCCGTGATCATCGCGACGCCCCCGCACTGGCACTGTCGCATAGCGGTCGATGCCTGCGAGGCGGGCAAGGACCTCTATCTCCAGAAACCCATGACGGTCCACGCGGGGGAGAGCTTCGCGGTCCGCAACGCGGTGCGCCGACACAAACGGATCTGCCAGATCGGCACGCAGATCCACGCCTCGGAGAACTACCGCCGCGTCGTGGAGTTCATTCGCGCCGGCAAGCTCGGACCGATCAGCGTAGCCCGGACGTTCAACGTGATGAACCAGGGGCCCGGCGGCATCGGCAACCCGCCCACCAGCGCGCCGCCCGCGGAGATCGATTGGGACTTCTGGATCGGTCCGGCCCCCATGCAGCCGTTCAACCCGCTGATCGTGAGCGACGCCTATCACAACTGCTCGTTCATGGCGAGTAGCGGCGGCTGGACCCCCGGGATGGCCCCGCATATCATCGATCTGCCCGTCTGGGCGCTGGACCTGGGCTATCCGCAGAGCACCTACTGTTCCGGCGGTCGCTATGTCATCAAGGATATCGGGGATGCCCCGGACGTGCAGGAGGTCCTGTGGCAGTATGGGAACTTCACCCTGACGTGGATGATGTCCCTGGTGAACAGCTTCGCCTTCGACTTCGGTCGCGGCACGCCGGCACGCCGGCTGGGGATCTACTTCCACGGACTCAACGGCACGCTATACTCCGACTACGGCACGCACGAAATCGTACCCGAGGGAGACATGCTGAAGGATGCCAAGCCTCCGGAGAAGTCGATCGCGCCATCACCGGGCCACGAGCAGGAGTGGCTCGACAGCATCCGCACTCGCGTGCCGCCGAGCTGCAATCCGGACTACCACTGCAGGATCGACGTGCCGATTTGTCTGGCCAACCTCTCGATGAAGCTGGGCCGGGCCATCCGCTTCGATCCGACCCGAGAGAGGATACTCGACGACGAGGCCGCCCGGCTGGCCGTCCCGCAGTATCGGGCGCCGTGGGAGTTTCCCCGTCAGTATCTCTGATCGTTTGGGGTGTCGTCTCCATACTTCTCTCGAAGGCAGATCCTCGTTGGGCTGTGTGACCCCGGCGATAGACGTCACTGCGGGTGCGACACAGAGGGGGACCCTGCCGAAGCTGTGGTCGGAGCCGAACAGGAAACCGACAACGGTCATCCACGACTTTTCGTGCCGCGTGCCTGGGGCGCAGTTCGACGGGACGAGACCCGCAGTGTCGGGACCAGGAACGAGCTTGCCCGGGCGGATTGGGGACGGGATAATGGCCTTCGGGCCGATATCACGGCCGACCTTGATGTGCCTGCGACAGTGAAAGGATGAGGAATGGGCGGTCTGCCTGAGAAGCCGGGTGTGACGCTTTGCTGGGGCTTGTTGGTGTGGGCAGCCTATGTTCTGTCGCAGACACCGAGCGTTCGCGGGCAGGTGATGGCGAGGGCGGTTTCGCCCGCGGAAATCGACCGGCGCTGCGACGCTGCGAAAGAGCAGGTCATCGCGTGGCGACGCGACCTCCACGAGTACCCGGAATTGTCCAATCGTGAGGTTCGCACCGCAGGCGTCGTGGCCGAGCATCTGCGAGGACTCGGCATCGAGGTTCGGACGGAAGTGGCGCACACAGGGGTCGTGGGCGTACTCAAGGGCGGCCGGCCCGGGCCTGTCGTGGCCTTGCGTGCCGATATGGATGCGCTGCCCGTCACGGAAGCGGTGGATCTGCCATTTGCGTCGAAGGTCAAGACCGTCTACAACGGGCGGGAGGTGGGCGTGATGCACGCCTGCGGGCACGATGTGCACACCGCGGTTCTGATGGGCGTTGCCCAGGTGCTCTCGCAGATGCGCGACGAGCTTGCGGGCACGGTGAAGTTCATCTTCCAACCGGCGGAAGAAGGAGCGCCCAGCGGAGAAGAGGGCGGCGCCCGACTGATGATTCGCGAAGGGGCACTCGATAACCCGAAGCCCGACGTCATCTTCGGACTCCACGTGAGTCCCAAGTACCACGTCGGTGCGATCGCCTATCGCTCGGGAGCGGCCATGGCGGCCTCCGACGGTCTTCGCATCGTGGTGCACGGCCGACAGGCGCACGGGGCCTCCCCCTGGGGTGGCACGGACCCCATCGTGGTCGCGTCGCAGATCGTCCTGGGCCTCCAGACGATCATCAGCCGGCAGGTGGATCTGCCCGAAGCGCCCGCGATCATCACCGTCGGCAGCATCCACGGCGGCGTCCGCTCGAACATCATTCCGGACGAAGTGGAGTTAGTCGGCACGGTCCGCACGTTCGTGCCCGAGATGCGAAGCGACATCCACGAGCGAATTCGCGCGACCGCCACCCTGATCGCCCAGAGCGCCGGCGCCAGCGCGGACGTGGCGATCTACCCGGGGTATCCGGTCACGTTCAACGACCCGAACCTCACGGAGCAGATGATTCCGGTTCTCGAGGCGACGGTCGGCAAGAGCAGCGTGGTGTCCTCGCCGCCTGTGACCGGTGCGGAGGATTTCTCCTACTACCAGCAGCAAGTTCCCGGCCTGTACTTCTTCCTCGGCGTCACGCCGGCAGGCGCCGATCCCAAGACGGCAGCGACGTGCCATTCTCCCCATTTCTATGCGGACGAGGGCGCGCTGGCAGTCGGCGTCCGTTGTCTGGCCCATCTGACAGTCGCCTACATGCAGAAGTGAGTCTGCGGCCTGCGATTGAGGGATTTGTACACTGCATCGATGTCTGTACCCTGGGCGTCACCGATGGCTCAGGAATGCCGTCAGAGCACGAATCGTCTGGACGTTGTAGCCAGGTTCGAGATGGTAGACGAAGGCGAGGTTGCCTCCTGCGTTGTCTTCGAGGATCTGCCTGGCCCAGGCGAGGATAGGCTCGGTGCTTTCTGCGGACATGTCACGAGGCAACGGCGCGATGCTGATCGGCATGAGCGGTCCGAAGACCTCTCGTGCTCTGCGGACCGAGGTCTCGCCTCCGAGGTCCAGCGAACGAAGCCCTTCGATCTTGCCGAACGCATCGAGCAGGTGTGTCACCGAGCCACAAGCGTGAAATCGCACGGCGCCCAAGCGCCGACCGA
>JAGOLX010000037.1 GCA_017993835.1 Phycisphaerae bacterium
CCCACTTGTCGTACACGATCGTCGCGGTGGCGCCGCCGTCGAAATTCACAACACCGGCCGCCAGGTCAAAGTTCGTCTGCACCGACCAGTCGAGGGTGGCGCCGGGGTCATCGTACTGGTTCATCAGAATGAAGTACGTGGTGCCCGTGGTGCCGGACGGAATGTACTGCATGGCGGTGAGGGTCACGACGCCGCCGTTGCAGGGGAACTCATGCACGAGGTCGGCGGTGCCGATGATCTCGACCGAGTTCGCACCGGCGAAGGCGCGGGCGTTGGACGCGGGCGAACCCGCGGTGGCGGTGTTCTGCCAGCCCTTCCAGCCGCCCTGGCCGTGCAGATCGCTGCCGGCCGCGTAGGACTCGAAGTCCTCGAAGAAGACCACGGTCTCCGTCGGCAGAACCGTCCGGATGTTGTTGAACGTGACGACGCCGGCGCCGCCGGGCTGACCGTCGCCCACGGCAAGCTGCAGACTCACGACGTTCGTCAGATCCACGCCGGAGAACGCAGAGAACGGCACCTTCCATGTCGTCCACTCGATGGCCTGAGTGGCGGCCGGATCATCACACGCCACGGCGGCGACGTTGCCCGCCGCATCCTGGAGGGAAACGCTGATCGACGCCGCGTCGTTGGTCGCGACGTTGATGGCATCCCACGACGTGAAGGGACCTTCCGGGGTGATGTCGCCAGTCATAGAGACGTTGTCGAACGTGAAGGTCCGATACTCGCCGGCGAGGTGAGATGTGACAGCCAAGCCGATGAAGACCGCGTCCGTCATCTCGATGGTGATCGGATCGCCCAACTGCTTCCACTCGACGCCGTCCGCGGAGACCGAGCCGGTGAAGCTGGTCCCGATGCGCTCGACCTTGACCCAATACGGGGCCTTGATGCCAGTGCCGTCATCGTAACTGCTCGAGTCGCCGTCGGCCGCCAGACGCCGCTGGAAGCTGGCGCCGTTGCCGCCCGTGACAGGCATGTAGGCATGGGTCGAACCGGCTGCGAGGCTCTGGCGAATCATGACGCCGCCCTTGGACCAGTTGTCGCTCCCGGTTCCACTGCTGACGACACGGGCAACCACGGTGCCGTCGCCGTTCAGTGACTTGTAGGTATAGCAGAATGCATCGGCAGTGCCCCAGATGTCCGCGCCGGTGCCTGTCAGAGCGTAGGTGCCGGTGGTCTCGTTGTAGCCCACGGGACCCGTCGGGGCGATGCGACCGAGAAAGCGGATTTCCAGGTCGCTGGTTGCGCCGCCGGCGGTCAGATCGGCGGGAGTGTTCACGTCGAGGGAAGAGACGTAGGGTTCAACCGTGTTGTCGTAGGTCAGGGCCGTCGCTGCATCCAGGATCGCGATGTAGTCGATCGTGGCGAAGCTCCAGACCGGTCCCGCGATCACGGCGCCGGCGCCGTCCACTTCATCCACGCGCCAGTAGTACGTGGACAGGGCGTCCAGCTCGACAGCCGGGGTGAAGGAGGTTTCGGCCTGGCTGGCCACCAGTGTGGAGACGTCGCCGGCGGTCACGAGGTCCTGATCGGTGCTCAGGTACACCGTGTGCAGGACGGCGGTCTGACCGGCGCTCCACGACAGCGTGGGCAGAGTCGCGACGTTCTCGGCGGCGTCTGCCGGGCTGGGAGCGGAGGCGGTCATGGGCTGCACGGTGAAGGTCCAGACATTGCCTGTGATGACGTTGCCGTCCGCGTCGATCCCGTCCACCCTCCAGTAGTACGTGGCGGCCGGCTCCAGATCGCCGACGAAGTAGATCATGGGCTGGGCCCATGCGGCGTATTGGAGATCCGCGTCGGTCAGATCGGGCGTAGTCCCGACGTACACGTTGCTGGCGACGGCGGTGTCGCCGGCGACCCACGCGAAGATGGGAGTGGTCACATTGGTGGCGCCGTCAGCCGGATCGGGGACGCGAGCCTGAAGGCGGAGATACGCGCTGCAGTACTGGCCCGCAATCACCGTAGTGGCATCGCCGACGCCCGGGCCGGCCCAGCCGACGCTCAGGCTGTCGCCGCCGTTGCCTTCTTTCATGAGGGCTTCGATGTAGTACTTCTGCCCGGCCGTGAGGGCGACGGCGGCCGACTTCTGCGCCGCGTACTTCGTCCACTCTGCGACACCGGTCCAACCCGCGACCTGCGCGATCATCGTCGCGTTGGCGGCGGTCTCGTCCGAGCTCAACCAGAGCTGGCAGTAATCATCGCCCGAGACCCAGAAGGTGTACTCGCCGCTCTCCGGGGCAGTCAGATAGGCCCGAGCGCGGACGCCGTAGTAGTCGGCGCGATCCGCGGGACTCGCGAAGGAATCCAGTAGCGCGGAACTGGTAGGATTGTCGGGGTAGTTGGCGTTGCCCGTCAGGGCGCTGATGGCGGTGCCGTCGATGCCCTCCCAGTACTCGAAAAGGATCTTGCCATCCTGCGCACCGGCCACACCCGCGAGGGCAAGCGTCAGGCACAAGCCAGCCACACACATGAACCTCTGATACATGATGCTCTCCAAAAATAACACTTCTGATTGACTTCGAGCCCCCAACCGCAAGAGATCGCGTCCGGGGACCCTTTCGCCCAACAAGGCGTCCGCCTCGTGGGCGATGCGTCGGCCGCCCCGGGCGGCACGTCGCATCGGGGAGTCGAGATACGGTTTCGTGGGACGACAGGCCTCACACATTCCGAGCTTTCTCACGGAGATTGTGCGTGTGCGCAATGGCACAGCAGAACCGCAACGTGACTGACTACCTCCTTCCTGCCGATGAGTGGTGACGCGAAGAGTGGGGAGATGATGCTGAGGCGCACAGGGACCATATGCTACACAGACCGTCCCAGACTTCCACGATTACCCTGGCCTCCGATTCTGCATTCACAGCCCAATGAAAAGCCGGTATCCTGTCTATCCCGAAGCCGCACAGGCCTCATATCCATGAGGACATAGGGAATGACCCTATCCAACCATGAACTGTTAGTATATCGCCATCCTGCGTCTCGTGCAAGCTTTTTTCCATGTCGCTGGGGGATGAGATGATCCGTCAGATCCGTCGCTGCGACTTGCCCGCCCGTGGACACTCTGGTAGGATCGCCGCGTGAGTTGAGGTCACAGGTTCCGGTCATCTGCAGATGAAAGGCAGGAGATTATGTGCAAGAACATTCGTCCGCTGATTCTCATCGTGGCTACCATCTCCATGGGAGCAGGCGCCGTCGCGAGAGGCAACGTGACGCCCCTGGGCGAACTGGATGTCACGAAGATGTCCAGCGGATGGGGCCGGCCCCTCGTGAACCAGAGCGTCACGGGCAAGTCCCTCTCCATTGCCGGACGGACGTTTGCGCAGGGCGTCGGGACCCATGCCGACTCGATGCTGTATGTGGACTTGGACGGGAAAGTGCAACGGTTCCGCGCCAGCGTCGGCGTGGACGATGCCACGAACGGGCGGGGGACCCTTGTGTTCCGCATCTATGGCGACGGTCGGAGCCTGTATAACAGCGGCGTCATGAAGGGCGGCCAGGAAGCAAAGGCCGTGGACATCCCGCTGGCGGGCATTCGCCAACTGCTGTTGCTGGTCGGCTCGGCGGGCGACGGGGTCGATTTCGACCACGCCAACTGGGCCGAGGCCCAGTTCGTCTTCGACGGGCAGAAGCCGCGGGCCGTGGATGCCCCGAAGCCGCCGGCGGAAGAGAGAGTCATCCTCACGCCGAAACCCGGGCCGCAGCCGCGAATCAACGGGCCCAAGGTGTACGGCGCCCGACCGGGACGGCCCTTCCTCTATCGGATTCCCTGCACAGGGACCCGCCCGATCCGATTCGCCGCCGCCAACCTGCCCGAGGGTCTGCGCCTGGACGCGAGCACAGGCATCATCGAGGGCCGGACGCCGGACGAAGTCCGCGAATATACGGTCACTCTCAGGGCAGAGAATGGGTCGGGCAAGGACGAACGCCCGTTCAAGATCGTGGTGGGCGACACGCTGGCTCTGACCCCGCCGATGGGCTGGAATAGCTGGTACATTCATTACAACCGGGTCACCGAGCGGCACATGCGCGAGGCCGCAGAGGTGATGATCTCCTCCGGCATGGCCGACTCCGGATACCAATACGTCAACATCGACGACTGCTGGATGAAGAAGCGAGGCGACGAACCCTATCGGGACAAGGACGGAGCCATCCTGCCGAACGCCAAGTTCCCCGACATCAAGGGAATGGTGGACCACATTCACAGCAAGGGCCTCAAGGCCGGTCTCTACACCTCGCCCGGGCCGTGGACCTGCGCAGGGTATGTCGGCAGCTGCGAGCACGAGCAGATCGACGCCAGAAAGTTCGCCGAGTGGGGATTCGACTTCCTCAAGTACGACTGGTGCTCATACAGTGACGTCGCGGGCGGCAACGATCTGGAGCACATGAAGCGGCCCTACAAGAAGATGGGCGATATCCTCGCCACTCTGAACCGCGACCTCATCCACAACCTCTGCCAGTACGGCATGGGGGAGGTCTGGACGTGGGGCGCCGAGACCGGGCACTGCTGGCGAACCACAGGCGATCTGGGCGTGGTCGAAGGCACACTGCTTCCGGGCTTCTATCAGATCGGTCTGAGCAACGCTGCCCACTATGAATACGGCGGGCCCGGCCACTGGAACGACCCGGACTACATCCTCATCGGCTACGTGGGCAACGCCCGCAGCATAAACGACCCGCCCATCCCGACGAAGCTGACGCCCAACGAACAGTACAGCTACATGTCGATGTGGTGTCTGATGGCCGCGCCGCTGTTCTTCTCGGGCGACATGGCCATCCTCGACGAGTTCACGTTGGGCGTGCTGTGCAGCGCCGAAGTGATCGAGGTCGATCAGGACCCGCTGGGCAGGCAGGCCAAGCCGCTGGTCCAGGACGACGAGACGCTCATCATGGCCAAGCCGCTCCAGGACGGCTCGCTGGCGGTCGGCCTGTTCAACTTGGCGGAGGCGCCGCGGGAAATCACGGTTGACTGGTCTTTGCTCGGCATCCAGGGCAAGCAACGGGTTCGCGACCTCTGGCGGCAGAAGGATCTGGGTGGATTCGAGGGCCGCTTCGCCACGACAATCCCGCGGCACGGCGTAGCCCTCGTTCGGCTTCAACCCGAGTGAAGACGGTTCGTAGTGACGCCGTAAGGCGTTATCTTTCGTGCTCCGGAAGATACGCCCTCACGGGCACACTGCAAACTGCCCCGTCTTCACTGATCCTGTGATGCCGCCGGTTCGGCATTGGCTGCCCCCGGCGTAGGCTCCATGAGGGCGACGAAGACGTACGAGCCGTCACTCTGCTCCCAGCGACCGAGCGAGACGCCTGCGTCGGAGGCTCCGAACACCTGCTGCTCGCTGTAACCGGTCAGGACCCCTTCCGAGCCGGAAATCAGGTATACAGTCTCTCCGTCCTTGCTCAATCCAAAGGGCGTCAGGCAGCCGGGATCGCCCTCGTTGTCGAAGTGCAGAGTCTCGTAGAAGACAAGATAACCGCCCGCCGGGATGACCGTGCCCTCGGCAATCCGATACCTCATCAGGTCGTCGTTGTCGTCGCTGAGATACCAACCGCTCAGATCGATGCTCTGATCGGTCGTGTTGTACAGTTCGATCCAGTCGGATCCCCCGCCGGAAGAGTTCGCGAGGAGTTCATTGATGACGACCGAATCCGGGTCGGGCAGCAGGCCGCTGTCGTCGGCGCCCGGAGAACCGCCCGAATAGACGCTCGGGCGCCAGGCGCTCTCGCTGTCGAGACCCTGGGCATCGGCAGTCCGCGGGTCCCGGACCGTGAGGGAGAAACCGATCCCGTCGGTCAGATCGAACCAGTCATCGTCGTACTCGAAGCTCTGGATGACGACGCCCGCCGCGTCGACGAACTCGATACGCTCGCCGCTGTTGTTCAGACTGCCGCCGTACTGCCCGACGACAGGGAGGTCGGTCCCATACCGGGCTTCGAACGCCGCAATGTCCTTGACCAGCAGACAATACCCGCCGACAGGCAGCAGGAAGCTCCCGAAGGTGTAGTCGATCCCCTTGGTGAACTGCACCAGGTTCAGGTTGACGGCCTCCGTGCCGACGTTCGTCAGCTCGATGTACTCGGTCTTGGGATCAGTGGGATCACCCGTATCCGCAGGATCATACAGGATCTCGCTGACCCGCAGGCTGTCGGCCACCGGGCCCACCGCGAACACCGCCTCGCTCAGGGCGCTCCATTTGGCCTGGAGGGCGCGGGCCTTGATTCGCGTGCTCTGGGTGAGCAGGATGGGACCCGTGTACGTCAGGGCCGTGGGCGAGACCGCCCCCTGGCTGACCTCCCCTGCCACCAGTTCGACGGAGAACAGGAGGTCGGAACTGGAGGTCGAGTTGTTCAGGGCCTGGATCGCCAGCAGGTTGGTGCCCTTCCAGAGCAGGTTCGCGTAATCGGAGATATCGACAGTCGCCTGCTGCACGGCGGAGGAATCGGCATTCGTCGTGCTGGCGACGGAATTCCAGGCCGGCGTGCCCATGAAGTTGCGGCGGGCGACCTCCACACCGTTGAGCCAGGCGATGAACCCATCGTCATAGCGAACCTTGAGCATCGCGTTGGAGAACTCCGTGCTGCCCACAACGAAGGGAATCCGGATGTAGCAGCTTCCATTGACGTTGTACATCTCCGCGCGGACGTCGATGTTGAAGTACGGCGTGTACGTCGCTTCGGTGTCGTAGCCGACGCCGCCGGCGCCGAGCCGCCAGGAGGAATCGTCGAAGGAATTCGTGTACCAGACGTTGCTGTCGCCGACCTGGAGACCGCCGTTGGCGACATCGCCGACCAGGCGGAATCTCGTTGAGGAGAAGGTGGCGAAGCTGCCGCGGGCCGCGAAAAGCTCGAGTTCTGAACCCCCGCCCCGCTCGTAGAACACCAGGCGAAGGTCATGTGCGCCAGCCTCCGCGATATTGAGCACCGTCAGGGTATCCGCAGGGCCTCGCGGGTCCGGGTAGGCGCTGGTGTACGTCCTAGTCCCCTTCTTGAGGGTCATCGAGTACCCGTCGTCGCTGTTGACGCCGAAGGTCCAGTCGCCCGCCTGGGGAATGAGGACCTTGCCGGTGACGAGGATCACGAAGTCCTCCACGTCCACGTTCATCGTGGTTCCCGGGAACGCGCGATCCGGGTCGAAGTGGCCGAGACTACCGGTGTTGAAGTAGTTGATGACTTGGGCCTTCTCCGAGGCGGTCGCGGTACGCTGCGCCGAACTGGCGATCACGGTCTCGGCCGCGCTGATGCTGTCCACCGTCCCGCTGGCCTTGTAGTACGTGACGGTGAATCCGGGCGAAAGGGTGCTCAGGAGGTTCCCGCCGTTGGCAACGCTCGGGACGAGCACGCGTTTCGACGCGCTTTCCGAAAGCAGGGTATTGAGTTTGCTCGTACCCGACGCGGCGGATGACAATCGCGGGTCGCTGCCGTCGGTGGTGTAGTAGACGCCGGTCCCGATGGCGGCGCTCATGGCCAGGTAGCTGTTCGAATCGACTCCGCCTCCATGCTGCGGGACGCCGTCGACCAGGAAGACGGGAGCGGCGGTCGTGGGATAGAGACCCGCGTTCTTCAACTGGGTCAGGACAATGGCCGGACGCTGGCGCATGTACGTGTTCAGGATGTAGTCCCGCTGGCTGGTCCAGTGGGCCAGCGTGTACGGAGTCGAGCTGGACTGGTCTCCCCATCGTGCCGATTCCGTGATGATCGCCAGCTCCACCTCGTCGGCGAGCTTCTTGTAGCGGGCGTAGGAAGGCTCCACCATGGCCGGCCCGCCGTTGAAGAGGTGCTTCTGCATGTGATCGGCGAAGAGCAGGCAGAACTCGGGGTTCTGACGCAGGGCCGCATACGGCCTGCCCGCGTCTTCGCTCACGTCGGTTACGTTGGCGTTCAGGCTGGACCAGATGACAATGGCACCTTCCGAGTCCCAGTTGAAGAACTTGAACCCAGTGGAATTCGGCGGCCGCCGGCAAGCAGCATAGTAGTTGTGTCCCGGCCAGTCGCCCGTACCGCCCCAGAAGTTGGAGAACATGTAGTCGATGTAGTTGTCCACGTCGAGCAGATCGGTGTAGGCGGGATTCGCCGTTCCATCCGGGTTGTTGCCCTGAATCTTCTGGTAGGAGGCAACGCTCGACAAGCCGGCCGCGACCTGGCCGATCATCGCGTTCCAGGTTGTCAGATTGCTCTCGCCGACGGGTACTTCGTCGTTGATGGCGTCCCATTCCTCTTCGTCGCCGCCGAAGTAGGTGGCGCAGAAGGACGCAATCGGTCTCTCCGTCACATTGTACAGACCCCAGTAAAGACCATTGAGATACAGGTGCACGAACGTCCCGTGGGGCGCCGGCTGACCCAGGGCCAACTGCGTCCGCCGCATGAACTCGTCCACGATATACTGGGTCGTCTCCCGACCCCAGTCGTTCCAGGCATCGTTGGCACCGGCCCGCAGGACGAGCGTGTCGAAGCTCGTGGCCGCGTCGTCTTCCTCGAACACGCGGAAGTTCAGCTTGGTCGGGCCGTACTCGCGTTTGAACAGCAGGCGGAGCGACTTCTTGCGCGTCAGATTGAAGCCACGGAATGCACCCCCATAGATCCGCAGGCCGGCATCGACCTGGAAACCCGTCGTTCCGTCTGTGTTGATCCATTCGACGGACACTCCACGCTCCCATGCCACTCCCCGGTTCGACTCGGACGCATTCGAGTAGATGCCTTTGGTTCCGAACAGGTCATCGACCGTTGTCACGATGGACATCGTGGGCAGCGACATCAGCGCCGCCCGCATCCGACCCTTGTACAAGGCGTTGTTCACCACGTCGGGGTCCATCTGGTAATCCGCCTGCGTGCTGCTCCACGTCGTGGGGTAGCCGGCAGGTGCGGCTGGCTGGCTGGGGACCTGGTCGACCAGGATGTACGTATGCGTCTCGACGGAACTCGACATCCAGCCGGACCTGAAGGCCGCCGCGCGAACGCACGTGGTCTTCGAGACGCTGATGGGCCCGCTGTAGACCTGTCCGTTGACTTCCGTGGGCGCGCTGCCGTCCGTGGTGTAGCGAATCACCGCGTCGGCTGTGTCGCAGGATAGCGCCAGCGAGAACGACGAGGTGTACAGACCCCGCTCGGGGCTGAACCGCGGGCCCGCGACCACATTGAGGGCACCGGCGCTGTTGGCCCGGCCCGGCGTCGCCACGCCAAAATACTGCGGGACCAGGACTTGGCCAGATGCGACAAGCTCCGGCGCCAGGAACAACACCGGGTCCTCCCGATCGTCGTTGAGACCCTGAACCGCCAGGACATTGCGCCCCTCTCGCAGCAGGTCCACCTGGGCGGAGAGGTCAAAGGCGACCGTCTCGTGCATCAGGGCGTCGCCGCGATCCGAGTCCGCTGCCGAATTCCACAGGGGCGTCCCCGTGACATTGCCACGGGCAACCTCCCGGCCATTGAGCCAGGCGACAAACCCGTCTTCGTACCGCATGCTCAACAGCAGGGAATCGAAGAAGCCGGTATCCTCCGCGTCGAACTCGACTCGTGTCCAGAGGGAGGCATTCCGACCCAGCATCTCGTTCGTGAGACTGCTGTCCGCCCGGCTCGAGAAACTCACCTCGTTGAAAACGCCGCCGCATATCTGCGATTGCGCGTGGGACGTCACACACAGGCCGATGTAAGCATCCTGAGCCATGCTGATCGTCTCCGAGCCCTGTTGCGTCCAGCGGACGCCGTCGGGGGAATGATAGCCTGCGAATGTGCTGCCGCGACGGATGATCCTCACCCAATACGGCGCTATCAGTGTGTTTCCCGACGTGGGGACGGAAGTCCCGTTCGTCGTGGTTCGGCGCTGGAAGAGGGTTCCGCCGCCCGGCGTAATCGCCTGCATGGCGTACCGCGAGCCCGCGGCGAGGCTCTCGCGAATCATGACGCCCGCCTTGGCCGAGGCATGGGTATTGGAAACCGCAACGACCCGGGCCACCAGTTCGCCATCCCCCTGGAGGGGCATGAACACATAGTGGAAGGAATCGGCGGTTCCCCCGATATCGGCACCGGACCCGAAGACCATGAACATGCTGGCGCCCTGGGGCGCATATCCCCCCTCAATAGATGGCGAGCCGATATCCTGGCCGCTCAATTGGGACGCCTGCGACAGGCCGAGGCTCCCCTCAGCCGTGGGCCAGTTGTCGTCGTCGAAGTCCAGAGCGGTCCAATCCATCCCGGCGTCGGCCTCCGTCGGCACGTGATACGACACGGTGGAACTCGATGTGACAAGGCCAGCCTCCTTCTGGGCCAGACCATAGGAGATGTCGGTGAGCTGCGCGGGGTAGTTTGCATACTCGTGGGCCACGGTCCGCTCGTCGGACATCACGAGGGCCAGATAGCCCCCCTCGCTGCTGAGGCGGAAGTTCGTGTGAAGCTGCCCGCTCGCGAGATCCTTGCCCGAGGCGAAGACGAGCAGATACCCGTTGGCGGCAATCGTGGTCCCGTCAGGAAACTGCCATCGCGTCAGGTCGTTGGGATCGTCCGCCAGACTCCAGCCGCCGAGATCGACGTCTTGCGGCGTGGGGTTGTACAGCTCGATCCAGTCGGAGGAATCGCCGTCGGCGTCGAGGACCTCCCCGCCCGTCAGCGGCGCGACACTGGCGTTGCTGGCCAGGAATTCGTTGATAACCGGGCCGGTCAGATCGATCTGCCCGTCGGCCGTACTCAGCGCGAAGGGGAAGAACAAACCCAAGAGAATCGACAGCGGCTTTGCGGTCATGAAGCAAGCTCCTCCGACGAGTAGATCATACGACATCCCCCGCTCGGGCGGGGGCGGTCTTCTCATTCGAGCGGACCGTTCAGCGGCCCGCGTTTGATGTATATCGGCTCAACAGCAATGCAAGATCCCAGGATTTCTTTTCACACATTATAGCAGATGTCGCCGCCGGCGCAAACATTATCGGGCCCACACATTGTCGATCCCGAGTCTTGCTGAACGCGTCGCACTGGCATATAATTATAGTTTTCCGCTCGATGTGACGTTCTTGACTTGTCTTACGGGGTATCGATGAGCACGCAGATCATAGAGCAGCTCAAGCAGTTGAGCCGGGGGACCGTGGAGATCTACACGCAGCAGGAGCTGGGCCAGAGGCTGGTAGAAGCCGCGCAGGCAGGCCGGCAGATGCGGATCAAGCTCGGCCTGGACCCGACCAGCCCGGACATCCACCTCGGACACACGGTGGTCCTGCGGAAAATGCGGCAATTCCAGGACATGGGCCATAAGGCGGTCCTCATCATCGGCGACTACACCGCCCGGATCGGCGACCCAACCGGCCAGAACACCACCCGGCCCATGCTCACGCCCGAACAGATCGAACGGAACGCCAAGACCTACTTTGAACAGGCAGGCAAGATCCTCGACACCGCGCCGGGCAAGCTGGAGGTCCGTCACAACAGCGAGTGGCTCGCGGACCTGCGTCTGGCGGACATCATTCGCCTGGCGAGCAACATGACGGTCGCACGGATGCTCGAACGCGATACCTTCGAGCTTCGCTACAAGAAAGGCGACCCGATCGGCGTCCACGAGTTTCTCTACCCTCTCATGCAGGGCTACGATTCCGTGATGGTCCGCAGCGACGTCGAGCTGGGCGGCACCGACCAGACCTTCAACAACTTGGTCGGGCGGGACCTCCAGCGGACCAACGGGCAGCCCGCACAGATCGTCATCACGAGCCCCATCCTCGTCGGACTCGACGGCGTGCAGAAGATGAGCAAGTCCAAGGGCAATTACGTCGGCGTCACCGACGAGCCCTCCAACATGTTCGGCAAGATCATGAGCATCTCCGACGCCATGATGGAGAACTACTACACCCTGCTGACCGACCTGCCCACCGAGCGAATCGCGGAACTGACGAATCCCGCCAGGACTCATCCGAAAGAGGCCAAGGTCCTGCTGGGCAAGACCCTCGTTGCCCAGTTCCACGGCCAAGCCGCCGGCGACGCGGCCGCCGCGGAGTTCGACAAGGTCTTCGCCCAGGGCCAGCTCCCCGACGATATGCCGGAGGTCGTGCTGCCCGCGCAGGCGATCAGTGTCAAGAATCTCCTGACCACGTGCCGACTGGTCGAGACGGGCGGCGAAGCCAAACGCATGGTCCAGCAGGGCGGCGTCAGCATCGACGGACAGAAGGCGTCCGACGCAAACGCAGAGATCACGCCGCGAGACGGCATGGTCGTCCAGGTCGGCAAACGACGATTCGCCAAGCTGTGCGTCAAATGACTCGGACGCTGTGCTCCGTCATCTTGAGCGCAGCGGAGAATCTGGCCTTGGAATAGGAGACACATCGTCATGCAACAGACGAGAAGGATGCTGCTACTGACTTTGGTCTGCGTCGCGGTCGCGACCGGCTGCCACAGCACAGGAGTCAAGACACAATCTACGCGGACGCTTCGCGTGCTCACGTACAACATCCACCATGGAGAGGGGACCGACGAGCGATTCGACTACGACCGGCTCGCCGGGGTTATCAACGGGCTCAGGCCGGACATCGTCGCGTTGCAGGAAGTGGACTGCGGTACGGAACGGGCTTCCGGCATCGATCAGGCGAAGCGGCTCGCCCGCCTGTGTCGGATGCACTACGCCTTCGGCCAGGCCATGCCCCACCAGGGCGGGCAGTACGGCGAGGCCATCCTCTCCCGCTTCCCCATCGAGAAGACCGTCGTTCACCCGCTGCCCTATCATTCCGATTTCGAGCCGCGAGCGGCGGTCGAAGTAGTGATCCGCCCCGCCGGCATCGGACCCCTCTCGTTCGTCGGCACGCACCTGTGTCACCGGAGCGAAGAACTCCGCATCCAGCAGACCCGGCGGCTCTGCGAGCTTCTCCCCTCGAAGGACGGGAATCCCGTGATCCTGGCGGGCGACTTCAACTCCCGTCCCGGCAGCGAACCGATGAACGTCCTGCTCAGCGCCGGGTGGATCGACGTCGTCGCACCCCGCTCGGTGATCGATTACATCCTGGTCCGAGCCGGCGACGCATGGGCGGTGAAGGAGGTCGTGATTGTGGATGAGCCGGTCGCGTCCGACCACAATCCGGTCCTGGCCGTGCTCGAATGGAGTGGTGACAACTGACGCCGGGTCCGGACTGTCCTGCTGCTAGCGTCGGTTGACCTTGACCACGAACGCACTGAATTCCCCGCGGACGGGGACGCGGATCGTACCCCCCTGGCAGACCGCGCTCAAAACCGGAAGGCCGGACAGATTCTCCGGATCGAACAGTTCAGCGGTATCGCCGTCGGTCATGAACCCACGGGTCTCGACCGTGATCAGGCCGAGTCCGGCCCAGTTGAGGATCGCCAGGTGGGCGCGGTTCCGGTCGTAGCGGTTAGGCAGCAGAAGGGACTTGCTGTACTCCGTACGCGGCGTCTCGCTCGTGGGAAGGACCAGGTTCTCCTGCCAGATCGCGTCGCGGTAGCGCAGGGTCTCGATCCTCCCGTTGACGACGATGTTGCCATGGATCTCGCAGTCTTCGTTGTACGGCGCGTTGTAGCCGATCTTCATGCCGATGCCGTACAGCCAGTTCGTGGAGGCCCGGATGCCTTTGCTGGGCCGGCCGCCGCCGATCAGCAAGGGGCCCCGCCCGTAGCAGATGTTCTCCGTGAGCAGGTAGTTGTTCACACAGGCTTGCGTGGGCCCATGGGCGTAGATCGCACAGCGGTCGGCAAGCGGGCAGATGATGATGCAGTTGGAGATGGTCTTCACCCCTTCATCGTTCTGCGTACAGATGCCGTGACCGTGTCCCCCGTCCACTCCCTTCCAGCCATTGGCGTAGATCACGCAGCCGTAGATCTCGGGATTCAGCTCTTCTTCCCAGCAACTGACGCCCTGGCTGCAATGATGGATGACGAGATTGAGGTACTTGCAGTGGGTGCCGCCGAACATGTGCAGGCCACCATGCGGTCGCCCTGCGTCGCGAGAGCGAGAACCGGCGTTCAGAGAAACCGCCGGCAGGGGCTCGGACACGAAGATCTCCAGATCGCGGATGTGGACGTGCGATGAGGGACTGTGGATGGACAGCCCGCCGTCGATGCGTACCGTCTGGCGAGGCGCCGGTCGAATCTGGATCGGCTTGACGGCATTACCCTGCAGGCGGACCTCGAACAGTTCCTGCGGCCGACGCCGGTAGACGCCTTCGAGCAAATAGACCGTGTCACCCGGTCTCACCGGCTGCTTGCCGTTGAGGGCCGAGGCCAGGTCCCACGGCGCATCGGGCGTACCCGGATTGCCCGCCTTGCCCCAGGGGCTGACGTACCAAGCGGCCTGGTTCCGCTCCTCCTCTATCCTGCGCTGGTCCAGGATCGGCGTTTCAGGGGGAACCAGAACCCGGCGGAAATCGACGATCTTGTCGTCCGCCACCAGCTCGATTTCGACTCGCGCCCGACGCTTCAATCCGCGAGCCGCGTCGCCGACCGCGGGGACCCAGGTCATTCCGTCCGACGAGACTACGACATACTCCGGCAACGAACCGTCCGCGGCGCCGACCGAATCCAGTCCTGGAGGTCCCACCGGCAGCATCCCGTTTCCGACTCTCTGCGCCGAGCTATCCTGGGCTGGCGTGTAGATCCGAATGGCCGGCCTGTCGTTTGCAGACAGGCCTTCGCTCTTATCGTCCCGAGTCCGGACACTGGACACCCGCAGGGGGGCGCCGTCGCTCTTGAGTTGGAGAATGGCCGGCCAGATCTGTGAGAGTTCCTCCGGCGTCCGCAGAGTGATTTCGTAAACGTTTTCCAGAACGTCGGTATTGACCTCGAAGGTTCGGGCCTGATCGCGGAACGGTTCCAGGGCCGGGGGCCAATCCGCCGGCCAGAGGCCCCTTTCGCGAATCGACACGATCCCCCAAGACGGGACACACGCCAGGAGAACCACCGCGATCCACTCGACCGAAACAGCCACGTTCTTCATCGTGCACACCATTCGGACCCTCATGCACCCCCTCGCACGACCCGGATTGCCGCGTCGGCGCTACCAGCGCACTCATTTCTCATTATCGGCGCCGCAGCGGCCGGCGTTTCACCCAATTGCCAGGCAAATTACCGGCTCGACCCAGGCCGTTTGGCACAACGGAGCCCGGAACACCGGTTTTTTGCTTGATGACGCCCGGATTCCGGTGTACCTATCTGGTCGTGAGTCGCAGATGTCCAAGGAAACAGAAGGAGGATTCACGCATGTCCAGAAGTCTCGTTTTGCCCATCGTATCGATCGCGCTGGCGACGCTGATTCGCCCCCCGATTCTCCGGGCACAGGAAGCCAACTACAACGAATTGAAAGTGCCGCAGTACACGCTGCCCGACCCGCTCGCCTGCGCCGACGGCACGAAGGTCGCCGACGCGGACGCCTGGCGTCAGAAACGCCGGCCCGAGATCCTGGGCCTGTTCGAGGAACACATGTTCGGCAAGGCCCCCGGCAAGCCCACCCTCATGACCTTCCTGACCACGTCCGTCGACAAGAACGCCCTCAACGGCCTGGCAACCCACAAGGAGGTCGTCGTCTACTTCACCGGGCGCGAGCAGGACCCCAACATGACCATCCTGATCTATCTGCCGAACAAGCAGGCCAAGCCGGTCCCGTTGTTCGTCGGGCTGAACTTCCAGGGCAACCACGCGATCCACGCCGATCCCGGAATCACGATCACCAGGAGCTGGATTAGGGAGGGCGATCACCGCGCGGCCGCGGAATCTCGTGGCAAGGCCGCCAGCCGCTGGCCGGTCGAGCGAATCCTCGACCGCGGCTACGGCCTGGCGACCATCTATTACGGCGACATCGACCCCGATTTCGACGACGGCTTCAAGAATGGAGTCCATCCTCTCTTCTACAAGGCAGGCCAGACCCAACCCGCCCCCGACGAATGGGGTTCCATCGCGGCCTGGGCGTGGGGCCTAAGCCGGGCGATGGACTACTTCGAGACCGACACAGACATCGATGCCAAGCACGTCGCAGTCATGGGCCACTCCCGCCTGGGCAAGACCTCGCTGTGGGCCGGCGCGACGGACGAGCGGTTCGCCCTCGTAATCTCCAACAATTCCGGCTGTGGCGGCGCCGCCCTTTCCCGACGGGCCTTTGGCGAGACCGTCCAGCGGATCAACACGGTCTTTCCCCACTGGTTCTGCGACAACTTCACGAGGTACAACGGCAAGGAAGGCGATCTGCCCATCGACCAGCACATGCTGATCGCGCTGATGGCCCCCAGGCCGGTCTACGTCGCCAGCGCCGAGGAGGACCGCTGGGCCGACCCGCGAGGCGAGTTCCTTTCGGCCCTGCACGCCGGACCGGTCTACACGCTGTTCGGGCTCGAAGGCCTGCCGGTCGCCGAGATGCCTTCGGTCAACCAACCTGCAATGGGCGCGATCGCTTACCACATCCGCACCGGCAAGCACGACGTCACCAACTACGACTGGGACCGCTATATGGACTTCGCGGACAAGCAGTTCAAGAAGTAGAGGATGTCAAGAGATTATCGAAAGGGTGTCTATGACAAGTGGGTTGCCGAGACACAGCTTATGGCTATCGGTGTCTGGGATCTTCGTCGTCGCTTCTATAGTCTGTGCGGCGCCGGAGTCCGCGGAGATCTCGGAGCAGTATGTGCCCAAGCTGGAGAAGATCCTCACGACGAACATCGTGCCGTTCTGGCAGGAGAAGAGCCTGGACCGCACGAACGGCGGGTACATCATCAGCTTCGATGCCCAGGGCAGGCTCAAGGAACCAGTGACCAAGATGATCGTGACGCAGGCCCGCCAGGTGTGGCTCTTCTCCCGACTGGCCCGCGCCGGGTACGAGCCCGCCAGGAATCTCGAGGCCGCCAGGCTGGGGTATCGGTTCCTCAAGGAGAGGATGTGGGACGCCGGCAACGGGGGCTTCTATTGGGAGGTCGACATCACAGGCAAGCGGGTCCTCAAGCCCAACAAGCACCTCTACGGCCAGTCCTTCGCGCTCTACGCAATATCTGAGTACGCGTTGGCCAGTGGCGACAAGGACGCGTTGGATTTCGCAGTCCGGTTCTTCAACCTGCTCGAAGCCAAATCGCACGACAAGATTCACGGCGGCTACGTCGAGTACTTCAATCCCGACTGGACCAGCCCGCCCAACGGCGCGTCGTCCTACATGGGAACGCCTGCGGGTCTGAAGCTGATGAACACGCACCTGCACCTGCTCGAAGCCATCACGACGTTCTATCGGGCGAGCAAGCTGCCCCTGGCCCGCGAGCGGCTGTTGGAACTCATCAACATCGAGAGCAACACGGTCGTGCGAAAGGACCTCGGCGCCTGCACGGACAAGTACGAGCCCGACTGGACGCCGCGACTGGACGGCGACTACGCCCGCGTCTCGTACGGCCACGACATCGAGAACATCTGGCTGCTGATGGACGCCTGCGACGCGGCGGGTGTGTCGAACTGGCCGTTCATCGACCTGTATGAAACGCTGTTCCGATACTCTCTGCAATACGGCTGTGACGAGCAGAACGGGGGCTTCTTCTACACAGGCAAGTTCCGTTCCCCCGCCGACGACCGCAGCAAGTCGTGGTGGGTCCAGGCCGAGGTGCTCGTCAGCTCGTTGCGGATGTACAGTCACACCAAAGATCCGAAATACCTGTCCGTCTTCGAGAGCACGCTGGACTTTGTCGAGAAGAACCTCGTGGACTGGAAGGTGGGCGAGTGGCACTCGACCGTCACAGCCGACGGCGCTGCTCAGGGCGACAAGGCCAATCCCTGGAAGGCGGGCTACCACAACGGCCGGGCGATGATTGAGTGCCTCGAAATCCTTAGAACCTGGAAGAACTGAAATCGAAAGGACAAAGCGATGTCTGATCTGAAGGAACGGATACTCAAGGTTCTCCAACCCCTGCAGATGTCCAGTCTGGCGACGATCACTCAAGACGGCAAGCCGTGGGTCCGGTATGTCATGACCGTCGCGTCGGCGGACCTGACGATCCGCTGTGCGACGTTCGTCGATGCCCGGAAGGTCACACAGATCAAGAAGAACCCCGAGGTGCATGTGACCTGCGGCGTGACGGACCCTCGTAACATGGGTCCCTATCTGCAAGTCCAGGGTCGGGCCACGCTCACCACCACCAAGGAGGCGCGTCACGCTTTCTGGAGCGACATGCTGTCGGGCATCTTCAGCGGGCCGGATGATCCGAAGTACGGCGTCCTTGAGATCAAGCCCTACTGCATCGAATACGTCGCGCCCGGCTCCCACAAGCCGGAGGTCTGGATGGCCAAGTAACGCCCGCTCTGATGTCGGACAGGTGGAACTGATCGCGTAGAGGAATCTGAATTCCGGCGTGACCGGCAGAACGCACTGTCACGACCCTGTCGTTCCTGCAAAAGCAGGAATCCAGGAATCTCGGGATGCAAATCTACGCGGGATGCCCCCCTGCGAAACGAGAGTCGCTTGATACTGCCTTGGTTCGTGGATTCCCGCTTGCGCGGGAATGACAAAACGGGCCGGTGAATCCATCTCAGCCACGTATCGCAGGGCAACCCATCTCCTCTCGCGAGATCAGGAGCCTATTTCTGCCCATCGACGCGTTTGCGGTACAGGCGGGTCTGGAGCGCGTTTTGCCACGCGGTCCAGTTGGATTCGCTCATCTCGCCGTCGATGGCGGAAGTCACCTGGTCCATCTTGGCGTCGAGGTCGTCCAGGTAGTAGACCATGAAGGCCTCCGCGGTCGCGGGCAGCTTGGGCGAGCCGAACTCGAACTCCCCATGGTGCGCCAGGATGATGTGGCCCAGCGCGTCGAGGATTTCCGGATCGATCTTCGTGCCGGCGGCGCGGAGGGCCTCCGCCTTGCGATGGATCATCAGCAGGCTCTTGCTGATGTGTCCGATGAGTTGGCCGGAGTCGGTGTAGGAAAACGCCATGTCGTAGGCGAGTTCCTCCGTCTTGCCCATGTCGTGGAGGAAGACGCCGGCCAGGACCAGGTCCGCCTGCACCCGCGGATACAGGGGCAGGATCGCCTTGGCGACGGTGAGCATGCTGTGCGTGTGTTCCAGCAGGCCGCCGATGCAGTCGTGGTGCATCTTCATCCCGCCGGGAGCGGAGCAGAAGGCCTTCATCAGGTCCTTGTCCGCGAGAAACGCCTTGCACAGGGCCGCGATCTGCGGATGGCGGATCGCTCCGATGGTCTCCTGGACCTCCTTGAACATCTGGTCGACGTTCTTCGTCGTTCGCGCCAGGTAGTTCTCGACGTTCACCTTGCTCGGGTCGATGGCCGCAATGGTGTTGACCACGATCTGCAGGTTGTTCTGGTACAGCTCGCTGCGTCCCTGGATGTGGACGAAACCGGGCTTCGGCAGCGACTTATAGACGACCTCAGACGCCTGCCACATCCGCCCGTTCAACTGGCCCGTCCGGTCGCAGAGGAACATCGCGATGTATAGATCGCCTCGCTGCGTACTGCGAAGGATCGGCTCGCGAACCACATACACCTCGTTGATGGTCTCGCCCGCCTGGATCTGGTTGATGAACTTGTGAGTATGCACTACCTGCGCCATGATGATCCCCGTATTGAATTCTAATCCTAGTCACGGGGGCCATCATAGTGGGCGTCGTGTGGCCCTGCAAGGGGACGATCCGTGGAATCGGGAAAAAGGCCCGGTCGTCTACTGCGAAGCCGACGATTGCCCGCCGGTCTCCACGACGAGCCGCTCACCGCCCCACTTGAGGCTCTCGCCAACCGACTGAGGGAACCGCCAGGCGTCCGTGGTCCCTCCGCAGAGCAGGACGTTTGTCCGCTCGGCGGCCAAGGCGACCCCCTGGGGCGTGTCGAGGTACCGAAGCACGTTGAGGAAGATCGGCCCCTGGCTATGGGTCGTCGGCAGGTCGGTCAATTCCAGCCGCCCGATGCCCGGCTCGAACAGCGATGCATACAGCACAATGCCGGCCATGTCACCACGGGCGCCAACGGTGATGGCCCTTGCCGCTGCCGGGTCGAGCAGCTTGAACGCTGCCAGTGTCCGGCGAACATCCCAGACCCGCATGCCGTCGGCGGTCTGTCCGAGAAGCATGAATCGCCGCCGAATCTGAATCTGCTTGCGTGCGTCACCGCTCCAGGCATCCGGTCCGATCCCTCGTGGACAGACATAAACAAGCGTTCGCTTGCCCTCGACTGCCGCCTTCCGTATGCCATCGAAAGCGGACGGATCGGCATCGGGCAGCGTGTACTCCCCCAGGTTCTTCTCGAACCCGACTCGCATGGCTGCCAGCCACTTTGCCCAGCCGGCCTCGTCCAGCACGTTCACCGTGACACCTTCGCGAGGAGAGTCTCCTTCGACGCAGAACAGCCTCAGGCGCACGTTGGGCTGGCTCGTGAAGTCGTACGCAGCCAGGCGAACGCCTTCCGCCTCCGCGGAGAAGATCCGGTCGAGGTCGAGCGGTCCCGCTTCGCGCGGGCCCGACCAGCCGCGGAAGACCTTCTCCTGCAGGGCTTTCATCCAGCCATCACGCATCGCGGCCCAGTCCTCGGGCGATTGCGGCGTCTGCGGCGTCTTCGCGGTCGGCACGAATGTCTCCTGGATCTTCGTGTTGATCTGGTCGGCAGGCAGATCCTTGAAGACTCTCAACTGCTCCGGCTCGAAGAACCGCTCCGCGGGCTCACTGATGACCGGGTTCTCGCCCTTGAGGAATCGGTTAAACCAGACGAAGGCGTGAATCCGCAATTCCTGCGTGTCCTTGTGCGGGCCCTCGGTGATCTGCAAGCCCAGCTTGTCCTCGGCGCCGTACAGCCGGTAGATCTCGCGGACCTTCTGATGGAGGCGATACACCCCGTCGAGCGGGAAGATGTCGTCCTTGTCGGTGTTCGAAATCAGCAACGGCCGGGGCGCGACGAGGGCCGCGACCATCGGATAATCCCAGCGGTACGTGTTGACGATAAACATGCAGTCACAGTGCCCCTCGACGGTGCCGTCGACGACGTGATTCTGCAGGTCCGTGATGCCCGCGACGGGCACGGCGGCCTTGATTCGCTCGTCGATGGCGGCGATCCACCAACTGTAGGCCCCCCCGCCGGAACGTCCGGTGACACCGATGCGATTCGGGTCCACTTCCTTGCGGCTTTCGAGATAGTCGAGCGATCGAACGCAATTCCAGGCTTCGACCCCTGCGGATGTGTAGCCGCGACTGTTCCACCACCACATGTTGTAGCGATAGGTCCCGTGGTGGATGCCCTCGATCTCGCCCAGTTGCACCGTGTCGATGACCAGGCACACGTACCCATGGCGGGCGAACCAGGCGCCGTGGTGCTGGTAGCCGACCTTGTTGCCGTAGCTGAGGTTGTCCTTCTTGACCGCGCCGTGGCCGCAGACGTAGAGAATCGCGGGCGCTGGCTTGTCCAGGTTCTTCGGGACGTACAAATTGCCGGTGACATAGAGTCCGGGCATGGACTGAAAGTGCAGATTCTCCACGGTGAACTGCTCGTGATCCACGGTCCCCGTCACGGTCGCATTCAGCGGCGTCTTCTCGGGGAACGGATCGAGGCCGAGCATTTCGAGCAACTGCTGCCGGTAGACAATCCGTTTGGCCTTCCAGTCGTCGAGGCTCTTGACGTCGCTCAGACACCCATTCTGCAGCTTCGCGGTTTCAACGCGAAAGTACTCCGCCAGTTGTCGATCCGCCGCGCGGGATTCGCTCGACTGTGCACCGAAGCCGTCGGTGCCCATAATGCACAGAAGAAACACAACCGCCCAGCCGCCCATACAGACAGTCCATCTCATCTGATATACCCTATCCAAGCATGTTCCGTGACCATTATCATGCCAATCTGAGAACCAGCAGATACAGCACACGAAGCGCCGTCAACAACACGACCGCAAAACCCAGGCCGCCCAGGATATTCACCACCAGCGTATTTCGCTTTTCTCCCATGATGCCCCTATGGTTGGCCAGCCAGAGGATGGCGGCGGCCATCAGGGGATTGCCGATCACCGTCATCGCCTGGCCGAAGATGATCGCATCGATCTTCTCGACCGGCGTATGGAGCACGATCATCGCAACGCCCATCCCAATCAGCAGCACGACGACCGTGAACCGGCGCGACCAGGGATCGCTCATCCGAGCGGGCTTGCCCAATCCGTCGGCCAGGATCGCCCCGCCGATCATGGCGTTGATGACGAAGGGGTTCATCGCCACCGCGAGCAGGCCCACGGAGAAGAGGACGCCTGCCACGGGACCGAGCAACGGCTTCAACTGGGTCGCCAGGACGCTGATGTCGTTGGCCTGCCGACCTTGCAGCAGCGTGGCGCTGGTCGTCATGATGACGGCGCTGACGCAGGTCAGCACCGCGACGCCCACGATGGAGTCGCCGATGCTGCGATCGTAGTCCCGGACCGTCCACCCCTTCTCGCGGACCAGATTGCCCTGGAAGAAGGCGGCCGCGACGGAGAAGGTCGTCCCCAGCAATCCGGCCACCAGGACCAGAGGGTCCTGCACCCCGCCGGCCGTGCGCGTGGGCAGAGCCAGTGACAGGCCCTCCGGGACGCCGGGGATCAATCCGCCGAGGATCTGGCGGATGTCGGGGTGGATGAGAAGCAGATTCACCAGGAAGCAGGCGAGGATCACGGCCACCATGATCTTCATGATGCGCTCCAGGGCCTTGTACACGTGGCGCAGCGCGAAGATCGAGCCGATGACCAGCAGGTTGAACGCCAGCAGCAAACCAGTGCTGATGACGCTCTGGGTCTGCGCCGTCATCCGGGCCGGGTCGCCAAACAGGCGTGTGACGCCGAGGGAGTCGAAGGCTGCGGCGACAGCCAGGTTGTTGGAGAACTGGAACGCCGCACAGATCAGGCAGAGGTTGAACCCGACCACCGCCGCCACCGGGCGTCCCAGCCGACCTGCAATCAGCGTGCAGGGCGTCGCCCCGCCCACCGCGCCCACCCGGGCGGCCATCGTCGTGAAAGTGCCCATCAGGACGCCCGTGACAACCAGCAGCCAGAGCAGCTCGTAGCCGTACTTGGCGCCGACGTTGGAACTGATCAAAAGACTGCCCGGGCCAAATACGACGCACGCGGTTATCAGCGCCGGCCCGATCGACCGCCACCAGGGGGCTCGCACGGTCGCTACGGTGTCCTCTTGTCCCATGGAACTCCTTTCCGTTGATGGGGAGGTCTATACCTGCTCGGGAACGACGAATGGCTCGCGGTAGCTCCCGCGGTCCAGCTTGTTGGCCTCGTCAGCGAATTCGCCCGTGAACGTCTCGGTCTTGGGGTCCATCGTCAGCCAGGGACCGAGCACTCGGAGGGTCTGCTTCAGATCGACGCCGTTGAGCAGCAGGTGTTCCTGGAACCGCTCGAACGACTCCGCCAGGTCCTTGTTGCCTTCCATCCGCTCCACGATCTCGTCCCGCGACGCCTCTTTCCCGAGACGGTGCGAAACGTTGCCCATGTGACAGAGGGAGCTGGACAGATGGCCTTCGAGCACATCGGCGTGGAGGTCGGCCACGTTGCGACTGCGGACGGCCTCGATGAAGTTCTCGTGGTGCCCCGCCCCTTCAGTGAGACGGAACTGCTTGATCTTCTTGCCGTCCTTGTCGTAGGCCCACCCGCCGGCGAAGTAGCCATTCTCGCACTCGACGATGACGCCTCCGTCGCGAACGCCGCGAAGGTGGTCCATCGCGGAATCGCCCTTCGCGTGGGGCAGGCCGCGAAGCTCGAACAGGATCGGGACGGGCCGGTAGTCATAGAATACGATCTGGGTATTGGGTGTCTGGCCGTCATCGATATAGCCGAAGCGACCGCCCAGGCTCAGGACGCGAGGCGCCAGCTCGTTGGCGCCCACGAACCAGCGGCCGATGTCGATGTAGTGGATGCCGTTGTTGCCGAAGTCGCCGTTGCCGGTCGGCCAGACCCAGTGCCAATCATAATGCAGGCTCTTTCGCATCAGCGGGGCCATCGGCGCCGGACCGCACCAGAGGTTGTAGTCCACCGATTCCGGCACAGGCTGCGGCCCATCCACCTTCCCAATGCTGTCGCGCCGCACGTAGATGAAGCTTCGCACCAGACGCATCTTGCCGAGGTTCCCCCGCCGGATGTACTCCAGGGCCTCGCGGAGCCCTTCGTCCGAACGACGCTGCGTGCCGCCCTGGACGATTCGCTTGTACTTGCGGGCCGCTTCGACCATCCGCCGGCCTTCCCAGAGGTTGTGGCAGACCGGCTTTTCGACGTAGACGTCCTTGCCCGCCTGACATGCCCAGACGGTGACCAGCGCGTGCCAGTGGTTCGGGGTCGCGGTGACTACCGCGTCGATGTCCTTGTCGTCCAGCAGCTTGCGGACGTCCACGTAGGTGTCCACCTTCTCGCTTCGTTCGGCGAACTTCTTGACCTCGCGGTCCAGGAAGCTCCTGTCCGCGTCGCAGATCGCGACGACCCGCACGCCGGGGATTTTGCGGAACCAGTTGATGTGATTGGCGCCCTGGTTGCGAATCCCCACCACCGCGACACGGATGTCGCTGTTGGCGCCCTGAACGCGGGCGAACGGGACGGCAGACAACAGTCCCGCGGCGGCCGAAGCTCTCACGAAATCGCGACGGCTGATCTTGCTGTTCATAACGCATCTCCTAGGCAAGAATCCCCTGGAACGCGAAGATCGGTCGGAACCTCGTTCTACCCTGCACGCCTTTGGGCGCAAAGGTCCGACCCGACCGGTGGCATGGTACCAGCTTGCGGATGCCCTGTCAAAACCCGAAGCGGGAATCCACAGGAAGGAAATCGGGAGGTGTCATTGCTGTCGATCGGGGAGGGCAGGCTCGTTGGGCGAAGGCACAGAACCCTCGGAAGACCTGCGGAGTCGTCCCTGCCCGCCGCGAGGGCCGAACGGCCCCTGGCGACCGGAGCCGAATCGGCCGGCGCCACGGTGAAACGGGCCGGGAAGGCCGCGCAACAGGTCCCGCCAACGCTGTTGCTGATCCGGATTGAGCGATGTCGAGATCTCCTCGTCCATCGCATCGAGTTCCTTGCTGATCTGCACGCGGCCCTGCTCGCGGATCTCATTGAGTCGCTGCATGTACTTGCGGAGAACCGGCCTGACCTGCTCGGCCTGCCCCGCTGACAGGCGCAATCGCGGCACGATTCCATCCTCGATGGCGACCAGGTCCCCCCCGACCGGCATCGACGGCTCTGCACTCGTGCGACGGAGCATCAACAAGGCGCCCGCGGCGCCAATCGTCAGACCGGCAATCAGGATGGTCACGCCGAAGAAGGCCATTCGCCAGCGGTGGAGCCGTTGCAGCAGGACCATCGGGTTGTCCGGATTCTCAAGCCGGCTCATTGAATCGCCCATGAAATCGCCTCGACAATCTCATTCAACGGCCCGGCAGACCGCGTGGAGAAGACGAATGCAGTCACCGCGACCGGCACTGCGACAGCGGAGGAGACGGCCGCCAGCCACATCCAGAACCGCTCGGCCACCGTCAACGGCTGGACCGGCCCGGCCGTGAGCATGGCCAGCACGGCACTCGTCACATCGACGCGGGGAACGCGCTCCTCGCGGGCGCGAGCCGCCAGTTCTTCGATCTTCTGATCCCATTTCATCAGGTCAACTCCACACCGTGTTGCTCCAGCAGCCTGCGGAGCCGGTTTCTGGCACGCAGCGTCTGAACCTTCACCATCGTCTTGGTCCATCCGGTCCGCCGCGATGTCTCGACCACGTCGCATTGCTCCAGGTATCGCAGCGTCAGGACCAGACGGTCCCGCGGGGCCAGTTGAGCGAACACGTGATGCAGCACCTCAGCCGCCTCGTTCGGCTCGACCGTCCCAGCGACGCGGTCGCCATCCATCGCACCGTCCCATTCCTGAACGTCGAACGACTCCGTCCGCCGGCGGCGGGCCTTCTCCTTCCAGTGCCGATAGCCGACCCGCGTCGCGATGCGAGCCAGCCAGTGCTCCAGCGGCGCCTTGCCGCGATACCGGCTCAGGCTCAGATACGCTTCCACGAACACATCCTGCACCAGTTCCTCGTGAGTCCCGCGATCCCGGCTGAACCGCCAGAGGATGCGAGCGACGTGGTCCTGATGTCGCTCCACGAGTCGGCGATAGGCATCGGCATCCCCTTGCTGCGCCTGCCGGACGTCTTCTACGTCATCTCGAATCGGGACGGCTTGCCCATCAGGCCTCTCCGACTGCGACGGCGTGACGATGGCGCGCACCGCCGCGAGGATGGCGGCCTCGATCCAGACAGGTCTCAGCAATGGCAGGCTGGCGTCGATCATTGAACACAGCGTAAGAAAGAACAGGGTCCCCAGCAAGAGGAATTCCGATCCGGGGGTCCGTCGCGCAAGGCATCGGCCCCGCGGGCTACTATCAGCACCCGCGGGGCCGAGACCTCAGGATGAACTGACAATCACGGACGTCGCCCCATCGTCTGGCGAAAAGCCCGGATTTCCTCCCGGGTCAGTGCACCGTTGCCATCGGCATCGGCCTTGTCGAACATCTGTTCGATTCCCGTCCCGGCGGGATTCGCTCTGGGTCGGGGACTGGCGAGCTGCCCTGCTCCCCGCGGGAGCCTTCGGCCGGCCGGATCGCCCTGCAGCGCCGGTCCTCTGGCCCCGCGACCAGGCCGCATGGCCCCCGGCCGCACCTGCTCGAGCTGCTTCGCCTGCTCATCTGTTAGAACCTCACGGATCGACGCCATCGTCTTGGACCGCGCCTTGTCCAGAATGTCGCGGATCTTCCCGACCTGTTCGTCGGTCAGACCCAGCCGACGGGCCAACACCTCCCTCGCGCCCAACTGCCCCAATCCCAGCGGACAGAGCGCTCCTTGCCCGGTCCGGCCCGCGCCGAGAGGACACCATGCCCCGGGACCGCCTTGTGCCCGTCGCGGCGCCGCACCCTGCCTGGCGTAACCCTGCCCCCTTCCCTGCCCACGATTCAGCCCTCGTCCCCGGCCAGCCCCGGCGCCCCACGGCTGTGCCATTGCCGGGCCGTTCAGAAGGACCAGGATTGCGCCTGCAACAATCGGAACTGTCCATTTCGTCTTCATATCCGGCTCCTTTCAGTCTAGTGTTTCCGGTTACGCCGGGATAGTGAACGAAGCCCCCTCGCAGGTTACACCCCCTGCAAAAGAATTCTGCAAGACGAATGGAGACAACGGCCTGCTACGAGCCCGATGCCGGCCGGCGGAGCGGAAAGACTGCCGATTCCGTGCGACCGTTTCGCAAGATCTCTTCGGCCCGGGCAACGATCTCCGGATGTTCCTCCGCAATATCGTTTCGTTCGCCGAGGTCGGCGGTGAGATTGAAGAGCTGAATTCTCTGGCCCGCCTTGAGACGAATGCCCTTCCAGTCCCCTATCCGGACCGCCTGCTGGCCAGCCAGCTCCCAGTACAAGTGCTCGTGCTTCTTCTGCAGTGCAGGTCGGCCCAGCAGAGTGGGCAGGATGGAGATCCCGTCAATGCCTTGCGGCGGGTGTATATCGAGCAGTTCGGCGCACGTGGGCAGGAAGTCCCAAAAGGCACAAACGTGGTCGCTCTCGCTGCCCGCGTCGATCTTCCCAGGCCAACGGGCGATGAACGGCACGCGGATGCCTCCTTCCCAGACGGAGCCCTTCAGACCACGCAAAGGACCGGCACTCTCGAAGAACGCCGCATCGACGCCGCCTGCATAGGTCGGACCGTTGTCGCTCGAGAAAACCACGAGCGTATCGTCATCGAGCCCGAGCTCTTTGATCTGGGCCATGATCCGCCCGACGTCCTTGTCCATGCGCGTGATCATCGCGGCGTAACAGGCCCGCGGGCTGGCGTGGGCAATGTAGCCTTTGGCGCCGTCGTATGGCGGATCGGGCCATTGGCCTTCATACGCAGTGAGTGAATCACCCGGCACCTGCAGCGCCACGTGCGGGATGGTGAAGGGCACATACAGGAAGAACGGCCTGTCCCTGTTGGACCGGATGAACTGGAGGGCCTGCTCGGCAATCAAATCATGGGAATAGACCCGCTCGGCGCCGTCTTCATTCTCGTCAATCCAGAAGACCTCCCCGTCGCGCCAGAGGTGATTCGGATAGAACGTGTGGGCTTGCCGCTGGCAGATGTATCCAAAGAAATGGTCGAAGCCTTGTTTCTGCGGATCTCCGGAGGTGCCCACCCGCCCAAGCCCCCACTTCCCGAATGCTCCGGTGACATAGCCGGCTTGCCGAAACAGGTGGCCGACGGTGAACGTGTCCTCGACCAGCGGCCACTGGCCCCCGATCGTCGAGCCGAGTTTCCAGCCTTCGTCGCCCCCGACCTGCTTGTTGTCTCGGATCTGCGAGTGGCCCGTATGATAACCCGTCATGAGCGTGCATCGCGAGGGCGCACAGACGGGATTGCCCGAGTAACTCTGGGTAAACCGCATCCCGTCCGATGCGAGCTTGTCGATGTGTGGAGTTCTGATCTTTTTCTGGCCGTAGCAACCGATATCCGCGTAGCCAAGATCGTCCGCCAGGATGAACACGACATTGGGTCGTCTCCTCGCCTTGGCAGTTTCCTGGCGAGCAAGAACCACAGACGCACCTGATGCTGCGACCAGCGCGGTCGTCTTCAAGAAATCACGTCGTTGCATAGCACATCTCTCCGTCTTCCCAGGAGACCACTGCCCTGCCTCAGCGGGCCATCGGATTCTCCTCCTGGGGCGGCTCGCTCAGTGCGAGACCCATATCCACCGCCCGGCGGAGGAGCTCGATCACACTGGTGGCCCCCACCTTCTGCATCAGATGGCAGCGGTGGACCTCGATGGTCCGCGGCGAACGATGGAGCGCCGTGGCAATCTCGCGGCTGTTCTTCCCATCGAGGATCAAATACAGCACCTTCATTTCCGCCCTTGTCAAGGCGCACTGTTCCAGGGCTCCGTGTCCGCCATTCCGATCGAGCAGGAACTGGACCGCCCGCAGGAATCGGTCGCGATCCAGCGGCTTCTCGATGAAGTCCGCTGCGCCGGCCTTCATGGCCCGGACCGCCATGGGGACGTCGCCGTGTCCTGTGACAACGAGCACGGGCAGCCACGGCATCTGCCGTCTCACTTCCTGGAGCAGCTCCATTCCGTCCATCTCCGGCATCATCACATCCGTCACCAACAGTTCACACCGGTGGGCGGCCAGGTACGCAAGGCAATCCTTCGCACAGTGGAAACACCGGACGCTGGTTCCCACGCGTTCGAGCGTCTTGGACACGGTGGAACAGACTCTGAGTTCATCGTCCACGAACACAACTCGTGCAGGCTCCATACTCTCCACCTCTACCCGGCGGCAATCAACCTCCCTCGACCGGTAGCGTGACGATGAAGGTCGTCCCTTCACCGAACTGGCTTTCGACGCGGATATGTCCGCCCATTCCGGAAACAACGCGGTGAACGATGCACAAACCGAGACCGGTGCCCTCTCCTGCCCCCTTCGTCGTGAAGAACGGATCGAACACATGCCCGACGTGATCGGGGTGAATGCCGCCGCAATCATCCGCAAATCGCAATTCCACCTGGCTCGGACCACGGGTCCCTGTAATCGTGAAATGCCGGTCTCTCGACCCGTCCGCCGCCTGGATGGCGTTCTGGGTCAACGCAAAGAAGACCTGCTCGATGTCCTTCTCGCACGCATAGATCGTCGGCAGAACGTCCAGACACTCCAGTCTCAGCGTCACGCGCGCCTTCCTCGCGCTCTCTTCCAGCAGTCGTATGACACGTGCCGCCATGACGGAAAGAACCACCTTCGCGACGGGCCTGTCCGAGGTCTGGCGGGCCAGATTGCGGAACCGATCGATGATGCTCGCGACGCTCCCGACTTCCGTCAGACCGTCGTTGAGGTCCTCCAGCACCGTCGGCGGACAACCCGTACACTCGAGATCCTTCATCGCATTCTGAATGGACAGGCGGATCACCGTCAGGGGCTGGCTGAGCTCGTGGGCGTACGTGGCGCCGAGCGTGCCCAGCGAGGCGAGCTGCTCGGCTCTCATCATCTTCTCCCGGTAGGCATCGAGCTCCTGCTGGGCCATCCGGAACTCGTGAATGTCGCGGGCAATCACGAGTCCCGCGGTCACCCGCCCGGCCCGATCCCGCAGCGGCGCCACCGTCGTATTGAACCACCGCAACTGGCCTTGGACATCGGTCAGAACGACGGAGTTGACTCCCGAGCCCGTCTGAATGACTCGTCGGATCGCGGCCGCCTGCCGGTCGGCAACCTCCTTGCGGAAAAGGTCCCACATGGTCTTGCCTGTGAAATCGGACGGCCTTCCGCCCAGCGCTCGCGCCGCGGTGCCATTCATGAACAGGAACCGCCCGTGTTCATCGACGATCGCGATCGTTTCCCCCGCGCTCTCCACCACCGTCCGGTATCGCTCCTCGCTTTCCATCAGGTTCCGCTCCAGCTCCTGCCGATCGCTGATATCCACGTTGATCTCTGCAACCAGGCGTTCCCCGCTGTCCGTCTCGAAGGGGATCGTGGTCACCTCGATCGGACGGTTCCCTTCCTTGACCAGGACCTGGTAGGACACCATCTTGTGCCCGGTCCTCAGGACGGCGGGAATCGCGCAGCCCTCGCACGCCCGATCGGCGTCCATGAAGTACTCATGGCACTTGCGGCCCTGACAGGGGCCGTACGTCTGTTCCCACGCCGGGTCCACATAGCGCAGGTTGAAATCCCCATCGATGATGTCGAGGCCCACCCTGGCTGCCCCGAGGATGAACTCGATCTGCTGCTGCAAACCCTTCACCTCCCGCTGGGCCGCCTTCTCTGCACTGACGTTCTTCGAGTAGATGGCGATCCGATGGACGGCGCCATCGGGATCGACAATCGGGTACATGGTAGTGAGATACTCCCGGCCCAAACGATCATCGTCGTGCTGAACCGGCTCTCGGGTATCGACCGCTTCCTGGATGTGCTTCGTGCGCCGTTCCACCACGTCCGGCGGAATGACGTCATCGCCGACATCCGACAGGCGGACCCCAACCAGTTCCCGGACGCTCTTGCCAAAACGGCATGCGGCGGTCTCGTTGAGCGTCAGGATCGTCCCTTCACAATCCACCAGCATGACGGACTCCGTCACCGCGTCAAAGAGCGCCCGGAGCATCGCCTCGTTTTCGCGGACCGCCTGCTCGGCCCTGCGACGGTCGGCGATATCGCGGATGACGCCCTGGGTCCCGACAATCTGGTGCTCTCTCACGAGGGGGCCGAGACTCAGTTCAACAGGGCACTCGCCCCCGTCCCTCCCCGCAATCGTCAGTTCCATTGTCGTTCGCTGTCCCTGGAGGGCCCGTGTACGAGCCTCCTCGAGTGAGCCCAAGGTTGCCTGGGAAACCCATCGGCTGAAGTGACTCCCCACAATCTCCTCGGGATCGAACCCCACGACCCTCTTGACCGCCTCGTTCACGGTCAGCAGATTGCCGTCGCGATCTGCGGTGTAGATGATGTCGTTCACATTGTCGAGAAGGTCCTGGTACCTTTGCCGGCTCTCGACGAGTTCCTCCTCCATCCTGACGCGACCGGTGATGTCTTGTGCAAAGACCACCACGTGAGTCACACGTCCATTCCGATCTGTGATGGGGTAGTACGTCTGATCGAACGCGCTGCCGTCGCGGCTGTCCGTCACCCGGATCGCCTTGCCCGTCCGGACGACCTCGTCCAGGCACGCGAGTCGGGCCTCACGAACCTCGGGAGGCAAGAGCTGGGACGCGGGATTCCGTCCGTCGCAGCCCACGAGGTCTTCCCTGGCGCGTCCCAACCGATCCGCCGCCGTCTGATTGATCGCTCGGATCACACCCTGGGAATCGAGAACCACGAGGGTCTCCGTGATCGCATCCAGGGTAGCTCGAAACATCTGGTCGCTTCCGGACAGGGCCTCGGCCCGTTCCGCGTGAAGGCCGTCGAGTTCCCGCTCGAAAGCCGTCAGGCGCTCCCGGAGTTGCGCGTTGGCTCGCTCCAACTCTGCGATCCGACGGCACAACAGCGCCTCTCCTTCCGACTGGCAGCGATTCTCGTATGCCTCATCCATCTTGCTTCCCAGACCAGTCTCCATCAGCGCCGGCTCAACAACCGCTCAGACAGGACCACAATCCAGCACACTCGCAGCACTCATCGCGGCAACGTGGCATTCATCATAGACCGGCCGTGACCGGAAATCAAGACCGACATGGAGAGGATCGCACAAACTCGAGGCGGACCAACGGCACGCCCCCCCCCCAAAGGCCCATGAAAACACTAGGTTTTATGCCCACAGGAAATCGCTTGTCGCGACATCTCGCGGGGTTCTGCGATTCCTGATGGGGATGGCGGGCGCCTCGTCACTTTCCCAGGAGCGTGGACTCAAGACCCTGGTCCGTCTGCTGCGAATCGGGCGACGATCCGCGACGAGGAGCCAGCGGCAGGAACACCGTGAAGGTCGTGCCCTTCTCCAGTTCGCTTTCGACCTCGATCCTCCCGCCATGGGCATCGACGATCTTGCTGACGATGGCCAGGCCCAGGCCGGTTCCCTTGATTTCCTTGCCGGGCCTGAAGACACGGTAGAACCGATCGAAGATCTTGGTGAGATCCTCCTTGGGAATGCCGTATCCGGTGTCGCTGATCTTGAGAACCAGGTGTTCCGCCTGCGCGGAGGCCGAGACGAGGACCCGCCCGCCCTCCGGCGTGAACTTGATCGCGTTGCTGACCAGGTTGATGAGGACCTGGAGAATCCGGTCGTTGTCGTACACGACCGGCGGCAGGTCCGTCTGCAGATCGACCGCCAGGTGCACCTTGCTCTTCGTGGCGTGCGGCAGCATTGTGTTGTACGCCTCGTTCACCGCCGAGCCAACAGCGTTCTCCTGCATGTTGAGCTTCATCTTTCCGGCGCTGAGTTTCTGGAAGTCCAGAACCTCGTCAATCAGCCGCGACAGGCGATCGATGTTTCGCTTGGCAATGTCCAGGAAATGATGCTGGTCCTTGTTGATCCTGCCTGCGACGCCGTCCAGCAGGATGATCACGGATTCTCTCATGGAACTCAGGGGCGTGCGAAGCTCGTGGGAGACCGTCGAGATGAACTGCGATTTCATCTCCATGGTCTGTTTGAGTTCCTCTTCGGCCCGCTTGCGCCCGGTGATGTCGTTCAGGGCGACCAGGACGTGCCGACTGCCATCGATGTTGATCGGCTCGACGCTGACCGAGAGCCACGGCCGGTCCTTCCCGTCGTCGCTCACCCCGGGCTGCATCTCTACACCGCGGGCCGGTTCATCCGAGACCAGCGCCTTTTGGACGAGGGTCCGCAGCACGCAGCTATCGCAGGAACGGGCGACGACGCCCCCGGCAGAGCGCGCCGCATGAACGCAGTTCAACGTCTGACAAACGTCGCAGCCGATCAGGCTGGAGTACCCCCGGCCGGACATCTGGCGAAGCACGTCGTTGGCGCGCGTCACCTGCATGCGGTCGTCCACCAGAATCATGCCCAGGGGCGTCGCATCGAAGATGGCCTCCAGGTTCTTCTGTTTGCGGTCGAGGATCTCGTGAAGACGCCGGCTCTCGGTGACATCGACGAGGGACACCATCATACAGAGGGGCCGATCGTTCTTGTCCTTGACGATGCTGGCGGACAGTTGCACGACGAAATCCGAGCCATCCTTGCGGCAGGCGATCCGCTCGCCGTTCCAGACCCCCGCCTCCAGGGCGGTCTGGAGGGGGGCCTGCCCTTCGTTCTCGAACCGTATGAAGGAGGTCATGGGCCTGCCCAGGACCTCGTTCTCTTCGTCGTAGCCCCACATCCGCAAAGCGGAGGGGTTGGCGAACGTCAGGTTGCCGTCGAGATCGACGAACACGATGCCGCTGGCGGCGCTGTCCACGGCGCTGTCCTTCACGAGCAAGGCTTCTTCGACGCGTTTGCGTTCCGAGATGTCGCGGATGATGATGACCGCCTGATCCTGGCCCTGGAGACAGATGCGTCCGACGGACAGTTCCGCGGGGAACTCCTCTCCGGTCCTCCGCAGCGCGGTCAGTTCGATCGTCGTGCCCAGGACGGGGCTCTCCCCGGTCAGGCGGAGTTGCCGGGCGCTGGGGTGACTCGGATCGCGATACGGCGACGAGGCCAGAAGAGAGTGCAGATTCCTGCCGCACGCCTCCTGCGAGACGTATCCGAACATCTTCTCGGCCGCTTCGTTCCAGAACGAGACGCACTCATGCTCGTCCATCATGATGATGGCGTCCATCGCGGCGCGGGTCATGCCGAGAAGCCGCTCTTCGCTCTCCCGCAACGACCGCTGGATGCGTTCGGCGGTGGCGCGGGCCTCGTTGGCGTCCTCGGCCAGACTCAGCGCCGCTTCCCGCTGCTGACGCAGGGCTTGGTTGGCACGGTTCAGCTCCTCCGCCCATCGCAGCAGTTCCGCCTCGTGGGCCTTGCCCTGCATCTGCTCCAGACCCATTTCCGCCAGCAACTGGGCACACGTGGTCAGGTACTTGAGAACCGGGGGCAGCTTCTGTTCGGGCACAATCGGCACACGGGAGAGAGCCTCCAGGTAGGCGGTCTCGTCGAATCCGAATTCCCTCGCCTGCCGACGGAACGCTTCCTCGTCGGGCGGCTCGAGCAGGAACTGGCCGATGAAGACGTTGGCCACATGCCGGCCCTCGATCACGACGGGCGCCGCCGCGTCCGTCAGGCCGTTGCGACACTGGTAGAGCGAGAAGTGTTCGCCCTCCCGCAGTTGCCCGGCCAGAACGGTGTCGCTCTCGATGCATCGGGCGCGTGTTTGGGTGTTGACGCGGTGGAAGTCCGTGCAAATCCTCTGCCAACGGGCTCCGACGAACACGTTGCCCTCGAGGTCGATGATCGCGGAGGAAACGCCGACGGCGTCGCAGAAGCTGTCCATCAACTGCTGCATCTGGTCGCGGTCCAACAGATCCGCAAGATCGCGATGTCGCGGCACGCCGCCCTCGTTCGCGGCAGTCCCCGCGGTCGCTTCCAGATCCGTCTCGGCTTCCGGAACGACTTCCGCCTGGAGCACGGCATAGGGCGCCGGTTGGCCGGCGGCCAGCGACATCTCGTTGATCCGCTGCTTCAGCTCCGCCACCCGGACCTCTCGGGCGATGGCCAGGCGGTTGAACCGCTCGATTTCGCCGACGTGATGGCGCAACGCCTCTTCGGCCCGCTTACGCTCGGTCAGATCGTACAGGACGACAAGACTGGCCGGCTCATGTTCGTATTCAATTGGTTCCAGGGATATGCTCGCAGGAAACACCGTGCCGTCCGATTTCCGCATGAGAACCTCGCGCTGGGTCACACGACCCTTCTCCCGGAGTTCGGCGATAAGACCTGGTCTGTCGCGTTCGGCATCGGCGTAGAGTTCCGGCGTGGTCTTCTGCAGCATCGTCTCGGGGTCGTATCCGAAGAGTTCGAGGCTCGCACGATTGGACAACAGGATTTGGCCCGTGGCCGGACGCGTCAACTGGAGAGGCACGGGGGACGCCTCGACGATCAGCCGCATGCGTTCCTCGCTCTTGCGCAGCGCCTCCTCCACCCTGTGACGCTCCGTGACGTCGCGGATCGTCTCAATCGCGCCGATGATCTGTCCATTGCGGTCTCGCAGTCGAGAGGCGTTCCCCCACAGGATGGCGCCCCGACCGGCGTAGACGTTGGGGACAAGCACCTCCCCGCACAGGGTGTCTCCTCCGCGCAGTGTGGACTGGTACTTCTTCCGTTCTGTTTCTTCATCCGGTCGCAGGACCAGATCGATCAAGATCGGCCGGCGAGAGCCATAGAAGGGAATGGAGTACTCATGGTCCCCCTTGCCCACCATCTCGGCCTTGGGGACCCCGGTCATTTCCTCGATGGCTCGGTTCCAGGCGATTACCCTGCCCTCCGCGTCGATGACCAGCGTGGCGTCGGGGAGGAACTCCACGATCTCCGCCAACCGGCGGTGCGCCTCGCGCAGCGCATCTTCCGCCTGCTTGCGCGGGGTGATGTCCACGTCCACCCCGCGGTATCCGAGCAGAGTCCCCCTCTCATCGAGAATCGGCGCGCCGCTGCGCATCAGCCACACGACGTTGCCGTCCCGGCCCACACCCGGGAATTCGATTTCGCTGAACGCCGCCCCCCGGTTGACGATCTTCAGAGCCTCCTGGAGCATGTGCCCGCCATCGGAGGGGTCGAAGAAATCGTGAATCCGTTTCTTGCCCACGACCTCCTCGACCTTGTACCCCAGAATCCGCTCGACGACCGGGCTGGCGTAGGTGTACACCCCGTCAACGTCCACCTCCCATATGAATTCCCTGGCATTCTCCGCCACCTGACGGAAACGCCGCTCCGAGCGGCGCAGCGCCTCCTCCATCAGTTTACGTTCCGTGATGTCGCGAATCACGCCGATCGAGCCGGTGATCCGGCCGTCGGAGTCCCGTACGACGCTGAGGGAAATGTCGACATCGAGGATGTCCCCCGTTCCGGAGATCATCCTCGTTTCCAGGTGGTGCTGCATCCCTTTGCGTCGAATGCTCAGAGAGCAGATCCTCTCCCATTCCTCCGGAGGATACAGGGTCTCGACATTGCGCCCTCGAAGCTGATCCTCTCCGAGATTCAGCAGGTGTTCGGTGAACTTGTTCCAGGAAACCAACTGCTTGTTCTCGTCGGCCATCATGATGGCGACCGCCGAATTCTCGAAGATGGTGCGATACCGCAGCTCCGTGGCCTGCAACTGGCGTTCCGCCTTCTTCCGCTCGAGGGCGTGGCGAATCGACCGCACGAGCAGGCTCGCGTCCACCTGGCCTTTGATGAGGTAGTCCTGGACGCCGATCTGCACCGCCTGGATCGCGGTCCGCTCGTCATCGAGCCCGCTGAGCACGATGATCGGCACCTGGGGAGTCTGCGCCTGAATGCGGTTCACAGAGTCCATGCCCTGGCTGTCCGGCAAACCGAGGTCGAGCAGCACCACGTCGAACGACGAGTTCTTGAGCAGGTCCAGAGCGGCGCTCAGGCGGCTGGCATGTTCGACCGCGCAGGTCCCGAGCGACGACTGCGCCAGCAGCCTTTCCAGTAGCTTGCGGTCTACGACATCATCTTCGACAATCAACAGGCGTAGCGGATTCGACGTAGCCAAGAAGGTCTCTCCTCACAATGTCGCACGATCAGCAGCCCGAGGGGCGTCACGCCCTCGGGTTGTTCTTGAGCACCGCGTGGATCCGATCCATCAATTGCGCGAAATCGAACGGTTTGGTCACATAGTCGGAAACCCCGCGGGCCGCGGCGGCGGCAATGTCCTGAGGCTCGCACCGGGCGGTGAGCATGATGACCGGGATATGCCGCAGCGCGGGGTCCGCCCGCAGGTGTTCGAGCATCTCATGGCCGTTCATGCCCGGCATGTTCGTGTCGAGCAGAATCAGGTCCGGCTTCTCGGCCGCGGCACGCTCCAGACCCTCCTGGCCGTTCGAGGCGGTCACCACGCTGCAACTGGCAAACTTCAGACGGTACTCCACCGTGCTGACGAGGTCCGGCTCGTCATCCACCACGAGGATCTTCACCTGACCGGTCTTCTTCTTTGCCTTGAACAGTCCCAGCATGATGGCTTCTCCTTGGAACCCGAATCCACATTCAGTTCACTCGGCGAACGTGTCGCCTCTTGTTGGTACGAAGTCTTTCACTCATGGCCCGTGCGACGCGAGATCCTCCGTCCGGGAGTCGCCCTCGGAGCCGGCCTTCGCATCGGCCTCGCGCTGCCGTTCCGACAGCAGAGACATTTCCCGGATCTTCTTGTGCCCGGCCAGCACCGCCTGGGGGATGGGCTCTTCCCTGAAGATGCGGGGCGACAGGAGCACCACCAATTCCGATCGGGTCGTCACCTTGCTGGTGCTCCGAAACAACAGTCCCACCAGCGGCAGATCGCCCAGAATCGGAATCTGACTGACCTCCTTGACCGTTTCCACTCTGCGCAGGCCGCCGATGACAACCGTCTGGCCATCCTGCAGCAGCAGCGAGGTGGTCGCATGGCGCGTATCGACGATCGGCACCCCTTTCGCGCTCTCGCCCGTCCGGACATTCTGCTCCGTATCCACCAGAAGGAAGATGTTGTTGCCGTCCGTCACGGTGGCCGAAACCTGGAGATTGACGCCCACTTCTTTGAACTCCGTCGAAGTCAGCGCAGCGGCCCCGCCTTCGGCCGTATCGACGATCTCCTCATAGGGGATCTCCTCCACGGACTTGATCGTCGCGGTCTGTCCGCTGACCACCAGCGTGCTCGGACTGGCCAGGATCTCCACGTCCCGTTTCTCCTGGATCAGGTGCAGGACGTTTCGGACCGTGCCGCTGATGACGCTCAGATCGCCGCCGGCGCCCACCGTGTTGAACACCGTCGCGTCGCCGATAGTGGCGTCGTTGGAAATCGTCGACTGAAGGCGCGTGCTCGTCAGATTCTGACGGTACGTGATGTCATACAGGTCGCTGGACAGCAGATCCCAGTTCACGCCCACCTCCGTATCGTCGCGCAACTGGACGTCCAGGATGACGACCTCCACCATGATCTGCCTGGGCGTCCGATCGGCTTTCTTGATTTCCGCCAGGATCCGGGTCAGGTTCTCGGGCGTGTCGCAGACGACGACGGAATTGTTCTTCTCGTTGACGGCGACCGCGCCGTACTCCGAGACCATCTTATCCAGGACCTCTTTGAGGCTCTTGACCTCCAGGAACTTCAGCACCACCGTCTCCAATTGCAGTTCCGGGGGTTTGGCGACGCTCGGCGTCTCCGTCTCGACGGGCGTCTCGGGCGGCTGCTGTGCGGGCAGCGGCGCAAACGGATTCCGCGGGCCACCCCCGTCGCAAGGGTCCTCCTGGCCGTAGACCAGCCGGGAACCGGGGCCGACCTCCGCGATCCCCACAGACATCAGAACCGCCATCACACACAACAGAACGAATTGACGAATGGAACCACTCATGGGTGGAGTTCTCCGGGTTGCACCGCAATGTAGAGGGTCAAGCCGAGCCGGCATTCCAACTGGTCGCTGCCGGAATCGACGAGCTCGATCTGACAGGAATCGATCCAGACTGCTTGGGGCCTCTCGCGCACCGTTTGAAGGAACGCAACGATCGAGTCATACTGTCCCTGGATCGTGAAGTCCGCATGGAGGACCTCCACTGCGACCGGGATGTTGGGATCGTCCCTCCCGTTGGCGCTCTGGTCGCAGGCGAAGTCTGCCGCAGTCGTGACACAACCCGCTTTCCCGACCAGGACCTGCAGATCATGAACGAACGCCTTGGCCTGCTCCCGGGCGTGAACGCCCTCGCGGACCGTCGCCAGTTCCGCCCGCAGGCTCCGCAGCAGGGAACGCTTCTGTTCGAGGGTCTCGCCGACCACGTTGAGTTCCTCCGCCATCCGGTCCACGACCGGTTCCAAGCGATGCATGGCGTGCAGATAGCCCACGTGAGGGGAGATCGCCCAGTTGTACAGGGCCACGGCCCCGATGACAAACGGGGCAACCGTCAGCGCGCGTTTCCCCGATCCCGTCGATTCATGATTGCGATCTATCGGCACGAGCGGATTCCTCAGTTTTCGCGGGTTTCAGAGTGCATTCGATCTCGTACTCGACGACGGACACTCCGTCCTGTCGTCGTTCCATCCGAGTAAGGCGGACCGATTGGAACAGATCCCGGTCGTCGAGGCGCTGCATCAGCGTCTCCAGTCGCCCATAGGACACGGCCACTCCCTGCAAGGAGATGGACCGGCCGTCGTCGGAGGCCAGACGCGTGAGACGAGTCCCCGGCGGGGCTGACCGACCGATTCCATTCAGGAGGGTCGGCCAATCCGCCTGACGCTTCGTGCGGACGGCACCCAGGCCTGCCAGTTGCCTTTGGACTTGTGCGATCTCCTCATCGAGATACTGGTTCTGGGCCACCACAGCCGGCATCGTGTAGAGTTGCTCCGACACTCGGGCTTCTCCGATCCGTCGACGCATGGCATCCGTCGTCCTCGCCAGGGCGTGAGAGACCAAGCTCGCCGCCAGGAATCCGACGGCCAGCACATTGGCCGCGATCCACAGACGTCGGGACGACGACTTCGCGAGGATCACCTCGTGCGGCGTCAAATCGACTCGCAGTTCATCGCCCTCGACGCCCAGCAGTCGGAGGGCGGCGCCGACCGCGATGGCGGATGGCACGCAGGAGACGTCTTCCGTCCCCTCCGAGAACAAGCGGAGGGGCTCGAAGCTATCCACAACGAAGGAGGACTTCACATCGGGAGCGAACGACGCCGCGACGGCGGCCTTGTCGTACGACGCGTCGTGAATCGCCAGACGAATCTGCAGCTCGGAGCCGACGTCAGATCCCGCGGCACGGTGGTACTGCACGACGACGTTCACTTCTTGCGTCAGCCAGGCGCACAACCGCTGGGACGAGCCCATGTCCGCCGGGACATCCCGGATCCTGACGAAGTCCAGCGTGCCTTTGCAGAACAGGCAGATGACCAGGTTGCTGGCATCGAGCACCGCGATCAACGTGCTGCCGCAGCCCACGTCCTTCTGGCTCGCCAGAATCGCGCGGGCATAGGCGAGCACGGCGGGCTCGACGCAATCCACGGCGATCCTCGACGGGCCGCACATCTTCAGAGCCTGACGCACTTCCTCCGTATCCGCCGCCACGGCCAGGAGTCGCTTCTGCAAGGCGGACCCCGTCCCGATGCCGCAGTAGTCCACGCTTCGCGGTCTGTCGGACAGCACCACGTACTGATTCAACTCCGCATCCACGAACTCCCCGACGTTCGCCGGCATGGGTCGCGGCAGGTCGAGCAGACGCAGGATCGTCGAACCGGACGAAATGGCCATTGCACTTCGGACGCTGCGGATCATGTCGCGCCGGCCGAGAGATCGCAGCATGCGCGACACTGCCCTGGCGCCCGCTCGGGGGCGAGAGGACGAGTCCGTGGGAAGGTCCCCGTTGGCCGCCGCGAGGAGGCGGAAGCCATGAGGGACTCTCTCCACCAGTGCAGCGCTGATACGCCGACTGCCCATGTCGATTCCCAGAGCTGTCATCCTGCGAGGCTTCATGGATTGATCCGCAATTCGTCGATTCTGACCACGTACGGCGGCCCGTCTTCGGCAACAGTCACGTCCGCCTCGAGCCGGACCGCGAAACCGCGAGAGGTCGTTGCCGTCGAGGTGATGGTCGAGCCGTCGACCGACACCGTGTACGCCCCGTCGCCCAGCGGCCTGTCCGCAAGTCCATCGTGCCAGCTCGAATCGCTTCGCAACCGGGACAGGGCGTCGTTCAAACCCGCTTCGGCAATGGCCATCGCCTGTGCACCGTGGAGATGATTCTGCATGAGCTGGATCTCGTCGGCATTGACCTGGAGGTGGCCCATCACCGTGGCCGCCAGAAGGGCCACCAGGACCACGACGACGAGCAACACCGAACCGGATTGGCTGCACTTCATTCGCATGGCGTTCCCCTCATGGCACGACGGCCCCTCCTTGCGGCGAGACGCTGACCTCGACCTTGACGTAGTCCGTGAACAGCGTACTGGCCTTCTTACCGGTCTTCTTGTCGCTGGAGACGACCAGCACGACAACGGTCGCGTCGTCGCCCACATAGGCGGACGCGCCAGCACCGCCCGACCCCGTCAGCGTGATCTCGGCATCCGTGTCCTGCGAGGCTTGCACCAGATCGTAACGGGACGAGTTGTAGTTCCAGAGATAGAGCGTAGCTCCATCCGTACGGGAAGAGTGGGCATTGACGCCGCGACCGATCCAGGTCACAACCAGGCTCGCCAGATTCGCCGGGGCCTCGTCGATCTGGAAGGCGGCGCGGAATTGCGCATAGCAGGACTCGTCCGATACATCCACCGCGCACGACAGCTCGTCATCGGCTGAGATCGCAGCGCAGTCACCGCTGTCGAGAATCACCGCGGGCACGCCTGATTCCGCCGGCACTTGCGGCTTGCCCTGATCCACGAAGGCAAAGCTGTCCACGCCCGCCCGGCTTGTCGCAAAACTGTAGGTCGCAGAGGTCTCCTCCGAGGTCCCACTGCCGGCGCCCACGCGGAGATAGCAGGCGCCGCGGATCGCCTTGTCCGACGCCTGCCGACCGGAGCTTCGCAGCGAGGCCTCCCACGTCACCAGGCGGATGTCGTCTGGCGTCTGGGTGGAAGCGCCGGGATCGTTCCCGTCGTAGCCGACGAACCGCAGATACTCGACCGGCCCGACCAGATCGCTCAGATCGCCGACAGGCCCGAACTCGACGTAGCCGCTGGCTCCCACATCGCAGCGATAGACAGCGCCGTCGGCCGCTTCGAACTCGACGTAACCGTCGTCGCTCGTGCTCGAGCCGATCGCGACGATCCGCGAGGCCGCGGCCAGATGGCGACCGAGGTGCTCGTTCAGCACGCGGGCATTCTGGACCACTTCCAGGTTGGCCCAGTGCGTCTCGGCGCCGTTGCGGACCCCGGCGAAGAGCGGCAGGATGGCAGCAAAGATTGTCGCCATGATTGCCACAGCCACCGTCAGTTCCACAAGCGTGGTTCCCCGAGAGCCAGTTGTTTTGTCTTTCAGCACAATCATGCAGTTCTTCCGCGCACTCCATGCCAACACACACAGGCGTTATTCGGCATAACATGGAACGTGCATTACGGCGTGTGCCTCAGGATATTCCGCCGCGATGCCGAGGGACAGAGCACCGACGCCGACGCACTCGCGGGCCCTCGTGACGTGCTGTTATGAGACCTCCAGGCAGGCTCAATTCCGGATCTGCCGGTTCTCCGCGACGATGCCCCATAATCGGCGGCATGGATCTCGGATCGGAGGTCACTGGGGCCCCGGCCATCGACGCGCCAGACGGGTCGTCAGGCTGGCTTCGATCTCCTGGGTCGCCAGGACGCCGTCGGCGTTGAGATCGAAGCCGACCGCTACGGTCACGGTTCGCAGGCTGGGGTGTCCGTCGTCTGTCACCTTGCCCAGAAAGCCGTTCTGAAGCACCTGGGAACTCGCTTGAAAGGACTCCTCGTAGTGGTAGATCGACCTGGCCCGGATTCGCTCCAGCTCCCGTTGCGCCAGAAGCAGGCTCCAGCTCCTGCGCTCGATGGTGCGATCCATGCCGTGCGTCGTCGTCAGCGCCTTGACCAGAGGGATGATGGAAATCAGCAGCAAGGTCGAAGCGACCACCACTTCGGTCAGGGTCACGCCGGCGCACCGGGCGAGGGAACGCCTGCTCAATCCGTGCAACGCGTCCATTTCACCGCTCCCGTGGCAGGCACGATTGTGAGCAGGTAGATCTTGCCATCGCCTGCAATTCGCAATCCCATGTCGCTATCGCCTCGCAGATCGCCGAGAGGGCTGAATTCGAACCGTTCGCCCCCGCTGCAACAAACGTCGTCGGGGATGTCGGCGGAGGCAACGACGGTGGAATCCGATAGATCGACGATCTCGAACCCTGTGTAGGGCTCCCCCCCGGTCATGACCAGGGCGAATCCCTTCGAGTTCCACGCTGCCTGCTGAATGGCGTTGGCGCGGGCCCGTCTCAGATCCGTCGTGATCCGATGGAGGACCCCGTCGGTCTTCGTTCCCGTCACCGCGGCCAGGTTGAGCCGGGGCACCGCCACACAGGCCAGGATCGAGAGGATCAAGACTACCGTGATCACCTCGACCAGCGTGTGCGCTCGAAGACGCCATGCTCGCCGGGTCGAAGGGGTGTGTCCAACGAGTCTCATGAGACTGCCCATAGATAAGAGGACGGATGGCCGCGCAGCGCAGCCATCCGTCCTGTAGTTCGTGTTGAATCCGACTGCCCGCCGATGTCGAAGGACGCCCGCCGGCAAATCAATGGGCATGGCTCGCAACGCGGTGCGTCGTCGTGCTGTACTTGTAGGCGGTTCCAAACGGACACGCCGGGACACCGTCCGGGAAGTAGTTCGGATCGGTCGTCACCGCGGTGAGCCGCCGGGGCCAAGCCCCCTCGTCTGCATAGTACAGTTCGATCTGGGAATTGATCAGGTCCACGTTCGTCTCGCACGCGTTGATCTTCGCGTTGGTGGCCCCGCTGATCATCCGCGGCACCGCAATCGCAGCCAGCGCCCCAAGGATCATCACCACGACCAGAAGCTCCACCAGCGTAAACGCTTTTTTGCCGTACATTCTATCTATCCTCCTTACAGTTTCGTTCACCTTGAGAGATCAGGACTCCTATCGGCAGGAAGCCCCCGGGACTTTACCGCTCCCCCGCCGGGGTCATTTCAAACAGGCCATGTAATCGAACATGGGCAGGTACACGCCCATCAGGATCAGACCGATAACCAAACCCATGACAATAGTCAGCGCGGGTTCGAGCTTCACCAAAAGGGAGGCGGCCAGACGGTCGGCGTCTTTGTCCAGGAGGTCCGCTGCCTTGGCGAGCATCTCGGGGAGAACCCCCGCCTCCTCGCCGGAAGCCACGAGCTGAATCACCATCGGGGGGAAGATCGCGTGCGTTCGAAACGACTTGGCGACCGGGTGTCCCGTCCGAATCGCCTGCTGCAGTTCGGCCGTGATGCGGGACATCTCCTCGTTTCGGGCCACCTGGCCCGCCGCCGCCAGGGCGTCGATGATCGGGACGCCCACAGAGATCAACATGCCGAACGTCCGGATGAACTGCGAGACGAGAATCAGGCGGCTCAACGGGCCGATCAAGGGCATCTGCATCTTCCATCGGTCCCAGTAAATCCGCGCCCGCGGGTCCTTCAGCAGGCGCCGCGCCCCCAGCACGAGACCTGCGATCGTCGGGAGAACCAGCCACCACCTCGTCCGCAGCACCGTGCTCACGGCAACCAGCGCCTGCGTCGGGCCGGGCAGCTCGACGTGCAGCCGCGAGTATAGTTGGGAGAACATGGGCACGACGAAGATCAGCAGGGAGATCACCACGAGCGAGCAGACCACGCCCACCACCATCGGGTATACGAACGCGGCCCGGGTCTTCTCCTGAAGCTCGACCCGCTTCTCCAGGTATCGGGCGCTGGCGTCGAGCGACTGGGTCAGTTTGCCCGAAGACTCGCCCGCGTCGATCATGCCGAGGAAGAAATCCGAGAAGACGCCGCGATGCTCCTCGAAGGCGGTCTTGAGACTGGAGCCCGACTCCACCCGCCGGCGAACATCGGCCAGGATTGACTTGAACGCGTCGTTCTCCGCCTGCTCTTCGAGGATCTGCAGACAGCTCGTGATGGACAGCCCCGCGGAGCACATGCCGCCAAACTTGTAGGCAAAGGAGGCCACCTCACGAGGCCGAACGCGCCCGTGGGCTCGCGAAGGACCGCGTTGCCGGCGCGCCTGGACCAGGACGTATCCGAGCTTGACGAGCTCGCTGCGCAGCGCCCGGACGTTTCCGACGTTCGTATAGACGCTGCGAACCTCGTTGCCCGCCATGTCCCGTGCTGTGTACTCGTAGACGGCCATCAGTCGCTCTTGAGATCCACCACGCGCGTCAACTCTTCAATGGTTGTCGAACCGCGGACCACCTCATCCAGTGCGTTGGTCCGCAACGTCTTCATCCCTTCCTTGGTCGCCTGTTCCTTGAGCAGGCTGTCGCCGGCGCCGTCGAGAATCATCCGACGGATCTCGTGGGAGACAGGCATGATTTCGTAGATTGCCTTCCTGCCTTTGTAGCCCGTCCGATAGCAATAGGGACAGCCTTGGCCGCGGGACAGGCTGGTCACGGCCCCCGGCTCGATCCGGCCCCGGAGCAGATCCTGCTCGTGCGGCTCGGGGTCATGGGCCTGCCTGCATCTCGGGCAGATCACGCGAACGAGCCGCTGCGCCACGGCGCCCAGGAGGGCCGAGGCCACCAGGAACGGCGGAATCCCGATGTTGACCAGTCGGGACACGGCTCCCGCCGCGTCGTTCGTGTGCAATGTGCTCAGAACCAGGTGGCCCGTCAACGCGGCGCTGATCGCAATTTCCGCGGTCTCCAGGTCTCGGATCTCACCGATCAGGATGATGTCCGGGTCCTGCCTCAGGATGCTCCGCAGCGCCGAGGCGAAGGTCAGCCCGGCCGCGGGTTTGATCTGGACCTGGGTGATGCCGGGCAGACGGTACTCGACCGGGTCCTCGACCGTCACGATGTTCCGCTGGAGCGTGTTCACGAGTTGCAGGACCGAGTAGAGCGTGGTCGTCTTGCCGCTGCCGGTCGGACCGGTAAGCAGAAGCATGCCGTACGGATTGGCCGTCAGCTCGCGGAATTTGCGGTTGTCGTCCGGAGAGGTCACCACCTGGTCCAGCGACCAGCGGCTCGCGTTCTTGTCGAGGATCCGCAGCACGATCTTCTCGCCCCCCACCGAGGGCAGCGACGACACGCGAAGATCGTATTCCTGCCCCTCGTGGCGAAGCGTGATGTGCCCGTCCTGGGGAATCCGCTTCTCGGAGATGTCCATCTGGGCCAGGATCTTGATGTGCGAGATCACCTCGGCCTGGGCGGAGAGAGGGACATCCACCGCGCGACGGAGCATGCCGTCCACGCGGTATCGGACGCGAAGCTCGTTCGTCTGCGGCTCGATGTGGATGTCGCTGGACCGGGCGTCGATGGCCCCTCGAATGACGGACGCGACCAGCTTGGTGATCGGGTCGTCACCGCCCGCGAGGGGACCCGCGGATTCGTCACGCGGTGCATCCGCATCCCGCCCCGGATCGCCCTTGAGACGCATCGAGGCAATCGCCTGCTTCGTGACGTTGGCGACGTCGAAATGATAGTGGATCGCCTGCTGCACCGCGTGCGGGGTCGCCGCCGCGGGGACGACGCGGTAACCGGTTTTGAGCTCGATCTCGTCGCGGGCCCGCAGGTCCAGCGGCGCGCTCATCGCCACAACCAACTGCTGGCCGTCCCGTTTGAGCGGGATCGCGCTGTAGCGATTGGCCACCTCGTGGGAAATCAGATGTGCGATGATCGGGTCGATCATCTCGGGCGACAGGTTCACGAACTCGAACTGGTGGACCGAGGCAACCGCTCGCGCAAGCTGCTCCTCATCCACCAGTTTCTCGTGTTTGAGCAGCGTCAGCAGAGTCTCTCCGGTCTGTTTGCACTTCTCCGCGAGAGCCTCGATCTCGGCGGAAGACACCGCCTTCTCCTTCACGAGGAACGCGATTATCGGGTCGCCATCGTTCACAGAGCATCTCCAGGGCACTATGCCACCGGGGACTTATCGACAAATCCGCGGGGACACGTTAGATTGACGATTTGCGATTTGTGATTTACCATCTGGCGAATGGGCATATAGATGGCAGATGGCAAGGAGTCGATTCTGAAGGATGGAGGTCCGATCATGACGAGCCGACTGAGACTGCTGATGTGCGTTGCTGCGACGTTGTTGTGCGGGCACCATTCCGCACGGGCCGCAGACATCTTGCAGGTGCGCGATCTGTTCAACGGAAACGACCTTTCCGGCTGGGTCAACGTCAATACCGCGGAGAACACCTGGACGGTTCAGGACGGCACGCTGATGTGTACGGGCCAGCCCATCGGCGTCCTCCGCACGGACCGCCAGTATGAGAACTTCATCCTGCAACTGGAATGGAAGCACCTGACGGCGGGCGGCAACTCCGGCGTCTTCGTCTGGAGCGAGGGGTCCGTGCCGGAGGGAAAGCGACTGCCCACAGGCATGGAGATTCAGATCCTGGAACTGGAGTGGGCGGTCCAGCACAACCAGACCGATGCCTACGTCCACGGCGAGGTCTTCCCCACCGGCAACAACACGACCGTGCCGGACAACCCCCGCGGCCCGCGCAGCAAATCCGCCGAGAATCGCTGCAAAGGCAAGGGCGAATGGAACCAATACACGATCGTCGCCGTCGATGGCGTCATCAAGCTGTCCGTGAACGGCAAGTTCGTCAATGGCATCCGCAACGCGTCCGTCAAGAAAGGCTACATCTGCCTGGAGTCCGAGGGGGCGCCGATCCACTTCCGCAATATCCGGATCATCGAACTGCCGCCGGGCATCACAGCCCCGGAGCAGGCGGCGCCGCTTGTCGAAGAGGCGAAGAGCCCCCAGAAGGAGGCAAGCAAATGAGCGTATTGCCCAAAGGAACCAGTCACAGTCGCCGGCTCTTCCTGGGCGGCGCCGCGGCCACAGTCGGCTTGCTCGCGTTGCGACGCATCCGATCCGTCGCGGCACAGCCGCCCGCCCAGGCCAGTCCCGAGGACCGCAAACGCATCGAAGAGGCAATTCCCGCCAAGGCCTTGGTCACGCCGCATAAGCCCCGACGGTTGCTGATCTTCGACCTGAACGTCGGCTACGGCGGGCACGGCTCCATCGCCGCCGCGAACACCGCGTTCACTCTGATGGGCGCCAAAACAGGGGCATTCGAGACGACCATCAGCAGAGACCCCGCGGTATTCGAGGCCGAGAGCCTCAAGCAGTTCGACGCGGTGTTCTTCAACAACACCGTCGGCAACTGCTTCGAGGACCCCGCGCTTCGCCGGAACCTGGTCGAATTCGTCTACTCCGGCGGTGGGCTCATGGGCGTGCACGGCACCTCGGTCGCCTTCACGAAATGGCCCGGCGCGATCGAGGACTGGCCCGAGTTCGGCATCATGATCGGTGCTCGCGGCGCGAACCATCGCGCCCCCGACGAACATGTCTTCATCAAGCTCGACGACCCCACGCACCCGGTCAACCAAGTCTTCGGCGGTCAGGGCTTCGATTATCGCGACGAGTTCTTCCGCGTGCACGAGCCCTACTCTCGCGATCGCGTGCGGGTGCTCCTGAGCATCGACACGGAGAAGACGGACCTCCAGCAAGGTCCCGGCTACGGGAAGCTCGAACGAGCCGACAACGACTTCGCACTGGCCTGGGTCCGCGGCTACGGTCGAGGCCGGGTTTTCTACTGCGGCTTCGCGCACAACCCCTACATCTTCTGGGACCCCAAGATGCTCCAGTTCTACCTGGCGGCGACCCAGTTTGCCCTGGGCGACCTGCCAGGCCCGACGACACCGAGCGCCAAGCTGACGCCGGCCGTCCGAGCGCAGGAGCAACTCGGCTGGCGACTGAATCTCGTGGCCGCCGAGCCGGGGGAATCGACGTTCTTCGAGACCATCGACAAGGCCAGCGAACTGGGTATGTTGTACGTCGGCGGCAACAATCGACAGAAGATCAGTCGCGATATCCTCAGGGAGTTCGATGACCGGCTGACCACCGAGGAGATGCAGCAGATTCGACTCAAGCTGGACGACGCAGGGGTTCGCCTGCTCACCTATCACGTGGACGCGATGCCCTCCGACAGCGCAGGCCAGCTGAAGATCCACAAATTTGCCTGGAAGATGGGCGTCGAGGCCGTCGTCGCACCGGGGACGAGGATCGCACTGGAAGGCCGACTACCCGAGATCGTCAACCTGGACAAGCACGCGCGCGTCAAAGGCATCGATTGGTTTCTCGACGAGACGCGCCGGCAAGAGCAGGGTCCCGCGATCTTCTGCGTCGAATCCGGCGACGACGAATTGGAGCGAACAATCGAGACTTTCAACAAGGCTGTGGCCAAGCCGACCTTATGATGAGGTATAGCCATATGACACAAGACAGACATGCCGGACAGTGCTCGCGACGTCGGTTCATCCAACGGACAACGGCGGTTTCCGGCGCGATTGCGGTTCCGTGGATCGTTCCTTCTTCGATATGGGCAAGCCAGGGCAATGCCGCTCCGAGCAACCGGATCACTGCGGGATTGATCGGCAACGGATGCATGGGAAGCGGGCATCTGCGTCGGCTCGCCGGTGACCCGGAGATCCAGGTGCTCGGCGTCTGCGACGTAGATCGCGTGCGGCGGGACGCCGGCAAGCAGCATGTTCAAGAGACGTACGCCGCTCGCTATCCCGGCGGCGCGTACCAGGGTTGCACCGCCTATAACGACTACCGCGAGTTGCTCGCTCGTCCGGACCTCGACGCAGTCGTGATCGCCACGCCAGATCACTGGCACACGATGCAGTCCGTCCACGCGATGGAAGCGGGCAAGGATGTCTATTGCGAGAAGCCGATCTCTGTGACCATCCACGAGGGCCGTCGACTGGTGGAAGTGGCCCGACGGTACGGCCGGGTCTTCCAGACGGGGACGCAGTACCGTTCCATCTCGACGATCCGCGAGGTCTGCAACTTCGTTCGGTCCGGCGGGCTCGGCCAGGTCAAATCGGTCTTCACCCTCTGGCAGAAGATCGGGAACCACCTCGGCGTCAACTCGTACGTGCCCGAGGACTTCGCCCTGCCCATCGAGCCCGTGCCGGAGGGATTGGACTGGGACCTCTGGGTGGGTCCGGCCCCCTGGCAGCCGTACAACAGCGCCTATCACAGGAACCCGATTCCCGGCGTGGTGCCCTGGTGCTTCCATGAGAGTTTCGGAGCCGGCGCAATCACGTGGTATCATTCGCACGCCGCCGACGTCATCCAGTACGCGCTGGGCATGGAGAACAGCGGCCCGGTCGAGATCATCCCCCCGAGCACCGGCCAATTCCCGACGCTCACGTGCCGATACGCCAACGGGACGCTCCTGCACCTCGTGGACAACTGGAACATGATCAAGGACGTGTACAAGGCTGTCCCTGCGACCGCTCGCATCGAAGGCAACTTCGGCGGCGTCTTCGTCGGCGAACGGGGCTGGGTCACCTCGCTCAGCACGGGCGGCCAGATCGAGGGCGGTCCCGACGACCTCTTCGAGCGGATGAAGCTGACGACCCGCGACGTGAACATCGGCGACAACAACCACCACGAGAACTGGTTCGACTGCATCCGCACCCGGCGGCAGCCCAGTTGCAGCGAGGAGATCGGGCATCGCGGCGCGTCCCTGGGTCACCTCAGCATCATCGGATACAAGGTGGGGCAATCCCTCACGTGGGACCCCGTCACCGAGCGATTCCAGGGCAACGACGCAGCCAACCGCCTGCTCGGCCGCTCGATCCGGAGCCCCTGGCGCCTGTGACCAAGGAAGACAGGAGGACATATGAACACCAGAGAAACACATACAGCAACCGCGCTCTTGGCGGCACTACTGATGGCCGTCGTTATCACTTCTGCGCAGGGCGCTTCGCCCGACGTGCAGGCGAAGATCGAAACCGACAAGGTCGTCGTCACGGCAGACGGGAAGCTCTTCACCTGCTACAAGTTCAGCCAATCGCAGAAGTACCCATACTTCTGGCCGGTCATGGGACCGGTGTCGGGCCAGTCCGTCACGACCGAGACCTCCGAACCCTATCCGCACCATCATTCGCTGTTCTTCGGCTGCGACCGCGTCAATGGCGGCAACTACTGGCAGGACGTCAACGCGCGAGGTCAGATCCTCTCGCAGGGCCCGAAGATCGTCGAGTCGTCAAACGGCAAGGCGGTCTTCACAGACGAATGCCTGTGGAAGCAGCCGGGCAAGGAGCCCATCATCCGCGACCGTCGTCGCATCACGATCACCGCGCCCAGCGACAGCCTGCGACTCATCGACTTCCAGATCACGCTCGAACCGCTGACCGACATCCGCATCCTCAATACGAATCACTCGCTGTTCTCGGCGCGCGTCGTACCCGAACTGGCGGTCAACGCGGGCGGCACGCTGATCAACGCCGAGGGCAACACAGGCGAAAAAGGCACGTTCAACGTCGCATCGCCCTGGTGCGACTACTCCGGCGCCCGCAACGGCCTGACCGAGGGCATCGCGATCTTCCAGCACCCGAGCAATCGCTGGTATCCATCCAAGTGGTTCACTCGCGACTACGGATTCTTCTCGCCCACGCCGATGAACTGGCTCGAAGGCGGCCAGCTCGACCTGCCCAAGGGCGGGAAGCTCTCCCTGAGTTACCGCGTCGTCGTCCACAGTGGAGACTCGCAACAGGCGGGCATTCCGGCCTTGTTCGACGCCTACAAGCAGACCGCCAAACCCCTGCAATCCGCGGCGGTTCCGATGGAACGCATCCGCGTGTCCCAGGACGGACGCAGCTTCGTCAAAGAGACCGGCAGCCGGTACACGCCGTGGGGTTTCAACTACGACCACGACGAGAACGGCCGGCTCATGGAAGACTACTGGTGAAGAGAATGGCCCAAGGTGGAAGCGGACTTCGCAGAGATGAGACAGCTCGGAGCGAATGTCGTCCGCATCCACCTTCAGGTCGGCAAGTTCATGCAGGGTCCCTCGGAGCCGAACACTGCGTCGCTGGAGCAGCTCGGTCGGCTCCTCAAGCTCGCTGAGCGAGAGCGGCTCTACCTCGATCTGACCGGCCTGGCCTGCTACCACAAGGTGGATGTCCCGATCTGGTACGACGTGCTGTCCGAGCAGGCTCGATGGGACGTGCAGGCGTGCTTCTGGAAGGCGGTGGCGGCCTGCTGCGCCGGGAGTCCGGCGGTCTTCTGCTATGACCTGATGAATGAGCCCATCCTCCCTGGCGACAAGAAGGAGACCGACTGGCTCGCAGGCGAGTTCGGGGGTAGCTATTTCGTTCAGCGCATCTCGCTCGACCTGGCCGGACGAACGCAGCAGCAGGTCGCCAAGGCCTGGGTGGACCGGCTCGCCAAGGCAATTCGAAGCCAAGACGACCGCCACTTGATCACGGTCGGGGTCATTCCCTGGGTGCAGGTCTTCCCCAAGGCCAAGCCGCTATTCTACTCGAAGGCGGTGGCGGAGAACCTCGACTTCGCAAGCGTCCACTTCTATCCCGAGACGGGCAAAATCGACCAGGCAATCACGGCACTCGCGGCCTACAACATCGGCAAGCCGGTCGTGATCGAGGAGACCTTCCCGCTGAAGTGCTCCGCGGCCGAACTTGACGAGTTCATCGAGAAATCGCGGGCCATCGCCTCCGGCTGGATCGGCTTCTACTGGGGCAAGACGCCCGAAGAGTGCCGCCAATCGAACACGCTGCCCGACGCTCTGACCCTCGCCTGGCTGGAACTGTTCCAGAAGCGAGCAAGCGAACTCGATTTTTGATTTGGGATGTTTGACTTTTGATTTGAGGAGCGCGGCAGATCGGCTCCTTCAAATCAACAATCAACGACCAACAATCCCACTTCCCTTGAAGCTGCTCGTCGCGAGCTTGATCGGCTCGAAGGTCGCCAAGTCCTTCATCGGCACGGCGCCCCACGTGGTGTTCAGATGACCGAGCATCCGCGGGTTGTTCTGCGCCCGTGAATAATCGATCAGGGCCTTGGCCGCGTCGGGCCTCTTCCAACTGGCGGGCCAGACGCGAAAGCCCTTCTCGATGAACATGGGGACCGACTCGTAGGCGTCCCGCGGCTCGTAGTGCCAGTCGCACATGATGATATCCTTGGGGATCAGGTCGATGGCTCGGGCGGTGCCGTTGGCACTGGCCTCCCACGTCCCGTACTTGATCTTGTTCGAGTCGATCAGTCGGTCGCCCCACATGAGCATCTCGACCTTCTTGTCCTCGACCAGGTGCTTGTGGTAGTCGTTGACCGCCTTGGCGAACAGCACCGCTTTGTCCTTGCCCTTGCAGCGGGGACAGGAGTCTTCGCCGATCAGGAACACCTCGTCCATGCCCACGTGCAGGGCATCCGCCTGAAAGGCGTCGATCAGCTCGTCCATCAGGCTGAAGATGATCGGATTGACGTCGGGGTGCAGCGGGCACCAGCTCCGGCAGTAGATATCCTTGTTCTCGGGATACTGGCCGGGACTCTCGTCGAACTGGGGGTACTTCGTCAGGAGCGTGAACGTGTGCTTGCTCCAGGACTGATGCCCCAGGCACTGGAACTGCGGGATCAGGCGGATCTTGTGCTTCCTGCACTCGGCGACCAGCTTGCCGATCTGCTCTTTGCTGCTGGCGTCGTCGGACACCAGCTCGGGATGCGACTGATACTGGAACCCGTAGTTGATCTCCGCGACGATGGCGTTGATTCCGACTTGGGCCAGGCCGGACACCGCGTCCGTCAATCCTTCGGTCTGCCGGGCGTTCGTCAGCATGACGTGTACGCCCAGCCAGGGTCGCGCACTCTTCGCGTTCTCCGCCGCGGGCACGCCCGACACGACAGAGACCAGGATCAAGAAACCGAGAACCGTGCCAATCATGGGCTTTCTCATCGTCTAACCTCCCAAATAGACTGCGCCAACCATCATGCAAACCTGCTCAAGGTTCGCCCCGTCGATCTCGTCGAAGGCGCCGAGGCGATCCGAATCCACATCAAGCACACCGACCAGGACGCCGGCGGGCGTCGTCACGGGGACCACGATCTCCGATCGGGTCGTCGAGGAGCACGAGATGTACCCTGGGAACTCGCGAACATCCGGCACGATCTGCGTCCTGCGCAGACGGGCCGCGGCCCCGCACACGCCCCTGTCGAAGGGGATCGTCAGGCAGCCGTGCGTCCCCTGATAGGGCCCGACCTTCAGCAACCCCGGCTCGACCACGCGGTAGAAGCCCGTCCAATCGAAGTAGTCGAACGCGTGGTGCAGCTCGCAGGCGACGGTCGCCATCACCGCAACGGGATCGGTCTCGCCCGCGATCAGCTCCTTCACCCGCGGCAGGACCGAGTCATACGACCGTTGCTTGGTTTCTGCGTTCATCGCGCTGCGCCCTTGGCCTCGTGCTTCAGAGCCTTGTATTTCTCGGCCAGATCGTTCACCGCGTCTCCGCTCTCATCCACGTACAACTCCAGCCAGCAGCCATCCACTCCCCTCTTGGCAACCTTGATGCCCGCCGCCAGCCGGCCACGATGATCGCCCCCGGCTCTGTCCCCTGCGACCAGGGCCGCCATCAACCGATCTGCGAGACTACCCTCGGTCTGCTCGTAGGCACGGGCCATGGCAAAGACGACCTCGGAGCCGGTCAGTGTATTGCCCTGGCAGGCATAGTACCGCCCGGCTGTGGAGCCCCACCAGATCCCCGAAGCATCGGCATTAGCCGGATTGCGGCTGGCCGCACGGCCCGACATATCGATGATCGCCAGTTGGCGTTTGTCCTTCTGGGGATCATCCCGGAGAAGCTCCGCCAGCACAGCTTCCGGCAGGCGGCCCTGGGCCAGGAGGTCAAGTGCCTGCTCACCCCACGGCGGATTGTGCCAGTGCTGTGTGCAGAACGCCCCCACGCCCGTCCGAACGTAGGGCACCACCTTCCCAACCGCGGGGTATTTGCTGGCGACCGCGGCCCCGCACACCCCTGTGTTCGGGTCCACCGCCACGATGGAGAACGTCCCGGAGACGTGGAGGTCCGCCACGGCACGATCGCCGTGCGTGGCGATGCATTGTGCATCCCGCCCGGCGCACCCTCCCAATAGAAGAGCCGTGCAGACCATGATCGACCAGTATTCTAGCCGCATCGGTTTCACCTCTACGGAAGCAGTCCAGTGATCCGCATATGTCGTTCGCTGACGGCCTCGACCTCCAGTTCGAGCCCGGCCCGTCGAAGCTGATCGCGGACCTCGTCGGGCGTGAATGCCGCCAGGAGGGAATTGTAGAAGTCCCGCTTGAGGATCTCGGCCTCGTTCGCAGAGACCGATTCCACGATCTGTGCCGCCGCCTCCGGCGTTGCAGGTCGATACAAATCCATGACGTAAATGACCGTCCCGGCTCGACCCAGGCGCTTCACTTCCTCCCAGAAGACCATCGGGTCGGGCAGGTGATGGAGCAGATCTTTCGAGACGATCACGCCGAAGCCGCCGCTGCGAACCTTCAGACCGGGTATGCGCCCCTGGGCAACCTGAATCCGACCCGCGAGGGCGGCCCGGTTCACCGCCTCCTGCGCCAGGCGGACCATGACGTCCGACGCATCCACCGCAACGATGTACACGGACGGTCGGGCATGGGCCAGGCAGATGGGAATGTCCCCCGGCCCACAGCCGATGTCCAGGACGGTTCCCAATCGCGATGCGTAGGCGTCGATCAACCCCTCGACGAACGTCTGATTCGACGACGAGAAATCGGCCTCCGCATAGGCGACGGCCTGTTGCTCATCGTCCATCACCTCAGACTCCAGGATTCGGTCCATATCGTCACTCTCCAAGGGCTCCCCAGCCGGCCAAGACAATCGCAAAGTCATGTGACAGCACCATCCGGGATGTCATTGCGAGCGGAGCGAAGCAATCTCCCATGCCAGGAGTTGAGATTGCTTCGTCGCGATGCTCCTCGCAATGACATTCGGGAGACCTGCCTGACGACTCTGCATTCGCCCTGCCCAGCCGGGCCTTGTGCCTTGAATTGTCGCACCCGAATGCTACCATGGCAGTATTGTGAAGGATCGACATGGCTCTACTATGAGGCGCATGCGTGAAAAGATCGAGAACAATCTTGCTGCTTGTGACGGGCCTTGTGGGAATCGCCGTCGAGTCCGCACCGGGACAGGACCGGAAGGCGGACCAGATCGCAACGATCCGTCCCGAACAGACCGATGAGTTGCTCGCCAATCCCGGCATGGGGTGGGAGACCTTCCACAGGACGCGAGACAAAGACGCGAGCCTTCCCGACTGGATTCCCTCGACCGTTCACTACGCCCGCTGGGGGTGGGGCATCCTGGAGCCCCGTCCCGGCGAAATCGACTACGCCTTTCTCGACAAGACATTGCAGGCGACCCGAGCGGCCGGCCAGCGGCTGGCGTTCCGAGTCATGTGCTGCTCCACGTCGCCGGGACGCCCATATCAGCCGGACTGGCTGCAAGGAGCAGGCTGCAGAGCCCTCACGGTCGATTACAGCGGACAGGAGGGTTTGACCATTCCCGACCTCGACGACCCGAACACCCTCGCGCGGCACCTGCACTTGATTCAGCAGCTCGGCGCCCGCTACGACGGACATCCCGACCTCGACCACATCGACCTCGGAACCGTCGGCTGGTGGGGCGAGTGGCACATGAGCAGTTCGAAGACCGCGCGGATGCCGACGATGGAGACCCGCAAGCTGGTCATCGACACCTATATCAGCGCGTTCCGCAAGACCCCCCTGCTCATGCTCATCGGCGACGCGGAGTGTCTCACCTATGCGGCCGAGCACGGCGCGGGCTGGCGGGCCGACTGCCTGGGCGACTTGGGCGGATTCTCGAAGAACTGGCACCACATGCGCGACGCCTATCCCCGCCTGGTGCGCGAGGCGGGAATCCAGGACGCTTGGAAGAGGGCGCCGATCGCGTGGGAAACCTGCTGGGAGATGCGTCGCTGGGTCCAGGAGGACTGGTCGCTGCGATACATCTTCAACTACGCACTGGCCCTGCACGGCTCGTACCTGAACAACAAATCCGCCCCCCTGCCCATCGACGACGAGGTCCGGCCGGAGGTCGAGCGGTTCCTCCGCCGGCTGGGCTATCGGCTGGTGCTCCGGGAGCTGAGACACCCGAGACAGGCCCGAGCCGGAGCAACGCTGACGATTGAAGCCAAATGGCAAAACGTCGGCTCCGCACCCTGCTACCGACCCTACCACGTCGCGTATCGACTCACGGGCGACAACGGGTATGCCAGGACGCTGGTCGGATCCGTCACGGTCGAGAACTGGATGCCCGGCTCGGTCGAGCTGTTCACCGACGAGTTCATGAGACAGCCGCCGGACCTGCCGCCGGGCGAGGTGGTCCCGCTGACCGACTCCGTGACGCTGCCGCCGGACATGCCGGCGGGCGAATACGCCCTCGCGGTCGGGATCGTCGGCGAGGACTCGACGGACCCTGCTGTCCGACTCGCGATCAAAGGCCGATCTCCCGACGGCTGGTATCCTTTGAGCCGACTGACCGTCGGCGGCGCGGGCAGCGCCCAAGCAAAGGACTACTACGTCAGCCCCACGGGCGACGACTCCAGTCCCGGCACGCAGACCCGACCGTGGCGGACCATCGACAAGGTCAACACCATGGACTTCGCCAACGGGGATTGCGTCCACTTCCAGGGCGGTGCGACGTTCGTCGGCACGGTCGTACTCGCCCGCGATTGGCGCATGTGAGAAACCACAGTGACGAAAGGCGACACGATGGAACGACGGACGATAACCACCCTGATGGCAGCTCTCGCGATGTTGACGGCGCCGGGCGCGCTTGACGCCCAGGACTCCGCGGTCACGAGACAAGAGGCACTCTCGCCGGCCAGGCCTATGCTCATCGGCGTCGATTACTACCCCGAGCACTGGCCTCGCGAGCGATGGGAGACCGACGCCAAACTCATGAAGGAAGCGGGATTCAACGTCGTTCGCATGGCCGAGTTCGCGTGGATCGACATGGAGCCCGAGGAGGGGCGATTCGAGTTCGGATGGCTCGACGACGCGGTGAAGCTGCTCCGGCGATACGATATCCAAGTGATCCTGGGAACCCCCACCGCGGTCATGCCCGCCTGGGTCGCCCGCAAGTACCCCGAGACGCTGCGGATGAAGGCCGACGGCGCCCGCGTCGTCTGGGGCGGGCGAAAGCACAATTGCTATTCGAGCGGCGCGTATCGTCTGCTCTCCGAGCGGATCACGCGGGCGATGGCCGAGCACTTCGCCGAGACGCCCAACGTCATCGGCTGGCAGATCGACAACGAGTTCGGCGGCGAGGAATGTCACTGCGCCTCGTGCCTCGCCCAGTTCCAGGACTGGCTCAGGACCAAGTACGGCACGCTCGACGAGCTGAACCGCGCCTGGGGCAACCACTTCTGGGGTTTGAAGTTCACCACGTGGGGCGAGATCACCATCCCCGACTGCACCACGGACCGCGCCTGGGTCATGGGCAATCCGAGCGCGTGCCTCGACTGGAAGCGGTTCATCACCTGGCAGCAGGCACGATTCCAGGCCGACCAGGCGAGGATCATCCGATCAGCCTGCCCCGAGGATTTCGTCACACACAACTTCATGGGCTTGTTCCCCTCGCTGGACTACTACGAGATGGCCGAGGACCTCGATTTCGTCACCTGGGACAACTACCCGATCTGGTCGGACAAGCCCAACATCCCCTACGACGCGTCGCTTGCGGCCGATCTGATGCGCGGCCTGAAACAGAAGAACTTCATGATTATGGAGCAGACGGCGGGACCTTGCGGCTGGGAGAGCTTCGGGCGCAATCCCTGGCCCGGCGAGATCCGCAAGATCGCCTACCAGCAGCTCGCCCACGGCTCGGACGGCCAGATCTGGTTCCGTTGGCGAACCTGCACCGTCGGTCGCGAGCAGTATTGGCACGGCCTGCTCGGACACGACGGCAAACCCCTGCGCCGGTACCAGGAGGCCGCCCAGACCGCAAAGGAGTTCCGCAAACTGGAGAGCCGTCTGCGAGGCACGACGGTCGTCTCGGACATCGCCATCGTCTACGACTACGACAATCTCTGGTCCCTGAGCTTCCAGCCGGGATTCGCGGGCAACAGCCTCCAGGCCGCGGTCAAACGCTACTACAACGCCCTCGCGCGGGCGGGCGTCAACGTGGATATCGTGAACCGCCAGGCGGACTTCTCCAGGTACGCGCTGGTCCTCACGCCGGACCTGTCGATCCTGCCCGACGAGACCGCCCGCAGGCTGGACGCCTACGTGAAGAATGGCGGCGTCCTGCTGGCCGACTGCCGAACGGGCGTCAAGGACGAACGCAACCTCTGTCATGAGAGGACCCTGCCCGGCCTGCTCGCGCCGGCGCTCGGGATCAGCATCGAGGAATACAGCAGCCTGGGTGCTGATTCGTCGTACAAGATCGTTCGCGCCGACAAGCCGGACAGCACGTACACAGCGATCCAATACGTGGACTGGGTCACGCCGCAGGCCGCCAAACTGATGGCCGGCTACATCGATCAGTGGCACATGAAACCCTTCGCCGCAGTCACACGCAACACGTATGGCAAAGGCAAGGGCTGGTACGTCGGCACGGTCGTCAAAGAGGACGCTTTCTACGACAACCTTGTCCAGTGCCTGCTCGACGATGCCGGCATGAGACCGGTGGTGCATCCCCCCGCCGGCGTGGAGGCATCCATCCGCCGGGGACAGGGCGGGACGCTCCTGTTCCTCCTGAACCACACGGATGAGCCGAAGACCATCACTGTACCGCAGGGCCGGCTTGAGCTTCTCACCGGCACGAAGACCAGCGAATCCCTCACGATCGACAGGTTCGGCGTGGCGGTCCTGGAATTGTGAGAACCGTATAGAGAAACAGCAACGATTCGATTGCGGGTAGCAGCGACAAGAGGACCGCGTAAACGCGGAACTCCAAACGCTGGCGCCCGGTGGCGAGTCCGTTTGTGGCTGTGTAGATTTCCGGGCGCAGGGGCGACGCATGCGTCGCCCTCTCCTCCGAAGGCCGACAGGCGAGTCCCGTTTGTAGTGACGCCGTGAGGCGTTATCTTCCGTTGTGTTCAAGATACCCCCTCACGGGCGCACTACGTCGGGCGCAGCGGCGAGCGGGGCCTTGCCGATGGTCTTTCGCTCGACTCAGACGCCGCGAACGACCCGGCGAAAGCACTGTGAAGCCTCAGACATTACCACGATTCCTTGCAAGATGCACGCCCGAAAAAGTACCTGACACCGTCGCATTCCTCGGCTGTGTATGCAGCAGATCGAGCGACAGCTGGGGACGAGGAATTGACGCCGCGGTTATCATGATCCGGCCGCCATGATTTAGGCTACGACAATGTTCACCACCACGGCCCCCCAGGCTGCCAACATGCTCCAAAAGGCTATCTGCTGGGCTCTGGAGGCCGCCGCCTGCGCGTTCTCGGCGAGTTTGACATTCTCTGCTGCCGTTCGGCAGGCGTCGATCATGGAGGCGGTTTGCAGGGCCTGGTGGATGCCCTGCACCAATGCGGGCAGGTTGTCTGGGTTCAGGGATCCATTCTCAATGATACGCGTGCACGCGCCAACCTTCACGGCGAGCTTCTCGACCTTCCCCCTGATGCCGCTGCCTTGGTTGGCTGAGGTTCTCAGAATCTCGCCTGCAAGACTTTGTGTCTCTTCCCAGCATTGATCGATTTCTTCTCTCGTCATCATTCCATGAGTCTCCCACCCCCCGGTCGTCTTGGCCATCAGACTACTATGATAAGGGCCTGATGGCAAGTGGGAAGACCGTCACTTTTGGTCATGTCCGCCTGGAGAATTAAAGGTGTCAAGTGAACTAGAGGTGTCAGGTACGAATGGCATGAAGATAATCCGTGGATCGAACGAGGGCGGAGCTTGACAAGAGAGCCTCCTTTGGAAGGGGCGGAGGGGTCAGGGG
>JAGOLX010000006.1 GCA_017993835.1 Phycisphaerae bacterium
TATAAAAGCCTCCATGGCGTTGCTCCTCTGGAACGGTACTGTTTGCCAAAAGCGATACCGTACCCCAAAGCGCAACGCCTTTCACCCCTTGGGTTGCGGCCGAGCGCAGCGAGGCCGCGCTGGGTCCCTTCGTGGGCTTCATGGTTTCACGATACGACAAGCGGTGGGCACAGCCCACCCTACAAGGCTTCGAGGGCTGAGAATTATGTTTCACGCAGAGGCGCAGGGACGCCGGGTTTGAGAGATAGTTGGCATCCTGTTATCTCTGGCGTAACTGGCTCGCAAAGACGCGGAGATCGCCAAGGTCAAAGGCGGATCTTGCGGTGCCTGTCTCTTGGCGTTCTTGGCGAGAGACAATCTGGTTGGGGCCGAAGGCCACGCCAAGTTCTCAAGGCGTTCAAGGCCACGGCGCGGGCCAGGCGGAGGAAGCGGTTTGGGCCACAGATGCACACAGATTCACACAGATGGCTGTCGCCTGGATTGTGAGATCCGGCGAGGTATATGGGTCCGCCGGTCGCTGGGCACGCTTCGCGTGTCCCGGCAGAGACTGCCGGCAGGGGCTTCGTTCGGGTCGGGCTTTTCAAGCGAGCTTGAACGCGGGACCCTCCTCACCCACAGGCGACCGGCTCAGACTCGATATCGAGAGTGCCTTCTTATCCCATTCTCAAGATTGAGCGGTGCGGATTCCCAACCCCAGCAGGGGGCCCGTGGTCGAGACGGGGGGCTGGTCCAAGCTCGCTTGGACCCAAATCCCCTGGCGCAGGACACCCTTGCACGTCACGGGCAAGGCAGGCGTCAGCCTGGGGTTCACTGCGTCCTGCGGATGAGGCGGCTCTCGGGTGCTCCATCTGTGTGCATCGGTGTTCATCCGTGGCTCAAAAGCAGTTGTCGCTTCCCGCGTGACTGTGAGTCGAAGGTCATCCCGTGCGAGGATCTTCAACGGATATCCAGCGTAGCGGGATTCCAGGGCCTTACCATTGAGGCGTCTATCGGCGGTTGAATGCGCGTGGCTCGCGGGCCAGGGCGATCAGGCGGTGACGCCGCACAGGCGGATCGGGAGGTGTTTGGCGTAGCGGAGGAAATCGGAGTCGGTCGTCAGGATCTGAAGCCCTTCGACGGCGGCTACGGCGCAGATCAGGAAGTCGATCGTCGATCCCTGGACGCCCTTGCTGCGGCATTGGTTGCTGAACTCGGCGGCTCGAACGAAATGCTCCGTTCGCAGGGAGATGTCCTCGAAAGCATCGAGCGTCTTGCGGAGAATCTCGAACTGCGACGGGTTGGGCACGCCGGACAGAAGCTCCTGTCGGATCGGCCCGATCAGGACAACACGCCCGTCCCGGATCAGCTCCTCAAGCACGACAGCCAAGTCCTTGTCCGGCGCTTTGCGCCGCAGGACCTTCGACCAGACACAGGTGTCGACGAGGACTTTCATCGCTTGCGGGCGTCCTTGTAGCGATAGGCGGGATCGAACTCGATCTTGCCCATGAGCTTCAGCACGCCACGTTGCTCGCGCCGGGCAACGTACTCCATCAGGGCCGCCGTGACCGCTTCTTTCTTGGTCTTGTGCCCGCCCGCGGCCCGGGCCGTCTCGATCAGGTGATCGTCCAATGCCAGGTTCGTCGCCATATTCAGCTCCTTTCTACACAAAGTATAACACATGGATATGTGTGGATCAAGAGCCAATTCCGAGGACACCCTCGTGTCTGCGAAAAGAAAGCGACCGTCGGGTCGGGCGTTTCCCCGTTTTCTCCGTAGGGGCAACCCCCTGTGGTTGCCCGCTCGGCGTGGTTGCCGTCTCCCCGCGCCCGGCGTCTATCGTTGGGACGAGGGCAGGCACGGGGGCCTGCCCCTACGGGGAATGGGATTCTCACCGGTTGGAAACCTGCACAGACACCATGCGGCGCGTGCGGGAATCGGGTCTTGCGGGATTTGGCGTGGGCCGGTAGGCTGTTCCTGTGCAATGGTTGAATGAGTAATACGGGTTCGCAGAGACTCGTGCGTTGCGTTTGTCGTCTGTTCACTTTGTTCAGGGCAGGTTCTGAACGGAGCGTAGCGGAGTGAAGGATCTGGCCCACGATCGAGAGAAACCTCTCGCTCCCAACCCAGATCCTTCGGCTGCGCCTCAGGATGACAGAACCGCGACCGCGCAAGGACTCTTGCGAATCCGCGTGAGTCAGTCGGATCTGTGGGATGCCCGGATTTGGGAGGCAGAAGATATGATGCTCGTGGAAGTGGTGATTGCGGGAGTGTGTATGCTGGCGGGGGCCGGCGGTATGTCGCAGGGGATGGCGGTCAAGAGCCCGGATGGGAGACTGGCCCTGTGGGTGGGCGTCGATGGCGATGGTCAGCTCACGTACTGGCTGGATCGCGAGGATCGGACGGTGATCGCGCCGTCGCCGCTCGGGATCACCGTCGATGGCGTCGCGCTCGGGCGGGGCGTCGCGCCGGGTCGGCCGGAGCGATGGGCGCTGGACGAGACCTACCTGTGCCGGGGTGTCCACTCCAAGGCGAGGAACCACTTCAACGGCGTCAAGCTTCCGGTCGCCCACAAGCCCAGCGGGCGGACGTACACGCTGGAGGTCCGTGTTTTCGATGATGGCGTCGGCCTGCGGTACATCGTGCCCGGCGAGGGCAAACGCATCGTGGCGGGGGAGGACACCGCGTTCCTCCTGCCTGCGAAGTGCGGCGTCTGGTTCCAGACGAATACGAAGAACTACGAGGGCATCCACGAGCGGGCGGGGGTCGAGGATCTCAAGCAGGACACGCTTATGGGACCGCCCGTCGTCGCGGAACTGGCGGAGGGCGCGGGCTATGTCGCGATTACCGAGGCGGCGCTGTTCAACTATTCCGGCATGACGCTTCGGGCGGTCGGCCAGTCGTCGCGACGGCTGGTCGCGGCCTTCGAGGACGACCGGGAGTGGGAGCTGGCGGGGACGGTGGTCAGTCCGTGGCGGGTGGTCATCGTGACGGGGGACTTGAACGGCCTGGTGAATACGGACATCATCGGGAACCTGAACGAGCCGGTGGCGATGGAACTCGAGCACGCGGACTGGATCCGGCCGGGACGCGGGTTCTGGCACTGGTGGTCCGGCACGATGGGCAATTGGGACAGCGTTGCCTACGACCGCCAGGCGGGCTGGGTGGACCACGCGTCGGACTTCGGATTCGAGTACTACCTGATCGACGCGGGCTGGGAGGAGACGTGGATCAAGCCGGGCATGGACAAGTGGGCAATGCTTCGCGAGCTGACGAAGTACGCAGCGAGGAAGAGGGTCGGCATCTGGGTGTGGAAGCGGTGGAAGACCGGGAAGACCGAGGGCATCGAGATGGAGGGGCTCGACGACCCCGCGAGCCGGCGCGAGTTCTTCCAGCGGTGCAAGGATGTCGGCGTCGCAGGCGTCAAAATTGACTACATGGACTCCGAGGCCAAGACGATGATCGACTTCTACACGGATGTCCTGAAGGATGCGGCGGCCGCCCGGCTCATGATCGACTTCCACGGGGCGAACAAGCCGACGGGCGAGTCGCGACGGTATCCGCACGAGACGACGCGGGAGGGCGTGCGCGGTCTGGAGTACAACAAGTGGTCGGCGCTGCCGGCGGGGCATTACGCATCGCTGCCGTTCACGCGGTTCGTCGCGGGCCACGGGGATTTCACGCCGTGCACGCTGAATGCGGAGATGCTCAAGGGTACGACCTTCGCACTGCAGTTGGCGACCGCGGTCTGCTACACGTCGCCTGTGATGTTCTATGCGGACAAGCCGGAGGTCTATCTCAAGACGCAGGCGGTGGATGTGCTCAAGGCGATCCCGTCGGTCTGGGACGAGACGGTGGTTCTGCCGGGCAGCAAGATCGGCGACCTCGCGGCCATCGCACGTCGCAGCGGCCAGAAGTGGTTCGTCGGGATTATCAACGGCGGGGCGGCGAGGTCCTACAGCCTGGATCTAGCCTTCCTGGGCAGCGGGGAGTACGCCAGTGTGCAGTTGGGGGACAATCCCCAGCGCCCGGATGACTTCGCGAAGACGGAGTCTGTTGTGCGGGGCGGCACAACTGTGCCTGTGACTTTGATCGCCGGCGGCGGATTCGTCGCGATGTTCGAGCCGAAGACGCGATAGCGGGACCAGTGGTTCCCGTCCGCCGCTACTCGACCGCGAACTCTTTCTTGCGGGTGTTCATCTGGGCCTTGAGTCGGGCCACGATGGACGAGTGCATCTGGGAGACGCGCGACTCAGACAGATCCAGCGTCGCGCCGATCTCCTTCATCGTCATTTCCTCATAGTAGTACAGCACTATGATGAGTCGTTCGGCGCGGGTCAGGCCTTTGGTGAGGAGGTTTTTGAGGTCCCTTTTCTGGGCCTCGAGGAGGGGGTCCTCGCTGCGGTGATCGCGGATGACGTCAATCTCGTAGACGTCCTTCTCGCCGTCGGCGTCTCCGCACTTGTTGTTGAGCGACACGAGGCTCGCGGCGTTGGCGTCTCGCTGAAGGCGGGTGAACTCCTCGATGTCCATGTTCAGCTCGCCGGCCAGCTCCTGCTCGTCCGGCTTGCGACCGAGGTGCATTTCCAGGGTGTGTGTGGCCTTGGCGAGTTGGTGGGCCCTGGCGCGAACGAGGCGGGGGACCCAGTCCATGCTGCGAAGCTCGTCGAGGATCGAGCCCTTGATCCGCGGGGCACAGTAGGTCTCGAACTTCACTCCCCGGGCCGGATCGTAGGCGTCAATGGCGTCCATGAGGCCGAACATGCCGGCGCTGATGAGATCGTCCAGCTCCACCTTGTCGGGCAGCTTGGCATGGAGTCGCTCGGCAGCATACCGCACCAGATCGCGATAATGCTCCATCAGGAGATTGCGGTGTTGGTCGTCGTGCGTCTGATGGAAGAATCCCCAGATCTGTTCGATGGTCAGCTTGCTGTCCGTCTTCGCTGCTTGTGTCTTCACAGATCGCCTCCGTTGCGTTTGATGCGCGAATCCGCGGGTGTGTGGCTTGACACGTTGTTCACCGTTCATCCGTCCTTGTTCATGGCGCCGCCGGCAGAGTGGGCGTACAGTCCTATATGTTCCATTATCGGCCGGATCCGGGCCGACTTTAATTCCACCATCGCGCGACCCTGCGGAAAAAACCGTCCTCGGCGTCTTCCTGGGGCTTGGCGCCTCCGACTCGTGCGGCCAGCGCCACGAACGACGAGCTGACCGGCGACTTGGGATAGGCGAGCACGACCGGCTTGCGCGCCCGCACGGCCATGCACAGCCGCTCGTCTTTGAGCAAGGTCCCTGCGTAGTAGAGGTTCGTCTGCAGGAACCTGCGAGCGACGTTCGCGAGGCGCTGATAGACCTCCTTGCCCTCCGCCGGGTTCCTCGCCATGTTCACGACGAGACTCATGGCTCGCCCGTATCTTTTTCGGACCAGCACCTTGATGACGCCGTACGCATCGGCCATGGCGGCCGCCTCGGGCGTCGTGACCACGAGCACCTGGTCCGCGGCCAGACAGAAGCCGATAACGGAGCTGGAGATGCCCGCCGCGGTGTCGATCAGGATCGTATCGGTCTCCTGCTGCAGTCGCGACAGATGGTCGATCAAGCGGCGCTGCTCGCCCTCGCCCAGGTCGGCGAGGCGGTCCAGGCCGGACGCCCCGCAGATGACCCGCAGTCCCTTGGGACCCTGCTGGACGACTTCCTCCATCCGCTTGTGTCCGCTGATCACGTGTGAGATGTTGTACTTGCTGCGGAGGTCCAGCACGAGGTCGAGATTGCCCAGCGACAAATCGGCGTCGAGCAGGAGCACCCGACGGTTCTGACTGGCCAGGCAGATGGCGAGGTTGGCCGCGATGTTGGTCTTGCCGACGCCGCCCTTGCCGCTGGTGATGGCCAGGACTGTCGCCCCGGTCCGACGCGGGCTCGCCAAATGCTGCAGGTTGAGTGCGTGATTCTCCATACTCGCCGTGGGGTGTCGGAAGGTTATTCTGCCGTGTCGCAGTGAGTCGACGAACTCTCGAACGGGCCGCCGTCGGTGAGCGTCATGTCGCCGTCCGCGTCGCCGACCTCCGGGCACACGCCGCACTTGCATCGCAGGAGTTCCATGGCCACCTTGCGATTCAGCGCGTTCTCCAGGAGCTTCTCCACCTGGAGTTCCAGGTACTCGTCGCGGCTCTGGTGAAGCAGTGCGTGTGCGTGATCGTCCACGACCGGCCGGATTCGTGTGGAGCCGTTCGGGCCGAACGCGATGTTCCGCGTGTCCCGGTAGAGGAGCCTGCGGTTCCGCAGATGCTCGGCCACCGCGTTGTTGAGTACCTCGGCGAACTCCTGGACGGGCATGTCCTGGGGGAGAAAGCCGGGGGTGTCGACGCAGCGGATGTTGTCGTGCAGGATCTGGCGGCGCAACCCTGTGAATCGGAGGATTTCCAGGAGCACCGCGGCGACGTTGTCCGGGATGAGTGACAAGGAATCCATTTGCATTCCCTCAACTGGGGTTCAAGGTTGTCACGAGATGCACAGGCAGGGGAGCCCTATGACCGGGAGTCGGTCGGGGCGGCTAGCCGTACGTCGTGACTGCAAAAGGAGAACCACCGAAAGGGGACGCTGATATGGCGAGGGTGGACACAGAACTCTCTGGAGAAACGAAGCCTCATGCATCATCCTTGATCCTTTCGGTCTTCCGTATCAACACGAGCCGCTCTTCCCGTGCTCTCCTCGTCCTTGAGGAGGCGACGGATCTGGGTCAGGCTCTTGGTCTTTCTCAATTCCACGATACGCGACAACTGCTCGAACACGGATTCGTCGTAGAGCCGATGTCCACCCTCGGTCCACTCCGTCTCGCGGATCAGACCCATGACGGTGTAGTTATGGATCGTCTGGCGGGAGAAGGGGCTGTGACGAACAAGTTCGCCGATGCGATATCGCTTCGCGGGAGCCCTCAACGCATTGCTGTGTGTCTGCCAGTCCATGCAGTCGTCGTCAACTCACAGATCCCCTCGGATCGATCCACCCGTCCATCACGCCAAAGAGCCACCACGCCGCAGCAAACGACAACACAAATCTGCTGTCGGAATTCCTTCGGTCACAGACGACCGAAGGTCACATCGTCGCCATGGGACAGGCCGAAGCCAGGGGGGGCGCCGCAGGTGTTGAGACGCGAAGATCCCATATCTTCTCCCACTTCCAATGCTCGCATCGTGTTTGCGAGAGTGAACTACTGCGACTATCGGGATCGTCGGATGGGTGAGAATGCCCGTCCAGACAGTTGTTCTTGGCACCAGAGAGATCACCCACAGATTCGACGCCCATATGTATTTTACGTTTTGCAAAATGTAAAATGGCTTGGTGGCGATGTCAACCCCTTTCGCGCGCATTTTGTGAAAAAAATGGTACGTTTTTCTCGGAGCACGAGGCACGCGATGCCGGACATGAACAGCGAGGGACAGGTTGCTCGTGTCGAAAGGACCCATAAGTCGTAGTGGCTGCTTGTGTTATCGGCGGTCAGGACGATGGCGATCGAGACCTCCCGTTCTTGCGCAGGTCCGAATCGCCATCCGCTCGGTTCTGGTTCTGACGCAGCGATTCGGGTCGATCTCGCTGCTGCGCACGGCTCGGCGGCCACGCCTGTGACATGGCAGGGGTCTGGCGCCATGACGCTGCCGGAAGCCCGCCGGGACGAAACGTCGCCCGCCCGGACACATTTCCAAGAACCCTTCACCTCGAATGGTCGATAGAGTCCTTGTTGGAACCACGAAATCAGACCGCCGGGATTACCGGACGGATATCCTTGTGCGACCATGACTCGAAACAAGAAGATCGATCAGAATGCTCCCGACCGCGCGTGCAAGGCCTCGCTCCTGCAGCAGGTAACCCCGTTGGCCAGGGAGATCAACTGCCTGGATATGGACCGTATCGGCGACGTGTGTGTCGCCAGGATCCCCACCGTGGTCGGGTTCCGCTTCGCCTCGTTGTACGTCCTCGACGAGTCCAATGCCATTCTGCACCTCGTCCAGCACAACCACCCGTTCCCCATCAACAAGATCGTCTCTCTGAACCAGAGGCCGCCGTCGCCCATGGTCATGGCGGTTAAGAGCAAAGCGGTGATCCTGACGGACAACATCGACACGCACACCAAGCCGGTGATCCGGCGCTCCCAGCGGACCTATGCGCAGAACTACCAGACGCCCAACTGTGCGATCGTTCCGCTGATCTGCCAACAGCGCGTCGTCGGGGCGCTGAATCTGGCCGACAAGAAGGGCGAGGAGAACTTCGACGGCGAGGATATCGCGCTGATCGAGCTGTTCGGGCAGCTCGTCGGCGCCTCGATCGGCAACATCCGTCTCTTCGAGAAGATGCAGCGGCAGGCGACCACCGACGGTCTGACCGGCCTGATGAACCACCGGACGTTCTACGAGGCGCTGGAACGCGAGCTCTGGCGGGCCCGACGCCATGGGGGCACCGTCTCCCTGGTCATGGCCGATGTCGACAACCTCAAGCAGATCAACGACGCCTATGGCCACCGTGCCGGCGACAGGGCCATCATCGAGATCAGCCATCGGATTCGGGAGTGCGTTCGGCAGATCGATCTGGCCGCCCGGTACGGGGGCGATGAGTTTGCGGTCATTCTGCCCAGCACCGGGCTCAGTGCCGCGTTGATCGTATGCGAGCGGATCGTGGAAGCGGTGGCTCGTTCCCCGGTGCTCTGGCAGCGAGAGCAAATCCCGCTGTCGATCAGCGTCGGCGTGGGCGAGTACGGAGCCGACGCCAATCCCGAGGACGTCACTAGTCGATCCGACCAGGCCCTCTATCTGGCCAAGCACTCCGGCAAGAACACCGTCCGGGCCTTCGCCCCGGTGTCGCAGTCGTAGCGACGCGCAGGGCGAACGCAGTGTCGTTTCAGAGAGCTGCCGGAACTGTCATTGCGAGCGAAGCGAAGCAATCTCCCATGCCGGGAATTGAGATTGCTTCGTCGCGATGCTCCTCGCAATGACATCCGCGAGACTCGTCTGCCGACTTTGCGTGCGCCCTGCGATCACTGCCGTCCATCCTTGACAAGCGGATGTCCTCCTGATAGAAGCGGTAGCAGTACGCGTGTGCGGGCAGTGTTCGCCCGCTCGCACGACCTGTGGGCTGATATGGATAGGAAGTCCGCGATGATTGCAGCGCTCGGCGCCAAGGCGGTGGAGGATGTGGTCAATGCCGGTCGCTTCGGGCGTTTTGCCTGGCGATCCGTCACTACCTCCGTTCGCGGCTGCACCCGCAAATCCACCTTCCCCCTGATCTGGACGCAGATGTTCATCATCGGCGTGCACAGCGTGCCTGTGATCATGATTACCGGCGCGTTCGTGGGGATGACGCTCGCTGTCCAGGCGTACGACCAGCTCGCGGGCATGGGTCTGGAGGAACACCTGGGCGTTTTGATCAACATCTCCGTCGTGAAGGAACTGGGCCCGGTCCTGGCGGCGGTCATGCTGGCCGGACGCATCGGCGGCGCGCTGACCGCGGAGCTGGGAACGATGAACGTGACCGAGCAGATCGACGCGGTCCGCAGCATGGGGACCGATCCGATTCGCTACCTCGTCGCGCCCCGTCTGCTGGCCTGTCTGCTGCTGACGCCGGTCCTGACGATCTTCGCCGACCTGATGGGCGTGGTGGGCGGCGCCCTGGTGAGTTTTCTTCAGTTCGGGATCAACAGTCGGGCCTACTGGACGTTCAGCGCCTCGGCCGTGGCCTTCTGGGACGTGGCTGTCGGCATCACGAAGGCGTTCTTCTTTGGAGGGGCCATCGCTGTCATCAGTTGCTTCAAGGGCTTCAGTTGCAGAGAGGGGGCTCACGGCGTCGGGCAGGCGTGTACCGAGGCCTTCGTCGCCAGCTTCATCTCGATCCTGGCCCTGGACTTCGCGCTGGCGGTGATCTTCAAGACCATCTATCATATCTTCTGGCCCATCAAGAGTATTGTGACGTGACGCACGAATCGGCTGGGACCCGCGTGGTCTCGCTCGGGAGTATCCACTTGGAAAAGACGACGGATGGCAACGGTCATGAGCGACAGAGCGCCCCATCGGAGCCCATCCTCGAAGTCCGCAATCTCACGAAGAAGTTCGGCAGCAAGCTGGTGCTCGACAACGTCAGCCTGTCGATCGAGAAGGGCAAGACCACCGTGGTGATCGGCCCGAGCGGGTGCGGCAAGACCGTCCTGATCAAGCATTTCATCGTGCTGCAACGACCCACGCAAGGCCAGGTGTACTTCCAAGGCCAGCGGGTCGACGACCTGCCCGAACGCCAGTTGAACCAGGTCCGCACCCACTTTGGATACCTTTTCCAGGAGGGGGCTCTCTTCGACAGTATGACGATTGCCGAGAATATCATGTTCCCGATCCGCCACCATGCGAAGATCCGCGACTGGCGACAGGTCGACGAGATCGTCAAGATGAAGCTGGCGCTGGTCGGCCTGGACGGATTTCAGAACTACTTTCCCGCTCGCCTGTCGGGCGGTCAGCGAAAACGCGCCGCCCTAGCCCGCGCGATCGCGCTGAATCCCGAGGTAATCTTGTACGACGAGCCGACGACGGGCCTGGACCCGATCCGCTCCGATATCATCAGCGAGCTGATCGTCAAGCTGGCCAAGGAGCTGGGAGTCACTAGTATCGTCGTTACCCATGACATGAAGAGCGCGTACAAAGTCGCGAATCGCATCATCATGCTGCACAATGGCAAGATCGTCGCCGACGGCAACGCCGACTACATCCGCAACCACCCCCACCCGGTGGTGCAGCAATTCATCAACGGCCAGGTCAGCGAAGACGATCTGGCAGTCCTGCGAATGAGCGGGTCCGTCGCTGCATCACAGTTCTCTCCGAGGGATTTCGAGCTGTGACGAACCGAGAGCCATCCCAGATCACTGCCGACCTGGCGAAACTCGTTCGCGGCGACGTATTCGGTGACATCATTCACCGGGTTGCGTACAGCACCGATTCCAGCAGCTACCGGATCGTGCCGCAGTGCGTGGTCGCGCCGCGGGATGTCCGCGATATCGTGGACATCGTGCGGTACGCAGGCCAGGAGGGTCTTCCCGTCGCGCCGCGGGGCGCGGGCAGTGGCGTCGCAGGCGAATCGCTCTGCAGCGGCATCGTCCTGGACATGACTCGCTACATGAAGACGATCGCCCAGATTGACGCCGAGACCGTGACCTGCGAGCCCGGCGTCGTGCTCGACGACCTGAACAAGCGGCTCGCCGCCTCCGGACGCAAGATCGGACCCGACCCCTCCAGCGCCAACCGCGCCACCCTCGGCGGAGTCGTCGGGAACAACGCCACCGGCGCGCACTCGCTGCAGTATGGCCATACCTCCGCCTACGTCGAGCGGATCGAAGCGGTGTTGCCCGACGCAAGCGTGGTCGAGTTCCGCAACAACATCGATCCCGAGCAGATGGGCAGCGGTTCGGGCCAGTCCATCGCCCGCCAGTGCCGGGCGCTCCTGGTCGCCAACCAGGCGATCATCGACCAGGCGCAGCCCCCGACGAAGCGAAATCGGACCGGCTACGGCATCGCGGGCGTCTGCCGCGACAACGAGATCGATCTGGCTCGCCTGCTCGTCGGCTCCGAGGGGACGCTGGCGATCTTCACGAGCATCACGCTGCGGACGGTGCCGCTGCCCGCCGTCAAAGGCTTGCTCCAACTGGAGTTCGATTCCTTCGACAGCATGGCGCGTGCGGTCCCGACCATCGTCGAGACCGGCCCGGTGGCCTGCGAGCTGATGGACCGCTCGCTCATCCACCTGGCGGTGGACCAGCTTCCGCAGTACCGGGACATCCTGCCGACGGAGGCCGCTGCGGTGCTGCTGGTCGAGCACGTTGGGGATTCGCCTGCCGAGGTCCGCGAGAAGATCGACGCGACGGACCGGGCGGTCGGCAAAGGGGCCGCCGGAAGGACGATCATCACCGACCCGAAGGCGCAGGCGCGCGTGTGGAAATCCCGAAAGGACGCGGGGCCCTTGCTCTATCGCAAGCGGAGCCGCAAGCATCCCGCCGAGTTCATGGAGGACGTCAGCGTCGATTTCTGCCGCCTGGGGGACTACATCGCCGGCCTGGAAAAGATCCAGAAGAAGCACGGGATCGCGATGTCGTATTTCGGCCACGCCGGCGACGGCGAGCTGCACCAGCGACCGTACATCGACCTGGGCGACCCTGCGGACCGCGAGAAGATGAAGGCCATCGCGGAGGACGTCTTCACGCTCGCCTGGTCGCTCGGCGGCTCCATCAGCGGCGAGCACGCGGTCGGCCTGATCCGCGCCGCCTACGTCCGTCGGCAGTACGGCGACGCGTACTACGAGATTCTCAAGAAGGTCAAAGCGATCTTCGACCCCGCCGGCCTGATGAACCCGGGCAAGATCCTCAACGAGGACCCGGACGTCATGTTCAAGAGTCTCCGGCGGGAGCACCACATCCTGCCCGAGCGGGCGCGATCGGAGATGCTGTTCAACGCGAACGAGCTGGAGCTGGAGTTCGAGCAGTGCTACGGCTGCGGCCTGTGCCTGGGACGCGAGCCGACGCTGCGGATGTGCCCGGTCTTCCGTGCCACGGGCGAGGAACTCGGCAGTTCCCGCGCCAAGGCCAACCTGCTCCACTACTGGGCGACCGGGCAGCTCGACGAGAAGGACTTCGAATCGCCCGAGTTCCGCAAGTTCCTCGATTTGTGCGTCAACTGCAAGATGTGCGAGCGGCAGTGCCCGTCGGGGTCGAATATCTCGATGCTGATGACCGCGGCCAGGGCCGAGTACGTCCGGCGCAAGGGCCTCCGCCGGACGGAGTTCGTCCTGAGCCGCAACCGCTACCTGAGCAGAATGGGCAGCTTGTTCGCGCCGCTGTCGAATGTGGCGATGGCATTGCCGATCTCGAAGTGGGTCCTGGAGAAGGTCACCGGGATCGACCGACGCCGGAGTATGCCGCGATTCGAACGGGGCTCGTTCCTGAAGGCGGGCGCCAAGTACCTCGCGTCCCGCGGGCCGGTCGTCAATCCCGTGGACAAGGTCGCGTACTTCGTCGATACCTACGCCAACTTCAACGACCACGAGCTGGGTTTCGCGGTCCTGGATGTGCTCCGTCACAATGGGGTTGAGGTCATCCTGCCCGACCAGCGTCCGTCGCCGGTGCCCGCCATCGTCTACGGCGATATCCGCCTGGCGAGACGCGACCTGGCCTACAGCGTCAAGCACCTCGCGAGGGCGGTCCGCGAGGGATACAAGATCGTCTGCTCCGAGCCCAGCGCCGCGCTGTGCCTGAAGGAGGAGCTGCGCCACTACGTCGAGGGCGAGGACGCTGCTTTGGTTTCTCGCAGCACCGTCGAGCTGATGAACTACCTCGCCGGTCTCCGCAGCCAAGGCAAGCTCAAACCCCCGACGACCGCGATCACCGACAAGTTCGCCTACCACCTGCCGTGCCATCTGTCCGCGGTGGGGGACGAAACCGTGACCTTGCGCCTGCTGCACGATCACTTCAAAATCGACATCGCGGACCTGCAAGCGGGCTGTTGCGGCCTATCCGGCACCTTCGGCATGCAGGCAAAGAACTACGACCTGGCCGGCCAGATCTCCGAGAGTCTCAAGGCTGCACTGGCGAAATCCCCGACGCAGAACATCCTGACGGAATGCGCCGCCTGCAAGATGCAGATCGAGCACCTGGCCCCCGCGACCACCACCCACCCCATCAAGCTCCTCGCCCGCGCCTTTGGATGTTGACGGGAGACGGTCTTGCGGACCCTCAGACTACAAACTTGGCATCCACATCCATCTTCCATCCCATCTCCTTGGCGAACTCGGCATAGTCCGCGCCTGGTTTGCCCATCAAGGCTCGGGTGGCTTCCTTTCCCAGTTCCACGGCAGGCTGATCGTACGCGTTGATTCCCCAAAGGACACCGGCGATCGAGGTGGCCGCTTCATAGAGGTAGATGAACTGTCCCACCGTATGCGCGCTGACCCTTGGGAACTGGATCGTCAGACACGGACGCTCGTTCACGAGCAGGGCATATTCCGTGGCTTTCTTCTCATTGTTCAGCAGTTCGCCCAACCCCTTGCCGGCGAGGAACTCAATGTCGGCGGCGCCTTGTGGGGCCGGGCCGATCACGACTTCTTCGTCGAAGTCCTCGACCTCCAGGAAGGTAATCAGCTTGTCATTCGGTCCTTCCCGGTAGAGCTGAATCTGGCTGTGCTGATCCGTCGCGCCGAGCGCCTTGATGGGGGTCGGCCCGACATGGACGTTTCTGCCCCCAACTCTCTTGATCTTCCCGAGGCTCTCCGCCCAGAGCTGGCGATACCAGTCCGAGAGGTCTTTCAATTGCTGGCTGTACGGTATCATGACGGCCATCGTCTTGTTGCGCTCGACGCAGTAGTGGTAATTGATGGCGGCGATGAGAGCCGCGGGATTGCGGTAGAAGCTCAAGGACTTGACTCTCGCATCCATCGTCCTTGCCCCGGCCAGCAGTGAGTCGATGTCGATTCCACACATTGCCGCACTGAACAGGCCCACAGGACTGAGGACGGAGAAGCGTCCGCCCACGCCATCCGGTACGACGAGCGTTCTCAGACCGTCCGCCTCGCTGACGCGTCGAAGGAGCCCCTTGGACACATCGGTCGTGGCGACCACCTGCCGCCGATAGCCACTGTCGCCGAGCTTCTTGCGAAGCATCTGACGTACGATCATGAACTGTGCGGCGGTCTCCGCGGTCTCCCCGGATTTGCTGACCACGTTCCAGATCGTCCGGTCGAGCCTCTTGTCCATCCACCGCAGGAGAGTCCCGAATTGCACAGGGTCAACGTTGTCCAGAACGAACAAACGCGGCCCCTTCCGCCGTGTGTCGTCCATGTTGTAGAGGGAGGAGTTCAACGCCGTCTGAAGCGCGATGTTGCCCAAGGCCGATCCACCAATACCGAGCACGACCAGGTTCTCGCAGCCCCGCCGGGCCTTCGCCGCGAGTTCCTTGACGCTCCGCGGGTGTTCCGTCGAGTACGGCAGGTCGCGGTAGGGGGTTCTGCCCGCTTTGCGGTCCTTGTTCACCTGCACAATCGCGGCCTTCGTGCGACCGGCCAGTCGGTCGAGCACCTTGCGTGTGATACCGTGCCTTCTGCCAATCGCCTCAGCGGTTACGTTCTTCCAATACAGCCTTACGTTGTTCTCAGTCATATCTTTCCTTATCGGCCAAATGGTCACTGCACCGGTTCCAGAGCAGTATTTATATAGTCAAGCCGTTCGGCCTGCAAGTGTCTGCCCCGGGTCCCGATCAAGCGAGTGTCTGGGGAGCTTTCAGGGCACAGTACCGTGAAAGTCGAAATGAATGGGCAGCATTTGCTCAACGCAGCAGTGCTGTGGGAAGCGGCGGGGGAGGGCACCGAGTCCGGTGCAGGCTGTGTAGCTTCCGCTGCCTGGTTGCCGACGGGGAGCTTGGCCATTGCCGCGTCCATCAGAACCTCGATGGCAAGCTCTTCTTGCTGACTCACGGCAGGATCGTCCCTGGAGAGCAGGCAAATCGACGACGAAGCCTGCTCTGCGGAAGCAGGCCGGTTGCGATGGAGGTCACGTTCGAGTGCTGCCGACCTCGTTCCGTTGCGACCTGTGCAGCAGGGTCAAGCTGTCCTCTCGGACGCAGATGCTGTCGCCGCCGGGCATCGCAACCACGACGAAGTAATCCGTGTCATACCGCTGGACGACGCCCTTCGTGCCGATCTTCCTGAAGTGCAGATAATCGTCGCTGTTATGGAGGTTGTCCCTGAGGACCACCACGTCTTTTCCGATGAACTTGTGTTTCCGCATGGTCATTTCTCCTGCTCTTGGCAAGCTGAGGTCACACGGGAAGTCGCGTATCCGAATCGCCCGGCCGCCTTCTCAACTGAGCCTGCGTCGCGCGAGCACGGTTCCGACCGGTAAAGGGGAACTCATGCCTGACCGTTCAAGCGCTTGATCGTCTGATCGATCTCGATTTCCCGGGCCTTGATCTCCTCAACGTCAATATGCGCTTGCGTCCACTCCTTAATCGCTTGCTCCCACTCCTTGACTTTGCCGTCGCGTTGGCGGGCCAAATCCGCCTTCTCACGCTGAAGGTCTCTGATAAGCCGCTTGACTCTTTCACACATGGCAGTTTCCTCCTTCTTGCCAACTTGCCCATAGTCCCTTCTTCACGGCACTGGGCCAGGACACAATTCAACATCGCACCGAGCGACCCCGTTCGGCGCGTGTCCGGGTCGCATCAGCGATAGGGAACCGGCATGCCACCAGCCGCGGCGGCAACCCGACAGGAACCGGCAGGACCGCCTGCTGCAAAGGACACCGAGGAACGAGAGCCGGCGCAGGAGCCGCGGAAGCGACAGCCAGGACCGAACAGCATATGCACCAACGAACACACCATATGGAATGAGCGTACAGCGGGGAACGACCTGGGGCAAGAAGAAACAAGATAGCGGAAGGCGGGTTATCGAGCGTTGGTTCACCACTTGTACAGCGAATGGCGTGTTTCGAGCAGAACGTCCCAGGATTTGTACAATCCCAGGCTCATTGTACATGCGTCGGCTCGCCCCCCCCCAACGCGGGCGGGCGTCCTCCCCATTTCGGGCCGATCTGCCCGTGCGGGGTGGCCCCGCCGGCGAGCCAGTTCTCTGCGAGGCTATCCCAAAACAGCGCTCGGGCATGGCATTGCGCGCAGCGAAGCAATCTCCCGCTCGGGAGGTTGAGATTGCTTCGTCGCTGCGCTCCTCCTAAGAAGATGGGTTCTACAACGGATGTGGGAAACTGTCACAAGGGTTGCAGCTCCCGTGGCTTATGAATGCCCTCGTCGAAGCACCCATTCTCTTTCTCCTACCCGACGCGAAGCGGCTTCCCGACTCGCAATGACATTCATCGTTTTGAGATAGTCTCTAAGCTTGCAGCGCCTGTATGAGCCCCTGCGCACACGCTAAGTCCATAAATACGTCGGTGGCGATGTTCTTGCGGAGGACGCCGGGCAAGGCGTGTCGCCCCTTCTCCAGTCCGCCTGCAACCACGATGCGCCGCTCGATGTGCTTCAGTTCTTCCAGATCAATCACCGAGAACAGCCCACTGGCCACATCTGCCGGCAGGGGGATGGGATCTCCCGAAAGCCCGTCGTAGCATTTGTAGAGGATATCCGCAGGATGTGGCTGATTCTCCAGGAATGCTCCCTCACCCTGTTCCCTAAACAGATGCGCCATGAGCGAATTGGGATCGCGCAGGTTGCCCACGCTTGTCACGATAATATCCGCGTGCTTGACCATGGTCTCGTGTTCAGCTACGTGAGGCTGGCGTCTGAATGCCGCCAATGCCTGGTCATCTATGAACCACGCCGGTCCCAGTAATCCCTTGGCCCTGATGCCCAGTGATGTGCCTACCGTGCCTGCCACCGCATCCGACAGCGCAGCAATATCCGAAGGAATCCCCCCACTTGTCAGGGAGCAGACTTTCACTCTGTCCTTGTCCTTCGCCGCGATGCTCCACCAATTCAGGTTGGCCAAGTCGCTGATCCGTCTGGCAAGGCCAAGCAGGGTCTGTCCGCCGCTGACGCCGATGATGATTTCCTTTCTCTGTGGTCTTCTCACCGCTGCCGTCAGGTAAGTGTCAAGAGCTTCCCAGACGTACCGCTGCAACTCGTGAAGGTCCGGGGCCACTACGATCTCGGGATAGGGCGGTGACAGCAGTTCTCGAATCCTGTCCGCAAGCGCAGGCTCTGAGTATTTCCCAAGGGTGACGTAGCCGCGTACGATCGCATCCTTGAACCTCTCGCCCACCCACCGTGCGGTGAAGACCCCCTTCGGATTGTATGCCTCCGAGGCGATATGCTTGGGAACCCATGTGCGCAGTTTGGCTGCTATCTCCTCCTCGGCCAGACGTTTCCCGCTTTCGTCCCCTTCTATACGCCACTGGGCAATTCGGTAGAGAAGGAGACGTGTCTCTGATGCTCCCAGGAGGTTCCAGCGTATGACGGAAGGCTGACGACCCTTCTCTACGCCTCGATGTTCGCCTCGTTTGGCGGTGGTTCCTATCGTGCTGCGTCTCCTGTCCATCTTCGATCTCCCCTTTGCCATTGCCTCGACGCCTCCTCACGAACATCATCGCGATGCACTGAATCCTCGTAGTGCAACAGACCAATGCTCCGCCGACTTCGGCAAGAAGCTCGTCCCGTTTCTGCAATTGAGTCGCAGTCTGTCTCTCATCAGAATAGAAGACCCACTGCTATCCTATTGGGGCCGGCTGAGGCTGTCAAGGGGACGGGCGTGAAGATTCCATTGATTCTCGGGATGTCACCCGATATAGTCGGGATCACCGGAAGATGTGTGCAAGTTGTAGAGAGACGCAATGGACAAACAAGGTGAGCTCAAGGAAGCTGTGCTGTGGGAGCCGACGGACGGCCGACGGGTGCAGTGCAAGCTGTGCGGCTTCCGCTGCCTGATCGGCGAGGGGAAGCTCGGCCATTGCTGCGTGCGGAAGAACGTGGGCGGCCAGCTCTTCTCGCTGAACTACGGCAAGATCGTCGCGGCCAACCCGGACCCGATTGAGAAGAAGCCCCTGTACCACTTCCAGCCGGGAAGCCGGAGCTTCTCCCTCGCGGCGGTCGGCTGCAACCTCCGCTGCGAGTTCTGCCAGAACTGGCAGATCAGCCAGTCCGCCCTGGAGAACGGGCGAATCGACGGCGAAGCCGCCACGCCCGAGCAGATCGTCGAGGCCGCCCTGCGGACCGGGTGCAAGAGCGTCGCGTATACGTACACCGAGCCGACCGTCTTCATGGAATTTGCCGCCGACTGTGCCAGGTTGGCCAAGAGCAGGGGGCTTGCCAACGTCTTCGTCAGCAACGGGTACATGAGTCGCGAGGCGATCGACTTCGCCGCCGGCTGGCTGGACGGCATCAACGTGGACCTCAAGGCCTTCAGCGAGGACTACTACCGGGACCTGTGCCATGCGGCGCTCCAGCCGGTGCTGGATTGCATCGCGTATATCGCCCAGCACACGAAGATCTGGATGGAGATCACGACGCTGCTGCTGCCCGGTCGGAACGACTCCGAGGAAGAACTCAAGAAGCTGACGGACTTCCTGGTGAGCCAGGCGGGAGTGGATGTGCCTTGGCACATCAGCCGGTTCTATCCTCAGTATAGATGTGATGAGTCGCCGCCGACGCCCCTGGAGTCGATGCAGCGGGCGGAGGGGATCGGCAAGGCCGCGGGCCTTCGCTACGTCTATCTTGGCAACGTGCCTGGCGAGAAGTCCGAGAGCACCTACTGCTACAGTTGCGGCCGGGCGCTCATCGAGCGGGTGGGCTATCGCATCGTCGCCAATCGGGTCAAGGACGGCAAGTGCCCCCAGTGTGGGACCGCGATAGCAGGATATGGATTGTGAGTCCCTGGGGGAGAGTGGATATGGATTCAGGAAACGTGGTTCGCTACTGGCAGACGGCCTTCGTATTCATAGCAAGACGTCGCCTGGACCCTGTTATTCCTGCGTCAAGCAGGAATCCATGAGCCGTGGGACTGGGCGCGTCCCGGGGAGTGGATTCCCGCGTTCGCGGGAATGACAAGGCGGAGTGGATTCCCGCGTTCGCGGGAATGACATCGGTGGGTCACGGGCCATCGGAGGCGATCGCCCGACCGCGATTCTGTGGGTTCGACGGAGGGTCTGGGGATGTTCGAATCCTCCTGACCCTTTGCAGGGTCGTTTCTTTCGTGCTGTGAGGTGTTATGAGAATCATTGCTGACGGGAATATCCCGTTCGTTCGTGAGTGTCTTTCTTCGGTTGGCGACGTGCAGATCGTGGGCGGTCGTGAGATTACGCCGAAGGTGGTGGCGGATGCCGATGCGTTGCTCGTCCGTAGCATCACGTCGGTGAACGAGCAACTGCTTCGCGGCAGTTCCGTGCGGTTCGTCGGGACGGCAACCATCGGCTTCGACCACGTGGACGTCGCGTATCTCGAAAGGAGGGGCATCGGCTTTGCCTCCGCGCCGGGCTCGAATGCCAACTCCGCGGCCGAGTACGTCATCACGGCTCTGCTGGAGGTCGCCCGTCGACGGCATTTGCGCCTGGAGGGCAAGTCCATTGGCGTGATCGGCGTGGGGAACGTGGGCAGCCGGGTGGCGAGCAAGTGCGAGGCGTTGGGCATGGAGGTCCGCAGGAATGATCCGCCTCTCGCTCGTAGCACGGGCATCTTGCCCGTGGCCATGCAGGGGCAGGACGCCCCTGCGACTTGTGGGCGGGACGCCCATGCTGCTACGGACCCGAAGTACGTTCCGCTTGAGGCCCTGTACGACTGCGACTTCATCACGTTCCACACGCCCTTGACGCGGGAGGGGATCGACAAGACGTTCCACCTGGCGGACGGCGGGTTCTTCTCGCGTCTGAAGGCGGGGGCGGTCCTCGTCAATGCCTCGCGGGGCGCGGTCGTCGATTCGCAGGCCCTCAAGGCCGCGATCCAGGCGGGCCGATTGCAGGCGGTCGTGCTCGACGTTTGGGAGGGCGAGCCCAGCGTCGACGTGGATCTCCTGGAGAAGGTCGATCTTGCGACGCCTCACATCGCAGGCTATTCGTTCGACGGCAAGGTCGCCGGGATGATTATGATCTATCGGTCCCTCTGCGAGCATTTCGGCCTGACGCCGAAGCACGATGTGAAGGACTTTCTGCCCGCGCCGACGGTCCCGCGGCTGGAAGTCGAGACTGGCTCGGTTGGATCGGAAAAAGGCAGATCGGGCCTATATTCTTCAACGAAATCTCTTGGTTCGATTTCGTTGAAGAATGGAAACGACGAGACTCGCGACGCGCGACCGGGGTTTGAGGGGGAAGAATCGAACCAAGAGATTCTTCCCCCTCAAAGTAGGCCCGATCTGCCTTTTTCCGATCCCTCCGCGACCGACGAGGAGCTGCTCGCTTGTGTCGTGGAACGGATCTACAGCATCTCGCAGGACGACCGGAACACGCGACAGATCGCGGATCAGCCGGCGGAGGAGCGGGGTCGTTTCTTCGACTCGCTTCGCAAAAACTACCCGGTCCGGCGGGAGTTCCAGAACACGACCGTCGTGCTCGACCGACCGCGCGAGAGCCTGGCGCGGAAGCTCCGGGGCATCGGTTTTGTAGTGGACGCGGATTCGTAGAGTGGGTCCTTGACCCACGCGTCCGTTGTGTTTGTCATCCTGAACGGAGCGTAGCGAAGAGAAGGATCTGGCCCGCGGTCGAGAGCCACTCCCCTCGTCCGTGCCAGATCCTTCGGCTGCGCCTCAGGATGACAGAGTCGGCGTCGTGTGCGGGTTTCTGCGGATCCGTGTTGTACGTTCGCTTGGCCATGGCTGGGCAATGGAAAGGACTATGAATACGATGCTACAATGGCCGCGAGGGCGGCTGGATTTCTCCGCAGGATGCCTCGTCATGGGCATTCTGAATGTGACGCCTGACTCGTTCAGCGATGGCGGGCAGTTCCTCGATCCCGGTGCCGCAGTCGAGCATGGGCTGGAGATGGCGGCGCAGGGGGCCGCCATCATCGACGTGGGCGGGGAATCGACCCGACCCGGCTCGAAGCCCGTCCCGCCGGCCGAGCAGGTCCGGCGTGTGGTCCCGGTGATCGGCGCCCTGGCCGAGCGGATCGAAATCCCGATCAGCATCGACACGACCAACGTCGAGGTGGCGCGAGCGGCGCTGCTGGCGGGCGCCTCGATCCTCAACGACATCACCGCCCTGGCCGACGAACGAATGGCGGAACTGGCCGTCGAGCATCAAGTCCCGACGATCCTGATGCACATGCAGCGAACGCCCACTACGATGCAGATCGAGCCGCACTACGACGACGTGGTGTCGGAGGTCCGCGACTTCCTCCTGGCTCGCTGCGAGAAGGCTCACACGCTCGGGATACCGAAAGAGCGGATCTTCATCGACCCCGGCATCGGCTTGTTCGGCAAGACCCTGGAGCACAACCTGTTGCTGCTGCGGAACCTGGATCAGCTTGCGGCGACGGGCTACCGCGTGCTCGTGGGACCGAGCCGCAAGGCATTTGTCGGCAAGCTCACCGGGCGGGACAAGCCCGCCGAGCGGGTCTTCGGGACCGCCGCAGCGGTTGCTCACTGCGTCCGTGCGGGGGTCTCCATCGTCCGCGTTCACGACGTCCCCGAGATGCTCGACGTGGTGAAGGTCACTGGCGCATTGATGGAGGATAATGGATGATTGTGAGCGTCCGACGATGCCGCGCAATCCTGCCATTCATTCACTCGTTCTCGTACCAGGCGATCTTGTCGTCCCCAGAAGAAGCCGAGAGGACGTCCATGTCACCATCGCCGTCCAGGTCCGCCGCATAGACGCATGTTGACCGAGATGCCTTTGCAGTGATCACCTCCGGGGGGCCGAACTGGCTTTTCGCGTCGTTGGCATACCACTCGATCGTGGTGGACGAGGTAGAGGCCGAGAGGACGTCCAGGTCGCCGTCGGCATCCAGGTCCGCCGCATATGCGTGTCGTGCCCGAAATCGTGCCGTGGTGATCACCTGCTGGGGCCCGAACCGGCCCGTCCCGTCGTTGGCATACCAGGCAATCTTGTCGTCCCACCAGGAAGCCGAGAGGACATCCAGGTCGCCATCGCCATCGAGGTCCGCCGCATAGACGCATTGGGCCATAGCGGCCTCTGTGGAGATCACCTGCTGGGGTCCGAAGTGGCCCATCCCGTCGTTAGCATACCAGGCGATCTTGTGGTCCCAACTAGAAGCCGAGAGGACGTCCAAGTCGCCGTCACCGTCGAGATCCGCCGCATAGACAGACTGCGCCTCAGCCGCCTCTGTGGTGATCACCTGCTGAGGTCCGAACTGGCCCGCCCCGTCATTGGCATACCAAGCGACCTTGTTGTCCTCGGCAGAAGCCGAGAGGACGTCCAGGTCGCCATCACCGTCCAGGTCTGCCGCATAGACGCAGGTCGCCCCAGCGGCCGCGGCCGAGATCACCTGCTGGGGTCCGAACTGGCCCGTCCCATCGTTGGCGTACCAGGCGATCTTGCCATGGTACGAAGGATAGGAGCCGTCAGAAGCCGAGAGGACGTCCAGGTCGCCATCGCCGTCCAGGTCCGTCGCATAGACGCAGCTTGCCCCCCCGGCCTCTGTGGTGATCACCTGCTGGAGTCCGAATTCGCCGGTCCCATCGTTGGCATACCAGGCAATCTTGTCGTCTTCGCCGGAGGCCGATAGGACGTCCAGGTCGCCATCACCGTCCAGGTCCGCCGCATAGACGGATCGCGCGCAATCGGCCTCTGTGGTGATCACCTGCTGGGGCCCGAATTGGCCTGTCCCGTCGTTCGCATACCAGGCAATCTTGTCGTAAGACGCGGAAGCCGAAAGGACATCCAGGTCGCCGTCGCCGTCCAGGTCCGCCGCATACACACAGCTCGCCGAATGGGCCTCTGTGGTGATCACCTGCTGGGGTCCGAACTGGCCCGTCCCGTCGTTGGTGTACCAGGCAATCTTGCCATCATCCCAAGAAGCCGAGAGGACGTCCAGGTCGCCATCACCGTCCAGGTCCGCCGCATAGACGCAGGTCGCCCAGTCAACTTCGGTGGAGATCACCTGCCCGGCCCCGAATTGGCCCGTCCCGTCGTTCGCACACCAGGCGATCTCGAAACAAGCCGAAGAGAGCACATCCAGGTTACCATCGCCGTCGAGGTCCGCCGCATAGACGCAGTCCGCCCCAGCGGTGGAGATCACCTGCTCGGGTCCGAAGTGGCCCGTCCCGTCATTGGCATACCAACCTACTCGGCCCCTGAGGTCGCGCGCTATCATACCGCCAGGTTGGGGGGTCCAGAGAACATCCAGGTCGCCATCACCGTCCAAGTCCGCCGCATGAACGTAAACGCATCCTTCGTCGAACTCGGCTTCTTCAGTGATCACCTGCAGGGGTCCGAATTGCCCTGTCCCGTTGTTGGCACACCAGCCGATCTGGCAATGGTATGATGGAGGGTCGGGGCGGTAGGAGCCGGCACAAGCCAAGAGGAGGTCCAGGTCGCCATCGCCGTCCAAGTCAGCCGCACAGACGGATGTTCGTCCATCGATCTCACGCTGTATAATGACATGTTGCTCCGGCTTGAAACCGCCCTGGAGCGCCGGGCAGAACGTAGACACCGCCAGCAGCAGAGCGAGTCTGCGCACGCTTCGGGGAGATGCGACCGCAACCATTTCTGGTCCTCCATCCCCCCAACACCTGACAGAAGAACAGCCGCCTGCCTACCGGCACACAGGACGATGCTTCAAGAGAGATTTGCTGGAAGATAGTCTACCAGAAGCGAGGGTGTCGCGTCAATCTCGGGACTGTCGGGATTCTTGTGCCCAGATTGATGATTGAGCGGGGCCTCTGCATCTGCCAATCATCAATTATCCATCGGCAGGTCCGGGACTTGGCGAAAAAGGCAGATCGGGCCTACTTTGGGAGGGAAAAATCTCTTCATCGATTTTTCCCTCCCAAACCACGCTCGCGCGCCGAGAGATTCGACCCTTCCATTCTTCCACGAAATCGAACCAAGAGATTTCGTGGAAGAATATAGGCCCGATCTGCCTTCTTCACCAAGTCCCTCAACCGCCTCAGACTTCGCCCAGGGCGATTCGGATCGCTTCGTCGGTATTCCCGACGAACGCCAGGTCCAGGCCCTTGATCGTCTCGGGCTGGATGTCCGCGATATCCTTCTTGTTCCGCGCGGGCAGGATGACCGTCTTGATTCCCGCCTCCTTGGCGGCCAGGAGCTTCTCCTTGAGTCCGCCGATGGGCAGGACGAGTCCTCGCAGGGTGATTTCGCCGGTCATGGCCACCTCCGGGCGGGTGGGCTTATGCAGCAGCAGGCTCACGAGCGACGTGAACATGGCGACTCCCGCGCTGGGCCCGTCCTTCGGGACGGCGCCCGCGGGCACGTGGATGTGGTAATCCGACCGGGCGAACTGCTTCTCGTCGATCTGGAGCCGTTTGGCGTTGGCCTTGACGACGGAGAAGGCGGCCTGGGCGCTTTCCTTCATGACGTCGCCGATCTGGCCGGTCAGTTGCAGGGCGCCCTTGCCGGGCATGGCGGCCGACTCGATGAACAGCAGCTCGCCGCCGACCGGGGTGTACGCCAGCGCGGTGGCGACGCCGGGAATGCCCGTCCGCAGGGCCAGCTCGGACTCGTGCTGGATGGGACCGAGGATCCTGGCAAGGTCTTTCTTCTCGATCCTGCGTTTTCGCTTGTCCCTGCGTGCGATCTCCGTCGCGACGGATCGGCAGATCGACGCGATGCACCGTTCCAGGTTGCGGACGCCCGCCTCGCGGGTGTAGCTGGCGATGATCGTGCTGAGAACATCGTCCTGGATCGTTAGTTGGCTCTTGGTCAGGCCGTGCTCTTTCAACTGCCTTGGGACCAGGTACCGCCTGGCGATGCGGAGCTTCTCGCGGGCGGTGTAGCCGGGCAGTTCGATGATCTCCATGCGGTCGTGCAGTGCCGGCGGGATCGGCTCCGCGTAGTTGGCGGTCCCGATGAACATCACGCTCGACAGGTCGAACGGCTGGTCGAGGTAGTGGTCGGTGAACGTCCCGTTCTGCTCGGGGTCCAGGACTTCGAGCAGGGCGCTGGCGGGATCGCCTCGGAAATCGGCGCCGATTTTGTCCAATTCGTCGAGCATGAAGACCGGATTGCGACTGCGGCACTTCCGCAACTCCTGCATGACCCGTCCGGGCAGGGCGCCGATGTAGGTCCGGCGGTGGCCTCGGATGTCGGCCTCGTCGCGGATGCCGCCCAGGGAGACGCGGACGAACTTGCGACCCATCGACCGGGCGATGGACTTGCCCAGCGAGGTCTTGCCGACGCCGGGAGGGCCGATAAAACAGAGGATCGGGCTCTTGCCCTTGGGATTGAGCTTGCGGACCGCGAGGAACTCCAGGATCCTCTTCTTGATCTTGGCGAGGTCGTAGTGGTCGTGGTTCAGGATGTGCTCGGCCCGCCGGATGTCGAGACTGTCCTGCGTCTGGACGGCCCAGGGCAGCTCGCAGACCCAGTCCAGGTACGTCCGAATGACGCTGTATTCCGGCGAGGCCGCCGGGATCTTGCCGAGACGGTCCAGCTCGCGGAGCGCCTCGGCCTCGACCCCCTTGGGCATCTTGGCCTTGGCGATGTTCTGGCGAAGCTCCCGCAGCTCCTCCGTCCGGGCGTCCTGCTGGCCCAGCTCCGTCTGGATGGCCTTGAGCTGCTCCTGGAGGAAGTACTCCCGCTGGGTCTTGTCGATGGATTCGCGGACGCGACCCTGGATCTTGTGGCTCAGTTCAAGCACCTCGAGCTGGTGGGCCAGGGCGATGGAGATCATTTCGAGCCGTCGGCCGGGATTGAGCTCCTCCAGCAGCTCCTGCTTCTGCGAGATGTCCATGGTGAGATTGGCCGCGAGGAAGTCGGCGAGCGAGGAAGGGTCTTCGATGTTCTCCAGCAGGACGGAGGCCTCCTCCGGGACGTTCGGGCTCAGCGTGATCACGCGATTGGCGCTGCGTCGGACGCTGACCATCAATGCCTGGAGTTGCTTGGTCATTCTCGTCGTGGTCCGCAGGACCTCGATGCGGGCCTTCAGGTACGGCTCGGTCGCGATCCGCTCGATGATCCGGAACCGGGCCAGGCCGTGAACCACGATATTGATCGAGCCCTGCGGCATCTTGATCGTCTTGAGGATCGACGCGGTCGTTCCGATCGAGTACAGGTCGCCGAAGTGGGGCCTGTCCGTATCGGGATTCCGCTGCGTGAGCAGGCCGATGACCGACTGATTCGGCTCGCTGTCCGCCAGCAGGGCCTTGCTCCGCTCGCGACCGACCGCCAAGTGGGTGACGGTCCCCGGGTACACCACGGTATTGCGGATCGGCAGGATGCCGATGATGTCTGGAATCTTCATCTCGTTGACGTCATCCTCGAAGTCCTCGGGGTCGTCGTTCGCATACGGTCCCACCGGGTCGGTCTCGTCCGCGGTTGGACCGCCCGGCTGGGAGGAGGAGCGGCGCGCCGCTCGACTCGGCAGGTTATTCAGGTCGTTTACCATGGACCAGATCATACACCATGGGAATATACGCGAAAAGGCCGATTGCGGCCCAAATGCGTCAAAACTCTGTCAGTTTGTCGGGGCTCATACGTCATAATGTGCAGAAATTGCGGTCAGGAGCTCTGATTGGACGCAGAACAAGAGAGAGAACTCACGGCTTTGTCTCGGCAGGGCGACAGGGCAGCCTATGCTGGTTTGGTCCGGGCGCACTCGGGCCGGGTCTTCGCCATCTGTCTGGGCATGCTGGGCAATCGTCACGATGCCGAGGACGCGGCGCAACAGACGCTGTTGCGGGGATTCGTGCAAATCCAGGGCCTCCGTGACTCAGATCGTTTCGCCCCGTGGATCGCTCGAATCGCGAGGAATCTGTGTCTCGACACGATCCGACGGAGCAGGCGTCGGGTGGCTCCTATGCCGAGGTCGGAATGCGACGAGGGTGCCCGGACGGAAGACTGCCGGCGACTCGAAGCGGCTCTGGCGAAGCTCGACAGCGAGTATCGCGTGCCTCTGTTGCTCTTCTACTTCGATGGTCGGAACACACGGAGTATCGCCGAGACGCTTGGCGCCACGCCCGCGGCGATCCAGACGAGATTGAGTCGTGGTCGCAGACAACTCCGCACGCTTTTGACAGCCGAAGGAGGCGAATGATGCGGACTCTATGTGAACAGGTGCAGGACGAGCTTCTGAACAGCGGAGACGGCTCGATGCCGGAGTGCAATGACGATCTGTGGGATCACATCGACTCTTGTCGCGTCTGCCGGGCTTATCGGGCGGCCCTCTGCCGCGACGACAAGCTGCTGACCGACTACGTTGACGCGATGCGGCCCGGCGTGAGCAGGATCGAAGACGGCGTGATCGGACAGCTTGACCGGATGTCACAGGAACACGGGGTTCTTTCAAGGCGTCTGCCGGCGGCGTTGTGCGGAAGGCGGGCGGTCGGATGGGCGGTTGCGGCGGCCCTTGCCCTTGGCTTGTTTCTGCTGCTCGGACGAGGCGAGACGACGCTATACGCCCGGGTCATGAAGGTCATCGAGAAGGCCGCATCGCTGCACATCGTCGATAGGCAACTCCGTGACGGCCGGTGGGAGAAGGGCGCTGAGATCTGGTATCAGCGAGACGCCGGGGTTGCGGAGACAACCTGGCGCGAGGGCGAGATGGCATCGAGCAGGATCGATGACGGCGAGCACCTGTGGACTCACGCGGCGGGCAACGACCTGGCCCAGTGCAGCCGGAGCATGGGCGTCCTGCGAATTGTCACCGAACTGCTGCAAACAGACGCCTTCTCAGACCGCGGCGTCCGGCTGTCCGAGGAGGACAAGATGATCGCGGGAGTGCAGTGGCGGGCTTATCTGCAATCCGGTGCTTCGGATACGTTGCACATCGTCGTCTGGCTCGATGCTGAAGACCGCCTTCAAGCCTGGGAGAAGCGGCGACTGTTGACGCATGGGGTCTGGGAGACCTATCGAGCGGGCACGGTCGAATACGATGTCACGCCGGACCCGAAGGTCTTCCGACCCGACTTCGGCCCCGGCGTCCGAGTCGTTGAGGTCGATACGCTGCTTGACGAGTTCTTCGGCCTCGACGAGGCCATCTTCACGCGAGAGGTGCTCGGCTTTGTGTTTGCGGTTCACGAGGTGGCTCGATGCGAAGGCGACAAGGTGTTCGTCGTGTGTTCACTACGGCCCGGCGATGAGATGAAACGACAGGTCGAGTACATGGGGCCGTCGGTTTGGAATTACGGGAGTTTCAGTCTGGGCTCATCCTGGCGATGGGTGGATGCGAATGAGACCCGGGATCGGCTCTATGAACGGCTTCCGCTGGGGCATCTGTATCATGCTGGGCTGGAAGTCCAGTCGGTGCTCCTGATTCCGCGGGGCTCATGGCCCGATCATGTGACGGAGTGTGAGCTGGAGGCCCGCGTCAGCATACGCGATCATGGGCTGCGTAAGAAGCAGACTGCGAAGGGACTCGAAAGCGAGGCAGACTTCAAGCCGATTGCTGTCGTTACCGTGCCTGACGATAGCGTGAGCGTGGCGCAGATCCTGGAGGATGTGTATGCGATGGGCCGCCGGCTCGAGCCATTCCTCGCTTTCGACCGGCTCGCGATGAGGGCCATTCCCTTCACCGACGAGGAGATGGAAGCCTATGTCCGGGAGCATCCGGATGCCGGCGAGACGAGAGAATATCGAGCAGGGGACAGGACGAAGCGACTCTCCCACGGCGCCTCGGGCCAGCCAAGCGAGTTGGATCGGGAGCAGTGGTTCCGAGACAGAATGGAGTGCCTCAAAGACCTCCTGGCAAGGCGCAACTGAAAGGGCAAGCGACATCCGTGAGCCGCTTGCCCTCGTATGATACGCCTGGTCAAGGGGACCGGAACCAGAATTGCCAATCATCAATCATAGATCATCCATCATCGATCACCCGATCCCTACCTCGGGAACGCCCGGATCGGAAAAAGGCAGATCGTGCCTATATTCTTCAACGAAATCTCTTGGTTCGATTTCGTTGAAGAATCATACTGACAAATGTCCCGACGCGCGACCGGGGTTTGAGGGGGAAAAATCGAACCAAGAGATTTTTCCCCCTCAAAGTAGGCCCGATCTGCCTTTTTCCGATCACTTGATCCCTGCGTGGTAGCTCTGGAGGGACCGGACGGGGGCGACGTTGGTCCTGGCCTCGGCGATTCCCTTGACCGCGGCCACCGCGGCGGCGGTCGTCGTGATGTAGGAGACCTTGTACTTGATCGCGGTCTTGCGGATGTAGGAGTCGTCGGTCTTGCTGAGCTTGCCGGCGGGGGTGTTGACGACGAGCTGGATCTCGCCGTTCTTGATGGCGTCGGCGATGTTGGGTCGGCCCTCGTACATCTTGAGAATGGGCTCGGCCTGGACCCCGCCTGCGGCGAGGAACTTGCACGTCCCTTCCGTCGCCTTGATGCGGAACCCGAGACGCTGGAACTCCTTGGCGGCCTTGAGGGCGTCCTTCTTGTCCGCTTCGGTCACGGTGATCAGCACGGTGCCCTCCAGGGGCAGCTCCGATTTCGCGGCCAACTGCGACTTGTAGAAGGCCAGGCCGAAGGAGTTGGCCATGCCCAGGACCTCGCCGGTCGAGCGCATCTCCGGGCCGAGCAGCGGGTCCACCTCCGGGAACATGTTGAACGGGAAGACCGCTTCCTTGACGCCGAAATGCGGGATCTTGCGCTGTTTGAGCCCGAGTTCCGCGAGCTTCTTGCCGAGCATGCACTGGACCGCGGCCCGCGCCATCTGGATGTTGCAGACCTTCGAGACCAGCGGGACAGTCCGCGAGGCCCGCGGATTGGCTTCGAGGATGTAGACCACGTCCTTGCAGATTGCGTACTGGATGTTCATCAGGCCGACGACATTCAGCTCGACCGCGATCCGACGGGTGTACTCGTTGATCGTGTCGATGTGCTTCTTCGGGATGCTCACCGGCGGGATGACGCAGGCGGAGTCGCCCGAGTGGATGCCGGCCAGCTCGATGTGCTCCATGACCGCCGGGACGAAGGCGCCGGAGCCGTCCGCGATGGCGTCGGCCTCGGTCTCGATGGCGTTTTCGAGGAACTTGTCGATCAGGATGGGCCGCTCCGGCGAGACCTCGACCGCCTTGGCGACGTAGAGGCGGAGCATCTCCTCGTCGTGGACGACCTCCATGGCCCGACCGCCCAGGACGAAGGAGGGTCGGACCATCAGCGGATAGCCGATTTCCCCGGCGATCTGGACCGCCTCTTCCGGACTGCCCGCCATGCCCGACTCCGGCTGCGGAATCTCCATCTTGCGGATGGCGACGCGGAATCGGTCGCGGTCCTCCGCCAGGTCGATGGCCTCGGGCGAGGTGCCGATGATCTTGACGCCGGCCTTGGCCAGCTCGGTCGCGAGGTTCAGCGGGGTCTGGCCGCCGAACTGGACGATGACGCCCTCGGGCTTCTCCTTCTCGTAGATGCTCAGGACGTCCTCGACGGTCAGCGGCTCGAAGTACAGCTTGTCCGAGGTGTCGTAGTCGGTGGACACGGTCTCGGGGTTGCAGTTGACCATGATGGACTCGAAGCCCTCGTCGCGGAGCGTGAAGGCGGCGTGGACACAGCAGTAGTCGAACTCGATGCCCTGTCCGATGCGGTTGGGACCGCCGCCGAGGACCATGATCTTACGCCGATTGCTGACCGGGACCTTGTCGGGTCCGTTGTAGGTGGAGTAGTAATAGGCCGCGTTCTCGACGCCGCTGACGGGGACCGCGTCCCAGGCCTCGACAACGCCCAGCTCGATCCGGCGGGCGCGGAGATCGGCCTCCGGGACCCCGAGCAGCCTGGCCAGGTACTTGTCGGCGAACCCGTCCTTCTTCGCCTGAATCAGGAGCTTATCGGGCAGCTTCTTGCCCTTGTACTTGAGAATCTCCTCCTCCAGGGCGACCAGCTCCGCCATTTGCTGGATGAACCAGTGCTTGATCCGGGTCTTCTCGTAAATCGCCTGCACGCTTGCGCCTTTGCGCAAGGCCTCGTACATGACGAACTGCCGTTCGCTCGTCGGGTAGGTCAGCAAAGCCATCAGCTCGTCCAGAGACAGCTTGTTGAAGTTCTTCGCAAAACCCAGCCCGTAGCGCCCGATTTCGAGTGAGCGGATGGCCTTCTGGAAGGCCTCCTTGTAGTTCTTGCCGATGCTCATCGCCTCGCCGACCGCGCGCATCTGGGTGCCGAGACGGTCCTCGACGCCCTTGAACTTCTCGAAGGCCCAGCGAGCGAACTTGACGACGACGTAGTCGCCCCAGGGGGTGTACTTGTCGAGCGTGCCGTCCCGCCAGTAGGGAATCTCGTCCAAGGTCATTCCGGTGGCCAGCATGGAGGAGACCATCGCGATGGGGAAGCCGGTAGCCTTCGAGGCCAGCGCCGAGGACCGGCTCGTACGCGGGTTGATCTCGATAACGACCACGCGACCGGTCGCGGGATCGTGGGCGAATTGGACGTTCGTGCCGCCGATGACTTCGATGGCGTCCACGATGTCGTAGGAGTACTTCTGGAGCTGTTCCTGGAGGGTGGTATCGATGGTCAGCATGGGTGCGGTGCAGTAGGAATCGCCCGTGTGGACGCCCATCGGATCGACGTTCTCGATGAAGCAGACGGTGATTTTCTGGCCCTTGGCGTCGCGGACGACCTCGAGTTCCAGCTCTTCCCAGCCCAGGACGGACTCTTCCACGAGGATCTGGTGGACGAGGCTGACGGCCAGACCCCGGCTGGCGATGGTTCGCAGCTCCTCGACGTTGAAGACGGCGCCGCCGCCGGTGCCGCCCATGGTGTAGGCGGGACGAATGATGGCTGGATAACCGATCTTCTCCGCGATCTTCTCCGCTTCTTCGACGCTGTAGGCGATCTCGCTTCGCGGCATGTCGATGCCCAGACGCTGCATGGTGTCCTTGAAGGCCTGACGGTCCTCGCCCCGTTTGATCGCGTCGACCTTGACGCCGATGACCTGGACGCCGTACTGATCCAGGACGCCCGCGGCCGCGAGTTCCGACGCCAGATTCAGTCCCGTCTGCCCGCCCAGATTCGGCAACAGGGCATCCGGACGCTCGACCTTGATGATCTCGGTCACCGCCGCGACCGTCAGGGGCTCGATGTAGGTCGCGTCCGCCATGCCGGGGTCCGTCATGATCGTCGCCGGGTTCGAGTTCACCAGGACGATCTGGTATCCGAGCTTGCGAAGCGCCTTGCAGGCCTGCGTGCCGCTGTAGTCGAATTCGCAGGCCTGGCCAATGACGATCGGGCCGGAACCGATGATGAGGACCTTCTTGATGTCTGTTCTTCTGGGCATTGAGTTTCTCCTGTAGTACGGCACAGACTCCCCCCCAACGCGAACCGTCGCGTCGGAAGCTCCGAACCAGCCTGGACGCTTAGCGGGACGTCGAGGGCTGAGTCTGCCGGGCATCTGCACGGGCTCGCGGGATTAGACCATATCCCTCGCCCCTTGTCAAAGGGCAAGGGAGCGTTGGGGTCGCAAGTCGCAGTTTGACCGCCAGGGTGCAGGGCAGGCGGGGTGGAGTTCTGAGTGCAGGAGGGGGGAAGAGTCAAATGCCGGAGACGACACCGGCAGGATACTGGCACGCACCTGCGGCATCATCTCCGGCGATGAACAGACGATGCCACTGGGGCATCGTCGCGGGCACTCTCGTTGACGGAATGCCAGCTAGTTTGTCTACAGGCTTCTGAAGGGCATGCCCGCGACGGTTTCGGGCAGCGGCTCGTTCGGGTCGTTCGGGTCGTCGTCCAGCCCGACGAGGGGCGCGATGCTCTCGGGCAGGGGCTCGGCCGGTTCGTTGGGATCCTCGACCGCGTTGGGGTCGTCGTCCAGCCACGTCATGGGCCCGAGGCTCTCGGGCAGGGGCTCGGCCGGCTCGTTAGGATCCTCGACCGCGTTGGGATCGTCGTCCAGCCACACTGTAGCGGCCTGGGCGGTCGGGGTGAATGCAGCGGACTGGTGGACGACCACGGCTGCGAGCAGCCCGACAAGTAACAGAAGCGTTCGAACGGATGTTTGTTTCACGGGTTGATCCCTCCTATAACAGGGTTCAGTTGACACAAACCAGGTATTTCTTCGTCAGGCTAGATGGTTTCGGAGTACGTCGTCAGGTCCGGGTTGATCACGATGGGAGTCGTGATGCCGCTGGGGAGCATCATGTCCTCCTCCGGGGTGATGCTGATCACGCCGATATCGCTGATGTCCGTGGTTTCGGAACCGCCGTCGTCGAGCGTGGCGCCGATGTTGCTCACGTAGCCGCTCGAGTACATCGTGGTGTCCGCCATGGAGATGATCGTCCCGTAGATCTGGGCATTGCCGCGGACATCGACGATGCCGCCGACGATGGCACCGGTCAGGACGTTGTTGTCCGCCTGCACGGAGTTCGTATTGCCCAGGTTCACGTTGAAGTGCGGCGCCAGGATGGTCGCTTCCTGCACGTCGGACTGGTTGTTGAACGCGGCCGCGCCGGTGAAGTACAGCGTGTTGCGCTGCCACTTGAACGCCTGCGGCGTGTTCGTGATGATCGTGCCGTTGAACGTGCAGTTGTCGAAGCGGACGTTGTTGTAGCTGGTCGTGCTCGTCGACGTCCCGCAGTCGATGTACAGGACGCCGTTGAAGGTGCAGTTGGAGAACAGCGCGTTCTTGTTGCTGGGCAGAGTGACGTCCGTGAAAGTCTTGTTCAGGAACTTGTACCGCGTCAGCTTGGCACTGCTGCTGCTGGCGGGTGTGGAGTAGCTGCCGCTGGCGTGCGGGAAGTACTCCGTCACCGTGGAGATGCCCGTGGTGGAAATGATCCCGTTGGAGACGGTCGAGCCGGTGGCGGGGACGGTCGTCGTGCCGATCGCGCTCTTGTAGGCGCTGGTGTCGTAATCGGAGATGTCCATGCCCGGCATGTCCGAGGATTCGGTCTGCCCGTAGTTGATGCCCCGGTGATAGGCCTGGATCTCATCGTCGCTGCTGTAGACCCGGTTCGCGTAGTCCACCGTCACGCGACAGCCGCCCTCGTCGTAGACGGCGTTGCCGTCCAGATCGACCATGAACCCGTTCTCGTCGACAGTGCCGCAGGAATCGGTGACGACCTGTCCTTGGGAGTCGTACACCGTCATTCCAAAGGTGAACATGGGCAGGTCGTCGCCGTTGAGCGTTTCCATGTCGTAGCTCTGGCTCTGGATCTGATTGAGGGTCAGCACGGTGTTGACGGTCCCCAGGACCGTGGAGTCGCTGGTCATGTTGAACGGGGAGATCGACGCGACGTCCCACGCGCTGAAGACGTCGCCATAGATGGTGGTGTCGCCGGTGAGCCACATGCGCCCGCGGGTGGCGATCGCATAGCTCAGCACATCGTTGGCCTTGGTGATGTCCGTGCTCATGGACACGCAGCGCGCCGCCTCGCCGTCGGTTCCGATCGAGCGGATTTGAATCGTCCGCGGGTTGGAATCGTACCGCTCGAAGCGCACGGTCCAGGCGCCGTTGCCTGTTCCGAAGCCCATGTTGGTGAGGGTCAGCCTGTCGCCGCCGGTGATGGAACAGACCGAGGGGGTCACGTTGTCCAGTTTCTTGCTCTGGGCGTACGTGCACAACGTGTTCCACGCCGTCTCGGCTTCGCTGTCGCTGACGGTGTTGGTGCTGGTCTCGGCCAGGGTCACGGTGCTGATCAGGTACTTGGCGCACTCCAGGCCGGACTGGGCGGCCAGCAGGGCGGTGTTGAGTCTGTGCTGGTTGGATGCTACTTCGACATTGGCGCCGGCGAAGGACGCCAGAGCCACGGCCAGGACCGAGAACACCATGATGAAGATCATGGACAGTACCAGAACGGCCCCGCGCCGTGTGCGGCGGGTCTTGCGTGTGGAAGGCATTGTTCTCCCCCCCTGGGAAAAAGCCCCGTTTTTTTGTGACCCACTTCTTCTAGTTTGTTGCTCTGCACAGAGTATAGGAACAAACCGCAGACATGCCAATTCGGGAAGAATTTTGTGAAGTGAATCCGGACGGAATCGGGGGAAGATCGTGATGTGCGGACAGACCGAGGGCGAGAGGATATCCCTGGAATAGAGACATCCAGAATGCAGTATGTGCCGTGTCCGAGAAGGAACTCGGAGGCGACGAACCTGGTGCGCTCGGGCCGGCGGCCCCGCGGGAGGCGTCAGGTCTCTACGGCGCAGTCGTTGGCCTCAGAAGGCGACGACGTGTGGATCGGGCCGTTGCCGGCCAGCCATTTGGCGCTCGCCTTCGCCGGTCGTACCGACGACAGGCATTGGATGGCGACGACTGCCAGCAGCAGCTCCACCATCAACGCGAGTGTTCTGATGGATACCCGTTTCATGATGCGCTTCTCCATTCCCTATAGAGTGACTTCCGAGTAGGACGAATTGTCATAGTTCAAGACCAGTTGGGGTACGAAGCCCGCCGGAACCTCCGTGAGGCCCGAACGGTTGAAGTACAGGTCCGTGTTCCCCTGCAGGCTCATCTGCACGTCCGAGTAGTTGATGATCGATCCCTGGATCGTGCCGCCGGCGTTGCCCCACATCTGGATTCCGTTGGCGGCGATCGCGCCGCTGAGCGTGCTGAAGCTGCCGCCGAATCCGACGTGGAAGCCCGGCGCCACGATGAACGTCCCGATATTCTCGTGGAGACCCGCAAACTGCGTCTCCTGGGGCAGTTCCGTGATCGGATGGCCGGTCACGTTCCCGGTGAAGATGATCCGATTCGTGCCGGAGTTGTCCGTATCGTCCCCGTTGGTGACGATGATGCCGGTGACGTCGACGCCGCCGGAGAAGGTGACCACGTTCGGCGCCTCGATGTAGATGACCCCCTTGAGGGTGGCCTGTCCCGAGAAGCTCGGGTTCATCCCCGCCGGAATTCGCAGATTCTCGTAGGTCGCGTCCGCGGAGGTATCCATGCCGGAGGTCAGCGTGTTCGTCGCATACGACGTGAACGCGCCGGGGTTCATCTCCGGGAACTCGCAACTGTCCACGCCGATGGCGACGTGCTCCATGGCCGCTTCCCCGGTGTCGCCGCCGATGCCGGCCTGGCCGCCCTGGAGGTAGACGTAGGCGGATGAATTGACGATCTTGACCTCGCCGGCGATGTGGGAATTGCCGATGATCGACAGCGCCAGGAGGGCGTTTTCGCTCTCGATGTAGGCGTTCGATTCGACCTCCAGGTTGACGCCCTCGAGCTCGACGTTGCCGGCCAGGGAGATCGGGCCCTTCGAGGCGACGCCGAAGTCGAACACGGTGTTGGCCCGGGTCGTGAAGTTGTAGTGGGTCCGAATGGTCCGGCTGAAGGGGCCGTAATGGCCCGTCACGTCGAGCTGAATGATCTCGTTGCTGATCTTCGTCAGGACCGCGGAGAAGGTCTGACCCAGGCTCGAATTCAGCGACACCGCCGGGATCGTGATGGTCGAATTGGTGCACGTGAGCGTGATGTTCGTGGCCTGGGCCGCCGACAGCTCGCTCTGCAGCGTGGTTGCCACCTGGCTGAACCGCTGGTCGTCCTCCGTCAGTCCGGAGATCTCAACCTTGTTCATCCAATAACGGAGGACTTCCAGCCCGGATTCGGCGCAGGCGCGGGTGTTGTCGAGCTTGCGGTGAGTCTCTGCGATCTGGACATTGGCGCCGGACATGCTGGCGAGCGCCACAGCCAGTGCGGAGAACATGACGACGAACATGAGCGACATGACGAGCGCAGAGCCCTTCCGCGTTGCGTGGTGGACGATTGTGACCGAATTCATTGTGTGCCTCAGACAACGAGCTTGCAACGGATACTACGACCAACTTCAAAGGCTCCACCAAAACATACGTGGTAATTGGCGGATCTCCAAGCCCGGCGGGCCGCAAGATCTGAAGAACCCTGCGAAAAAATTGCACATGGGGGCTCGGGGGATTCTCCGTTCCCCAGCGTGCCCGCAGGAGCGGTCGCTGCGAGGGGAGATTATCGGGTGTTCTCCTGCTCCGCGAAGTACGAGCTGCGGGCAAAAGGCGAGGAGAGGACCCAGGTGAAGCCGATTTCCATGGCCTGCTGCTTCCACCACGCGAACTTCTCGGGCGTGATGTACTCGACCACATCGAGCGAGTCCTTGCTGGGCTTGAGATATTGACCGATGGTGAGCCGGTCGCATCCGACCCGGTGAAGGTCCAGCAGGACTTGCCTGACTTCCTCGTCGCCTTCGCCCAGGCCGAGCATGATCGAGGATTTCGTCTGAATGCCGACGTACTGGTCGTGGACCCTCTGCAACAATTGCAGAGACCTCTCGTAGTCGCCGCCGGAACGGGCCAGAGGGTACAGCGAGGGCACCGTCTCGACGTTATGTGCAAAGACGAACGGCAGGGCAGTCTCGAGGATCTCCAGTGCCTGCTCTTCGCAGCCCTTGAAATCCGGCGTGAGAATCTCGAACCGCATGGAGGGGCACTGCTTTCGGACCTCGTGGATGCAGTCGCGGAACTGACCGGCGCCGCCGTCCGGCAGGTCGTCTCGCGTCACGCTCGTCAGGACCAGATATCGGATGTTCATTCGCTTGGCCATGTCCGCCAGGCGGGCGGGTTCCGTCGGGTCGGGCGGTTGGGGCTTGCCCGCCGCCACCGAGCAGAACTTGCAGTTTCGCGTGCAGACGTTGCCGAGGATCAGGACGGTCGCGGTGCCGCGGGCCCAGCATTCGCCGCGATTGGGGCAGTTCGCGTTGGTGCAGATGGTCTCCAGACCCAACGACTCGACCGTCTCGCGGGTGTGCTGGAAGCTGTGTCCGGTCGGCCAGGGACGTCGCAGCCAAGGAGGCAGTTTTCGAATCGACTCGCTCATGGTCTGTTCTTCCCGAGATGGACAACCAGCAAGTCTGCCAACTGGGCTCTGACTTGTTTCATGTCGTGTGTCTTGTTCGTTTCCACTTGGACTGAGGTCATCTGCACGCCGTCCAGGCCGCAGGGGACCATCAGTTGGAAGATGCTCAGGTCGTTCTGGATGTTGATCGCCATCCCATGGCAGGTGACGAACCGCGAGACGCGAACGCCGATGGAGGCGATCTTTCGCGGGCCGACCCACAGGCCGGGGAAACCCTTGCGTCGTTCACTCTCGACGCCCAGTCCGGCCAGCAGCTCGATCCCGATCTGCTCCAGGGTCCGGACGTAGGCGTTGATGTCGAGTCCCAGCTCGTGCAGGTTCAGGATAGGGTAGAAGACCAACTGGCCGGGGTTGTGCGCGGTGGTCCCGCCGCCGCGTCGGATCTCGACGCAGTCGATGCCCCGTCGGGCCAGCTCCTCGTCACTGACGAGCAATCGGTTCGAGCTCTTGTGCGCCCCCAGCGTGATGACGGGCGGATGCTCGACGACGAGCACCATATCGCCGATCGCGCCGGCCCGGCGTTGCTCCTGCAACTGTTGCTGCATCGCCAGCACCTCGCGATACTGAGCCAGCCCGCAATCGCGGATGCGAAACCCGCCGTGCTGCAGCGACAGCCCGTTCTCCAATCGTTCATACGTAGATGTCATAACGCGATTGTAGCCGCAAACCGTGGCGATTGCAGCATATTTCGGTTGCAGAAGTTACCCCATGTCGATTCCCATCTTCACCTCCCACACTCTGCGGTTGACCCGTGTATCGGGTCCCTATATTATATGGGTATGATCCATTCCGAGGACAATCAGGGAGGTCGGCCCTCTCCGCCGCAAACGCGTGAGGAGATCATGGAATTGCTTCGCTCCCATCGGCGTGAACTCAAGCAATGGGGTGTGGGGAGGATCAGTCTTTTCGGGTCGGCTGCGAGGGGGACTCTCGAACCTCAGAGCGACGTGGATATGGTCGTCGAGTTCTCGGAAATCACCTACAGACGTTTTGTCGCCATCAAGGCGTTTCTCGAATCGGTTCTATGCCGGAAGGTCGATATGCTGACCCCGGATGCGGTCGAAGGAAGACTCAAGGCAGAAATCGAGAAGGATCTCGTCGATGTCCCGACATGAGAGGCTTCGTCTCCTCGATATCCTGGATGCGATCGACCGGATTGACTCCTACATCGAGGGGATGAGTTACGAGGATTTTCTTGCGGACCGCAAGACCCAAGATGCGGTGATACGCAACATTGAGATCATCGGAGAAGCTGCCCGTGCTCTGTCCGAGGAGTTCACGGAACAACACTCCGAGGTTCCCTGGAGCGAGATCGTCGCCATGCGGAACGTCATTGTCCATCAGTACTTCGGGATACTGCCCAAGGTCGTCTGGGACGTAATCAAGAACGAACTGCCGATCCTCCGCTCCCAGATCGCCGGGTTGTGACTTCGCCAACGAGCAGTTGTTTGCCCCACCGTCTTCAGCACACTGTCCACGAGAGGGGAGAAAGGGACCACGACACACGGCCATGGTCCCTGATATCCATCTGCGTTGACTGCCTTCTACAATGCTCTACGTCTCCGCAACCACCCGACCAAGCCGGTACCAAGAGTCCCGAGCACAATGGCCTCAGGAACTGGGATCGTCGTGACGGCATCATAGACGATGAGTAGGTTAGTGAATTCAAAGTCGTCCCAATTGGAGGGGTCTTCGCCTGCTTGACTGGATTGCCCGGAGTAAATGCTGAGAGTATTGGTGCCTTCGATGAATAGATCGTTGCTGCCGGCAAATGCTTCATCATACCAGTGCATCTCGTATTCGGCGAGGTACCCTATGCATGTGCTGTTCAAGAACACGTAGTCGAAATAGCCTCTGTTCGGAGTCGCCTTATAGTGGCTGATATACAGGGTGAACTGTTCGCCCACTTCGGGCAGAGGCATGCCCATTGCATCGAAAGCGAACTGGAACTCCCAGCTTGTGCCCTGTGGGTCATCGCGATAGAAGTCCGTATAGGTCCGGTCGCCCAGATGCACAACGTCATGAAGGTCGCCCGTGACATCGTAATCGTCCAGGATCGTGACCACCGCAGCGCCCGCTGGACAGGTCATCGCCAGGATGAACACACACACGAACAGTCTCAGAGCACTATTCCTCATCGGAACACCTCCCTTTCTGTGGGACAGACTCTCTGCCCCGTCCACATGAACAAAGATACAACGTGTCTTCTATACGCGGCGGCCGTATTCCGCCCACATGTGCATACAAATCGCTGGTTGTTTTCGATAGTTGTTCTTCCCCACCTCCTGGCGATTCACAACGCGTGGCACATTCGTCGATAGTGCACAAGCGATTGTATGGGGGGGGCTGTCAAGCAGAAAAGCGGCGAATTACCTGACTTTGCATGGTCTTTATGACAGGTCTCGCTGGAACACGAATCCGGCGGGTTAGGCGGGAGGAGCGAGAGAAGAAGGGCAGTTTTAGCCGAAAGACGACGAAAGAACAGGGGAGAGTCGGCGTGCACAGCACGGCCTACCGTGGAGTCCATCTCAAAATGGTGGGTGACGTGCCTGGAGGTGGTGTGTTCGGAGTTCCGCGTTTACGCGGGCCTGAGCCGCCTGAAGGCGGCTCTCCAGACTTCGATTCATTCCTCTGCGACCCTTTGCGGCCTCCGCGGTTAGACTCCTGTGCTGCTGCTGCTATTGCTCGAAGAGCAGGCCGCCGAGGGCCTCGTGGAGGACGTCTTCGATGGTTTCCGAGATCGTCGGGTGCGGGAAAGTCATCTGGCAGAAAGGGGCCGTGACTTCGCGCCACGGCCCCGATTCAAACGCTTGTCATCGCTGGTCTTACAGTTTCTTTCCTCTGCGCAACCGCCGGAGCAGACCCAAACCGACTGTGCTGAGAACCAGTGCGCCGGGGACAGGCACTGTGGTTGTCATACTGATGTCGTCAATCGCGAAGTCATTGCCGCCGTAGGAGAGGCAGGTATCGACGATGCGGATGTTGGCCGACGTGGTTGCGCCAGATGTCCAGGAGTAGGAAACCTCAGTCCATGTCCCTGTAGTCGTCGAAGCGGTGGCCGAGCCGATCGAGACGCCGTCGATGGAGACTTCCAAGGTCGCCGGCTCGTAGTCCGACCAACTGGACAGAGCGTAAGAGAAGGTGTACTGAGAGTGAGGATTGACCTCAACCGCTTGTTCCCAGACGGTCACGTCTGCGGTTGTACTGCCATTCACGACGAGCATGTTGCCAAAGCCCGATGTGTGGTCTCCATGGGACGCAGCGAACGGGTGGCTGTTGGCGGGATTCGTATCCACCGTGTAGGTCCGCTCATCGAACACGTCGCCCGGGGAATAGGTATATCCGGTTGTGAATCCGCTGTTACCGAGTTCAAAGTCCCCGTTGTAGATGATCCCTCCGTCGACTGTGCCGGCGCACAGCACGATTGATGCCAGGGAAATCCACCATCCGCGTGCATTTCGCGATCTCATGCTTCTCTCCTTCCGAAAGCGATATAGTGCGTCCGTGGGCAGGGTCTACATGGCCTCGCGCACCGACGCGAAGATAATCTGTCTGCTGCAAGGCATCCCTGCCGGGTCTCGGGTGATCTGCATTGGCTTCTTCGCCTTTTCGTGATGCATTACGACGATTGTACGACTAGAGGGTGGGAGTTGTCAATAGCAGAAAGCGGAATCTGTCAGCCCGAAAGGGACGCACGACGACGGCAGGGGGAGAATCGCCCTCTGCCCTGTCCCTCCGCGGGCCTCCGCGACCTCTGCGGTTGAGTTTCCGCGTTGTCACTGCTCGAAGAGCAGGCCGCCGAGGGCCTCGTGGAGGGCGTCCTCGATGGTCTCCGAGATCGTCGGGTGCGGGAACGTGATCTGGCGGATCGGCTCGCACGTCCCCAGCAGCGTCCGGGCGAAGGCGACGAACTCGGTCGCCATATCGCCGACCATGCTGATGCCCACGATCTCGTTCATCGCGTTGTCGCGGACCGCATGGAACTGGCCGTTCGTGTTGTTCTCCGCGTGGCAGCGGCCGTTGGCTCGGTAGAAGCCCTTGCCGATGGTGACATCCATGCCCGCGGCCTGGCACTTCTCCTCCGTCTTGCCCACCGAGGCCACCTCGGGGAACGTGAAGACGACGCGGGGAACCATCGAGTAGTCGAGCATCTCCTCGCAGCCGCCGGTGGCGTTGGCCGCTGCGATTTCCGCCTCCGCGGTCGCACCGTGGGCGAGATAGGTCGTGCCGACGATGTCGCCGAGGGCGTAGACGCCGGGGACGTTCGTTTCGAGCTTCTTATTCACTTTGATCGCGGGACCGTTCATCTCCAGGCCCAGAGCGCCGACGACGTCCTTGTCCACGCGGGCCCGTCGGCCCACGGCGACGAGGACCTTCTCGGCTTCGATGGTTTGTCCACCGTCCAGGCTCACCTTGGCGGGGGACGCGCTCTTATCGACGCCCATCACCTTGCGGCTGGTCATGGACTCGATGCCCAGGGTCTTGAACTCCCGCTCAACCAGCCGGCTCACCCAGGTGTCCTCCATGGGCAGCAGCCTGTCCAACGCCTCGACGATGGTGATCTTCGTGCCGAATGCAGCGTAGGCGCAGGCCATTTCGCAGCCGATGACGCCGCCGCCGACGATGACCATGGACTTCGGGATCTCCGGCAGCGACAGGGCCTCTTTGCTGCTGATGATGGTCTGGCCGTCGAAGGGAATCGTCGGGATCTGGATCGTGTCGGAGCCCATCGCGAGGATGATCTTGCCGGCTTCGAGGTCGTGAGTCTGCCCATTCGACTGGACGCTGATCCGGCCGGGGGCGGTGACGACGCCGCGACCCTCGATATAGGTCACGCCGTGGTTCTTGAGCGTGCCGACCATGCCCTTGCGTGTGCCTGTGATGATCGCTTCCCGACGCTGCTGGATCTTCGCCCAGTTCGGCGTCGCGGACGGAATGTCGATGCCCATCTCGCCCGCATGGCGGGCACGCATGAGCAGGTGGGCGGAGGCCAGCAGGGTCTTCGAGGGGATGCAGCCCCAGTTCAGGCACGTCCCGCCGGGGAATTCCTTCTCGACCAGCGCCGTGGAGGCCCCGCGCTGGGCGCAGCGTCGCGCCGCCCGAAATCCACCCGGTCCTGCCCCGATTACCACGACATCGAATCTCTCTGCCATAGATTTACCCGTCCTGTTTGTTCGTGTGTCTTGCGGCCAGACAATTGCTCATGGCCCGTGCCGTCACGGTCGCCATAGTATATCAATCCGAGCCGGAACGGCAACGGTGAATCGGCAAGCGGGGCAAAGGGCGTCGCGCGCGGGTGCATGACCGCATCTGCGCGTGCGCAATAGGCGTTCATGGAAACCAGGGAATGTCATTCCCGCGAAAGCGGGAATCCACGCCCTCGGACCCGTCGCATGCCACGGTTCCTGGATTCCTGCTTGACGCAGGAATGACAGAGTCGTGGCAATGTGTCGTCACTCTGCGGGAGGTCACAACTACGGTCATGCGCCCCCGTCGGGCTTCTTTACCGGCGATTTACGTTCGTTCGCTCGCGTCGTGTGATAAAATGGCCTTGATTCGGGAGTCCGATTTGGAGGGATACGACAATGAGCGTGTGGCGTGTGGTCTTCGGGCTGTCTGTCCTTGTGCGGTTCTGTGCCGTTTCGACGGGAGATGGGGGCAATCGAGCCTTTCCCGAGACGACGCTGGAACGGGCCCTGGAGATGGGCTGCTCGCTAGTCGTTGCGGAGATTCGGTCGATCCGATGCGACGACCGGATGCACTACTACGATGCGAAGATCGTCCGGACCATCGTCGCGGGCGACCTGACGAAAGAGGAAGCGAATCGGACGTGGGATTTGTTTGCCGGCGCGTCCTACGGCGATGCCCTGAAGGCAGGGTCCTGCTACGCGATGTTCATCAGTCGGGACTGCCCCTACGCCTTCTCCTGGGTCTTTCGAGACGATGTTCTGGAAATCGATCCTCTCGATACGGAAACCGGCAAACGACTCGTGCGCGCTGCAGACCACGTCTATGCAGGGACTTCGATTCTGCGATTCCGGCGAACGAGGCCTTGGTCGAGCAACGAAATGCCGAATCTGGCGGAGGAGTTGGCTTCGTTGTGCAAGGAGTTCCGGGACAACCCGGGCCGGCGGGCGGAGACTGGCCGCAAGATCGCCGAATCGGATCTCGGCTCGCGAATCGACGAGTCCAGGCCCGAGTCGTCGATTCGTGCGTTTGTGCCCCCGAAGATCCTCTGCTCCCGCAAGCAGATGCTTTCCCTCCTGGGCTACCCGACCTGGACCAGCGGCTGGACCTATTCGTGGAGCTGTGACGACCGGGTGCGCGCCAGTGAAGGCGGGGACCATGTGGGTGTTCTATCGGCGACTTTCGATCCGAACGAGCAGGCGGTGTACGTCCTGTTCAGCATGCAGGAGCGATCCAGGTGGATCAGACCATCGCGACGCGAGGATTACCTGGCAGGGGCCGAAGGCGATCCCGCAGGCGTCGCCAGCGCCTTCCAGGAGGCATTGAAGGAATCCGATTGGGAGAAGGTGCTGTCGTACTGCACGCCTGCGATTCAGAGCAAAGCCCGGGAGTTCGACTCTGTGGAGGTCTTCTTCCGGCGGTTCGTGCCGGTGAAGGAGACTGCTTCTCGGCCTTTCGACCCACACATGTTCTCCAGTCGGGCAGGGAAGGTGGTCGAGATGACGGATGGGGTGGGTCTCTACGTGGGAGAGGATTCGTGGATGGAGTGGCCGTGGTCCCTGATCAAGGCCCGCACGGCTTGGCTGGTGGATTTCGAGTTGCTTCCTTTGGATGACTTCCTTCGAAAGACCCAGTTCATCCAAGAGTCGAGGAAGAGCGGCTCCAGGACCGCCCCGGACGAGTTCCGCAAGGCCATCAGGTACGTCCTCAGCCCGGTCAGCAGGGAATTCGTGATCGGGAAACCGATGTTGTTCCGATTGGAGATGACGAACGTCGGGGACAAGCCGATCGGGTACTATCGCACGGAGGTTCTGCTGAACGATCCCATGCTCGTCACCGATCCGAACGGGAAGGTATTGCCCTATGTGGACACGAGTTACCAACTCGCCATGGGCGAGAGCGCGATCCTCCCCGGCGAGGTGATTGTCCTCGGCGAAGCCTATGATGTGACGCTGCAATACCGCATCGTCCGGCCCGGTCGGTATCGATTCCAGTTTGGCGGCTGGCCTCGCGGGAGCAAATCGTCGAATGTCTGCGAAGTGGAGGTCAAGCCGGGCGCGCTGTCGGACGCAGAACGCATCAGCGAGAATCTCCTGTCCATAATGCCGGCTGGGTGGCGATTCGAGCGAATGCTCGCGCTGCCTCCTGGGGAGGAGGATGCACCGGGGGCCGGGGGACTCTTCTTCAATCTGATCGGCGGACGGTGGAGCAAGGGGGGCGACCAAGGCGTGTTCCTCCAGATCTACAAGGCGACCGATCCGGCGGACATTGATCCCTGGCTGAAGGAAGCCCTCGATCTATGGGGTCTGAGCCCCTGGGGTCTCGTCTACGCCCGCGTCAATGAGGCCGAGCGACTCTGGCCCGACTACAGGACACAGATCGAACGAGTACTGGAGATCAAACCTCTGGCGCGATAGTCACTTCGTGGCTGTCGCTTTGCTGGCAGCGAGCGCTGCGGGCTCGATCTCGCCGGCTGGGCCGTCGAGCGCCAGCTTGACGATGGTGTCGATGTCCTGTCGGCTCTGTTGCGGCACGGTGACTTCGATCGCGTCCTGGGTCTGGCGTACACTGACGCTCCCACCAGTCAGCAGGGTCGCGTCCGTCACCTTCCTGGGCAGGGTGGGCAGGGTGATCGTGTCGCCCGACCAGTCGAGGATGTGCAGGTACACGGTGTTGCCTCGGCACGTGCTGGCGAGCGACGCGGTCGTCTTGTAGGGCCCGCCGCGAGTGCCATAGATGCTCTCGCCGTACTTGCTCAGCCATTGGCCCATCTCGTGGAGCCGCTCGACCTGCCTGGGCTCGATCTGTCCGTCCGGCATCGGACCGACGTTGAACAGGAGGTTCCCGTCGCCACCAACGACGCGGATCAGCGTCTGGAGGCATTCCTTGAGCGACTTCATCTGGTCGTTCGGCTTCCACGCCCATTGCTGGCAGATGGTCATGCAAGTTTCCCAGGGCCGGTCCCTCTGGAAGCTGCCGATTTGCTGTTCCGGCGTGTCGTAGTCGCCCGCGTTCAGGTCCGTCTGCTCCGTGGTGCCGGCCATGCCCTGGCGGCCCTTGCTGACGCGGTTGTTGATGATCAGGTCGGGCTGGATTCCCTTCAGATAGGCGTACAGTCCGTTGCCATGCTCCAGTGTCCAGGGTTTTTCCCATTCGCCATCGAACCACATGATGCCCAGCGGGCCGTAGTTCTCGATGATCTCGCGGGTCTGGTTCTTCAAGTACTCGTAATATCGCAGCATGTTCGGGTTCGGCTTCTCGGTCCGTCCGCCGGGACTGCCCAGCGGATAGTCGGGGTGACGCCAGTCGCAAATGCTATGGTACGTGCAGAACTGGACCCCGTGCTTTTTGCAGGCATTGGAGAGTTCCTTGAGGACGTCGCGACGGAACGGCGTGTTGCCGATGTGGTAGTCCGTGTACTTCGAGGGCCACAGGCAGAAGCCGTCGTGGTGTTTGGACGTGATGACCAGGTACTTCATGCCCGCGTCCCTGGCGGTCGTCACCCAGGCCTCGGCATCGAACTGTGTCGGGTTGAATTGCTTGTGGAGCTGGTCGTACTCGTCGATGGGCACCTGCGCACCGCGAGACCAGCCGATCTCAGTACCCTTGAGACTGACCGGGCCCCAATGAACAAAGAGCCCGAACTTCATGTCCCGCCACCGCTGGATATCGGCGTCGCTCGTCTTGAGAGGGCCGGGCTGTGCCCATGTCGTGCTCCCCAACGCCAGGGACAGACAAACGATGCGAACTGCGTAACTTCTCGTGGGGCGCCATGCAAGCATGATCGGCTCCTATCCAGTTCTTTCCATGTCGATGTAAGATCACTGTGCGGGACGGTCGGGCGCGTCGGGCGGGGGGGAAGAGGCTGGCTGATCGATGTGCCAGACCGCCCGGATCAGGGCGACGGCGACCCACGCGCCGCTGAGAATGACCACCGCGGCTGCCAGAATGACGATTGCCAAGAGGCCAAACTTCATCGATTCGCGCCTCCCTGGAACAGGCCGTGGAGGCAGTGTCCCACGGCGTACGCTGCCAGCGAACAGACCAACGCGGGCAGAACCGCGCCCACGTCGGTCGGGAAGATCATCTCCAACTGAAGCAGGATGGGCACGACGGTGCCCACAGTCATGGACAGAATGCCGGCCAGAGGACGCGGCTTGCGGAGCCACAGGCCGAGAATCAGGGCGGGCAGGATCGCGGGCGCCCAGATCTTGTAGCAGATCAACAACCCCTCGATGACGCTGGGGACGAACGCGGCTATGCCGGCCGCGACCGCCGCGATGGCGACCGTCGAGTATCGTCCCGCGATCAGCGCGGCGCTATCCTGGCGGGCGGTGAACCGCCGGAGGATGTCCTGGGTGAACACGACTGCCCCGGCGTTCAGCAGCGAGTCCAGGCTGGACAGGACGATGGAGACGAGGGACACCAGCAGCAGAGCATACGCGGCGTGGGGCATGGTTGCCTTGACGAGGGTCAACAGGACGTAGTCTTCGCCTGTGCCGGCGGGCACGAACGGTTGCGCGACGATACCCAACGCGATCATCACGGTGAACCACAGAACGCTGAACAGGCCGGCCAGAACGAACCCGTTGCGGGAGACCACCGTGGTCTTGGAGGCGAGGGCCAGATTCGCATAGGGCGGAATCAAGGTTTCCCCGAGGAAGAACGCCGTGACGAAGCCGATGATCTCCAGCAGCGGCGTGGTCTCGAATCCGCGGGTCGTCGCGGCTACGGCGTGCTGATAGAAGGCCGTCAGGCCGCCGTCGAGGTGAAACAGCAGCTCGTACAACAGGATGCCGGGCAACAGCAGCGCGAACAACGCGAAGTGAAAGGCGTCGGTGATCACGCTGGCCCGGAGGCCGCCGAAGGCAGTGTAGGAGGTTGTCACGACCGCGACCACCGCAACAGAGAGCCATCGCGGCAGGCCGAAGATGTCGTTCAGGACGACGCCGCCGGCGCTGATCATCACGGCGGAGAACAGGGTACACAGCAGGACGGAGATGATCCCCGCGAGGACCTGGCATCGGGGGCCGTACTTCTGCCCGAATACGTCGCCCAGGGTGCAGCAACCCTTCAGTTCCCGCAATCGGGGCGCCACGAGCCAGCCGACCAGGATGTTCTGGAGGGAGTAGGCTAGGCCGATCAGGAGGAACAGCAGGCCGCTGCGGCAGCCCCGGCCGACAAATCCGATGGAGAACGCCGGGCCCACATAGGTGGCGCACAGGCTCCCGAAGATCAGCGACAGAGGCAGCGCCCGACGGGCGACGGAGAAGTCCTCGTATTCCCGGGCGGTGCGAGCGCGCGCAGCGACGACGATCAGCACGATCACGTAGCCTGCAACGAACACCGTCGAGAGAACCACAGGCACAACCTTATCGCCGTCCCTTGAGTCATCCGCATCGCCTCCGCCGGCTCAACGGGGGCCCAAGCGGAGGCCTTTTCACTCATGCCCTTCCTGAAACGCCTCCTCCTCCAACTCGCTGATCGCGGCGTCCAGGTCGGCCTCCGTGCGAATCCACCCGAATCGTGTGTCGACGAGAAACGCGCTGTACCATTGAATCAGGTTCTTCGCGAAGTCGTCGTCCCTACAGTACAGGCCGAAGGAGATCTCGCCCGCGTGGGATTCGGCCTTCCGCGGCCTCTGCGGAAAGGCCAGCAACCCGGCGCTGCGGGTGATCAGGAACTCGATGTCGGAGACCTTGCTGTTGTAGATCTTCAGCCGGCCCGACTCGATGGCCTCCGGAAACCGGCGGAACAGGTGCCTCGCGGCGTTCGAGAAGCCCGGGACGCTCAGGTTCATCGCTCGATGCACGCGAACATCCGGGTACTCGTGGAGGATCGTGTGGAGCTGGCTGAGATAGTCCTCCATGGGCTGGCGTTCACCTTCGAACAACATGCAGGTCCACAGCTCGCCTTGGCCGCTGGCGTCGAGCTGTTCTTCGAGCATCCTCTTGGCGGTTTCGTAGGTGTCGCGACGGTTGCCGAGCACCTTCAACTGGCGTTCCGTCAAAACCTGCGCCCAGACGGGCATGTCGCTCGGCAGCGATTCCGGCGGGCAGACCCCCAGGCGGGTCATCAGACGGAGGAACTGCTTGTGTTCCGACCCGTAAAACCTCCGGCCGACCACGCTGCCGACGTTGCCGTTGCACTCCAGGCCGTACCGTTTGTGATACCCGAACGACAGGCGGTGCACATCCTGACCTCGCTCCTTGAGCAGCTTCTCCAGCTCGCAGATCAGGAAGATCGCCTGCTTCTCCGGCGCCTTGTCGATTGACAGATGCACGTTGGGGCACAGGACGATCGGCCGTTTGCCCAACATGTTCAGGAGAGAGCCGATCTCAGTGACGACCTGCTCCAGCTCCTCGCGGCCGTCATAGCGCTCCACGCAGACGAAGACCACCAGCACATTGTTGAAACTCACCCTCGCCTGAGGAGGGGAGATCGTGGCCGGGTCGATCCTCGCGCTCGGTTCCTTGTCCTCGAAGTAACAGGAAGAACACTGATAGCTGTCCAAAATCATAGCGATTCGTCGGTTCTGTATTCCTTACTGCAGGTTCACGTGACTGCGGCTGGGACTCCGCGTTGACGCCTGAGCCTTCTTCATCCGGGACGCAATCCCCGCGTCAACGCGCGAAATAAAAAGGCCGACGTCCGGGGTCACCACCTTGTCGCCGAACCCGACGCTGTTCATCAGTCGCACGATCTCCGTCGCGTCCCAGAAGTCCCGGGACTGGCTGATCCGCTTGGCTTCGTCGCGGGTCAGCGACTTCAGAAAGGTCGGCAGGCATCCGTCGCGAAGCGACGAGGCATAGTCGGCCAACAACTCCTGGATCTCTCGATCTGCGTTCAGCATATGTAAACCACTCCCATCTTGCGACCCCCCGGGCGATCGGTCGCGGCGGGGGACCGGGGAAGATTGTCAGTCTTCCCCACCAGAAGCCCTGCAATGTTCCTTCAGCATTTCTCTCAATTTCAAAATCGTCCGAAACTCCAGCATCTTGACCGCGCCGACCGTCGTCTCGAGCTGGTTGGCGATGGCCCGGTTGGACATCCCTTCCATCCACAGCTCGATGGCCTTGCGTTCCCGGGCCTTGAGCTTGCCGAGCATCTTGTGCAGGAGCTGCTTGAGCTCCTCCTGCGAAATCAGGTCGCACAATCCCAAATCGGGCGCCATCAGGTTCTGCAAGTCGTCCTGAGACAGGGACGCCCTGCGGTTCATCCTGCGGTACACCTCACGAAGACGCTTGCGCATGTAGTACAGGTACACCGTCCGGAGCAGGTGCCTGTCGTCCTCGATGTCCCGCAGGTGATCCGGGTTCTCCCAGATGTCCGCGTACACGTCCTCCAACACATCTTCACATTCCACTTCGTTGCCGAGATAGCGATGCAGATGCCCGATGAATGGGGCAAAAGTCGCCCTCACAAAAGGCTCCATGGCTCGGCGACGCGACTCGGTATCAGAGGCCGTCAGTTGCTTCAGAGCGTTACGCAGCCGCTTATCCATGTCCGGCTTTTCATTCTCCTATACTGGTTGCTTGGACCCCGCCGAAACCCGACGCTCTCGCGCCGGTGGCTGCGGGCGACACATCCCGCATGGCTCCATTCTACCGCCAGGATCCAAGGAGTTCAACCGGCTTGACCTCCTACGCGTCCATCTCCTCTCGGGTCCGCCTCTGAACGTCGTCGCGCAACCCGACCCGAGACCACTTCAGAACTCACTGGGCGTCCCTTCGGGACGCGATCAGACACGATGACAGCCCAAGCCCCTCCACTGTAGGTACACGGCGCCCCAGGCCGCCAGGACGATCCCAGCGAAGATCCCCCAATCCGCTCGCAGATACCGCCCGACGCCGCGGATCAGGCCCGCGGGCAGATCCGCCAGGGCACTCCCCACAGCGCCGGAGGACTGCGGAGCCTGGCCCGAGGCCTTGTTGCCGCTCGCCGGATCGACCACGGTCCCTGCCGGGACGTCGGTCTTGTCTCCGGCGGGCGTCTCCTGAGGCTGGGCCTGCGGGACGATCCCGGCGGGACTGTTGGGAGTCTCCACGGGCTGAACCGGGGCGGCGGGAGTCGCTGCGTTCGGCTCGGCCGGGACGACCAACTTCATCTCGACCGGGCCCGCCGTGGCGACCTCGGAAGTCGCGACCGCTGCGCTGGTCACCGTGTCTTTCTTCTTACTGGCTTCGCTCTCGATTCGATCGAGCAGTCGGAGCAGGGTCTTCGCCGACTCCGCGTTCTTCAGGTCCTGCTTGGCGATTTCCAGGGGCTCGCGGGCATAACCCGTCTCGCCCACGCCCAGCAGGTGATACCCGAGGAGAAGCTGCATGTCGCCGTCGTAGGCGAACTGATCGAGCTTCTCCACGAGATCTTCGATCTGTGCGAACAGGATGTCGTCGTCGGCATACAAGCCGCGAGGATAGAACACGCCTTCCTTCTCCGGCGATACCCGGCTCAACGCCGTTCGCAGGATCTCGGCCGACTCGGTATACCGCCCGTTCGCGAACAGCGCCTGGGCGCACGCGAACGGCAGGATCATGTCGTCGGGCGACGAGCGCATGGCCTGCTCGAACTCGCCTGCGGCCTCGCCGTACCGGCCGGCCTCGAAGCTCTTGACGCCTTCCTCGAATCGCGTGTCGGCCAGCGTCGCAGGGGCCGGTTCCGTCCCTTGCTCGTCCAGCTTCTCACGGACGTCGGCCCACGTGCTGCGATCCACCGGCGGCGCCTCGCTCGGGACGACCGTCTGGGACGTCCCGCTGGTGTAGGTGCCATCCGCATTCATGTAGTAGTTGTACGTGTAGTAGTTGTAGTTGTCCGCGGCCACCTCCTGGGCGATCGGGAAGTATCCGTACCATTCGTACGGGTGCCACCCATACCAGTAGTAGCGAACGTACGAATAATCCCAGGGCCACCAGCCGCCCAGACTGACGAAAACATACTTGCGGTGGTAGTACGGATACACATGACGGAAGACCCTGTGTGGGCCAAAACTGTAATACACCGGGTAGTAGTAGTGCGGCCAGACCACACGATGGTGGAGCCGCCAGGAATGGTCATAATAGGAATACGTGCGTCGGTAGTCATGCCGGATCAGATCCGGTCGATCGTAGTACCGCGGATGCGGGCGAGGAGGCGGCGAGACGTGTCCATCGCCCCTCGTCCCCGGGCCGGCCTTCGGTCCCCCTGGGCCCCCGGACGGCGGGCCGCTCGGTCGCGACTGCTTGGCCAGGCGGGACGCCAGCACATCTCGGCGATCCTGGGCTTTGACGTCCTGCTGCCTGACCGCGGCGGCCGGTGTCATATCGGTCCGGGACCGCTGAACGGCAGAGGGGATCTGCCTGTCCCCCAGATGGCTCCGCAGCATCGTTCGACTGCGGACGTTCTCGGTTGTGCCAACGGAGCCCGGCCGCTCGACGGACGCCGTCGGGCTCTGCGACCGTGAGCCGGCGGAACCGCTGGGATTCTGCCTGCCGCCCAGGACTCGCTGGCGGTTCTCGGTGAACTCCCCGGCGGGACGTCGCGGCGCGTCGCTCGTGCGATCCGTTGGGGTCGCCGTTGGGGAGGAGATATCCTGTCGCGTTGCGGAAGGGCTGATTGCGCCCTCTTTCCGGGTGGACCCGATCCTCGACGAGTACCGTTGGGCCGCCGAGCTTTCACGGCTGCCCCCGATCACAGACCGGGTCCTGCTTTCCTGAGTTGTCGATCTGGCGCCCGACGAGGGGGCGGACGGCGTATTGTCGCCGATCCGGCCGCCGATTCGGCTGCGACTTGCCGAACTCTCGTCAACGCGGGAAGCCCGGTTCTGCGGATCGGTCGCGATGCTCATGGAGCCTTCGCCGGAGGGTTGTCCCGAGTAGGACTGCTGCGATGGACTGGTCGTAAACGACCTGGTCCGGCTCGTCGCGCTTTCTCGAACGGAGGGAGTCGGGTTTCGCGAACTGATGGCCCCGCCGATGGAACGTTCGCCAATCGAAGGCGTCGGAGCAGACGGCTGCGACGGGCTGGTCGTGAACGATCGGCTCCGGCTTGTCGGGACGTTGGAACGCACCGACGGCGTCGAACCGCTCGAACCGATGGACGGAGACGACCGGCTAACCGACGGGCTCGGACGCGTCGCGGAGATCCGCGGAGAGGGCGTCGAATTCACCGAAGACCGAGGACTTGGCGAGACCGACCTGGGCGCACTAGGTGACCGCGTCACCGTTCTGCTGCTCGACGGGCTCGACCTCGGAGCAGAACTGAACGACCGCGAGGGAGATGGTCTCGCACGATTGACACTGGGAGAGCGCGAGGGTGTCCTCGCAGGGGCCGACGGACTCGAAGCCCGACCGCTCGGGCTGGACCGGGAGCCCTCGCCGCCGGAGCCCCTTCGGCCGCCGGGCTGGCCAAGGGCCGGTAATCCGCCCAGCAGCGTCATTCCCATCAAGGCGGCAATCATCACCGTTCTCGCAACGTAATGCCTGGGGTTGTGGAGCCCCACGGATCGAGATGACTCTCTTACGGCAAACATCGCAATACTCCTTTCTCCCCGGCGGCAGCACTGTCGGTGAGCCTCATCTCCCCATCCGGCCGACCGCCGGCACTCGATACGTCCAACAGGATCGCGTCGAATGATACCATAACCAGAGGCTCACCCTGCAACTCTACGGTTCTCCAGGTCTTTCCTGTTCACCAGTATAAGGCGTTGTAGATACCTGGAGTTACGAAAAAAGAGCGAGATCTGTGAAGGGAAGAAGGAATTGGCGCGGAATCAGGGTCTGGCAGGCCGTCTCACATGTCGGGGACCGCTTCCGGGTAGAACTGGCCCGTCGGGCTGATCTTGAAGACGTAGATCAGGCCCTCCTTGAGCGGCTGATACACGGCGCTGCCGTAGATCGCCCGGATGCCGTATTCGTGGAGCCTCTCCGGATCGTTGGCCAGCTCCCAAATGCTGGACCAGAACAACTGCCGATGCGGGATGGGCAGTGCCTCCAGCAGTCCGCTGTACCGCCTGGGTTCGGCGCCGGGCTCCTCGATCGGGTACCCGTTGTCCGGAGGCATCTTCTCGCCGTAGACTCGGCGCCAGAGGTACATGGCCCGGGACGTCCCGTCGCTCACCATTTTGTCGTCGAACTTGACGATCACGGCGTCGAAATGGACGACGTCGCCCTCGATGGTGTACTCCTTCTGCAAGATGACCTTGGCCTTGTCGTTGCGGTCCGTTTCGACGAAGCGGATCGTGGTCAGCAGTCGGTCGTCCTCGCGGCGCTGCGAGATCACCTTGGCGTATCCGATCTGATCTTCAGCGGTCAGGTTGGCAATAGCCTGTCGGAGCTGTTTGTTCTCGGTGAGCAGATCGTGGAGGGTCATCGCGCTGCGGTAGATGCCCGGCCAGACGAAAGCGCCGGCCACGATGGCCATGGTGACGAGACCCAACAGGGCAAAACGCATTTTTCTGAGTAGTAACGCCATTTATTTCCGATCCAACTGACCCAAGTGGCCGTGACGAACCTCGGGTGTCCGATGTTTCATCGGCCTGCGCAAACCGGTTTCTGCATTGAAATGCCCTTGGAATCCCAACTTTCGCCATTCCCCATTGCATTGCAGGACGATATCACCTATTATGACGGCTCAAACAGGATTGGTTGGAAGGATAGAGGCCTATGGATAGGGTACGATTTCATTTCGCGCGAATCAGCCTGCTTGTCGGCCTGTTGGCGGTCTCGGGGTGCTACCAGCCCGAGCCCAGTCCCACGATTGTCGGTGAGGTGCCGCCTTTGGTGTTGCCGCCGGTGGAGGCCGCGCCGGCCCAGCATCGACTCGTCGGCCGCTCGGTCCAGGGCCGGCCCATCATGATCCAGGTTCTGGGCGAAGGCGACGACACCGTGCTGATTATGGCCACCATCCACGGCGATGAGCCTGCCGGCGCCACGCTCGTCAACAGCCTGGTCGGCCACCTTCGGAACCACCGCGATCTGCTGGAGGGCCGGCGCGTCGTGCTGATGCCCGTCGCCAATCCGGACGGCCTGGCCGCGGGAACGCGAGAAAACATCCGGCGCATCGACCTGAATCGCAACTTCGACACCGCCAATCGCTCCGACAGCGAAACCAACGGTCTGCGCCCTCTCTCCGAGCCGGAATCCCGGGCCTTGCAGAGCCTTATCAAGGAGTACGATCCCGGGCGCATCGTGAGCATCCATCAGCCGTTGACCTGCATCGATTACGATGGTCCGGCGCGAGCCCTGGCCCTTCGCATGGCGCAATACTGCGATCTGCCGCTCAAGAAGCTCGGCGCCAAGCCGGGGTCGCTCGGCTCCTACACCGGCGAGACGCTCGGCATTGCGACAATCACCCTGGAGCTCCCCGCCGAGGCGTCGAAACTGAGCGAGCAGGCCCTCTGGACCAAATACGGCAGGACCCTTCTGGCGGCGGTCCTGTTCCCCAAGCACCCGCAGTAGTCCTGCGAACGCGCTCTTGATTCGCCTGCGCCGTCGCTGTACCATAGCGGCATCTGAACATCCCGCAAGCAAGCCCTGCCTGTGCGGCGTAGATCGCGATTTCCGCGCTATCCACGGAAGCACCCGGAGCCCGGTGATGGGCGTTCCGTATGTCCGGCAGGGGGGATGGACGTGGGTCGTATGGGCATATACAAGCTGAACAACCAATACCAGCCCTCGGGCGACCAGCCGCAGGCCATTGACCGGCTTGTCCAGGGTCTGCGCGAGGGCAGGAAGTTCCAGACCCTCATGGGCGTCACCGGCAGCGGCAAGACCTTCACCATGGCCAACGTCATCGCCCGTTTCGACCGGCCCGTGCTCGTCGTCTCCCACAACAAGACGCTGGCCGCACAACTCTACGAGGAGTTCAAGGAGCTGTTCCCCGAGAACGCGGTGGAGTACTTCGTCAGTTACTACGACTACTACCAGCCGGAAGCGTACATCCCCCAGCGGGACATCTACATCGAGAAAGACGCTTCGCGGAACGCCGACCTCGACCGGCTTCGGCTCTCGACCACGACGAGCCTCTCCTCCCGTCGGGATTGCATCGTCGTCGCCTCGGTCTCGTGCATCTTCGGCCTGGGTTCGCCCGAGGACTACAAGGCCAGCGTCGTCGCGGTCCGCGCAGGCGAGACCCAGGATCGCAACGTCCTGCTCGGCCGCCTGGCGGATATGCAGTACGCCCGCAACGACATCGACTTCCAGCGGGGGACCTTCCGCGTCCGAGGCGACGTAGTCGAGCTGCACCCGTCGTATGAGTCCTTCGCGATTCGGATCGAGTTCTTCGACGACGCGGTCGAGAGGATTCGCTACATCAACCCCGTTTCCGGGGAGGTTCTGGCCGAGGAGAGCCAGGTCTTCGTTTATCCCGCCCAGCACTACGTGATGCCCAACGAGCGAATCCAGCCGGCGGTCGAGGGGATTCGCGCCGAACTGGAGGCGAGATTGCAGCAGTTCCGCAGCGAGGGCAAGCTCCTGGAGGCCCAGCGGCTCCAGGCGCGAACGATGTACGATCTGGAGATGATCCAGGAGGTCGGCTATTGCAGCGGGATCGAGAATTACGCCCGCCACCTGGCGGGTCTGCCCGCGGGCGCGCGGCCCTATACGCTCGTCGATTACTTTCCGAAGGACTTCCTGCTGGTCGTCGACGAATCGCACGTGACGATTCCGCAGCTTCGCGCGATGTGGGCGGGCGACCACAATCGCAAGCAGGTCCTCGTCGAGCACGGGTTCCGTCTGCCCAGCGCGATGGACAACCGCCCGCTGCGGTTCGAGGAGTTCCAGGAGGGCTGGGACCAAGCGATCTTCGTCTCTGCGACGCCGGCACCCTACGAGATGGGCAAGTGCGACAATGAGGTGGTCGAGCAGATCATCCGCCCGACCGGCCTGCTGGACCCGGAGATCTTCATTTTCCCGGCCAGCAACCAGGTGGAGCATCTACTCGATGAGATCGCCAGGCGAGTCGAGGTCAAAGAGCGGGTCCTGGTGACCACGTTGACCAAGCGGATGGCCGAGCAGCTCTCGGATTACGTGACCAAGCGGGGCTTTCGCTGCCGATACCTGCACAGCGAGGTCGAAACGCTCGAGCGGATCGAGATCCTCCGCGATCTGCGCCTGGGCGAATTCGATGTCCTGATCGGCGTCAATCTGCTCCGTGAGGGTCTGGATCTGCCCGAGGTCTCCTGCGTCGCCATCCTGGACGCCGACAAGGAGGGCTTCCTGCGGAGCCAGACTTCGCTGATCCAGACGATCGGGCGGACCGCGAGGAACGTCAACGCGACGGTTTTTCTGTATGCGGACACGGTCACCGCGTCGATGCAGAAAGCCATTGACGAAACGAATCGGCGTCGTACAATTCAGCTTTCGTACAACCAGGAGCATGGAATCACGCCTGAGACGATACGCAAGGAAATCCGCAAGAGCCTCACGGAGCAGATCAAGGCCCGGCAGGTGGCCCGCGAGGCGATTCAGCTCGGCGACTCGGACTATGACAAGGTCGAGATGGCCGGCGTGATCGAACGGGAGATGTTCGAGGCCGCCGAGGCCCTCGATTTTGAACGGGCCGCCGCCCTGCGGGATCAGTTGCGCCAGTTGAAGGAACTGCCCGAACTGATCGTCACCAGCAAGACGAAGAAGGACGTCGCCCGCAAGACGCGGGGCAGACGACAGGCCTCGTCCTGATCGTGTCGGGAGTATCCTGGGGTCGTGAAGTGGGAAAGAGTTCGCCACAGAGGTCACAGAGAACACAGAGAAGAACAGCGACTGAAGACCTTGTTCTCATATCTCTGTGTCCTCTGTGTTCTCTGTGGCAAGAAGTTGTTCATTTAGATGTGGTTGGAATGGTTCGATGAAGAAACTCGATATCAGACAAGTGCGGCCGCTGATTCGCATGGCCATGGAGGAGGACCTCGGCAGCGGCGATGTCACCACGAACCTGTTGTTCAAGGACGGGATGATTGCCGAGTCGAGGGTCGTCTCCCGCGAGGAGATCGTCGTCGCCGGGCTGCCCGTTCTCGAGGAGATCCTGTGTCAGTACGATGAGCGTCTGAAGATGATCCCCCATTGCCGCGACGGGCAGTCCGTCCACGTCGGCAGCAAGCTCGCGACGATTCGCGGGCCCCTGCGATCCATGCTCAGCGTCGAGCGGGTCATGCTGAACTTCCTCCAGAGGCTCAGCGGGATTGCCACGACGACGAACCGGTACGTCCGCGCGATCAAAGGGACGAAGGCCAAGATCTACGACACGCGCAAGACGCTCCCCGGCTGGCGTCTGCTCGAGAAGTACGCCGTCCGCTGCGGAGGCGGATACAACCACCGCTTCGGGCTCTACGACGGCATCCTCATCAAGGACAACCACATGGCCGAACTGGGCAAGAGTTTCCCCGCCCGGATTCGCCGGCTCGTCCAGGACGCCAAAGAGGTCGATGGGGTCAAGTTCATCGCGGTCGAGGTGGACCATGTGGACGATCAGTTGAACCACGTTCTGAAGATCCCCGGCATCGACATCGTTCTGCTGGACAACATGGGCCAGTGGCAGCTCAAGCACGCGGTCGAGATGCGCGACGCGATGCGCGGCAAGGGCAAAGGCCCGCTGCTCGAAGCCTCGGGCAACGTCAACCTGAACAACGTCTGCGAGATCGCGCAGTGCGGCGTGGATCGGATCGCCATCGGCGCGATCACGCATTCCGCGACGGCCGTGGACATCGGATTGGACAGATAGGACCGGCGTACCAGAACGCGGAAATTCGAAATCCGAAGCACGAAATCCGAAACAAATCCGAATTTTCAAAACTCAAAATCCGAAACCGACCCGCCGACGGGCGCCAGCGTTTCGGTCATTCGTGCTTCGGATTTGGAATTTGTTTCGGGTTTCGAGATTCGAACTTCGGATTTGACTTGTCGTTCTGTGCCTATGACTGTGGATGATCGCTTGGACCCGGACCTGATGCGAGCCGGCCTGAAGACCCGGAGAATCGGCCGGTCGGTCCTCGTCTACGAGCGGACCGCCAGCACCAACGACGTGGCCGCCGAGTACGCGCGCAACCCGGACCATGACGGCCTCGTCGTCTTCGCGGAGGAGCAGACCGCCGGACGCGGACGCACCGGCGCGAGATGGCAGAGCCGTCCCGGCGACAGCCTGCTGTTCTCGTTCGTCCTGATTGACTGCGACGTTGCGGGCGAACTCATCTCGCTGGCCTGCGCCGTGGCGGTGGCCGAGGCCATCGGGCAGGTCGGAGGGCGTCAGGCCGCCATCAAGTGGCCGAATGACATCTTGCTCGACGACCGCAAGGTCGCCGGCATCCTCGTCGAGTCAAAGCGTGTCCCTCGCATCGGACGGTCAGACGCAGGCGCCATGGCCCCCCTGCGCCGCGTCCCGGTTCGCAGTTCCCGGCCCACAGGCCCCGACTGGCTGGAGACGACCATTGTCGGCATCGGCATCAACTGCCACCAGGCGAAAGAGGAATTTCCTGAGGATCTGCAGGCGACTGCCGCGAGCCTGGATCTGATCGGAGGGGGGCGATGCCAGCGGGTGACGGTCGCCAAGCGGGTCCTCACCTCCCTGGACTCCTGGCTCCGCGTGGCGGAGCGCAACAAAACCCAGGTGATCGAGACCTGGAGCCGCCTGAGCACGCAACTGGGCCGGCGGGTGACTCTCGCCTGCAACGACAGACGCTTCACCGGCAACTGCATCGGCGTGGACCCCGAGAACGGCCTGATCCTGCAGCTCGACCGAGGCGGCATCCGCATGTTCGACGCCGCCCACACCCGCATCGTCAAGTGACCGACCGGTCTACCGGCTTGGGCTCAGCAGTCCGAGCTTCTCGATTTCCGCGAAGAGCTTGTCCTTGTGGATCGGCTTGACCACATAGGCTTCGCAGCCTTCGCGGAAGGAGCCCAGGATATTCTGCGGGTCGTCCAGGGCGGTGGTCATGATGACCTTGACGCCGTCGAGACCGCCGATGCCGTGCTCGGCTTCGATCCGACGGATGTCCTGGAGCGCGTCGCGTCCGCTCGCGGCGGGCATCATGATGTCCATGCAGATCAGGTCGTGGGGGTCTCCCGCGTCGAGTGCGGCGGCGAACGCCTCCACGGCCTCGCGTCCGTTGCCGGCGACATGACAATCCGCATGGTCCTTCAGATAGGCCCGCAGGAGTTGTTGCGAAACGAAATCATCTTCGACGATCAGGCACTTCATGGGTGTTCTCCTTGTTCTTCATGCCGTCTGGCTGCAGATCGGCTGCTCCAGTTGTCCGGCCGCTTCCTGTTGTTTGGCCCTCTGAATCCAGTCGGGTTCGGAGACGAAGGCTTCGAATCGTTCGAACTCCGCTCGGATCTTGTGCAGGTACTCCTGCGCCTCGGACAGGTTCCCCTCGCTCGCCATGTGCTCCAGACACTTGGCCGCCTCCGAGAGCTGCGTGACGCCGAGATTGGCGCTGGAGCCCTTGATGGCGTGAGCGTACAGTTTGACGTTGGGGGCATCGTTCGCTTCGATCGCCTCGGCCAATGCGGCCAAACGCGTCTTGTTGTCCTGAATGCACACGGGCATGAGCTCGCGGATCAGGTCCTCGTCGCCGATCCGGGATATGAGCCGGTCCCAGAGGATGACCGGCGTCTGGGGCTCGTTGTCCTGGGCGTCGGCCCGGCGCGGAGGGTTGGGTGTTTGGGTTTCGTTGTACATGGGATTGTCCTTTTCTGTTGGCAAGTACCGAGTCAGGACCGCGATCAGCTTGTCTCGCTCGATCGGTTTGGCAAGGTAGTCGTCACAACCGGCGGCCAGGCAATTCTGGCGGTCCTCTTTCATCGCATGAGCGGTCAGGGCGACGATGGGAGTCGTCACGCCGAGAGATCGCAGCTCTCGTGTGGCCTCGTGCCCGTTCTTCTGGGGCATCTCGACGTCCATCAGAACCAGGTCGTATGAATTGGCCGTGGCCTCCGCGACCGCTTCATTGCCGTTTTCCACGACGGTCGCTGTCAATCCCAGCCGTTCGAGCATCCGCTCAATCAGGATCTGGTTGGTTCTCACGTCCTCTGCCACGAGCACGCGCCCATGGAGCGGCACGTTCTGTCCACTGGTGGCTGGCTTGCCTGTGGGGGATCCCCGCGGGGCCGCCTCGCTGCCTGTGCAGACGCCGGCGGGGATGGTCAGAGAGAAGACCGACCCCTGGCCCGGCTGGCTTCTCACCGACACGGCTCCGCCGAGAAGTCCGGCCAGTCCCCGCGTGACGGTCAGGCCCAGTCCGGTCCCGCCGTACTTGCGGGTGGTCGTCCCGTCCGCCTGCGTGAACGCCTCGAAGATCAGCTCCTGCTTGTCCGCCGCGATGCCGATCCCGGTGTCTTCGACGTCGAATCGCAGACGCCGCTCCGCAGCGGGTCCCTCCAGGAAGACGCGGACATGGACATGGCCCGCCTCGGTGAACTTGACCGCGTTGCCGAGGAGATTCACCAGGCACTGTCGCAGACGGTGGGGGTCTGTGTGCACGAAGTCCGGGACATCCGGTGCACAGATGACCTGGAACTCGAGGCCTTTCTTCTCCGCGAGACTGCGCATCATCGCTTCCACGCAGTGCAACGCAGACGCCAGCTCGCAGTCCTGCAATTCGACCTCGATCCGTCCGGCTTCGATCTTGGACAGATCGAGGATGTCGTCGATGAGTTCCAGGAGATGTTGGCCGCTGTCGCGAATCAGACCGACGTGCTCCCTCTGCTCGGCGGTCAACTCCTGTTCGGCCAGGAGGTCGCTGAATCCGATGATGGCGTTCATCGGGGTGCGAATCTCGTGTGTCATGTTGGCAAGAAACTGGCTCTTGGCCGCGTTGGCGGCTTCCGCACGGTTCGCCATCTCGTTGGCCCGGCTCGTGGCCTCCAGGAGTTCCCGACTCATCTGCTCGGCCTGATCCTTGGCCCGCTTCAGGTCGGTCTCCGCCTCCTTGCGTGCGGTGATGTCGAGGTGGGTGCCGCACGCCCGCAGCGGTCGTCCGTTCTCATCCCGTTCGGTCACACGTCCCTTGGCGAGAATCCACACCCAGCGACCCGACTTGTGCCGGATCCGGTGCTCCGTTTCGTACGAGATTGTCCGGCCTTGCAGATGGGCATCGAGGACCGGCCTGACGTGCGGCAGATCGTCCGGATGCACCAGCTTCTCCCAGGCGCCCAGATGCGGCGTCAATTCCTCGTGAGAATACCCCAGCATCTCGAGCCAGCGATCATTGACGTCAATGTGTCCCGTCGTGATGTTCCAGTCCCAGGTGGCCAGATCGCCGCCGGAAATCGCAAGGTTGAGTCGTTCCTCCCGCTCTCGCAGCGCCGTCTCGGCCCTCTTTCGCGTGGTGATATCCTTCACTACGGCCATGGACCCGGTGATCTCTCCGCGCGGTCCCTTCAGCGGGCTCAGAGATATCTCGACATCGATGATCTCCCCGGTCTTGCGGATGATCTTCGTTTCGAGATGGCCAGTGCCATCCTCCGAGGTCGCGCCGAGCGTCCAGAGCTTCTCCCACTCCTGCGGCGGATGGAGAGTGCTCACGTCTCGTCCGGACAGGTCCGACCGGTCCATGCCGAGCAGCTCTTCCGTCAAATGGTTCCATGAAACCAGACGCAACGCGGTGTCCGCCACCATGATCGCTACCGCGGAGTTCTTGAACATCGTCCGATAGCGTTCTTCGCTTGCTCGCAATTGCCGCTCGTATTCCTTCCGCTCCATGGCGTAGCGAATCACGCGGGACAGGACGGGACCCGTGATGCAGTCCTTCGTGAGGTAATCCTGCACTCCCCTCTGCATGGCCTCGATCGCCGTCTCCTCGTCCCCGTGGCCGGTGAGGATGACAGTCGGGATCTCCTCTGTCCAAGGTGCGAGAGAGCCCAGCGATTTGAGTCCGCTGCTGTCGGGCAGTCCGAGATCCAGCAGCACGAGGTCAGGTCTGTCGGTCTGGAGCGAAGCGAGGGCCTCCGCCAGAGAGGCTGCCTGTTGGGTGATCACCCGGCCCAGGGAAGATCCGGCCAACTCGCGGGTGAGCGCCTTGCGGTCTGTCGGGTCGTCTTCTACGATCAGTATTCTGATGGTTCCGTCGTAACGTGAGGTCACACGTAGTCCCCCGGGAGTACTCAGTCCTCATATGGGCCGAAGCCTGTGGCTTCTTGCTCGGGGGGAGTATCGGACGAACGGTTTCGGGACTGCGGCGCATTCCTCCGGGTCCGGAAATGCCTGCGATTCATGTCGAAGGAGCCGCCACGGTGCGACGAACCCATCGCAATGTTCCGATAAGCGAGGGCAGGCCGGGACCGGGCGTGGGCTGCCGTCGGCGCGTCACGCCGCATCGGACGGCAACCGGGAGAACGCCTGGACCGTTCCCCTGCAGGAGAATGGGTTTCGCCTTGACAAGGGGTGGGAGAGAAGGTATACTGACGCGATACTTCCGGGGATGTGGAGGGTCCTGTGTGCCACGGTTGGCATTCAACCCCGGGATGGTGTCTCAGTTGTAGTATTGCCCCCAACTACTCACGGATGAAAACGGCCTTCAGGTCGCGCTCTGTATTTGTGTGCGCGGATCGCGTCTGGATTTCGTCGGAAGTCTCTGTGCCGGTGGTCTGCCGGCGAGGCAGGAGACGGAGGCCCGCTGTCGCGGCCAGGGAGGAGATCCTGTGGGGAGAATCGTCGAACGTCCGGTGCGCACACGCAATTGACTGATTTTGTGGAGAGTGTGATGAAGAGAACAACGATTTGGGCTGTGCTTGTGGGCATGTGTGTGGTCCCGGTGGCCGTGCAGGCTGCGGATGCGTCGGGATACGAGGCGGTCGTGGGACTCAGTTATGCGACCGAGAGCAGCATCCTGCCGAATACGGCTGACTACGACTGGTGGTACGGCTGCTCCGCCACGTCGGCGGGCATGGCGATGGGGTACTATGACCGCAACGGGTACGCCGGGTTGAGCTACTCTAACCTGGTTGCCGGCGGTGTCGCGGAGGCGAGTACGCATGGCGGCGTGATGGGCACGTGGGAGTACCTGGCTCAGTATGCCATCGCCAGTCCGGGACATGCCGCGGACTTCTACTCCGGCGGCTATGAAGCGTCGGGTGACGACAACTACACGGGCCGGGCCTTCGATTGTCTGGCGGACTTCATGGGGACCAGCCAGGACGCCTGCGGCAACAGCAACGGCGGAACCACCTTCTACTACTACACCGATGGCTTGGTGCTCACTTCTGACACTCTCGACTATTTGGCCACCCTTGGCTACGACTACTATGACTCGGATGGCATGTACGGCATCGGCGAGTACGTCGAGTATTGCGGCTACTCCGTCGCCCAGTTGTATACCCAGGCTACCAACAACGTGTCAGGCGCTGAGATCCTCGGCTTCAGCTTCGAGGACTACATGGCCGAGATCGATGCCGGCCGCGTCGTGTTGCTCCACGTGGAAGGCCACACGATGATCGGCGTCGGCTACGGCGACAACAACCTCGTCTATCTGTACGAGACGTGGTACAAAGGCCTTGACAGCATGATCTGGGGCGGCAAGTTCTCCGGAATGGAAATGTGGGGTGTCACCGTGCTGGAACTGGCGGGCGGGGATGCCATGGTGCCGGTGCCCGGTGCGATCCTCCTGGCCGGCCTCGGCGCCGGTTGCGTGAGGTGGCTGCGGCGGCGCGGCTCGCTCCTGAGCTAGAAAGGGGACTATCCTCGTGGCGCTCGGCGCTTGGCTTGTGCCCAATGTGCCGTGAAGCCACGCAGTCTGTGAAGACGGACGATGGTGGACGCACTGCCTGCGTGTACCATCGTCCGTGTCATTTCAGGAAGGCCTGGATTCCGTCGGCGATGGCCTCGGCCAGGCGGTCGCGAAAGCTGTCGTTCGCCAAGCGGGCGACGTCCTGGGCGTTGGAGAGGTAGCCCATCTCGATCAGCACGGCGGGGCCCTCGCTCTTGACCAGGACGCGGTAATCGTTCTCGCGAATGCCCCGGTTCTTCATGCCGGTTCTCTCCATGGCCTGATTGATCGCCTGGGCGGCCCGATACGCGCCCGCCGACGCTGAAGGAGCGACATAGATCGTGAAGCCCTGGGCGCTGCTGCTCGGCGCGGAATCCGCATGGATGCTCACGAACAGGTCGGCGTTTCGCCGGTTGCCGATGGCGGCGCGTTCTTCCTTCTCGATGTACTCGTCCTTCCAGCGGGTCATGACGACCCCGATTCCCCGTTGATCGAGGAGATTGGCGACCTTGGCGGCCACGCGGAGGTTGATGTCCTTTTCCCTGATGCCGGACGGACTCAGGGCGCCGGGGTCGTGTCCGCCATGACCGGCGTCGATGACCACCAGTCCCTTGGTCTTGCCCGGCTTGACCGGCGGTTTCACCGGCGCTGCGGTGAGCAGGTGCGAGCGGATCTGGTCCTCCAACGCTGCTGGCACCTGCACGATCCCGTCCGCCTTATTGACCGCGCCCGATGGGCCGATCGGCTTGCCGTTTACGAAGAACCGTCCGTCGGCGTGTGTGAAGAGGATGACGGTGTTCGCTGAGTTCTTCAGGACGATGAAGGTGTCATTCCGTTGCTCGATCCGCATGCCCAAGCGTGAGGCCAACTGCTCGACGGTGATCGTCCTGCTGGGGATGACCACCCCGGGCGGCGCGTGCTGCGGCCCCTGGCAGCCGGCGATTCCCAGTGTCAGGCACGTGATTGCGATACAGATTCGGGTTCTTGTAGTCATATAAGGGGTTTTATCGGAGATTTGGGCGCGAAGGGTTTAGACTTCATGCGAATATTCCGGATCAGGCGATGAAAAAGCACGTGGTTCCAGGTTGTTCGCGTCTCCGGCGGCCGGCGAGGAGATCCCGCTACGGCATGGCGGTGCGCCAGTTGGCGGCCATACAGGCGAAGTCGTGCAGGTCCACGGCGCCGTCGCGATTGGCGTCGGCCCGTTCGCAGAAGTCGTTGTGCCGAGAGCTTTCAGACGCCAGCCAGTAATGGCTCATCTCCGTCAAGTCGGCGATGTCCACCTTGCCGTCCACGACCAGATCGCCCGCGAGCGGCTGGACGTTGAAGACGATCGTGACGGGCTCCGACGGCTCGTACTGGTCGCCGTCCTCCAGGCTGTCACGGATCCGGAAGGTGATCCATCGCAGGTTGTCGCCGTCGGTGGCCTGGTAAGACATGTGGATGTGGGCGTCGCCCCGCAGGGCATGGATGTAGCTGTGGTCGAAACTCTGCCCGACGGCGTCGAGCGTGAACTGGGGATAGTCCTTGTGGACGGCCCGCAACCCGGGCGAAAGTGCGATACATTCCACGGTGACACAGTAGTCCACGTCGGGATCGCCCCCGAGCGCGCGGTTGGGATCATACGTGTGGCTGGCGCTCGGATTGTCGGCCTGGAACGAGTCAAAGCCAGGCTCGCCCACGCGGTAGGGATAGCTCGTGAAGATGCTCCTGTTCAGCGAGTAGAACCAGTTGGCGTATGGCGTCTCGTCGCTGTCGCGGTATTTCTGCCAGGAATCGACGAACAGGACCCTGTCGTCCGGCGTTCCGAAGACGCCGTCGCGATTGCAGCCGAAGATGAAGTGATCGAGCGGACATTCCGCTCGCGCAGACAGACTACACGCCAGGATTGCCCCGATGCAGATTGCCGTGACAGGTTTCATTCTTCCACTCCTGAGTTATGGGTTCTCCGGCCACTTCGGGGCCGCCTCGGGATACCAGTTGCACACGCCGGGGTACTCATACGTCTGCTCGAACTTCAGGCCCTCCGCATGGCCGTCCGCAAAGAGGTAGTGCGAGGTCCCCTGGTGCCGGTCCCAGGCGATGAATTGTTTGGCGTAATCCACGGAGCCTTCCCACGTCTCCGGATGGATGTGGTCGGCCAGGGTGAAGTTCTCTGTGTCCGGGGCCTCGCTGATCCAGATGCAGGACATCGGACGTCGAATGTTGTTGACGCAGTTGTACCGGTTGGATTTCGGGCCGTAACGATAGTGGACCGGGTCGAGCAGCGCATTAACCGCGAAACTCGAATACCTTGCGTCGCTCTGTTCGCTGAGCGGCCGGTCCCAATCGACGAACTCCTTGCCCTTGTCGCTCGGGCAGCGGAACAGGAGCTGCTCCTTGGTGTATCGCGTCAGGACCCGCAGCCAGTGATCGTCGGGCCCGTCGATGTGGCACGAGCTGGGCGGCAGGCGGTATTCGGAGTCCGGCAGATACGCCTGCATCGCGATGCCCATCTGTCGCAGGTTGCTCCGGCACGCGATTCTCTGCGCCTGCTTGCGGGCCCGATTCAGCGCCGGCAGGAGAATTGCCATCAGAATCGCGATGACCGCGATGACCACGAGCAGTTCGATCAGCGTGAAGCCGCTCCTGCTGGCACGCGGAGAAATGGCCCATCCGAGGCGCCCGAAGGCGCCTCGGATGTCTCTCCACCGCCGCCGCGGCTGGTGTGAATCCCTTTTCATGGCGAACCTTTTCTTCACGCCGGCTCAGTCCTCGTGATCGTGATCGTGGTCGTGATCGTGGGACTCGACTTGCTCGCCGCTGTAGACGCCGGATTGGCCCCAGTGGTCGATCAGGATCTGGAGGTCATCGATATCGACCACGCCGTCGTTGTTCAGATCGCCTGCGATCGGCTGGATGACCGTCTTGGCGAAGCGGATCGTGAAATTGGCGGAACGCTCGTACAGGCCGCCGGCGTCGTGAGCCGACAGGACGACGGAGACCTCGCTGTCCGACTCATCGAGCCAGAAGCAGAAGCCTGCGTGGGCGTGAATGCCCCAGGCGTTCTCGTCGTCGAGCCACCTCTTCTCCAGGGAATACGTGTCGCTGTCGCGCTCCAGAACCGCCGTATCGTCGGACAGGAGCATGAAGAAATCGTCCTCGTCGAGGTTGCCGCTGACGCCCTCTCGTTGCAGGTAGATGTCCCAGGCGGGCGAGGTGTTGACGTCCTCGCTGGCCAGGTTCCAGGCGCCCTGTGGACCGAAGGCGGAGTGCCAACCGTCGATGTGCTCCCGCCCGTTGGGATCGCCGTAACCTCCGGCCTTGCTGTATAGGAAGTTACACGTGTACAGCGTCTTGTTGGGATCGTCCGGCCTGGCGATGTGCTCTCCTTCTTCCTCGACCCGCGTCAGGACGAGGAAGGCGCCGCCGTTGGCCTGTTCCCAGGCAGGCCAGCCGGGCGTCGCACAGTCGTGAATCGGCGGCAGGGAAAAGAACCAGAGTTTGTTGTCGTCGGTGGGGTCCGAGTCCACAGATCCCACGCCGGGCGTGCTCCAGTCTGCCGGACGCCAGGTGGGATTGATCCCGATGTGCGTATGGGCGACGATGCACTCGCCGTACGTGAGCGGGGCGCCCAGGGCCAGCAGGGTGATCGCGATTATTGCTTTTCGAACCGGACGAGATGAAACGGTTACTTTCATCTGTTGTATTTCCTCTCGATATTGCCTATCCAGACCCGAAGTGCCCCCAAGTTCCCTCAGGAGCGCCTTGCCATGGGAGGAAGGGCGAACCTGCCGCTCGTGAACCATGAGAAAGCAGTGCAGAGCAAACAGACGTCGCCCGCTCCAGACATCACGGGGAGTGGGTTGGCAGGGGAGGGCCGCGAGGAAGCGAGGCCTGCAGATGGCGGATTCCCGCCGGCTCAGCCATTGCCGGCAGGTCCGTGCGAAACACAGGGGTGTCGTGTGTGAGTTCGACGCTCGCGACGATCGCGCCATTCTTGGACACGATCAGGAGTTGCTGGCAGATTGTACAGTCGTGCGAGTCGTGGTCCGCGGAGTGATCGACGCTGAGCAGATGGAGGGTCAGCAACAACCCGCTCGTCGTAGCGACGAGGGCTGCACAGGCCGCCAACAACAGGGCGGTCCGCGTCGAGCCTGCGAGTTGTCTTGAACCGATCCTCATGGGAAAACCTGTCAACTCCCGGTTTCACAAGCACTTACGTGCAGGCCGGGCACAGACCCTCCAATCGCACCTGCTGGCGGCTGATGACGAATCCCTTGCGCGGGATCACAGCCATCGGCAGCGAAATATCCGTCATGCACAGCGTCACGCCGCAACGAGTACACGTAAAGTGCGGGTGGCACTGATGTTCCGTGCAATGGTCCGCCAGCTCGAAGTGCCAGGCGCGGTTCTCCATGAAGGCGCGATGGACGAGCCCCGCTTCGGCCAGCGACTCGAGCGTCCGGTACACCGTGACCCGATTCGACGCGTGGCTCTCCAGGTGTTCGCTGATCTGCTCCTGAGACAGCGGGCCCGCGGCTCCCATGAGCACCTTCAGAATGGCGACGCGGGCCTCCGTGCAGTACAGCCTGGCCTCCTTGAGGAGGTGTCGGGCCTTGTCTTCGAACGGATCGCTCACGAACGGGCCTCCTCGGATTGATGGTGGTGGTGGCAGCAGCAGTGCCCCTCGTGCGGGTGCGACGAACGGACGAAGAACATCGGGAAGACGATGTCGCTGAAACAACAGGGCAGCCACACGGAGATGAACAGGACGATGAAGACGCCGAAGAACAGCATGGGAGTCAGCTCCCGGTGAGTGTTCATCAGGATGTGGAAAGACGATGCCCACGTGCTGATCAGGATATGACCGGCGTGGGGGAACTTGGTGTTCGGCCAAAACCAGGCCAGCAGGATGCCGAGAATTGCTGCGGGATTCACGAGATACCACTCCTCGATGAAACCCAGGTGGATGTGCGATTTGTCCTCGTGGGCGTGGGCTTCGTGCTCATGCTCATGGGTTGCCGACGGCTCGGTGGTCTCTGTGTCCTCGTGCAGGCTGGCGTGAGTGGGCACGGCTACGCCGAGGATGTCCTCGCCAAAGTAGGGTAGGATGCAGTCGCTCAGCGTGGCGACGCCGATGGCCCCAACGTATCCGACGAGCAGAACCCACAGGAAGTTCGGCTTCTTCTCGTGGAGCTTGAACAGCGAGGCAGTGACGATGGCTGACAGGACGACATGGGCCGGATGGAACACCTGAAAGAGCCGCAGACTGACCTGCGTCGAAGCCTTGGCGAAGACGAACATCGCCAGGATGCCGGTGGCGGCCCCGAACAGGGTGAAGGGCGCATGGGCCTTCAGTTCTGTGAGAATCATGTTCAATCTCTGCTGCATCTGTTCGCCATCTCCTGGAATCCCGGAATCAACTGCTCAACCACACGCGGTATTATAACTCCTACGTCAGGATTTGCAACTATGTTGCATATTTTCTTCTGGTCGGGACGTTTTGTAGATTTTACTTGGTGTCGGTTCCGACCGGCCTCAGAAGTAGGGCAGTCGAACAGCGGAAGTGATTCCGCGTCGGCTTCATGGGGGCAGGAAACCAGCCTGGTGTGTGCATAAAGGCTTTCATAAAAGAGACTTATCGTGATTTCAGAGCTTCAGGGATTAGCGGTTGGGCCGGGTGACGCGACGCTCCTGCCGGCCTTCATTGCGGGCACGGCGGTCTCGCTGGGCCTGTGTGCTGTCGTACGGCTGCCCATCGTGTTCGCCTACGTGGCCGGAGCGGCCCGCTCCAAGCGACACGGCTTCTCGTTGTCCATGCTGTTCGTGGCCGGACTCGTCGTCGGGACGGTCCTGCTCGGCATGACGGCCTCATCAGGCCACGAGGGACTCCGCAGCATCCTGTGGTTCACCAGGTACTTGTTCTGTGGCCTGGGAGTGGCCTTGTTTCTCGTCGGCGTGCTTGTCTCGGGGTTGATCAATCCTCGTCTGCTGTCGGAAAGAGGGCAGCGGATCGCACAGCGCATGGGAAAGGCCGACTCGCTCGGAGCGATTTTGCTCGGTTGTGCGTTCGGCCTGTTGCAGACGCCGGCGTGCCCCCACTGCGGGACTGCGATCCAGGCCTTGGCGGAGATGGCCGCGAACGGCCCGGGGCTCCACGGGATCGCTCTGTTCGCCGCATTCGGCGCAGGGCAGAGCGTCGTGATGCTCGCGGTCGGCGTGTTGACCACGCTGATCATGCCCAACCTGCTTCGGTTCCTGCGAACGCGGATGTGCTCCGTCGAGCAGCGCGTCCAGTTGCTGGCAGGCAATGTGCTGATGGTTCTCGGCGTCTACTTCGTCATAGTCAGTTGATAGGTGTCCAATGGAAGATCGCCTGCTCGCCCAGCGTGAACGCAGGGAACGCGTGCAAGAGTACAAGGAGACGGCTGCCAAGAGCTGCTACAGCCTGATCATCATCGTCGCGGCACTGGTGTTGCTGCGCCCGGTGATGGTGAACCAGATTCTCGGTCTGGCCAGCGCGTACTCCAGCGTCGGGCTCTTCGATGACTCGATGCGCCAGTGCGACAAGGCCCTGCTCCTCGACGGCGACAGCAGCGGCGCGTGGTGCCAGTCCGCTCGATGCTACAAGGCCCGCGGCGACCGCGACATGGCCTGCGGCGCCTACCAGAAGGCGGTCCAGGCCGACGCATCGAACCGCGCCGCCAATCTCGAACTGGCCGTCATGTACGTCGAAGACGGACGGTATGAACTGGCCATTCCGTGCCTCGAACAGGTGCGAAGACTCGGGCCCGAGAAGGCGACCGCCGCCGGTTCCAGAGGGACCTCCTGCCACCAGGCCTCGCTCGAGTTGTTGATCCTGTGCTACGAGAAGGTGAATGAGACCGCCAAGGTGGAAGTCGCGCTCAAGGAAGCCAGGATCTTCTACCCGAACAGCACCGTCGCTCAGAACTACTCCGCTCCACAGCTCGCGCAATAGCATCCCGTCCACGGGTGTCCAAGAAGCGGCTCATCCCATTTCAGCGTACTTCGGGAACTCCTGGAGACTCCGTGCCCAGATCTCCCCCCCACGCCCGCTTCGGGGGTGCCTGGATGAGGCAGTACGCCAAAACCGGATGACGCAATTTTGAGCCACTTGGCAATTCCGTGCGTAGAATCCATGAAAAGAGCCCAGGATGGAGCCGGACGCCACCCGGGTGCTCGGGCGACGCCGGCCGGGAAAACGGATGGACAGACCACTGGGGCACACAGTTTGAGCCTGTTTAAGGAGACCCGCCATGGAAGTAAAGGAATTCCTCAAGAAATCCGGCGCACGGTACGAGACGCTGAGGCACTCGCCGGTCTTCAGCTCGCAGAAGATGGCCCAGGTCGAGCACGAGCCCGGGCGCTTCGTGGCCAAGCCCGTCATTGTGAAGGCCGACGGCCGGTTCCTCATGTGCGTGCTGCCGGCCTCCCGCCATGTGAATCTGGCCAAGTTGAAATCACAGTTGGCCGCTGGGTATGTGGAGCTGGCGCAGGAAGGCGAGATCGCCGATCTGTTCCAGGACTGCGACGTGGGAGCGGAGCCGCCCTTCGGCAACCTGTACAAGCTGCCTACCGTGATGGACAGGGGGTTGGAGAAGGACGACCACGTCGTGTTCCAAGCGGGCACGCACGAAGACGCGATCCGAATGAGCATGGCGGACTACCAGCGACTCGCCCATCCGCGGGTCCTGGACTTCTGCGATTGACGGAGTTCCCGTCGGAGGGCCGCCTGGACCTCCCCAGGATACGTCGCCGCAAGCGGGACCGCTAGGCCCTTGCCTGTGCGTGGCGGGCAAACGGGAAGCTCGCCATGACGGCCCTATCCCCCAGGCGGCGCTCGATTCGCATCAGCTCGTTGTACTCGGCGATTCGCTCGGACCGTGAGATCGACCCGATCTTGACCTGGCCGGCGTCGGTCCCCACCGCGAAGTCCGCTTCGAAGGGCAGCTCCGTCTCGCCGGAGCGGTGCGAGATGATCGTCGTCATGCCGTGCTCGCGAGCGAGGCGGATCGTGGCGAACGTCTCCGTGATGGTCCCGATCTGGTTGGCCTTGATCAGGACGCAATTGGCGGCCTCGCGTTCGGCGCCGAGCCGGACCCGTCTGGAGTTCGTGACGAACAGGTCGTCGCCCACGACTTGAACCTTGTTCTGCGTCTTCTTCTTCAGCAGGGCAAACCCTTCCCAATCGTCCTGGTCGAGCCCGTCCTCGATGGAGACGATCGGGTATCGCTCGGTCCAGTCGACGAGCAGGTCCACCATCTCCTCGGAGGTCAGCTCGACGCGATCCCTCTGCAGGAAGTACTTGCCGTCGCGGTAGAACTCGGAGGCCGCGGGGTCCAGGGCGATCATGAACTCGACGCCCGGCGTGTACCCTGCCTTGTCCAAGGCCTCCATGATGAGCTTCAAGGGCTCTTCGTTCGAGCCGACCGGCGGTGCATAGCCGCCTTCGTCGCCTACGGTGGTGGGCCAGCCCCGGCCGCGGACGACCGCCTTGAGGCATTGGAACACTTCGGCTGCCCAGCGGACGGTCTCGACGAAGGTGGGCGCCGCGACGGGCACGATCATGTACTCCTGGAAATCGGAGGAGCCGATGGCGTGCTTACCGCCGTTGAGGACGTTGATCAGGGGGATCGGCATGAGGAACTGGGTGCCGGCGGGTTTGCCGAATGCCTCCGCGGTGTACTCGAAAAAGGGGACGTTCCGGACCAGGGCGCCCGCGCGGAGGCAGGCAATCGAGACGGCCAGGATGGCGTTGGCGCCGAGGGCGGACTTGTTGTCCGTGCCGTCGAGTTCGATCATCCGTCTGTCGATGGCCTGCTGATCGGTGACGTCGAGCCCGATCAGGGCCGGCGCGATCGTGTCCGTGATGTTCCGCACGGCGTTGAGCACGCCTTTGCCGTGATATCGGTCCGGGTCGCCGTCGCGCATCTCCAGGGCTTCGAGCTTGCCGGTGGAGGCCCCCGAGGGGACCATGGCCGAGGCCTTCAGGTTGTTGCTGAGGTGGACCGTCGCCTCGACGGTGGGCTGGCCGCGGGAATCGAGCAGTTCCTGAGCTGTGATCCGGGCAATCTTCATGCTGGTACCTCCTGATTGTGACAGACATCCGTATGACGGCAAACCCGATACTCCGGTCCGGGCCCGCGTGTTCGCGAGAAAACGCAAATACCTGCCCCCCAGGGGGGAATCTGGGTGCATGTCCGTATCTGCGCGGGTGCCGCAGGGGTTCACGGAGCCCTTCGATTGTCATTCCCGCGGAAGCGGGAATCCATTCATCAGGTTGCGCCCAATCCCGCGGTTCCTGGATTCCTGCGTTCGCAGGAATGACAGAGTCGTGCCGCGTGTCGGGTTGTCATCCCCGGATCGCGTCCGGCCCCCGCGTTTGTCATTCCCGCGGACGCGGGAATCCATTCATCAGGTTGCGCCCAATCCCGCGGTTCCTGGATTCCTGCTTGGCGCAGGAATGACAGAGTCGTGCCGTGTGTCGGGTTGTCGTCCCCGGATCGCGTCCAATCCCCGCGCTTGTTATTCCCGCGCAAGCGGGAATCCATTCATCAGGTTGCGCCCAATCCCACGGTTCCTGGATTCCTGTTTGGCGCAGGAATGACAGAGTCGTGCCGCGTGTCGGGTTGTCATCCCCGGATCGTGTCCGGCCCCCGCGTTTGTCATTCCCGCGGACGCGGGAATCCATTCATCAGGTCGCGCCCGATCCCGCGGTTCCTGGATTCCTGCCTTTGCAGGAATGACAGAGTCGGAGCGATGTCTCGTCACTCTGCGGAAGGCTGCAACTACGGTCATGTATCCGGGGAATGTCGGGCGCTCCAGGACGCTCTGGAATCGCTTGCCGGTCGTGGGGGGAGCACATATAATAGTGAGTGCGTGGGCATTCGTGGTGATTCGGACTGGTCTTTCTCCCTTTTGTGGGTGCGGGCATGATGACACGACGGCAATTCGGCTGGCTTGGGGTCGTTGGGGTGGTTCTGACACTTGTGGGGGCGGGGACCGCTCGGCCGCAGGCGGGTCAGGCGGATGGAGCGATCAGGCTGGTTGTGCGTGCGGACGACATCGGGTCGTGCCACGCCGCCAATCTCGCCTGCATCCAGAGCTACCGCGAGGGGATCGCACGGAGCGTGGAGGTGATGACGGTGTGCCCCTGGTTCAACGAGGCAGCCAAGATGCTCCGCGAGAATCCCGGCTTCGACGTGGGCGTGCACCTGACGCTGACCAGCGAGTGGGAGAACTACAAATGGGGCCCGCTGACGCAGTCGGCGAGCCTGGTCGATGAGCAGGGGCACTTCTTCCCGACGACGAGCCAGCGGTCGGACTTCCCGCCGGGGACCGGGTTCCTCCAGTCCAAGTGGAGGATCGAGGAGGTCGAGAAGGAGCTGCGGGCCCAGATCGAGCTGGCGAAGAAGGCCATCCCGCAGGTGTCGCACCTGAGCAGCCACATGGGGACGCCGACGTGCACGCCGGAGTTGCGGGCGCTGGTCGCGAAGCTTGCGGCGGAGTACAAGCTGCCCATTGAGACGCCGGGGGTGAAGTACCTCCGCTGGGCCGCGGACACCAAGGCGTCCGCCGAGCAGCGGGAGGCGGCGCTGGTCAAGGCTCTGGAGGGGATCGGGCCGGGCGTGTGGATCGTGGTGGAGCACCCGGGACTTGACACCGGCGAGATGCAGGGGATCGGACACCAGGGCTACTGGGAGGTCGCTTCGCATCGCGACGGCGTGACGAAGTCGTTCACCAGCGCCAAGGTCAAAGAAGTCATCCAAAGGCGGGGAATCCAGTTGGTCAGCTACGCCCAGACGTGGCCGGCGAAACAGTGAGCCTCCGTTCCGAGCGAGAACCGACGGCTGACTCTGTGCGGTAGGGCAGGCTGTGCCCGCTGTTTTCTCTTCTGAGAATCCCGAGAAAAACATTTGCCCGAAGCGAACTTGGGTGATAATATATAGGTATCCTATATATAGAGTTCCTGTATATGAGATGGCCTTGTCGTGCTGGAGTCAGTCACATTATGGACACCGAACTAATCAAGGGAACGCTGGCGCTGCTGATTCTCTCATTGCTCAAGCGCAGGCCCATGTACGGGTACGAGCTGGCCGCGACAGTCAAGCAGGAGACGGACGGCGCATTCGAGTGGAAGGCCGGATCGTTGTATCCTTGTCTGCACAAGCTGGAGAAGGATGGCTTGGTACGTGCCGCGTGGGAGGGGAGGCCGGAAGGTCGCCAGCGGAAGTACTATCATCTGACCAGCGATGGCGAGGCGGTCCTGGCCGAGAGAATCCAAGCGTGGTCGTCGATTTCCCAGGCGGTCAATCGAGTGTTGGAGAATCCCCATGAACACGAATGAGATCGAGCGCTTCCTGGACCAGGCATGTTGCGGCGTAGGCGGCTCGCCGGAACTCCGTCGGCATCTGCGGGAGGAATTGCGAGAGCATCTGACGGAGGAGATCGAACGGAACGTCGCGGGCGGATTGAACCGGGAAGAGGCGGTGCACAGAGCTATCGAGGAGTTCGGCGATCCGGTAATCCTTCGCGACGGCCTGCAAGCGGTTCACGGCCGGCGTCTGATGACCCTGCTGATTGAGAAGTCGATGGCCTGGAGGGAGACGACAATGAAGACGGGATGGAAATGGAGCTTCGTCGCACAAGCGACGCTGGTGCTGACGGTGATTGCGGAAGTGTTCTTTGTGGCCGCGGCGGTGGTCTATGTCCTTCCGGGCCTCTCGCGTTGGCATCGCGACCTGGGGACACCGACGATTGCCGGCCTTCCAACGGTAGAATGGCTTGCACACGCGATGTACATGGACTGGCTTTGGATTCCCTGCCTGCTGCTGGTGCTCGCAGGCTGGGGCCTTTTCGAGTGGAAGTGCCGCGGGGAGAACAGGTCGGTCCTGCGGCTGGCCGGCCTGTCCATGGTTTCGCTGGCGATGTTCCTGGTTCTGGCCGCGGTATGTGTCCCGATCGTGATCGATCTGGCCATGCTCCCGCGACAAATCGAGGAGTTGCGAGTGAACCTGTCGCCGCAACAGGCCGAGAGGATCGTTGTTCCCAAGATCGCCGACGGCGACGATGCGTTCGAGGATCTGCGTGCTGCGATCTCGCGGGCGGACTGGCCGGCGGCGGACCTGGCGGCGAAACAGGTGAGCGACGCGTATTCGTCCCTGGCGGACGCCAGCGCCGGCGTCATCCTGCTGGCCGGCGAAACACGACGGGGTAACCTGGATGAAATCCGCTATCGCATTGATGAGATAGCAGAATTCAGCGAGAGGATCCACCACCAGTTTCGGGAGTTCCAATACTCCGGGAACAAGGCGACCGAAGAGCTGAAGGCCAAGATCCAGACCCACTTCGAGGAACTGGACGAGTCTCGCTCGAAGCTGGCGGACAATTCCGACCTCTTCGGTGCGCGCGGTGCGCCGATCGTCCCGGAGAAGCCGTCCTTGTGATACTCTGGAATCTCGGCCCGTTTTCGTCTATTGTCTGGCGTCTTATGCCGATAGTATGGGTATTGGCGCGCGCAGAGATACGAAGACAGACGAAGTTCGAGGGCGGCTATGAACGTAGACCTTCATTACGGAACAGGGGTTGTCTCGCTGCGGGTCCCGGATCGCAACGTTCAGGAGATCATCCGGCCGTGGCAGGGGGAGCAGACTCAGGATGCTGCGGCGGGCCTGGCGGACATCGTGGGCGCCCGGGCGGGAGCGTTTCGGGACGAGGTCGCGGGCAAACGGGTGTGCGTTCTGCTCGACGACGGGACGCGCGACGAGCCATTGGCCGACGTGCTGCCGCACCTGTGCGCCGTGCTTCGCGGGACCGCATCGGTCCAGTTCCTGATCTGCACGGGTACGCACACCGCCGACACACCGACGAACCGCCAGATCCGGCGCGAGGTCGAGCAGGCCGGTCGCGACGCGGGCCTGACCGTGACGCGAATCCACGCCCACGACTGCAAAGCCGACCGATTCCTCGACGTCGGCCGCACGTCACGCGGGACGCAGGTGCTGGTCAACGCGCTGGCCGAGGAGGCGGACGCCTTCCTCGTCGTCTCGGACGTGAAGGTCCACTACTTCGCGGGCTACTCGAACCCCGTGAAGAACTTTGTGCCGGGCATCAGCGCCTTCCGCACGGTCGAGCACAATCACAGCCTGGCCTTGCTCGACGAATCCACGCACGGATCGCACCCATGGCATCCGAATCCCGATCGCAGGGATAACCCGCTGGCTGCCGACCAGTTGGAGGGCATGGAGCTGATCGCCAGGGGCCGGCCGATCTGGGCGCTGGTCATGCTCAGCGCGGGCGAACGGCTGATCTGGGCGCGGTTCGGGCCGGTCCAGGACGTGAGCGCCGAGTCCTTTCTCGTCACGGACGAGAGGAATATCCGCGATGTCGCGCCCTCGACGCGCCTGGTCGTGTCTCCCGGCGGCCTCTCCAACGACGAAGACCTGTACATCGCCCAGCGGGCGCTCGAGCTGAACCGGGCCGCGGTATTGGATGGCGGCGAGATCCTCTTTCTGGCCGCCTGTCCCAACGGCATCGGCGAGCCGCAGACCCTGGCGAATTTCTACAACCGCCTGACGGCCCCGCTCGACGAGGTTATCCGGTCGATTCAGCAGGACTACGTCCTCTATAGTCACAAACCCTACAAATTCGCCGTCCTGATCCGCCGGCTGCGGCGCGTCTGGATGCGCACCCAGATTCCCGATCAGCTCGTCGAGGCGGCCCACATGCATCCGGCGCACGACCCGCAGGCGGTCGTCGATGGTTGGCTCGCCGAGCAGCCCGACGCCAGGATCATCTTCATCGACGGCGCCAACAAGGTGGCGCTGCGGGCCACTTCGACTTGATCGACGACAACCATCGGCTTCCTCCAGAGCTGATGGCTGGCCTTCCCCGACGTCCCCCGGTATCCTATGGACAGGGATATCGCCGGCACAACATGGGGAATGATTATGGACAATGTGCGATGGTTCTCTTCGACGCTGGTCACATGCCTTGTGTTCTGTGCTCACTCCGCATCGCGGCCTGTCGTTGCGGAGGAGACGGCGGCCCCTCTGGCGGCCGAAGACCCCTTCACCTACCAGGACGGCGCCGTCATACGTGGTGCGAGGGCCAGCCGGCGGCTGGCGTTGGTGTTCACTGGCCATGAGTTTGCCGAGGGGGCGGATGCCGTTCTGGAGACCTTGGCCCAGCATGGCGCCAAGGCGTCGTTCTTCCTGACCGGTGATCTTCTGCGGAATGCCGAGTTCGCTCCTCTGGTCCGGCGAATGCTGGCCGAAGGGCACTATGTGGGCCCGCATTCCGATCGTCACCGGCTCTATTGCGAGTGGACGTCGGAACGCCGGACGTTGTTGACACGCGAGGAATTCCGAGCGGACCTCGACGGCAATCTCCGCGAGTTGGAGCGCTTTGGCGTCACGCGCAGACAGGCCCGGTTCTTCCTGCCTGCCTACGAGCACCACAACTGCGACATCAGCGACTGGACCCACGGAATGGGTTTGACGCTGGTCAATCTCTCGCCCGGCACGCGTTCGGCCGCGGACTACACTGTTGAGAAAGACCGTGGTTTCGTCTCATCCCAGGCCATCCTGGACAGTATCCTGCAGCGCGAGTCGGAGGATCCCGCCGGGCTCAACGGCTTTCTGTTGCTCATGCACTTGGGCGCCGGACCCGGACGCGTGGACAAGATGCACGTCCGCCTGCCCGAGTTGCTCAGCAGACTCAAGGAACGGGGTTACGCACTGGAACGTGTCGATCGCTTGCTGGACCGTCACCTTCGCATCAACCAGGTCGGCTACGCGGTCCAGAGCCCCAAACTCGCAGTCGTCTTGGCGTGTGAGCCGGTGGGGGAGCGCTTTGACATTATCGAACCGGACTCCGGGCGGTCGGTCTTCCAGGGCGTCGCTCGCCCGGCGACGGGAATGAGCTGGGGTCGATATAGCCACGTTGCGGAACTGGACTTCTCGGCGTTACGCCAGCCTGGGTGGTTTCGTCTTCGCCTGGGGGGAGCCGTCTCCGAGCCCCTTGTCGTAGACGACGCGGTTCTCCGACCCTTGCCCGATGTCCTGCTGGAGTTCATGCGTCAGCAGCGTTGCGGATTCAATCCGTGGCTCGATGCGCGCTGTCACCAACTGGACGGTCGAACTGCCTACGGACCCCTCCCCGCCGGCACAGACATCGATGCCCGAGGCGGCTGGCACGATGCTGCCGACCTCTTGAAGTACCTGCTCACTTCGAGCAACGCCACCGCGCAGATGCTGGTCGCGTGGGAGATGCAGCGTAGCACGCCGAAACAGCCCCAATCGTCGCTCTTCGATGATCGGTTCGACGCCCTCGGCCTGCCCGGCGTCAACGGTCTGCCCGATCTTCTTGACGAGGCCCGCTGGGGTTTGGAGTGGATGCTGAAGCTGCATCCGGCGCCGGAGGCGTTGTATCACCAGGTGGCGGATGACCGCGACCACTGTGGCTGGCGGCTGCCGCAGGATGAGCGGGCCGACTACGGCTGGGGCAAAGGCAGCTACCGTGTGGTGTACGGCGCCGATGGGCGACCCCAGGGACTCGGGCGCTACGCGAGCGAATCCACAGGTCTTGCCAACCTCGCGGGCCGTTATGCCGCTGCCATGGGCCTGGCCTTCCAGGTGTGGAGGGACGACCCGCGTCAAGCCGCATTCGCAAGACGGTGCCTGACGGCGGGCGAGGAAGTGTACCGCCTCGGCCGGGACCGGGAAGGCGTCCAGCAGGGCAACTCCTACGGGGCGCCCTATCGGTACGCCGAGACTACCTGGGCCGATGACATGGAATGGGGCGCCGTCGAACTCTTTCGCGCCACGGGGGACCCTCGCTACCTCGATGACGCCAAACGCTACGCACGCCTGGCGGCATCGGAATCCTGGATGGGTCGTGAGCAGACCGGCCACTACCAGTTCTACCCCTTCCTCAACGCGGGTCATTTCCGCCTCCACGGCGTCGCCGACGCTGAATTCCAGAAGTTGTTGGAAGGCTGGTATCGCGAGGGGATCGAACGCTGCTGCACCGCCGGCGAGAAAAACCCGTTCGGCATCGGGGTCCCATTCATCTGGTGTTCGAACAACCTGGTCGTGGCGCTGGTGACCCAGTGCACGCTCTATGAACGGATGACTGGTGACGGTCGTTATTCCGAATTCGCCGCCCGGCATTACGATTGGCTGCTCGGCCGGAATCCGTGGGACACCACGCAATTCATGGGAGTGGGCAGTGTCTCGCCGCGAAACGTGCATCTGATGACGACGCACCTGACCGGACGCGCCTTGCGGGGCGGCCTGGTGGACGGCCCGGTCTATGATCGCATCTTCAAATCGCTGAAAGGCGTCAGTATTACGGAACCCGACCCGCTGGCCGAGTTCCAGGACCCTCGTGCGGTTTACCACGATGACCTTCAGGATTATGCGAGCAACGAGCCCACCATGGACGGCACCGCCTCCGCCATCCTGATGTATACGGCGCTCCAGCTGAGGACCGCCGATTGACGAACCACGCGGGCACAGAATGTATTGGGCAGATGGTGACAGGGGCGGGGGGGCACTGTCTTTCCACGGGTGGAAAATTCGGGATTCCTCGCGGTTTTTCCCCTTGATCTGCGTCTTACCCGGGGGTATAAGCGTCCCTATGGAAAATACAAGGAACCAATCAGCCGTCAATGCATCCCGTCGACAATTCCTCAAGACCTCCAGCGTCGCCGCTCTTGGCAGCGCTCTCGCAAGCCCGCTGGCCTTCTCCGCAGCCGGTTCTTCCGGCGGCACTCTGAAGATCGGCCTCATCGGCTGCGGGGGACGCGGGTCCGGCGCCGCCGCACAAGCGCTGTCCACTGGCCCGGACGTGGTCCTGACCGCTTTGGGCGATGCCTTGCCCGAACGCGTGCAGAGCAGTCGCAAGAACCTTGCGGCCGACGAGAATTTCGGGAAACGCGCCCAAGTTCCCGACAGCGCGTGCTTCGTGGGTCTGGATGCCTACCAGAAGGTGATCGACAGCGGCGTGGACGTGGTTCTTCTGGCGGCCCCTCCGGGTTTCCGCCCGCAGCATCTGAAGGCGGCCGTCGAGGCCGGCAAGCACGTTTTCTGTGAGAAACCCATGGCCACCGACGCCCCCGGCGTGCGGTCCGTCCTGGAGTCCGCCGCCAAGGCCAAGGCCAAGAACCTGGCTCTGGTCGCCGGCTTCTGCTGGCGGTACCACCTGGCTCGTCGCGCCTTCTACGAGAAGGTCCACCAGGGCGCCATCGGCGCCATTCGCGCGATCTATGCGACCTACCTGACCGGCCCGGTGAAGCCGATGCCTCCGGCCAGCAGTCGTCCCGCCGGTATGGGCGACGTCGAGTGGCAGGTCCGCAACTGGTACAACTTCACCTGGCTGTCGGGCGACGGACTGGTGGAACAGGCCTGTCACAGCGTGGACAAAATCGCCTGGGCGATGAATGGGGTCCTGCCTCTCAAGGCGGTCGGCAACGGCGGTCGCCAGTTCCCGAACAACGAAGGCAACATCTTCGACCACATCGACGTGTTCTACGAGTTTCCGGACGGCGTCCGGGCGTTCATGGCCCAGCGCCAGATCAACAACTGCTACGGCGACAACTCGGACTACCTCATGGGCTCCGACGGGCTGGGCACGATCAAAGGCTGGGAAGAGCCCACCATCACGGGCAAAGAGAACTGGCGCTATCGCGGCCCGAAGTCCGACATGTACCAGGTCGAGCACAACGAGCTGTTCGACTCCATCCGCAAGGGCAAGCCCATCAACGACGGCATCTGGATGGCCCACAGCACGCTCATGGCCATCATGGGTCGCATGGCCGCCTACACGGGCAAAGAGGTCACCTGGGACCAGGCGCTGAATTCTCAGGAGCAGCTCGTTCCCGACAATCTGACGTGGGACATGAAGTTGCCGATCAAGCCCCTGGCCATGCCGGGAACGACCGCGTTCGTGTGATCGCAGCTCGCGCCGCGGAACCGTCCACCACAGAGGCACAGAGGACACCGAAAAGAAGCCCACAGCGGCAGAATGGGCTTCGCTCGGGTCAGTTCTCGTTCTCCTGGTAGTGGTTCCCCGCGGACTCGAACTGCCAGTGGCCTGCCGGTGTGATGGCATACGAGCCGTTGGCGAGATAGAACCTCGTCACGCGGCCGCCCTCAGCACGCCAAACGACGATCTCTGCGTCCGTCCTGATCCCTACCAGGGGTTCGTCCCCATCCGTCCGGTCGTTCCACCGGCCCGAGAGATATACCCAATCCTCACCGGAAGACGTGATGATCTTGACCAACTGTTGCCCGCTGCTGCCTGTTTCGACGATCTGAACGTCGTGGACATATCCCTCGCTTTTGTCGGCCATCGCTTCGAACGCCGTGACGAACGCCTGACGAACTGCGCTCTTGCGGACGACGAGGATGTCTTGCGAGTTGGCCTGGAGCTCCTCCGTGTAGCCAATCTGCGCGTTGATGAGCGATCCTGGGCCGGCGTCCGCCATGGTCATTCGCAGTTTGCCGCTATGGATCGGGGGATAGCGAAGGAGCGTCGGATCGCCGCCCGGAACCCAGGTACGATTGCTCACATTCCATTGAGCCACGATCCGTCCCGCCGGCCTGCCAGCAATGGTGCGCGCTTCCGGCACGCTGCCGGCCGGCCAGTAGCCCGCGAGGAAGGTGTCGCACGGTTGCCAGACGAGGCCTGCGGGCTCGAGGATCTCCAACTCGCCCATGTTGATGAGGCTCCAATCATACTGGTGCACGGAGCCATCCTTCGATTCAACGAAGTACGCGTCGAACAAGTACTCCGGGAACTGAATGCACCAGCGGCTCATATCCTGCTCGAGCTCGCTGCAATCGTCTCCGTCTCCCGTATGAGCGACAGCACAGGGCAGTTCCTTGCGCCCGTCGAAATGCCAGAACGAGCCATAGTAGGCGTTGGAGTAGTCCTGCCATTTCCCGTCGATCATCATCTGATTCAGGAACGGCGGCAGATACCCGATCCAACTGTACCCATATCGCGGCGTCAGGATGGTGCCCAGACCGTACAGGACGATGCCTAGGCAATCGCGCGATACGTGATCTCCCGGATCGCTCAGCAGGAACTTGGAGGACAACAACGTCTCCATCCGTTGGTCCCAGGGTGCATCGGGCGCACGCAGCATGGCGTAGCCCCAGCCGTGAATGACGAAGTTCTCGTTGTCGATCATGGTCCCCGGCATCTTGAGCCATTCCTGCTGCACAACGGCGTTGTAGCGATCGATGGTGTCCCTGTCCTCCGGGAACAGCTCTTCCAACGCAGACAGCGGCGCACATACGCGATCCCAAGAGTTCGTGTACGGTCGGCTAAGCTGATTCATGCAGCCGCCGTTGTTGAGATGCGGCTTGTTGCCGTTCGAGAAGGCAAACCGCAGGTCGTGAACCAGCGCATTGTGGATCTTGTCCAGGGTCTCCGCGGATACCAGCTCGTCCACGTCGCGAGCGAAGAGGAGCTTCGCCTTGAGCATCGCCTCGGGATAGAGGAAGCCGCTGTCGCCGTAGCTGCCGGGCTCGTTACGGAACGAGCCGTCCGGGAGGAAGACCGTCATCTTGTGCAGGATCTCCGAGAAGACGCTCATCACCTCGTCGATGACAGCCGGGTCGCGAGACGCCGCACCGAGGGCAATCAGCGACATGATGTCTCGACATTCAAGCTCCAGCTCTTCGTAGTAGTGCCATGGGATGACCGGGGTCCCCTTGGGGTAGGACTTTCGCAAGGGCTCGCTCAGGCCCAATGTGCTCGGGCCATTGGGCCATCGCATCATGTACAGATCCTCGCCTAGGCGGACATACCAGGTGGACACGGCGTCGACCGGATTGCCGGTGGCCCCATAGGGAAGCCCCGAGACGGGCAGGTCGCGACTGCCCGCCGGAACGTCGTCGCGCAGCGTCATCGGCATTCGCAGGCCGTCGCAGAAGGACTGGAGGATCGGCAGAACGAAATTGTGCAGAATCTTGAATTGCTCGCTGTCGTCAATCCGGCCCTCCTGGCACGCGCGCACATGGGCGGCCAGGCACGCGATTGCCGGGACATCATAGGTGATGTTGGGCAGTTGAATCGGTTGGCTCCAATCCCACCGCCTCTCCACCGGATACAGCGGGAAGAATTCGGCCAAACGATTGATGTAGGACTCTGTCTGGGCGGCATTGTCGTGCCAGTACAGCGTCGCCAACTCGCGAGACCAGATCTGTCCCCACGTCCAATCGGGATTCGCCGCGCTCCAATTCTTCTCTGCGAACAGTCCCTGAACGGATGGAAGGGCGCCCTTCGCGAATTGTTCCTGAAGGAACTGGATTGGATCGCGTTCGTATCGTCCCTCCTGCAATCCGAGATCTTCCGCACTGGGCAGAAACTTCTGCGGAGGGTCCATCAGCTTCGTGCTTATTTGCGAGAAGTAAAGGACTTCGCCGAAGAGCGGCTTGTAGTCCCACGGGAACTGAGGCTGTTTGTAAGGCGGCAGAGTCAGGTAGTTCTCAGCCGTGCTGAGCAGATGCAGCTTCACAGACGGGCTGGACGGCGCTCCTTGCACCCAGATCTCGACGAGTTCAGAGTAGTCGTCGAGAACCGGTGCGGTCGACCGCACGACGAGAGTGAAAGCCTGCGAGCTGTCGGGGGCCAGATAGAACACCTCCGGTTCCATGGAGACGATCTCGAACAGGGCAGCGTCCTGGCCCACTCGAGGCCGAACGCGGCCACGCAGGCTGTAGACTTCACTGCCCTGGGACAGACTGCGGAAGGTGGAATGGAACGTCACCTGTCGACGGCCGTTCGAGAGTGTCTCAATCTCCCGATGGTCGGCCAGAAGCGCTGGTCCGTGCTCATACGAATCCAGATGGTGTGGATCTCCTGTATTCGGCAGCTCGAGGCATGGGTAGTTCGTCAGGATGATCCTGGCAATCACGGGTCTGCCGTCGTTTGCCGTGGTGAGGACCTTGCCGGCCTCATACATCTGCGGCAGGGTCAGTCGCAGGGTGTGTGTTCCCACCTCAAGATCAATTGACCCCACGACCCACTTCGCCTTTCGGTCAGGGTCCGTCCAGGGGTTCTCCAGCGTGAAGCCGGTGCTGCCCACATGGGTGTAGGTCGTCGGAGATAGCATCGTCTCTCCCGCAGCCCGGCGGTCGACCTGTACTGCAACCTCCGCACTATGATGGTACATGGTCCAGCACTCGGCATAGTCCAAGAGTATACTGTATCGCCCGGCTGCACTCACTTCAAACTCGTATTCCGCCCACCCACCTGTCGGTTTGGCACGCAGGCCCGTCAGCACGTAGTAGGTTCGCGGATTGAGATGCTCGATCGACACGTCCTTGCTCCTGATGTGCTTGTCGGCATCGATGCCGATCGTGCCGATTCGCCCGGCCATTTCCGAAGGTCTCAGGGGCGTCTCATAGGGGATCCATGTGTCGCCGAGGATGTCCGCCAACGCACCTCCCGTCCAGAGACAGCCGCAGAAGGGCAGGCGGTCCGGCGATTCAACGGGCTCGCGCAGCACATAGCTGAGGAACGTGTCCACCGCATCATTGCCATCGAGCGACCACTGAATCGCACCATCGAGGACCGTGCCGCCGCCTGCATCCACCGCCGTGGTCCCCGCAGGCAGGTACTCTATGAGCGAAACCCGCTTCGGTCTTTCACTGGGGTCGATTCGCAGGGACAGCGAGACTCTCAGTTCACCCGCGTCTCCATATGAAGCAGGCAGGAGGCGTTTGGCATAGCTGCCCTCCAGGGGCGTGGGCGGCTTCAAGGAATAGGTCAGGTCTGTGTACTCGTTGTTGCTGCGATCCGTTATCCTCGCTGCGAAACGACCGGCGCCGGGCGTTTCCGTGGCGTACACATGATCGAAGCTGATCGTGTTGACGCCCTTATGGAGGACGAAATCGACCGTCTGCTCCTGGTTGCCGTCCCATCCATGGCGATCCAGCACCAGCACACCGTCGTTCCAGAATCGCACGTTGCCAAAGTGTCGGAATCCCAGGCGGGCCTGGCGTTCCGTGGGAGAACGGACATAGAGCGCGTAGATCTGGGTGGACTCTCCCACTACCACTCCGTCGGCGAAGACCCCGGCCTCGTCATACTGGGTCGTCCAGACCAGCACCGGCGCCGTAGCGGAACCGCCGGCTTCCCCAACATCATAAATGAGACCTTCGCTGGGTGTGAAGGTCGTCTGCCCGGCGCCGAAGGCGAGTGAACTGGGAACAGGCGGATAAAAGGTCAACAGGCGATCCGTGGGGTTTTGGCCAAGATGCAGGAACCACTTGAAATAGCCTTCCAGCTTGCCTTCATCGGGAGAGGGAGCAGTCGTGAAATGCCAGACGGGCCCCGTCCACACCAGGCCGTTGGGCTCCGTCACATCGACCCGCCAGTAATACGTGGTGCTGGGCGCCAACGGACCCGGGGCGTACTGTGTTTGCTGAAGCGAGCCCTTGAAGTGCAGCGACGATTTGTCCGCCCGAGCCACCGTGTCCTGTGCAAGGCCGAAGTACACATCATGGGAGACAATGTTCGGATCCGCTTTCCAAAGAAGGGTGACGGTATGATCCGCGTCGAGTGCCCCATCGGCCGGTTGCGGCTGCCTCGCCGTCGGCGGGGATCCACCCAGCATGTACGCGATGGCGTTGAGGAACACACGGGCTCCTTCCCCGGTGAGGTTGTAGGCGCCCTGAATGGACCCGCTGGATGCGCCGGCAATGAAGAGCATGCGCCTGGCCGCAGGACTCTGCGCCGTGGCTTGACAGAATGGCTGCCCAGGCGACCATTCCGCGATGACGACGTCCCCATTGTCGGCACGGCGGGCCAGAACACGACCGTTGCCCGCCGATTCCTCTGTGATGAAGAGGGTCGAACTGTCCTGAACGCTCGAATCCATGTAGACCAGGTCGATCCCGTGATCCGCCGGCGCGTCGGCAAACAACGGGTGGTTCCGATCCTCCATCCGAAGGGTGTGCCAGGAGTCTATGTAGACACTGCACGACGGCGGCAGCCATCCCCAATGATCGGCCAATCCGACGGTGGCGATCAGCGAAATCAGCGGCTTGGTTACCCCGTTCCACTGCTGGGCTTCACTGCCTTGGGCGTATGTCCGCGAGCTCACATTCGGACTTACGATGACCAGGTCCGCCGCGTTGAGAGCCGCGATCTTCCCCTCATCCAGCGTCTGCCAGTGCTCTGCCTGAGCGTCAACAGTATGCCCGTTGTCTTTGAGCAGCGTTATCCACCCGCGATCATCGGCCTGCAAGCTGGTTCCTTGATCGCTGGACACCCAGATGATGTGTGCCGCCATGGCATGGCTGCCCGCCACGAATACAGGGATTCCCCACGCGATTGCGAGGATGCAGCAATACGGCGACCGTCTTTTCGAGCACGACGCACGCCTCTCCATATTCACCCCTTCCGTTGCGATGTGGTCTGTATGTGGGCGCCCTGTCGCGATCCGTTGCACGCATGGGCTGGAACAACACCGGTGTCTCAGAGTGTCTATTGTACCGCTTTTCAGTCCGGTGCGTCAAGACCTTCCGGAGATGCTGCTTCCTGTGGTGGTCGAGACCGATTTCGCTCCACGGGCCATGGCCCCAGATAGGTCGCTATCTGGATGACTTTTCGGGCCGGGACTGCTATAATAGAGACGGAATCACGGCGGAGGATCCGTGGGGTCGGCCAAGGTACAAGGGCAAAAGACTGCAAAGTGAGGATGGGAATCGACGATGGCTATGTCCAGACAGATCGTACTCTCGGTTTTGCTCGCACTGGCGTTCTATGTCCCGCTGTGGGGACAGGAGGGTGCGGTTGTCATCAACGAGATTCACTACGATCCGGACCTCAACTATGAATGGGTCGAGTTCGTCGAGCTGCACAATCCCGGCTCGACCAACGTGGACCTTTCCGGCTGGTACTTCGACGAGGGGATCTCCTTCACGTTCGGCCCGGGCGCGACGCTGCCCGCAGGCGGCTACGTCGTCGTGGCCCAGGACCGCAACCACGTCTTGACCAAGTGGAGCACGGCGGGGAAGGTCTTCGGCCCCTTCGACGGCAGACTCAGCAGCGAAGGCGAGAAGCTGGTCCTTCGCGATGCGACCGGCGTCATCGCCGATGAGGTCGAATACCAGCTCGGTTTCCCTTGGCCGACCGTGGGCGATCCCGTGCCGGACAGCGCCCCCGGCAGATCCCACTCGATCCAATTGGTGAACCCGCAGCTCGACAACGACCTCGGGGGCGGTTGGCGTTCCGCGTCGCCCACGCCGGGCGCCCGCAACAGCGGTGTCTTCGCGGAGAACACGCCCCCGCACATCCGCCAGGTCCGACACCTGCCCCACGAGCCCGGCTCGGGCGACATCGTCACGATCACCGCCAAGGTCACCGACTCCGACGGCGTCGAAATGGTGACGCTCGCCTATCAGATCGTGGACCCCGGTGACTACGTCCCGGTGACGCTGCCCAACTACCCTTCGAGCAATCCGGCCACCATCCCGAACTCCGCTTATAACAAGAATTGGCAGATGCTCCCGATGCGCGACGACGGGCTCGGCGGCGACCAGGTCGCAGGCGATAGTGTCTACACGGCCCAACTGCCCTCCTCGCTGCAGCGGCACCGACGGCTCGTGCGGTACCGACTGTTCGCCCTCGACGGCCAGGGCTATGACCTGCAAGTGCCCTACGCGGACGATCCGCAGGCGAACTTCGCGTACTTCGTCTACGACGGCGTCCCCGCCTGGAGTGGCGCGATTCAGCCGGGCAGTTCGGATGCCCGCCGGTCCGCGGTCGTCACCTACAGCGAGGACCTGATGCGTTCGTTGCCGGTTTATCACCTGATCGCCAGGGCGACGGACATCCAGAACTGCCTCTTCAACGGCTCCTACGACAATACGGCCTATTACTTCTCGGGCACCCTCGTCTACGACGGCCAGGTCTACGACAACATCCACTTCCGCGTTCGCGGCCAAGCCTCGACGTTCCAGACCGGCAAGAACAAGCTCAAGATCGACTTCAATCGTGGCCACCACTTCCAGGCCCGCGACGACTACGGCCAGGAGTACGAGGAGAAATGGGACAAGATGAACGTCGGCACGGGCGTCTGCCCCTGGTGGCAGTATCCGCACCCGGGCGGTTGGGACGTGGGCACGCGAGGGATGGTGATGAACGAGGCCCTGGCGTTTCGCCTGTACAACATGGCGGGCGTGCCGAGCTGCCACACCAACTACTTCCAGCTCCGCATCATCGACGCGGCCCCCGAGTCTGTGGCGGGCAACCAGTACGAAGGGGACTTCTGGGGCCTGTATTTCGCCATTGAGCACCCCGACGGCGCGTTCCTCGACGAGCATGGCCTGCCCGACGGCAATGTCTATCGCATGGACGGCGGCGCCAACCCGACGCACCAGGGACCGACGCAGATCGCCAACGGGTCCGATGTGTCGAGCTTCATCAACGGGCTCAGCAGCGGCCAGACACAGACTTGGTGGGCGCAGAACGTCAACCTGCCCAACTACTACAGCTCCAAGGCCATCGGCGTGGCGATCAACGATTCCGACCGCCGGCCCCAGTCCAACTGTGTCTACTACCGCAACTCCGAGACGAACCAATGGTGGGTGTTGCCGTGGGATTTGGATCTGACGTTCGAGTGGGCGACACACTACACGGATTGGGAGCACTTCCGCTACGCGCTGGTTCATCCGAGCTATCAGATCGCCTGCGACAACCGGGCCCGAGAACTGCTCGACCTGCTGCTCAGCAGCGACCAGGTCGGGCAGGTCATTGACGAGATCGCCTCGATCATCGCCACCCCCTACGACGGCAAGACGTTTGTCGAAGCCAACCGGGCGATGTGGGACTATCATCCTCGCACCAATCGCAAGGGCCAGTTCTATGCGAACAACGAGTTCCTCACGACCAAGGACTGGGCGGGCCTGATCGAGTACTACAAGACGTTCCTTTCGCCCAAAGGCTTCTCCGACGTGGGTTCGGGCAGTTACGGCGTCTACGCGCTGCTGGCGGACGCCGCGGATTCCGCGATTCCGAACACCCCGGTCGTTTCCTATGCCGGCGACGCCGGATACCCGCCGAACGGCCTGACCTTCCGCGCGACCGCGTTCAGCGACCCGCAGGGAGCGAACACCTTCGCATCGATTCAGTGGCGCATCGCGGAGGTCGAGCCCAACACGCCGATCGCTCCGCCTGTCGAATCATCGCAGAGCGGCGCCGTCGGGCTCGTGGGATCGGACAACTGGCGGTACCTCAAGGGTCTTCAGGAGCCCTCGACGGTCGCGGGGGCATGGCGGATGTCTGCCTTCGACGACTCCGCCTGGCTGACCGGCAACGCCCCGATCGGCTTCGGCGAGACCTTCATCGCCACCACGCTGGGCGACATGCGGTATGGCTACAGCACCATCTATCTCCGCAAGACCTTCCACATCGCAAGCCTCGACGCGATCGACCATCTCATTCTCGAACTGAGATACGACGACGGCGTCAACGTGTGGATCAACGGCCACCTGGTCTTCCAGGACAACGTCGCGTCCACGGAACTGGCGTACAACGCCTTGGCCCAGTCTGCGATCGAGATGGCCGACCTCGTTCAGTACGATCTGGGCGACGCGGCCGATGTCCTCGTGGAGGGCACGAACATCATCGCCGTTCAGGTGCTCAATTCCTCGGTGGGCGGCAGTTCGGACTGTTTCGCCGACGTGTACTTGACCGGCCAGGTGACATCGGATACGGATATGTCTTCCGCCGGATCGGGCGTCGCGTACCAGGGACGATGCGGCGAGTACGAAATCGACGCACTCTGGGAAAGCGAAGAGATCACGACGACCGCCGGCGTCAATGCGACGATCCCGGCTAGCGTGGTCGAGTCGGGTCATACCTATCGGGTCCGCTGCCGCATGAAGGACGCGACCGGGCGATGGAGCCACTGGTCCCAGCCCGTCCAGTTTGCGACCGGCGCCCCGTTGCCCTCGCGCCTCCTCAGCGACTTGCGTGTGACCGAGATCATGTATAATCCTCCCGAGGCGGACGCGGGCGCAGGCGAGCTGGACCTTGAGAACAACAGCTTCGAGTTCGTCGAGCTGCGCAACGTGGGCTCGACAACGCTTGATCTGACCGGGGTCTCGTTCGAGGACGGCATCGCCTTCTGTTTCGCGGGCAGCCGGGTCGAGAGCCTTCCTTCGGGCGGCTTCGTCCTCGTGGTGCAGAACGAGGCGGCCTTTACATCCCGTTACGGCGAGGAACTGGCCGACTCGATCGCGGGCGAGTACGACGGCAAGCTGGCTAACGACGGCGAGACCCTCCGCCTGGTGGACTACTGGAACGGGACCATCGCCGAGTTTGGTTACAGCGACGACTGGTTCCCGACCACCGACGGCGACGGTTTCTCGCTGACCCTGGCAGATCCGCAGAGCGACCCGAACGCCTGGAACGAGCCGGCCTCCTGGCGTCCGAGCGCGACTCCCGGCGGTTCTCCGGGCCGGTAAAATCCTCGTCGGGCGGCAAGCCGGGAGTTTACTCCTCGCACGCGGGCGCGTATAATCACCCCCCTGAAGGCCGTGGCATTCCGGCATTCGCATTCGATGCCCATTGGGATATAGAAAGGAGAACCACAAGATGGCAGCAAGAATCTACTATGAGAAAGACGCTCCGATCGGGCCGCTTCAGGGCAAGAAGGTGGCTGTGATCGGGTTCGGTTCGCAGGGGCACGCGCACAGTCTGAACCTTCGCGACAGCGGGATCGAGGTGGCGGTTGCGGAACTGCCCAACACGGACAACTTCAAGCTGGCGGTCGAGCACGGGTTCAAGCCGGGTGATATCAAGACCGCGATCGAGGGCGCTGCCCTGATCATCGTGACGCTGCCGGACGAGGTCCAGGGCAAGGTGTACACCAGCCAGATCGCGCCGAACCTCAAGGCCGGACAGACGATGGGCTTCTGCCACGGGTTCAATATCCATTTCGGGTACATCGTGCCGCCGAAGGAGATCAACGTCGTGATGATCGCGCCGAAGGGGCCGGGCCATCTGGTCCGCAGCGAGTTCGCCAAAGGCGGCGGCGTCCCGTGTCTGGTCGCGGTCCAGCAGGACGCCACCGGCACCGCCAGGCAGATCGCCTTGGCCTGGGGGCATGGCATCGGCGGCGCCCGCGCCGGCATCCTCGAAACGACCTACAAAGAGGAGACGGAGACGGACCTGTTTGGCGAGCAGTGCGTCCTGTGCGGCGGCCTGTCTGCTCTGATTAAGGCGGGGTTCGAGACCCTCGTCGCCGCCGGCTACCAGCCGGAGATCGCGTACTTCGAGTGCATGCACGAGGTCAAGCTGATCGTGGACCTCATGTACCAGGGCGGCCTGAGCTACATGCGGTACAGCATCAGCAACACCGCGGAGTACGGGGACCTGAGCCGCGGGCCGCGGATCATCACCGATCAGACCCGGGCCGAGATGAAGAAGATCCTCGGCGAAATCACCTCCGGCGCGTTCGCCAAGGAGTGGGTCAACGAGTACCAGACCGGCCTGAAGAACTTCAATGCCTTGTACGAGAAGGACCACGCCAGCCAGCTCGAGACCGTCGGCCGCAAGCTCCGCAAGATGATGAGGTGGATCGACTCGAAGGAACTCTAGTTCCTGGGTCGTGATTCCGAGATCCCGTTCTCAAACGGGCGCGAAAGGAGAGCCCTATGACCATCGGCAGACTCTGTGCTCCAGGGCGCAAGGCCCGTGCGGCGAGAGTCCTGTTGGGCATGGCGGCTCTCCTTTGGGCGTCCATACTCTCCGGCTGCGGAACCGACGAATACCTGTCGTCGAAGTCGCCCTATGCCAGGCTAGCGACGCCTTATGCGATCACGCAACTCGGGCGCAGCACCTCGCTCGATGTGCTCAACGTCGCCCACGATCCGGCCTACCCGTTCATCCGGGACAAGCGAGCGCGGGTCCTGCTGACGCAGGGCGACACGGTCGTCGGCTACTCCGGCCAGACCGGCAACACCCGTCGGACCTGGCTGAACCTGATCGCCTTCGACGAGTTCCGCATGACCGCCCGGCGCAAGTATTTCTTCTGCGTCGACGAGCGGGCCAGGCGGGCGCCGGACAATCCCAAGCAGGCTCTCTTCCCCGCGCGCAAGGGCGTACTGCTGGACGCGGAGTTCATCATCGACCCCGAGGTGCTCACGACGCCTTATGCGACGGAGGACGCCCAGCGGATCGAGATTGTCCGCTGGCTCGCGGACCAGTTCCGTCGGGACCTCACCACGCTGGTCGGCAATCCGAAGAACCCCGCCCAGGGTGATCAGTCCGTCATGCTGGCCGGCATGATGGTCAGCCAGATTTTCCAGGGGGTGCTCGCGGAACTGGGCCAATCCCCCGGCCGGGCCAGGAACCTCAGCGACGCGCAGGGCGTCCGTTTCCCCCACATGAGCTTGCGCGAAGGCCACATCCGCCTGCTCACGCAAAACGACCTCGGCGCGGTCAAGATCCGCGTCGACCTCCCCATGACCGCCGCGAAGAAGAAGAAGTAGGGGCACGCTGACCCGGCGCTCTCCCTCGCATGTTCCTCGGTAGCTCGCAGGGTGCGTACCACGCACCGTCTCACCCGACGGCCAATCTGCGGTCAGATCATCCACCAACTCCCGGGGCCAATCTCTCGCAGGTTGAACGACCTGTGTTCCGGCGGGAGCGATTCGAGCAGTTCCTTCGCCTTCCTGCCAATCGCCTGGGAGGCGAGTTGGACGTTCCGCCGGCCGACCTCGGGCGAAGCGTACTTACGCGGGTCCTGGCCGCCGATGCCATCGGGCGGCTTCATGTCGAGCGCCAGCGGGCCGTCGCCCAGAGCGGACAAATCGACCAGGCCGGGATAGAGGAACATCATGTTCGAGGTCTCCCACTTGGCTGCATGGTCCGTGGACGATTCGGGCCCCTGGCTGAGCGTGATCTCCCAGAGTCCCATGCCCGCGACGGTCCCGTCCGCGACGACCGGCGCCAGGGCCTTGTCGACCATGGCGATCTGGCCCTGGACGTTGTGGCCGGAGACGCCGACGATGACCCGTGCGCCGGTCTTCTTGATCCGCTGGAAGAGGGCGGTCAGGACCGGCACCATCGATTCCTGCGGGAACCCGTCGTGGAAGTAGACCGGTGGGTACACGACGCCGCCGAACTGCTCGGCGGTCTTGACGAGGATCGCATGGGCCTTGAGAGCGTCGTTGCCGAGCGGCAGGTGGCGGCCGTGCCATTCGATCAGCCCGAACGGCACGTAGACCGCCGGGAAGTCGCGGAGCGCCTTCTCCAGTTGCCCCGGTCGCATGAACTGCATCTGTACGCCGGCCGACAGTTCCGGCCGGATGACTGCTGGCTCGTCGCCTCTGCCGACCGCAGGTCCGCCGCCGGCCAGCCAAAACGCCGAAGCCGCAGTCCCCACAAACTCCCGTCGCGAGATGCGAGCCCGCGTCGTTGCACCTGACAACTCCTCTTTCATAATCCAACTCCTCATAGCTGTAACCAATTCCGCAACCATTCTACCCCGCGTGGCCTGTATGAACAGACAGAGTCTGGGAATAGCCGATTTCCGATGCAGAATGGGCCTGCGCACCTTCCCGGAAGGCGATCGTGAAACATCCTGTTGAAGCTAGATCGAGGGACAGATACTGGAGACGCCAAAAGGATGACGTTGACGTTCCGGGCCTTCTTTGCGATAATGGAAAAGCTGGAGTGTTCGGGCCGGAGCATGGTTGTGCAACGACTAGGATGGAGGTCGGTCGGAGTATTGTCTGGCAGAGAGGGACAAGTGAAGTTACCCAAAGACGCGATCATCTCCGACGAGAAACTGACGAAGTACTTGTTGGCTCCGAGGAAGAGAAATGACAAATCGAGGTGGCTGACACAAGCGGGGTATCAAGTGGAGACGTGGTCTATCCTGAGGCACGATCTCATCACCCAGACACTCCCCAACGACGCGTTCTTGGTCGAGCATACGCCGTATGGCGACATGTATGAGATCCGGGGCACACTGAAGGGCCCCAATGATCATCTCTTGCGAGTGTGCACGATCTGGATGGTCGAGAAGGCGACCCAGAAAACGAGATTCGTCACGATGTACCCGGATAGAAAGCAGGTCGGATATGAGGCATGAGTTGTTCACAGAGGTCGTGCTGCGCGAAGATATTCCCGAGAAAGGTCTGAAGAGCGGTGATGTTGCGACCGTCGTTGAGCGGCACGAAGCAGCCGGCGGGGAAAACGGTTACTCGCTGGAGGTGTTCAATGCCGTCGGAGATACGATCGCGGTAGTCACTGTGCCCGAGTCGCAGATCGAATCGCTGACGAAGGACGAAGTCTTCAGCGTGCGCTCGCGCGCAACAGGATCGTGATCTCGCAATCTTGGGAGGACAGGAGTATGAAAACGAACGAGACGGCATTTTGTCGTGGGCACGAGTGTTCGAGACGCCGGGCGAGGCATCGCTGGGTGAGGTGGGTCTTTCCGGCCACCGGCCTGCTGGCGCTCCTCTGGTTTCTGATCCGCGTGATCCCCAAGCCCTCCCGTGCGGCGTATCCCTGCCAACGCGCCGCCATGCCGCTGGCGTCGGGATTCGTCGTCTGGGTGGTCGGTCTCGTGACCGGCGCGGTTGTGTCCCAGAGATTCCGACGGCTGGTGAGAGAGTCTCGCGTGGTGTTGGCGGGTCTGTGCGTGGTCACCGCGGTCGTGGTGGGCGCAGCGTCGCTGGCCGATTGGCCGGCTCGTCTGGCCGTAATGGGCGAGCCGTGGGGACCTCATGGGCCGCTGGGCGAGGGCAAGGGGATTCATCCGGGCCGGGTCGTCTGGGTCTACGATCCCAACGCGACGGACTGGGACGGCTACAACTCGCCCGAACGCTGGTGGCAGGACGGCCACACGGACCCGGTGGTCGTCGAGAAGATGGTTTCGCAGGCGATTCGCGGCGTGGCGGGCACGGACTCCGACGCCGCGGCCTGGGACGCCATCTTCCGGTACTTCAACGACGGTCGGGGCAAGGGAGATGTCGGCTATCAGGCGGGCGAGAAGATCGCCATCAAGATCAATCTCACCACCTGCAACGCCGCGGGAGGGGATGTCAACCCGACCACCTATATCAAGAAGTCCAGCGTCATGAATCGGATCGACAACTCGCCCCAGATGATCCTGGCGCTGCTGCGCCAGTTGGCGGACACCGTCGGAGCGGATCAGAACGATATCACCATCGGCGATCCGACAGGCATGGTGCCCAATTACTATTGGGACATGATTTATCCGGAGTTTCCGAGCGTGCGCTACCTGGACAATTACGGCGGTTCCGGGCGGACCCGCACGGAGTTCTCGGATGTCCGGATGTACTGGAGCACCGCGGACGCCGGCGGAAAGGCGCCGGACTACCTGCCTACTGCCTTCGCGGAGGCGGCCTACCTCATCAACTTCGCCATTCTGAAGGGCCATTCGTCCGGCGTGACGCTGTGTGCCAAGAACCACTATGGGTCGATTCTGAGGACGCCGGACGGGTATCTCAGGCCGGAACTCCCCGGACTGCCAGGCCAGGGCACATACCCCGGCTACTACAACCTGCACTACAGCCTTCCGAACGTGGGTTGGAGTCCGGGAACGGGTCACTACCGCGCCTTGGTGGATCTCATGGGCCATTCCGAACTGGGCGGCAAGACGGTCCTCTACCTGATTGACGGCCTCTTCGGCGGCTACTACTGGGAGGCCCATCCGTACAAGTGGAACATGCCGCCGTTCAATGGCGACTGGCCGTCGAGCCTCTTCGCCTCTCAAGACCCCGTGGCGATCGACTCGGTGGGGTACGACTTCGTGGAGGCCGAGTGGCCCGACGTCGTCCGATATGGACACTCGCCCAGTTCGAAGTATGACATGCAGGGCGGCGCTGAGGACTATTTGCACGAGGCGGCGCTGGCCAACGACCCGTGTTCGGGCACCTTCTACGATCCGGACCACTCCCGCCGGACGGTTCGCCTAGCGAGCCTCGGGGTGCACGAGCACTGGAACGACCCGGTCAACAAGCAGTACTCACGGAACCTCGGGACAGGCGAGGGCATCGAGCTGATTCTCCTGCACAGCGACCCGATCGAGGGAGACATCGACAGCGATGGGGACGTCGACGAGGACGATCTGGAGGACCCTGCGAATCTCGGCGGGGACTGGGGGACTGTCTCGACTCAGCCGTAGCGCCGTCAGGCGTGCTTGGCCCGACGACGAAAACGTGGTATGCTCGCCGGCATGAGAATGTCGCTACAAACCAGGCTCCTGATTGTCCTCGTGTCGGCAGGCATGTTGACCGGCTGCACCACCATGAAACCCGCGTCCACTATTCACCAGATTCCCGCGCCGGCGCTCGTGCTGGGCGTCATCGCGGAGATGAACACACCGGGCTATTGGATCGGGCGGCATCCCGATCCCGACCGGCTGGTCATGAACGCCGACCAGATCGCGGCCTTCAACAATCAGACCGCGAAGGCGGGTCTTGGCGTCGCGAGTATCGCCGACTTCAACGATGCAGTCGATGGCAAAAAGCTGAAGGCCGACCTCGACGCCTGCCTGCGCTCGGTCGCAGGTCGCGGCTACTGTTTTGCCAACGCTCGACAGCCGGATGACATATGGTGGCAGGACCTTCGGGGCAACATGGACCTGGATGCCATCGCGCCCGAGGTCAACGTGCGTTTCGGCCTGATCGTTGGTTTCTGCGATCATCGCGTCCTGCCGGTGGCGGAGGGACTCTACAACGCGGACCTCAATCTCAGTTTCGATCGTTTGCAGGACAGCACGCTCGATGTCGCCTCGCCGGTCGCGGTCCTTCATGGAAGCCGGGACGGGCGGTGGCTGTACGCCGTCGGCGAGACCCTGCGCGGGTGGGTCCAGGCCGAGCGCGTGGCGATGTGCGAACGCGACGTGGTCCGCGCCTACGTCCGGTCGGGCCAGTTCGCGGTTGTCACCGTTGCCAAAGCCGACCTCTATGCGGACGAGGACCTGCGCAACCACCTCGGGCGAGCCCAGATGGGCGCCCGGCTGGTTGTGGCGCGGGACACGGGTGCGGACACGCTCCGTGTGCTGACGCCGCGGCGCGATTCGGACGGCGTCTGCACCCTGGAACCGGCGTACATCGAAAAGAGCGATGTGAGCCTGGGCTATCTCCCCTACACGCCGCGGACGATCATCCAGCAGGCGTTCAAGCTCCTGAACACCCCCTACGGCTGGGGCGGCCTCTTCGGCGAGCAGGATTGCTCCCGGTTCATCCAGGAGGTGTTCGCGACGGTGGGTCTAGTCCTGCCACGAAATTCCTCGGAGCAGGCCAAAGTGGGCCGCCAAGTCTATGCAAATCCCGAGATTGGCTTGGCTCAGGAGAAACTCGCAGTCCTCCGCGGGCCCGCGTCGCCGGCCCTCACGCTGCTGTGCATGAAGGGACACGTCATGCTGTTTCTCGGCTTCGTGGAGGGCAGACCCTACGTCATCCATGACCTGTGGAGCTATGACATCGACGCGTCCACGGTTGCGGTGGTCAACCGCGTGGCCGTGACGCCGCTGGACCTCGGCAGCGGACCTGCGGGCAGCCTTCTCGACCGAGTTGACAGTATCCGCGTGCTCGACGCCGTGCCGGGCACGCACGAGGCATTGCGGTGAAGGAGATCGGTATGCATCGTGTTTCCAGAAGAGAGCTGATGGGTACGGCGTTGGGCGTTGCCGTCCTCGCGGGGACCTCGCAGGGCCGAGCGGCCGACAGCCCTTCGCCCAAGACGGGCACGCGGTACATCGCGGCGTACGACACGGAATCGCCCGCCTGTTTGCAGGCGTGCCGCAAGATCGTGGAGGTCCACAAGCGCCTGGAGATGCCGGCGACGTTCTTCATCGTCGGCCGGACGCTGGAGGCGAACGCCGCCGAGTACAAAACGCTGTTCGCCGATCCGCTCTTCGAGGTGGCTTCACACACCTGGAGCCACAAGCTGCTCCGTGACAACGCGATGTGTGGGCGGGCCGTGTCGGCGGAAGAGAAGAGGGTCGAGATCTTCAAGGCCAAGGAACTGATCGAACAGGTCTTCGAGCGGTCGTGCATCGGGTTGCGGTCCGCGGTTGGATTCGACACCGGCCTGAAGGGGGCGGCCGACGTGCTGGAACTGGTTCGGGCCGCGGGTTTCAAGTACGTGAGCAGCCTGCTGTGGGGGCCCGATTGCTCGATGCCCGCGCTGATCGAGGCGCCATTCCACTACGGCGCCGACGGCTTCGCGGACGTGTGGGAACTGCCCGGTCACGGCTGGCACGAGAACCTGCTGAAGAACCACAACCGCTGGGGCGCCAAGCGTCTGACTCTGTGGCCCTCGCTCATGCCCGAGGCGATCCCGTCGCAGTTTGTCAAGACGCCGGAGGACGAGGCTCGGATCAACCGGGTCTTTCTGGACAAGGCCCGGGCGGAGGGCAAGCCCCACGTTTCGCTGATCTGGCATCCGTGGTCGCTGCACTCATTCGATCCGGAGATGAAGATGCTGGAATTGACATTCGCGCACGCCCGCGCGGTCGGGCTGATTCCAAGCACGTATGCGGACCTGTATCGGCAGATGTCCGGCTGAGACTCCACAGATTGTCACGGCTCCGCGCCGGCCAGGAGGTAGGTGGTCGTCAGGTTCGTGGCGGGGCGGATGTACAGGTTCTTCCACGTTACGGTGAGTGCTTCCGGCTTGCGCCGCAGGCCGACAAGGATGTCCTGGTACGCGCCGAGCGTGATCGATTCGACCGGGATGCCCTCGACCTCGGCTGTCAATTCCTTCGGGCCGAGGTTTCGCAAGCGGAGAAAGACCTTGCCGTCCTCCGTCCGGTTGAGTCGGACGCCGACCATGCTTGCCATCAGCAAATCGAGGACCCACTTGTGGGCACAGAGCATGTTGTTGAAGGTGGCGACGGTCCGCCCGGCGCGGAGTGCCTCCATCACGCCGGCCACCGACCGCTCCTTGGCGAGGACCAGCGTGGTCGCCTGTTCGGCGTCGCTGCGGGCACCGTGCACGTCGGAGTTCGCGAAGATCGTCAGGCCGTAATCGACCGCCCAATCGAACGCAGACGGATACCACCACGTGCCGTGGCTGAACACGGTGTTCCATCCCGAGCCGACGACGTCGTTCTTCACCTCGATTCCCAGAAGAAGTCCCTGGCGGATTCCCCAGAGCATCGGCTCTCGCAGTCCGACGTGGGGGTGGGCGTAGAGGGCATAGCCGCCGAGTGAAACCAGACGACGCCATTCGTCCTGATAGAACACCCTCGCCTGCCCTGGGATCTCGGCCCACTGGTGCGCGTCCCGCGGCTCATAGCCGGCGGAGAAGTCGAGCGCAACGACATGCTCATTCGAGCTGATCCCCGTCTCCACGCCGCGAAGGAGCAGGATGCCCAGGGCAGCGGCCATGATGCGGGCCTCCTCGTAGGCGCGGACGCTGCCGTGGTCGGTGATGGCGATCACGTCGTAGCCGTATTGCCAGGCCTCGATGACGCGGTCGGTCGGGGTGAGCGAGCCGTCGGAGTAGACCGTGTGCATGTGGAAGTCGCCGCGGAGAACCTCGTAGCGAACCGGATCGACGCTGTTGGCCTCGACCGGCGGGTCATAGACCACAGGGAAGGCAGCTTCCTGTCGGACGAACTGCTCGCGTCCCCGGACGGTCGCGATCTGCGGGGCCGGCGCGCACATGAGCAGGACGAATGCCACCCACGCTGCGCAGCGCACAATGTCCCCGTTCTCGCGTCGGCCGTTCCGGCGAGCAGTTCGTCCGATTGTCTTGTCAGACACTATGAATCTCCTTTACACCCCGCTGGACTCTGTCAGTGATTGGCCAGCCAGAGAACTTCGTCGTTGGTCAGCGCCAGGTTGTAGATTCGCACTTCGTCGATCGTCCCGTGGAACCAGTAGTTATTCTGCCCGATGTCCCATCCGATGGCGAGGTCCTTGGCAGGTGCGATTGTTCCCGCCGGCGGCGTCGAGGTCAGCCAGGTCTGCCCGGTGTCCACGGAGATCTTGTGCAGGTTCTGGTCCCGGTCCAGCACCGCGGCCACGAAAACCCACTCTCCCAGCGGCACCAGGACGAAGGGCGTGTCCACTCTCTTGGGCGTCGTGTCCCCCAGCATGAACTTGTAGCCGGCTTGGTCGGCGGTCCCCTGGTTCCGGTCGGCACCGACGTAGTATCCGTTGCTGCCTACGGTTCGCTTGGCGACCGCGAGGTCCCAGTTGGTGGTGCCGCTGGCGCCCGGCGTCGTGTCCAGGCGCGCCCAGAACGAGATCGAGAAGTTGCCGGTCCCCGGGTTCAAGCTGGCATCATCTGCTATGCGGACATGATCGTCGAATCCGTCGAACTCGACGGCCTGGCCGCGGATCCCGGCCGTGTAGACCGCGTCGCCGTTCAACACGCCGTCGTGACCGCTGCCCGAGCTGTCGGCGACGTTGCCGTTGAGGGTGTAGTGAGCGATCAGATTGGCGCGATTGGGCTCTGCCGATGTGCCGGAGTCGGGCGCTGCAGGATAGAGCCGGATGTCGTCGAGGTACAGGATGCCCTCCGCTCCGGAGCCTTCGATGCCGATCGTCATCTCTTCGACCTCTTCCAGGTCGGCGTTCACAGTGGACAGATCGATGTTCCACGCGAGCCAGACCAGGCTCGCGATGTCGGCGTCGTTGCCGTCATAGGGCACCTTGGTGTCGTTGATCTTGACGTAGAGCTGCCCGGTGTTGTCCATCGCGCCGCGGAAGTACAGGGTGAGGGTCCCGATCCCGTACTCGGTCCAGTCCTGCGAGTCGGCGAAGGACCGTACGGCCTCCGAGTAGTAGGGCGACTTGGTGTTGCCGTATGACAGCGGCATGGACTGGCGGCCGCCGTGGATGATTGCCTGCTCCGCGAATGGCGGGTCCCAATGGCCCACCTGCGAGCACGTGCCGTTCTCCCAGCCGTCCACCCAGGTCTGGTAGATCGTGCCCCCTTCGACATCGGTGTAACTCTCGAAGTCGTCCACGACGACGTATTGAAGCGTGGTGAAGCTCCAGACCTCGCCTTCCCAGACCGGGACGGGCGCCGCGTTGTTGACCTCGTCCACTCTCCAGTAGTAGGTCTGTCCGAGGTTCAGCGTGTCGGTGCTGAGACTGGGCTCGGACACCGTGACGAAGGGCGCCGTGCCGTCGAGGACCGCCTGTTCGTCGGTGCTCAGGAATACCCTGTGCTCGACGGCCTGCCTGCCCGGACGCCAGGTCAGAGTCAGTCCCGCGTCCAGATCCACGGCGCCGCTCTCCGGATCGGGCTGCCTCGCGGCCATCGGGGTATAGAGAAAGCGGACTTCGCTCAGGCCGTATTGCTTGAAGATGCCCGCCCAGTTGCTCACGGCGGTGATTCGGACGTACTTCGCGGCTACGTCGCCGAACGGAACCGTCGTGTTGGCAGCGTAGTCGGCCTTCCCAGTGGCCTTGGCGAATTCCTGATTGCCGGCCAGATCGACCCACGTGACGCCGTCGAGCGAGTAGGCGACCGTCGCCTCCTTGATCCCCAGGCCGGCCATGGCCTCGATCTCCGAATTGTGGTTCCAGACCAGCATCTGGTGGATCGCGTAGACCTTGTCGAATTCATACTGAATCCAGGCCGATTGGCCGTCGCCGATCACGCCGCTGAGCCACATGTCGGCGGTGTCGGTCGAGTGCTGATCGTCGGGACTGAGGCCGGACCCGTCGATCGTGTTGGCGGCCGTTTCCGCGAGGGTGTTGGCGCTCGACGCGGTGGCCGTGATCTGTGCGCCGGCAAGCGGATAGGCTCGCGGCTCGGTCTCGAAATGCCAGATCTCGCCTTGGAAGACGGTGTGGTCTGGCGCGCCGTTGACCTCGTCGATCCGCCAGTAGTAGGTCTGCCCGTAGTCCAGCAGCCGCAGATCGAATTCAGGATTGTCCATATCCTGTCCATACAGGATGCCCAGCGGATTGGCCCTGGTGGCCGTTTCGACGTCCGCGAGATTCATGCTGAAGTACAAATCGTGCGTTTCGGCGTACAGTCCCGGCGTCCAGCCCAGAGTGACATCGCGCAGCACGTCCGTGGCGCCGTTCCGCGGCTGCGGGTCCTTCGCCAGCGCGGGGGTCATGCCTTCCTGCAGGATCAGCAGGATCTGGGCGTCGGACAAGGCCCGGCTGAAGAGCGCCACCTCGTCGATCCGGCCGCGGAACCAGTAGTTGTTCTGCCCGATGTCCCACCCGATCCCGAGATCCCGCGCCGGTGCGATGGACCCCGTCGGCGGGGTCTGTGTCGCCCAGGTCAGCCCGCCGTCAACGGAGATCTTCTGCACGTTCTGCGCACGATCCAGGACGGCGGCCACGAACACCCACTCTCCCAACGGCGCGGGCACGTAGGGCGTATCCGTCCTGGCGGCGGCGGTGTTTCCCAGCATGAATCGCCATCCCGTTTCCGTCGAGGCTCCCTGATTGCGGTCCGCTCCGACGTAGTACCCAGCGCTGCCCGAGTCCCGCTTGGCTACCGCCAGGTCCCAGTTCGCATCTCCTCGCGTGCCTGCGGTTGCGTCCACATTGGCCCAGAGGACGACCGTGAAGCTGCCGGTCCCGGGGTTGAGCCTCACGTCTTGCGCGACCTGGACGTAGTCGTCGTAGCCATCGAAGAACAGGCATCCGTTGCGAAGGCCGTCGGCACGCCAGACGGGGCCGTTGACGAGCGCGCCGTCCAGGCCATTGACGCCGGAGTCCGCGGCCGTCGTACCCGTGCCTTCGTCGAAACGCCACCAGCCGATGAGATTGGGATCGAGCCCGTCTGCCAGGCTCGTCGATGCCAGTCCCAGGGCAAGAACAGTCGTCGTCAGATATACCCGCATTCTTGACATGATCGTCCTCCTTCAAAAGACATGCAGCCTACGTAACTCTCGTTCGTCCTGTTGCATACGTGAAATCCCCACCTCCGAGACGCTGCGGCAATGGAAGTACTCTGATTGACGATATAGAGCACCCATCCCGGCGGGCTGCGTACTGCCCCTCCCGCCCGGACCTTGAACCATTCGCCGCAGGTCTGTCCAAGGCGTCTTTCCATTAGGCATTATGGCACGCCGGTCGTGGTTTGACAAGAAAAAAGGCCTCCTCGACCAAGGGGATTGCATGTTCCCCCGTGCGACGACCCCTCGGATGAGAACGGCGAGATGGCCCGGTTTGTAGTGACGCCGTCAGGCGTCATCTTCTATGCCTTGGAGGACATGCCCTTACGGGCACACTGCAAGCCGCTCGGTCCGATTCCCATGCAGTTGCCCTGGCCCCGCGGCGGGTCCGTTGCGGGCTGTGCGTCGTGCGGGTCGGGACTTTTTGCGTCATCCGTCCCATATTATGGTGGGTCGCAATCGTGCCGACGATCCGACGCAGAAAAGCGTCCGGCGGGGGGTGTTTTGTTCGGTTTTTGTTTGGGTTTTTCGGGGGGGCCGGTCGATAGAAGGGAAGCCAACAGAACGGCATTCGAAACAACCAGGAAGGACAGGGCGCCAAGGATGGACAGGTATAGAATCGGACGGATCGGACCTGCGTGCAAATTTGGGCCTGGGGGCGACTATCTCAGCGTGTGGCCGGGTTCCCGGCGGGTCTCCGACGACCCCTCGTCGGGACATCTGACGCGCCTGTTGGAGTCGCTTGCGGAGATCGTGGGCGTGCTGGCGGGAACCCGATGTGAGAAGATGCCCGCCGGGACGCCTGTCGCAGATCAACCCATTGCCACCGCCAAGGAGGAAACGCAGGATGCCGGCGAAAGACGCAAACCTCGTCGACGGTCTCACCCCCAAGCAGCTTCAGGTGCTTCGTCACATCGCCGATTTCCAGGGGAACCGCTGCTATTCCCCGACGATAGCCGACCTGGCGTCGGCGCTGAGCCTGAGCCGAAGCACTGTGTTCGAGCACCTCGCCGAGCTGCAAAGAAAGTCGCTGCTCACGACTTCCCCGGGCAGGGCTCGCTCTTTGAAGTTGACCTCCCGCGGGCGAAGAGTGCTTGAGAGTTCGCCTGTCGAGGCGCCCGAAGGGGACGACGTTGCAGGGGGGGGAGTCCCGCTGCTGGGGCGCGTCGCGGCGGGCCTGCCCGTCGAGGCCGTCGAAAACAGAGATACACTATCTCTGGAATCTTGTTTTGGGACTGGGGACGACCTGTTCGCGCTGCGGGTCTCGGGCGACAGCATGATCGAGGAGGACATCCAACCGGGGGATTTCGTGATCTGCCGGCGCGCCGAGCAGGCCCAGAACGGCCAGATCGTCGTCGCCGTGGTCCACGAAGGCGAAGCCACGGTCAAACGCTTCTACAAGGAGCCCGGACGGGCCCGCCTGCAGCCGGCGAATTCGCGCTATGAGCCCATCTACTCCGACGATTGTCGCATCGAAGCAGTCGTCGTCGGCCTGCTGCGGAAGTTCTGAACTCCGTCCTCTGTCCCGGAGTGTCCACATCGTTCGTCATCCAAATCCCTCTCACAGTCCGGCGGGCATTATGCTTGCAAAACGTGCCCGGATCGGCACAATGATGTTCCTGGGGGCATGGCGGGCGGCCAGGGTGCCGGTCGGAAGACCGGACGGGACCGCCGGCCGGATGCCAGAGCGAGGGAGAGAGGATGAGTGCATGTACAAACGATCCGCACAGGTCAGACGACTTTTCTTGAGCCACACGATCGCATTGGTATCCCTGCTTTTCATGGCCATCTCAGTGCAGGCGGAGAACTGGCCCCGATTTCGCGGACCGAACGGACAAGGTCTCAGCGACGATCCGTCGATCCCGGTGAAATGGTCGCACCCCCAGCACACCTGGAGGATCGAATTGCCGGGCGGGGGACACTCGTCGCCCGTGGTTTGGGGGGACAAGGTATTCGTGACTGCGGCGGATAGCAAGGCACTCTCCGGCGTCCTGCTATGCCTGAACGCCTCCGACGGCTGCGAGCTGTGGCGAACGCGGTGCGACCTGAGCAAGGTGCCGATGAACTCGCTCAACAGCTACGCGAGCGCGACGCCCGCTCTCGACGAGGCACGTGTCTACAGCGTCTGGCCCGGCAAGGACGAGACCACCCTTGTCGCCCAGACGCACGACGGCGGACCCGCGTGGACCGCTCGCCTTCCCGGCAGCCGCACGCGTCACGGCATGGGCAGTTCGCCCATCGTCTACGAGGATCTGGTCGTCCTTTCGCAGGAGCAGGACAAAGGCAGCCCGGCCAGGTCGAGCGAGTGGTTTGCCTTCGACCGGCGGACCGGGCAACTCCGGTGGCGACGGGAACATGCCGAGACGTTGGCCGGGTCTTATTCGACGCCGTGCGTGCGTCAGGACCGCGAAGGGCGTTCCCAATTGGTCTTTGCGAGCTATCTGTACGGCGTGGCCGGCGTGGATCTCGGAACCGGCGCGATCCTATGGAAGACCCCAGATGTGTTGCCAGCTCGAGCGGTCAGTTCGCCCGTGCTGGCCGACGGGCTGATCGTCGCCAACTGCGGAGAAGGGGGACGAGGCATTCGCATGGCGGTGGTGAAGCCGCCGGGTGGCGACTCGTCGTCCACAGTAACCGAGGTCTATGCCCTCGACGGCGCAGCGATCTCGTACGTGCCGACGCCCATCGTATTCGAAGGCCGCCTGTTTCTCTTTCTGGACCAGGGCAAAGTGTCGTGTCTTCGCATGAAGACCGGGGAGACGCTCTGGAGCGAGAAGCCCGCCGGGAAGTACTTCGGGTCGCCGGTCTGTGTGGCGGGCAAACTGTACTGCATGACGGCCGATGGCGACGTGGTCGTTCTTCGGGCCGGACCGAAGTATGAATTGCTCGCGGTCAATCCGTTGGGCGAGAGAAGCCACGCAACGCCCGCGGTCGCCAACGGGCGAATGTTCCTGAGGACCTTCTCGCATCTGATTTGTGTTGGCAACGGGCGAATGTAGGGTAGGACATATGAGAAAACTCCTGTTCATCATGGTTGTCGCTTCGACGGGGATCCCACGGAGTGGTGCGTATGCTGGGGCAGGCCCGTCGGCGCAGGAACCCGTCACGCGGACCCGCGCCCAGGTCGAGGAATTGATCCAGCGGATGGGCGCGATGCCGCCGGACTGGTGGGACTCGGTCGAGCTGACCTATCCGTCCACGTTGGATCTGGATTGGCCCCTGAAGGCGGAGGGGCAGTGGGACGCGAACAAGAACGTCGGCCAGTACATCTGGGACGTCATCAATCCGAACCCCGGGCGGTGGAAGGAGGGGATCAAGCTCGTGCATTTTCTGATGATCCGGCACAAAGACGACCGGGGCAAGCTGGGTCGTTCGGCGGAGTCGCTCGGGCGGATGTTCCACGACCTGATGGAGGACTACGCCCGCGCTGTCTTCTGGTGGCGGATTGCCGCCAGGTACGGCGTCCACGTCGGCGCGATCGATCTGGCGCACTGCTACTGGAAACTGGGCTGCACGGAGATGGCGGAGGAGACCCTGGCACAGGTGCGATCCGACTACACCCGCCATGGATCGCTGATCAAGCTGTGGGCGGACATGGGCCAATTCGACAGGGCCCTGAAACTGGCGGAGCAGAAAGCAACTTCCGACATGCCGACCGCGGCGTACCTTGCGGCGGGCGATGCGTGTCGGCTCGCAGGCCGGTACACCGAGGCGCTCGCCTACTATCGCAAAGCGTTGGCGGGCCGGGACTCCGCCGGTCGCGAGGGCGATGTCGCAAAGGGCAAAGAGCGGGCACAGGCCGGTATCCAGGCGGTCCAGTTGTTCGATCTGCTGGATGTCACGCGGGTCCCGGACGGGCTTTACCGGGCGGCGAGCATCGCGTACGCCGGCCCGCTGCACGTCGAGGTCGCGGTCAAGGACGGGCGGATTCAATCGGTCCGAATCACCGAGCACCAGGAGAAGCAGTTCTACTCGGCCTTCACGGACACGCCGAACCAGATTGTCGCTAGGCAGGGCGTCAAAGGCGTGGATGCCGTCACCGGGGCCACGATGACCTCGGAAGCCATCCTCAATGCGACCGCCAAGGCGCTCGCCGGCGGGATGAGCAAGGCCGGACGGTAGCAGGGGGCAGGGATGGGCCTGAATCTCCACGCAGCGTTGTCGCGGACCCACAGGCGCCTGGGACCGAGCCGGTCAGCCTGGCTGGTCCGTCGGTCGGCGCAGGCCGCGTGCCTGATCGCCTTTCTTGCCCTGTTCTTCTACGTGTGCTGGCCCTACGGTTCCCGCCAGTACGCGGAGGCGTTCCATGCCAGGGAGATCGTGGATGCCGAGCTGTTTCTCTTTCTGGACCCGCTGGTGAGTGTTTCCACGGCGGTTGCGGCGAGGATGCTCGTCTGGTCTCTGCCCATCGCGGCGGGCGTGATCGGCCTGTGCCTGCTGCTGCCCCGCGCGTTCTGCGGATATGTGTGTCCATTCGGAACGCTGTTCGACCTCTTCGACGGGCTGCTCGGCAGGGTGGTCCCAGTCGCCTCCACGAAGCGAGAGGGCTGCTGGACGAGCGCGAGATACTATGTGCTGGGCGTCGTGATGATCGCTGCGGTATTCGGCGTGCTGCTTTCGGGGTTCGTGGCTGCCATGGCGGTCCTGACCCGGGCGATGCTCCTGATCGCAACCCCGGCCCAGACCGGCCTCCTGAAGGGTTGGCATCTGATCCCGCCGGGGAACCTCGGTCACGCAATCTCGATCCTGCTCGTCGTCTTGATGTTCTGCCTGGGCCTGTTGGGCCGGCGGTTCTGGTGCCGTTGCGTGTGCCCGACGGGGGCACTGCTCTCCCTGTGCAGCGTGTTGCGCCTGAGGGAGCGCAGAGTGACTGACACCTGCGTCAAATGCGGACGCTGCATCGAGGTGTGCACCTTCGCGGCCATCCGAGACGATTTCTCCACGCGGCCTCTGAACTGCGCGTCCTGCCACGCCTGCAGTGCTGTCTGTCCCATGGGGGCTGTGGAATTCGCGTGGCGATGGCGACCTGTGAAGCGAGCCCCGAGTGGGCCCGAGGTGGTCCTGTCCCGTCGCGGCGTTCTGGCCGGCCTGGGCGGCGCCGCGGTGATTGGCGTTGGCGTGCCCCTCGCGACTCGCCGCGCCTCTGCTCGACGAGAGATCCCGATTCGCCCGCCGGGCAGCGTTCCCGAGGACAAGTTCCTGCAACTGTGCGTCCGCTGCGGCCAGTGCATCAAGGTCTGTCCCAACAACGTCCTGCAACCCGCAGGGTTCGAGCACGGATTCAACGGACTGTGGACGCCCAGGGTGACAGCGGACTGGTCGGGGTGCGAGCCGACCTGCAACAACTGCGGACAGGTCTGCCCAACGGGGGCGGTGAGGGCCTTGTCCCTGGAGGAGAAGCGGGCGGCGAGGATTGGGTGCGCGCAGGTGGACCGCGGGACGTGCCTGCCCCATGCGGGTCGGGACGCGTGCCAACTGTGTGTTGATGAATGCCGGATGGCCGGCTACAATGCCATCGAGTTCATCCGCGTAGGCGGCGAAACGGATGAAAGGGGCGACCCCATCGAGGGCAGCGGACGCCTGGCTCCCGTCGTGCGGGATGATCGATGTGTCGGGTGCGGCCTGTGCCAGATGCGGTGCCGGGCCATCAACGTCAAGAGCAAGGGGTTGCTGGACCGCAGCGCCGTCCGTGTCGTTGCCGGGCCGGGCCGGGAGGATCGCATCATGCACGGTTCGTACATCGCCTTGAGGGACGAACGCATCAAACAACAGCGAGGACCGCAGGACCGGGTCGAAGACGGCGCCGGCGGCATCGAGTATCTGCCGGATTTCTTGAAGTGAAAGGAAAGGAGACCGCCATGTCGGACGCGAGGAGCAAGTGGACACGTCGGGACTTCGTGCGAGCGGCCTCGATGGGCCTGGGATTGGGCGTGACGGCCGCCTTCGGACAGGCTGGGGGCTCCGGTGCCGCAGCACCCGTCCGGCGGGGGGCCCGCCTGCCTCGCGAGGTTTGGATTGCGACCATTTCGCAGAACGGTCTCCGCGGCGACAACGCACAGGAGATGAGCCGCCTGATGCTGGCGAGGATGCAGGAGGTCCTGCCGTTCGAGCCCGACATCGTGTGTCTGCCCGAGGCGTTTCCCTTTGTGAATCTGGCCTCCGAGAGACAGCCCGTCGCGGAATGCTCGGAAGAGCCCATCGGGCGGTTCTCGCGTCCCTTCGCGGACTTCGCGGCCCAGCACAAATGTCACGTCGTCTGCCCGATCCAGACGGTCGAAGGGGGGCGGTACTACAATGCCGCAGTCTTCATCGACCGCAACGGCCAGTACGTGGGCCAGTATCGCAAGATGCACCCGACCACCGGCGAGATGGACGAGGGCATCATGCCGGGCAGTCCGGAGCCGCCGGTCTTCAAGACGGACGTCGGCGTTCTCGGCGCCCAGATCTGCTTCGATATCGAGTGGCACGACGGCTGGCGCAAGCTCCGCGAGGCGGGCGCCGAACTGGTCTTCTGGGCGTCCGCCTTTGCCGGCGGGTCGATGGTCAACACGCGGGCCTGGGAGAACAAGTACTGCGTCGTATCGAGCACCCGCAAAGGCACGAGCAAGATCTGCGACATCGACGGCCAGGCAGTCGCCTCCACCGGGCAGTATGCGACGTGGGTCTGCGCGCCGGTGAACCTGGAGAAGGCGTTTCTGCACTCCTGGCCGTTCTGCAGGCGGTTCCGCGAGATCGAGGCCAAGTACGGCCGCAAGGTCCGCATCAGCACGTTCCACGAAGAGGAGTGGACGATCATCGAGAGCCTGGACCCCGAGGTTCGCGTCGCGGATATCCTCAAGGAGTTCGAACTCCAGACGCACGAGGAGCACATCCAGGAGGCCGACCGGATGCAGCGTCAGTGGCTCGATAGACTCAAATGATGCAGATGGACCTGACGACCGGCGGGATCCTCGCTGCCGGCGTGGGATTCCGGATCGCAAGGAACGGAAAGGGCCAAGTCCAATGTCATTCATGAACTGTCCTGAGTGCCAGCGGGAGATTTCCTCGCGAGCGATGCAGTGTCCCCATTGCGGGTGTCCGCTCCGTCGCCTGTTCGACTACGAATACCGCTCCCGCCTGGAGCTGTTCGGCCTGCCCCTGCTGCACATCGTGACGGGCAGCCTGATCGACCGGGCGACCGGCAGACTCCGAATCGCCAAGGGGATCGTTGCCGTCGGACCGGTCGCAGTGGGGGGCTTCGCTATGGGCGGCGTCTCATTGGGCGTCTGGGGGCTGGGCGGCGTGGCGCTGGGTCTGATCGCCACCGGGGGTCTTGCCCTCGGCGCGCTGCTGGCCATCGGCGGCCTGGCGATTGGAACCATCGCTCTCGGCGGCGCCGCAGTCGGCTACGTTGCCATCGGCGGCGGGGCGTTCGGAGTCCACGCGCTCGGAGCCAACGCGCAGGACCCCAACATGGTGGAGTTCTTCAACCGCTGGTTCGGACAGGGTCGCTCCGGCGGGTGATGCGGATTCCGCGGTTGTGGTCAGGCGAGGGACATGGTATCCTGCAAACGGCCGCGCCGGAGGCCGCGGCAACGAACGACAGATTCGATGAAAGGGTTCTGCGATGAGACGAACGATGTGCTTGCGATTGGCGGTTCTCGGTCTTGTGGCGATGCTGCTCTGCGCCGGCGGCGTCCTCGCCCAGGTGCGACATGAAGTCCGCATTCCGGACATCCCGGGCTACGTGACGCTCAAGTGCGATTTCCACCAGCACACGGTGTTTTCCGATGGGAACGTCTGGCCCACCGTTCGCGTGGACGAAGCCTGGCGGGAGGGTCTGGACGCGATTGCGATCACGGATCACATCGAGTACCAGCCGCACAAGAACGATATCCCGACCAACCACAATCGGCCTTACGACATCGCTCTGCCCGCGGCCAAGGACAAGGGCATCCTGCTGATCCGAGGGACCGAGATCACGCGGGACACCCCGCCGGGACATTTCAATGCCCTGTTCCTCGATGACATCAATCCGCTCGACACGAAGGACCTGCTGGATTGCATGGCTGCCGCCGACAAGCAGGGGGCCTTTATCTGGTGGAACCACCCCGACTGGAAACCCGAGCACATCGGCTGGTTCGACATCCACACGACGCTCTATGAGAAGAAGTACATGCGAGGGATCGAGGTCGTCAACGGAGACACGTACTCCGCCAGCGTGCATCAGTGGGCCCTCGATAAGAACCTGACCTTCATGGCCAATTCGGACATCCATGCCCCGTCGCTGGTGGAGGTCTCGACGGCGGAGAAGCACCGTCCCATGACGCTGGTCTTCGCGAAGGAAAAGACGATCCCTGCGGTGAAGGAGGCCCTGGAAGCGGGTCGCACTGCCATCTGGTTTGAGGACAAGATCATCGGTCGCCGGGAGTATCTGGAACTCCTCTTCGTTGCTGCGGTGCGAATCACCGATATCCAACGGGAGGGCAAAGCGGTGCGATTCACGATCCGCAACAGGTCGGCGGTGCCGATGGACCTGGAGAAAGCGGAGGGCCCGGGTCCGAAGAATGTGACCCTGCCGCCCGACTCGCTGCTGCGGGTCCGACTGAATGCCTCCAGCCCGGAGCAGACGCTGAAGCTGTCGTACGTTGCGAGGAATTTCCTCGTCGCGCCGGGGACGGGACTGCCTGTGAACTTCACCGTTGCCGGCGCCATGAAGGTCGAGATCGGCGTGGGAATAGGCCAGTGGTGAACGGCCGGACGCCAAACCAGCCGCGACTACTCCTTGCTCATGGCCTTGATGAACTCGCTGGCTTCGTCGATTGACGCCTCCATGGCTGCAACCAGGGAGGACACGTCGGTCCGAACCGAAACCAACTCATCCTCCAGCGAGCCGACGGCCTGGGCATTGAGGTTGTGCTTGAGGAACAGAACCTGGTCGCGGAAGGCGTCCAGGACCGGCGCGATTCGCGTCTCCGCCTGGCGCATCGCCTCGATCAGGCGGACGTAGCGAGCCTGCGTCTGTTCGAGTTTCCGCTGGCTTTCCCGTTTGAGATTGGCGTTGGTGTACTGATCGATTTCCTTCTCCCACTCGCGGAACAGCGCCTTGGCGACCTCCTCGACGTTGTCGATCCTCGTGTGGACCGTCTTGGCCTTCTCCTCGCTGCGTTCGAACTCGGATTTCAGTCGTTTGTAAGTCGTCTCCAGTTCCCCACCCTGGTAGCCGACCACGGCGGTGAATTGCTCGAGGGCGGTCAGGAATTGCTTCTTGGCCTGTTCCTGGGCGGTCTGGGCATCCTGTACGCGATCCACCAGGATGTCCCGCTTGTGGTAGCCGAACTTCTCCATGGTCGAGTAGTAGGTGCTCTTGCAGCCTGTCAGGACCGCCAGTATGCCGAGGATGGTTGCCGTTTGGCGTGCGAGCCGTTTCATCGTCTTGCCCCTTCAATCGTCGATTCGAATTGGCGCTGAACGGGCCTATTCTACGCCGCAGTCTCGCGGGTTCCAAGAAAAATGGTCCCACGTATGAAAGCGGCTCATCCGGTCTCAGTGCACTTCGGGAACCCTTGGCGACTGCGTCCCGATAACCTCCCCCGCACGCCCGCTTCGGGTGTGCCTTGATCAGGAGGCGCGCTAAGACCGGGTGCGCGCAAAAAGGCGTTGCATGTCCGTTCCGGCCGGGTACACTGGTCCGGTCATGAGAACCCTTATGCAGCTTTCGGAATTCGGGCAGGTCCCGCCGGGATGCGTCCTGACGATCGGGAACTTCGACGGGGTACACGTCGGCCACCAGGAGATCTTCCGCACCGCCCGTCGGATCGCCCACGAGCGGGGCGCCCAGATGGTTGTCATGACGTTCGAGCCGCATCCCGTGGCGATTCTGCACCCGGAGAAGGCGCCGGGCGTGCTGACGCCTCTGTCGCCGAAACTCCGCCTGCTGGACGACTATGCCGACAACTGCATCATCGTCCTGGAAGACAACAGGGACCTGTTGAGCCTCTCGCCGGAGGCCTTCGTGGACGAGTTCCTGATGGCGACGATCCGACCGGCGGTCCTCGTGGAAGGCGAGGACTTCCACTTCGGGACCGGCAGGACCGGCGACGTCCGCACCCTGTCCGGCTTCGGGCGGGCGAAGGGCTTCGAGGTCACGGTCGTCCCGGCCCGTCAGATCGAGCTGGCGACCGGCCAGCACCTGCGAGTATCGAGCACGATCATCCGCTACATGCTGGAGGCGGGCCATGTGGCTGATGCCGCCCTTGCGTTGTCCCGGCCTTACCGCCTCCTCGGTCCCATCGTGTCGGGCTGGGGACGCGGGCGGAAGCTGGGCTTCCCGACGCTCAACCTGGGCAAGGCCAACCAGGTCATCCCGGGCGAAGGGGTCTATGCCGGCTTTGTGGAGACGGCCCCCACGGAGCAGGACCTCTTGCGGGAGTGCAGGCACATCCCCGCCGTGTTCAGCATCGGACAGACTCGCACGTTTGGAGACGAGCATCCGCTCCTGATCGAGGCCCACCTGCTCATTCCCGACGTGGGCGATATGACGGGCCGGTGGATGGCGATGGATTTCGTTCAACACCTGCGCAGCCAGCACAAGTTCGGCTCGCCCGAGGAACTCGCAGCGCAGATCACCAGGGATTGCCAGCAAGCCAGGGCGATTCTAGAGACGGTCACGACAGGAGGTCACCATGAGTGAGGCAAGACACATCGTACTGGGCATTCACATCACCGATCGCGTGAAGCACGTCCGCAAGGTGCAGGAAGTGCTCACGGAGTACGGATGCAGCATCAAGACCCGCCTGGGTCTGCACGCCGTGTCGGAGAGCTTCTGCTCGCCCAACGGCCTGCTGCTCCTGGAGATGGCCGGCCCGGAGAAACCGGTCTTCGAGATGATGGACAAGCTCAAGGCCATCGAGGGCGTCGACGTGCAGAAGATGATCTTCGAGCACGAGTGAAGAGGTTCTTGCGTGAGCAATGAAACATATCGACGTGCGGCCGAGCTGATCGACGGCGCGAAGCACGTCCTCGTCACGACGCACCTGAGGCCCGATGGAGATGCCTGCGGCTGCGTCGCGGCGATGGCGCAGGTATTGAGAGAATCCGGCAAGACCGTCCGTCCGCTGTTCGTTTCGCCGATGCCCGACTGGTATGGGTTTCTCTTCGACGAGAAGGTCCCCGTGCTGGGCGAGGACGTGCAGATCGAGGAACTCGTCGGCGGCAAGCTCGGCCCCGTCGATCTGGTCGTGATCCTGGACACGAACAGCTACAGCCAGTTGCCGGGATTCGACGACTACCTCAAACGGGTTCAGACGCCGGTCCTCGTGGTGGATCACCACGTGACATCGGACGGGCTCGGCCGGGTCGAGATTACCGATCCCACCGCCGCGGCGGCGGGCCTGGTCCTGTTGGAGTTCCTCAAGCAGCTCGGTCGGCCGATCACCAGGACCGTCGCACAGGCCCTGTTCGTGGCGATCGCGACGGACACCGGATGGTTCCATCTTCGCAACACGGACAGCCGCGTGTTCGCTGCGTGTGCGGAGCTGATCGATCTCGGCGTGGACGCGAACGATCTCTATCGCAAGCTCTATCAGACCTTCTCTCCCGCCCGGTTCCGCCTGATGGCCATCCTGCTCGACAGGGTCGAACTGCACATGGACGGCCGCTACGCGTCGCAGTATCTGGTTCGCGAGGACTTCGAGCGGACGGGGGCCGCCTATCGCGACACCGAGAATATGGTCAACGAGTGCCAGCGGATCGGCTCGGTGCAAGTGGCGGCGCTGTTCGTGGAATTGCGGGACGGGCGCATCCGCTGCTCGCTGCGGAGCCGCCCCGATTCGCAGCATGGTTGCGGAACCGACGCCCCTCCAGCAGTGGACGTCAGCGAGATTGCGGCGGCGTTCGGCGGCGGGGGGCATCGAATGGCGGCCGGCACGTATCTGCCCGCGCCCATCGAACACGCCATGCAATTGATCCGCGACGAACTGGCAAAGCGACTGCCGTGAGGATGCAGCAACTCCACGGGCGGGCCAGGTCGCCGAAATGAATTGTTGTGGGTTGCGTGCCGCCGTATAATCGGCGCCGGGTTCTTACGGACATTTCGGCTTACCGTGGAGGCATGGATTTTGTCAGAGTTGGCAGCAGGCCCGCAGGTGGATACGAACGGTTCCCCACGCAAACTGCGGATTCTGGGCATCCTGTTCGTATCGATCGCGGCGGTCACGTCGCCGGTTCTGATGTCCTCGCTGTTGTACACTGCTGATGGTCTGAGCGTGAACGGCGTGGTCACGCACCTGTTCGTCCCGCTGGCGGACGTGCTGACCATGCTCCTGATCGTCCTGGTGGCCAGGCGGACTGGAGCGGCAGGCAGGCTCGATCTGGTTTGGTTTCGGCTCCGTCGGTTGGATCTTGCCGCCATCGTTCTGTTGCCGGCGGCAGCCCTGGTGCTGATGCTGCTGGTCGCGGTGGCGATGAACTCGGTCGGCCTGAACGTGCCGGTGAGTCGCATGTTCCTGCCGGAGGGGAAAAGCCTTGCGTTCTTCGTGGCTCTGGCCCTCCGCATCGTTCTCGTGGTGCCCGTTCTGGAGGAGTTGTTCTGGCGGGGTTTCGTCCAGCGCTCGCTGGAGCGGGTGGCGGGTCCGTTGCCTGCTCTGTTGGGTCAGGCGGTCCTGTTCGCGGCGGCGCATCTGGCGCCCTTTGGCAGGTTCGGCCCGGCGCTGGCTCTCGGTCTGGTCGCAGGCCTCTGGCGGTGGCGACGCAGGACCCTGATCCCGATCATTCTGGCGCATATGATTCTCAACGGCCTGTACTTCGCCGGTCAGTGGGCTCATTGGTGGGATTACTCTCGGGTGCGGGTCGCGACGGACTACGTGTCGCAGATGAACCAGGCATCCTGCCCGCCGGAATGCGATCCCAATGCCGATGCCCACCCCTTCTATGAGCGAGGATTCCAAGCGGCCGTCGGTATGCCGGAGGCGCTAGCGACCTTTCGCAGGGGGCTGCCGAGAGACTGGTCGGAGGAGGCGTTCGAGCAGTTGCGCAACTGGGTGACCGCCAACGAGGAGGCCCTGGACCACATGGCCCAGGGGGCGCAGAAACCCTGTTACTGCCCCCTCTACACAGGCGATGGCGCGATGCTGGCCGGCATGCCGCAATCCGTTGGCGCCCGGCACCTGGCCTTCGCGCTGGATACCCGGATCAAGCTGCGGGCCTTCGACGGCGAAGACGACCTGCTGCTGGCCGATGCGGCGACCCTGTATCGCTTCGCTCGCCATTTCGACGGTCGCAAGGTCCTGTCTCACCAGATCCTGGGAGTGTCCATTCGCACGCTGCTGGCTGGCACGCTGCGCGGCATCCTCGCGAAGGAATCCCTTCTGCCACAGACGCTGGCATCGCTTCAGCAACAGCTCGAACAGCCTGAAGACGAGGATTCCGGCGTACTGGACTTCACGCTCGAACGGTGCATCTGGTTAGACGGCATTCAGCGGATGTTCACTGACGACGGAGACGGGCAGGGCCGCATTCCGCGGGTCACCATCGCACAGTGGAAAGGACTGCCAAGACCGTTCCTGCTGTTGATCGATTCGATGACACCGGGACAGAACGCCGATCTCCTGGGCCTGGATCGGCGCCAGACGACGGACTGTGCGGAGGAGTTCCTCGCCCAGATCCAGGTCGCCGCAGGCAGGACGCCTTGGGAACTCCACAGCGAGCCCAACGGCCTGCAGGGCACGCTCGAAGGCCTTGCCCGGCGCAATGCCTACGTCGGGCTTCTGGGGACCGCCTGCCTGGGGGTCCTCGACCTGCCGTGGCGGGCCCGGACGGACCTCGCGGCGCTCGTCGCGACCCTCGCGGCTATCCGCTACGAGACGGATCGCGGCGAGTACCCGGACTCCCTGGCGCAGCTCGTTGAATCGGGCTTCCTGCGTCGCGTGCCCCAGGATGCGTATTCGAATGGTCCCCTGGTCTACAAGCGGACCCCTGGCGGTTTCCTGCTGTACAGTCTCGGCATGGACTTCGACGATGATGGCGGGGTCCCCAGCCAGTGGGGCCAAGGCGAGCAGGGGGGCGACCAGGTCTTCTGGCCTGTCCGGTGATCCTGCGAGCACTCTCGATTCTCCCGGCAAATTTTCTTGTACGGCCGCCCGGTTCCGTGTAAACTCAAGGCGCGTCGGCTGTTTCGGGTCCTCGTGGCGATATGCCGCCGGGGGTCAGGGCGTGGCGCGAGTGGTTACAAGTGAATACTTCGGAGAGGTGGCCGAGCGGCTTAAGGCGACGGTTTGCTAAACCGTTGTAGGGGGTAAACCTCTACCTCGGGTTCGAATCCCGACCTCTCCGTTTTTCGTGTCTGCGAACCGGGACCCGCATTCCCGGTCGTGGGCGTCTTCCTGCTCTTTGAGAGCATCCGCGAAGTTTCCCTATCTCGAATCCGCCGGGCGTTGCTGCGAGAGGTCGGACAACATCGATGTCGCTTTGAAAAGGATGTCTGCCATGCGAATGACGATGATCCTCAAGTGTGTTGGACTGTGCGCTGGACTCGGTCTGATCTTGTGCGTCGCCAGGGCCGGCGGGGCCAATCCATCCTCGGGCACAGAGTACCACGTCTCCGTGGGGGGAAACGACACGAATGACGGATCGGCCGCCCGGCCGCTGCGGACCATCTCGGCCGCGGCGAGACTCGCCCAGCCAGGCGACACGATCACCGTCCACCAGGGGACCTATCGCGAGCGGGTCAATCCGCCTCGCGGCGGGACCTCCGACAGCGCCCGCATCGTCTACCGCGCCGCCCCCGGCGAGAAGGTCGTCATCAAAGGCTCCGAAGTCGTCAAGGGCTGGCAGAAGGTCCAGAACGACACCTGGAAGGCCGTGGTCCCCAACAGTCTCTTCGGGGACTTCAATCCCTACAGCGACCTGATTCACGGCGACTGGTTCAACCCCCTGAACCGGCAGCATCACACCGGCGCTGTCTACCTGAACGGCCATTGGCTGATCGAAGCCGTCTCACTGGAAGACGCATTGAAGCCGGTCGGAGCGGTTGCCTCCTCCTATGTCCCGGGAAGTCAGCAGTATCTGCTCAATGTCGCCTGGCTGTCACCCGGCGAGGGTGTCGATGCTGCCAAGAGGACTCCCGCGGCGCGTTTCGCCTCTCAGCACGGAATCCAGACGGCGTCCTGCTCGGAGGGAGGGGAGTGCATCGGCTGGATCGAGCAGGGCGACTGGGTTCGCTACGAGCAGGTGGACTTCGGCCGGGATGCTCGTCGGATGGAGATTCGTGCCGCGTCCGCGACGACCGGCGGGACCATTGAGATCCGTCTGGATTCGCCGGAAGGAGAACTCCTCGGCGCCTGTGCGGTCCCCAATACAGGGGACTGGCAGTCGTGGCGCTCGTTCATCGCGGAAATCAAGCCGGCCAGTGGGGTCAAGACGGTCTGCCTGGTGTTCCGATCTCCCCAAATGCAGGGTTCCTCCGGCGTGCGACTGTGGTTCGCCCAGGTGGACGCATCGAACACCACGATCTGGGCTCAGTTCCAGGACGTCAACCCCAACGAGGCCGAGGTCGAGATCAACGTCCGTCAGTCGGTGTTCTATCCCGAGAAGACCAGCGTCAACTACCTCACCGTGCGGGGTTTCACGATGATGCACGCCGCGACGCCCTGGGCGCCTCCGACCGCAGAGCAGATCGGCCTGATCGGCACGAATTGGAGCAAGGGCTGGATCATCGAGGACAACGACATTCGCTATTCCATCTGCACCGGCGTCACGCTCGGCAAGCACGGCGACGAGTTCGACAACACCTCGCAGGACACGGCTGAGGGGTACGTCCTGACCATCGAACGCGGGTTGAAACGCGGCTGGTCGAAGGACAACATCGGCGGGCACATCGTTCGCAACAACGAGATTTCCCACTGTGAGCAGTCGGGAATCGTCGGCAGTCTGGGGCCGATCTTCTGCACCGTCACCGGTAACACGATCCACGAAATCCACATGCGCCGCCTGTTCACCGGCGCGGAAATGGCCGGGATCAAGTTCCACGGCGCGATCGACACGGTCATCGAGGGAAATCACATCTCTCGCACGTGCCTGGGCATCTGGCTGGACTGGATGGCGCAGGGCACCCGCGTCACCGCCAACCTGTTGCACGACAACGGGCGCGACCTGTTCGTGGAAGTCAACCACGGCCCGTTCCTGGTGGACAACAACCTGATGCTCTCGGGCCATGGCGTGCTGGTGAACTCCCAGGGCGGCGCGTACGTCCACAATCTGATTGCAGGCGCCGTCCAGGTGATCCACACGGAAGGCCGCCAGACGCCGTACCACAAGCCGCACTCCACCGAGGTCGTCGGCTTGCACCCGAATCCCAGCGGCGACGACCGGTACTACAACAACATCTTCGTCAACGCCGGCCTGACCGCATACGACGAAGCGAAGCTGCCCGTATTCATGGCGGGCAACGTCTTCCTCCACGGCGCCAAGCCGTCGAAGCACGAGCCCGACGCTCTGGTGCGGCCGGACGTCAATCCCAATCTCGAATTGGTCGAGAGATCCGACGGAGTGTACCTCCAGATCTTGCTCGACAAGGCCTGGGCTCAGCGACAACGGCGCGTGGTGACGACCGGACTGCTCGGCAAGACGGATGCCGCGGAATTGCCGTATGAACAGGCCGATAGCTCACCGTATCGCATTGACCGCGACTACCTCGGGCGAACGCGGGATTCCGCCAATCCGTTCCCAGGACCCGTCGAGCCGCTCGCAGGGGACAGGCCGATGCTGAAGGTCTGGCCCGTCGTCTCGGCGCGATAGACAGCTTGTGTCGGCAAGCGGCTGTGCATCCGTCGTCGCACGAATCAAGGCGGACTCACGCCCTGTGTCTGTCATCCTGAGCGGAGCGAAGGATCTGGCCTGCGACCGAGAGGCACCTCCTGGTCGCGAGCCAGATCCTTTGGCTTTGCCTCGGGATGACAAACTCTGCGTCTTGCGAACGCTCGCTGGAACGTGTGTCAGGGACTCCGCCAGCGGTAGTTGAACCGGCGATTGGGTGCGTGATCGCCGCCGCCGGCGAAATCCAGGGTGTTGCCGTCTCGGCGGATGTTGTCCGCCCAGTGGAAATCCAGGGTGCACCTGCTGTCCGGCTTGTATCCAATCGCGGACAGCGGCGCCTGCAACTCCAGCTCGTTGCCGCGGACCCGGTAGGGGACTTGGGCAACCGTCTGCCAGTTCCGGCCATCGGCGGTCCGCTTCACGGTGGTGGTGTCGGAATCGAGCACCTCCGCGTTGATGAGGGCGTCGTAGCCTTGCCAGCCGGTCTCGGGGTCGAGGTCCACGTCGAGGAACAGGAGCATCCAATTCGGATCGGTGCAGGGCGTCATCGGCTCTGCGGTCCGGACGTAGCAGTACAGGTTCTCGCTGTCGCGGGTCATCTTGCACAGGACGATGTCGTTACGCCCGCTGGCGTCGGTGTAGTGGGTGCCGCCGTAGCCCTTGTGGTCCCGATGAGTCGTGTCGCCGATCGTATCACGATACTCCGGCTTCACGTCGCTCCAGTCGGCGAAATCGCCGTCGATGGCGACGGAAGTCCGAGGACCCGGCTTGGCGGGTTGGCGGACGCCCTTGAACCGCCGGATGTAGGAGACCATCTGATAGTAGTAGCTGTCGGTATGGCCTCCCTTCATCGGCTCTATGTCCCGGCTGTACTCGTGGTCGTATTCGTCCACGAATAGCGCGTCCGGGTAATAGCTGTCCTTCCCGGTGTACTTGTACCATTTGTCGAACCGCCCGGCGACCCATTCGTTCCAGCCCGTGATGAAGATGAATTCGGGATCGAGCTCCAGGGCCCGCGTCCACTGCTCGACTACGTTGTAGCCGAAATGAACCGCATTTGCGTCCGGGTCCTTGGCGCCGTCGTGCCAGCTCCGACCTCGGGCGCCGTCCTTGTGGCTCATGGCCGACAGGTCCGGCCCGACCGCGTTCTGGGCGATGCCGACGGCGACCTGCTCGACGTTGCCCTCTTTGTCCCGGAAGACATGCTGCGGATAGACCTCCAGCCAACCCCACTGGTCGGGTCCGCTCGGACCGGTGAAATACGACGGGATCGGCTTGCGGAACGTGAAGAAGCTCTGGATTGCGGAGTCCTTGAAGTACGCGGGGTCCGCCATGATCAGCGGCTTGCCGTCCCAGCGAAACCACAGCTCTTCGTAGAGTCCCTGGCTGTACAGGTCCTCATAGACCGCCTGCACGACGACGGTCGGATCGCCGAAGGGGGCCAGGAAGGCGATCTGCGGCGTGCGATTGCCTTGCTCTCGCATCTTGCGGTACTCGGCGCACAGGACCATGTAGGACTCTTTGAACGTGAAGGGCGGGTTCGTCGTGTCGAAGATCACTACGTCCACTCCCGCATCGGCGAGCATGGAGGCGTGCTTGCGAATGACGTATGGATCGGTTGAGATGTAGTAACCCAGTTCTGGCTCGCCCCAATGGTGCGGCGCGCCGAGCGGTCCCCATTGGGGATTGTTCGGATCGGCCGCGAGAATCCGCGTGTTGTCGTAGGGACCCTGGTTCCCCTGCATCGTGTGCCAGGTCCAGTAGAACATCCCGACGTATCTGTCCGGTCGCGGCGGTCCGCAGACGTCTGCCCCGAGCACTTCGCGGCCCAGCGCATCTGCAGCCACCCATGTGTCGCTGTACAAATCCCAATCCGTGCTCTGAACTGTCCCCAGCCTGAGGACGCACACCATCGCGACGGTCACGAACATCATCTCACCTCGATCCTTGCATAGCTGATCGTTGAACTCACTCCCTGTCGTGTCCCCAGCAGGTCCAGCGTCTGCGAAGGGGCGGCGCCCGCCCGGACGGTAGCAGTCATGAAACTGGTGAATGGCTTCTCCAGCGGCACTCGGACTGCGTCGCCGACCGATCCGTCGGGCTGGATCTCGACCAGACGGTTCTCCGAGAGGGACTTGCCGTCTGTGTCGGAGCCCCAAACGTAGAAGAAGACGAACAGGCGATTGCCCGGCGTGACGTGGAATCGGCCGAGACCGGGCGCCTCCTTCGACCGGCCCTCCTCCGCCGCCAGGAGGGTGCGGCGCAGGATCACCTCGCCTGCCCGGAGGACCGCGTAGTTCAGCGAATGGCTTTGTTTGACGCCGGGGAAGAATTTCTCTCGCAGACGCTCGTCGATGGCCCGCTCGGTCCAGAGGATATGGACTCGGCCGTCCGGGCCGACCCACAGATCGCCCGGCGAAACCCATCCGCAGGTCTTCTCCCGACTGGCGATCTCGACCCACGGCTCAAACCGGCCTGTCGCGATGTCGCGCGACCAGGTGTAGAACAGCCGCCGGAAGTCGTAGTCCCACTCCTGCCCGGTGAGCTGTTTCTTGAACGCACGCCATGACTCATTCGGCTCGACGATGTCACTGACCCCGCAGAAATGGACTTGCCGATCCTTGAGCATGACGTTCGGATAGCACACGCGGATCGGCTGGGGCTTCGAGTACTCGGCTCCCCAGGGCCATACGAGCTTGCCCTGGGCTCTCCATCTGTTCTCGCGATCCAGGAACGCCCATTCCGCGTGGGTGTACCCGACATTCTGAAACAGGATCAGTTCGTTGTTCGGGCCGTCGGCGGCCAGACTGCGGTACGAGTGCTCCGTGAACTTCGGTTCGCCCGACCAGACGGGGATCATGGTCTGCGCCGGCTTGGCGGCGTCGCCGGCCGTGAATTGCCGCAGCTCGGGCCGGGCGGGACCGGCATACGCGTTCGGGTCCGTGTTCAGCGTCGGATTGGCGGAGAGGAAGAACCGCCCATCAGAGAAGCTGACCAGAGGAGACGGCTCCCGCGTCCGGCCTGAAGGATCGAAGCCGATCTTCCGCCAACCTTGTTCTCCTCGCTGGAACAGCATCCAGCGACAGTTGTTGAGCGGCTTGACGCCCGTCAGGGTCTCCAGGCCGCTGGCGAAGAGGTCGTCGCCCAGGCGGACGATGCACGTCGAGCCGTGGCACCACATCGGACCGGCGCCGTTGTTGGCCGACTCGTAGCGGTAGACGTCCTCTTCGATTTCGACCCTCGGACGCAGATCGGCAGTTGACACGGCGCAACAGGCCGCGAGCAGCAACAGGAAAGTGGCAGGACGTGTTCTCATAGGATGCACCCTTATCATTTATCCAGATGTTCCGTGAACCATTGTATCGGCCGCCTCCTTCACAGCAAGTCTCCGGCGAGGATGGTCCTGCTCGGTGGTTCAGGAGCGACCGATTCATCTCGTGGGCAGCACCGCCATTAACAGCAACGCGTTGGTCGGACTCTGTCATTCCTGCGCCAAGCAGGAATCCAGGAACCGCGGGATCAGGCACGTCCCCTGATGTGGATTCCCGCGTTCGCGGGAATGACAATCGACGGTTCCGCTGGGACCTCCATCACGGACGTGCACGAATGGACGTGCGCCCGGGCACGGGGCAGACACGAAAAGAGGTTGAAATGAACAGGGCTGTGGCATACCCTGGAACCCGTGGAAGTGCGTGACGCAGGTCGGAACGCCGATTCGATGAACAGGGGTAATGTCGATGAAGACAGCGCGAATCATCATGTGGGGCTTGCTGGTTCTCCTGGTCCTGACGGCCAACGCCGTGGGGACGGAATGTCGTCGGCTGGAGTACAACCATCCGGGTCTGGTGGTCGATCTGGGCGTGGGGTTGTGGGCGTGGCCCTTGCCGATGGACTACGACCGCGACGGAGACCTGGACCTCCTCGTAAGCTGTCCGGATGTGCCGTACAACGGGACGTACTTCTTCGAGAATCCCGGCGGAGGCAAGATGCCGGTGTTCAAGCCGGCGGTGCGAATCAGCAGAGGGCTGAGCAACGTGCGGGTTTCGTATGTCGCCGGTAGGCCTCGCGTGCTCGGTCCCGGCGTCGAGTACGCGGACTTCCCCACCCATGCGTTCGACAAGCAGACCGAACTGCCCCTGGATTCCAAGGTGCATGATGGAAAAGTCCGCGCCAATCAGTGGCACTACTGCGATTATGACGGCGATGGTCGTCACGACCTGATCGTCGGCGTCGGAGACTGGACCGAATACGGCTGGGACAACGCCTTCGACGCTGAGGGGAAATGGACGCGGGGACCGCTTCATGGCTACGTCTACTGGCTGCGGAATATCGGGTCCGACGATCAGCCCCGCTACGAGAAGCCGGCGCAGGTGACCGCGGGCGGCAGGCCGGTGGATGTTTTCGGGATGCCCTCGCCCAATTTCGCCGACTTCGACGGCGACGGCGACCTCGATCTGCTCTGCGGCGAGTTCATCGACCGGTTCACCTACTTCCAGAACGTGGGGACGCGGACCGAGCCGAGCTATGCTGAGGGTCGGTATCTGACTTGTGAAGGCAAGCCGCTGACGATGGACCTGTGCATGATTGTCCCTACGGCTGTCGATTGGGACTCCGACGGCGACGTGGACCTGATCGTGGGCGAGGAGGATGGGCGTGTGTCTCTCGTGGAGCACACGAGCCGGGTGATCGACGGGCTTCCGCAGTTCCTCCCCCAGCGGCAGTTCCGCCAGGAGGCGAAGGACGTGAAGTTCGGCGCGTTGGTCACGCCGGTCAGTTTCGACTGGGACGGCGACGGGGATGAGGACCTCGTCTGCGGCAACACCGCCGGCTACATCGGGTTCATCGAGAATCTCGACGGCGGCAATCCGCCCAAGTGGGCCGAGCCCAGGTATCTGGCCGCCGACGGTCAGGTCATTCGCATCCAGGCCGGCTATAACGGCTCGATCCAGGGACCGTGCGAAGCCAAGTGGGGTTACACCGTGCTCAGCATTGCCGACTGGGATGGCGATGGACTGCCCGATATCCTCGCCAACTCCATCTGGGGCAAGGTCGTGTGGTTCCGGAACGTGGGCAGTCGTCACGAGCCGAGACTGGCGACGGCCCAGCCCATTCGGGTCGAATGGCCGGGCCAGGCGGCCAAGCCCGCGTGGACATGGTGGACCCCTCAGGCGGGAGAGCTCGCGACGCAATGGCGGACGACGCCCATGGCGACGGATCTCGATCGCGACGGTCTGACCGATCTGGTCATGCTCGACCACGAAGGTTATCTGGCCTTCTTCCGGCGGGCCAAACAGTCCGACGGACTGGTCCTGCTGCCGCCCGAGCGGATCTTCCGCGGAGCGGGCGCCTGTGCGTTCGACAGCAAGGGCAGCGTTCGGCAGAAAGGCGACGGCACGCTTCGTCTCAACGACGGCGCCGCGGGCGGCAGCGGCCGGCGGAAACTCTGCTTCGTCGATTGGGACCGCGACGGGAAGCTCGACCTGCTGGCCAACAGCGCCAGCGTCAACTTCCTTCGCAACGTGGCGGAAAGGGAAGGCGAGTTTGTCTTCCACGATGAGGGACTAGTTTGCTCGGTCCGTCTGGCGGGGCACACGACCAATCCGACCATAGTGAACTGGGACCGCGACGAGACGCCGGATCTGTTGATCGGCGCCGAGGACGGGTTCCTCTACTATGTCGAGAATCCCGCGGCGTCGCCTGCGGTTCGATGACGAGGTCTGTTATCGTCTCAGGGCGGCGTCACGATCGAGGAGTCCGCCTTGTCCCGGCTCGGACAGTTCCTCATGCCGGGGGGCATGACCAGGCCGCTGGCGCCTTGCTTCTGCCTGAAGTCCACGATCGTCTTGATGGCGGCGTCCGCGTCGTCCTCGACGGAGAAGACGTCGAAGTCGCCTGGCGAGATGTACTCGTTCTCGTCGAGCATCTTCTCCTTCATCCAGGCCAGCAGCCCCTTCCAGTAGTCGCTGATCATGAGAACGACGGGGAAGCTCGCCTGCCGGAGGGTCTGGATCAGCACGGCCGACTCGAAGAACTCATCCATCGTGCCGAAGCCGCCCGGAAAGACGATGAATCCGTGGGCGTACTTCAGGAACATCACCTTGCGGACGAAGAAGTACCGAAAATGCAGGGACAGGTTCTGGTAGTCGTTGGGAATCTGCTCGTTGGGGATCTCGATGTTCAGGCCGACGCTGCATCCGCCGGCGTCGGTGGCGCCTTTGTTGGCGGCCTCCATGATGCCGCCGCCGCCCCCGGTGATCACGGCGAAACCGGCGCGGGCGACCTTGCGGGCCGTCTCTTCCGCGAGTCGGTAGTGGGGGTGGTCCTTGGCTGTTCGGGCGGAGCCGAAGATGGAGATGGCCGGACCCACCGAGGCGAGCTCGTCATAGCCCTCCGTGAATTCGGCCATGATCCGAAAGATCCGCCATAGGTCGTTCACCGGCTTGTCGGGCATTTCACCGAAATGATTCGTCTTCCATCGCATGATACAGATCCCATTCACCACAACTCGGGGTTGCCGGCCGCGGGGCAGTGCTTCGCAATCGGGCATGCGGGGCAGTCCGGCTTTCTGGCCTTGCAGACCGTTCGCCCGTGCAGAATCAACCGATGGCAGAAGAGCGTTCGGTCATCTTCTGGGACTATATCGACCAGATCGAACTCGAGCTTTACCGGATCGGAGTTGGGGGACAGTTGGAGCCGGCGCGACAGGCGGATCACGTGGGTGTCGCACATGATCGCAGGCCGGCCGAAAGCATTGCCCAGCACGCAATTAGCGGTCTTTCGACCGACGCCGGGCAGGGTGACGAGCTCCTCCATCGTCCGCGGGACCTCGCCGCCGAACTCGGCGAGGATCTTGCGGGTGGCCCCCTGGATGCTGACGGCCTTGTTGTGATAGAAGCCGCAACTCTTGATGTCCTGCTCGATCTGCTTGAGGTCCGCGTCGGCCCAGGCGTAGGCGGACTTGTACTTCCTGAACAGGTCCTTCGTGACGACGTTCACCCTGGCGTCGGTGCACTGGGCGGAGAGGATCGTCGCGATCAGCAGCTCCAGAGGATTCGTGTAGTGCAGCGCGATGCCCGCGTCGGGATAGGCCTTCTTCAGAATCGGGTGGATGCGTCGCACCCGCTCGGCGGCTGCCGCCTTGTCGAACGCGCCGGTCTTGGATGGGCTCTTCTTCTGTGCCATCTACTTGCCACTCCCTGGTAATTTCGAGAGAATCGCGATCAACTGGTCCTTGCGGAAGATTCCCCGCAGTTTCTCCCTGGACCCGTCCGGCAGCAGCACGATGGTGACCGGCACGTTGCCCGCCTCGCCGTAGACCGCCTTGAGGTCCTTCGTGGCCGGATAGTCGATGAGGGTGGTGTCGGCCTTGATAGCCAGCACGTTCCTGGCCTGCACGATCCCGACGACGTCCGGGTCCTGGTAGACTCGCTTCTCCACGATCTTGCAGTTCGTACACCAGTCGGCGGTGAACTTCAGCAGGACAGGACGCCGCTGCGAGACGGCGCTCTGCACCGCCTGGGCGTCGTAGGATTTCCAGTCGATGGCCGCTCCTATGGGCTGCTGGCGGTCTGGGAGCAGCCAGAATCCGGTCGCGACGGCCAGCGTCAGCGCGACGAGCCGAACGACAACGCGCCGCGCCGCCGGCGTGCTGAAGTCGACCCACTTGCCCCACATCCAGACGCAGAAGCTGAAGACGACGCCGTACATCAGCACGTTCAAGAGCCGATCCTTGGGCAAAGCCGCCAGGGTCAGCTTGACCGCGATCAGGAATAGTAGGAACCCCGCGGACTTCTTGAAGATGTCCATCCAGTGTCCCGGCTTGGGGATGCGGTCCAGCAGCGAGGGGATCAGGACGATGACCGCATAAGGCAGCGCCATGCCGACGCCCATGAGGGTGATCGCGGCGCCGCCGACGAGCAGCGGCTGTGTCTGTGCCCAGACCAGGACGAAACCGAGCAGCGCCCCGCTGCACGGCGTACTGAGCACGCCCGCGAAGAAACCCATGCCCAGCGAGCCGGTGATCCCGGAGCCGGAGCCCTGCCGTCCGGCGATGGAAGAGGGCAGGGACAGGGTCACGATGTCCAGCATGGCCAGCCCGAAGAAGACGATGGCGAGGAATAGCACGATCACCGCGGCCGGATAGCGAAACAGACTGTTCAGGTCGAGGACGGCTCCCGTGGTGAGCGTGACAATCGCCGAGACGAGGGCGAAGGCCGCGAAGAACAGGATGATCCCCGCGCAGAACGCCAGACCTGAAGCGATGCGTCCTCGTCCCGCCTGTCGAGAGGGGTCGAACAGCCTCAGGAGGATCAGCGGCAACACCGGCAGAACGCACGGCATGATATTGATGGACAGGCCCGCCAGGATCGCTAACAGCCAGTAGATCACAGCGGGACGGCTGTCGGATCGAGCCGGTGGTTTCACGGCGTCCCCCTCAGCGGGGACGGGCGAAACTGCGGGCGGCTGCGCCGGAACGACCGACGACGCGGGCCATCCGGCGGCTTCCTTCAGGTTGAGCACGGTGGTCAGGGTTGTGTCGAACGGCGGCAGGCATTGCTCGCTTGTGCAGGCGATTCCTGAGATCTGCACCGTCACGCCGACCTCTGTGCCCTCCGCGGGAAGCGAGTCCTCGCGAATCGGAATGAACGCGGCGAAGTTGCCCACGTAGACCTCGACCTGCTGTCCATTCAGGTCTTCGAACATTTTCCAGGCAGGCAAGAGGGCCTTGTCGAACTTCAGGCTGTCGGACGTGGCTGTCAGGGTGAGTTCCAGGCCGGGGCTGGGTGCCGTCTCGGGCCGGGCGTAGTAGTGCATGTCGTCCGTGCCCTCGAAGACCACCTCGATCCCCGGGCGACCTTCCAGCCTGGCCGGCCGCAGGTGGGCGTACGAGTGCTCCAACTCGACTCGAACGATTTCCGTGGCGTCGGGGGCGGAACCGCCCTGAGCGAGGGCACATGAAATCCAGCAAACCGCGCAGAACCCAACAGTCAAGACGTTCCTGGTTGCGTCCATCTCAGCTTTCCCACCCAGTGTTGTCCGACGATCAGCCGACCGAGTGTTCCTGTGTGTGTTTGTTTCCGTCTCCCGCATGTTTGGCCTGCTCGGCCGCCAGCAGATCGCCGACGGTGGGCCGATCCAGACGACCCCCGCTCAAGATCAGTTTAACGTCATCCGCGTCGAGGGTCTCATACTTGAGCAGTGCCTGGGCAATTCCCTGGACCTTGTCCCGGTTCTCCTCGATCACCTGTTTGGCCTTCTTGTAGGCCTCGTCCATGATGAGGCGGACCTCGGCGTCGATGTCCTCGGCCGTCTTCTCGGAGTACTCCCGTTCGGCCGGCAGGATGTACTCGAGGTCGCGGACCCCCTGGTCGGGCCCATAGCTGACCGGGCCGAGGTGGTCGCTCATGCCCCAGGTCAACACCATCTGCCGGGCGATCTTGGTCGCCTGCTCGATGTCCGACTGCGCGCCGCTGGAGATGTCGTCGCAGAACAGTTGTTCCGCGATGCGTCCCCCAAAACAGACCTGGAGCAGCGCGACGCAATACCGCTTCGTGAACAGGGTCCGGTCCTTCTCAGGCAGGGCGAACGTGGCGCCGCCCATCGGGCCGCGAGGAATGATGCTGACCTTGTGCAACGGATCGGCGTCCTTGATGAGGGACTGCACGAGGGTGTGGCCGGCCTCGTGATAGGCGATGACCTCGCGTTCCTTCTGGTCCACGACGCGGCTCTTCTTGGCGCGTCCCCATCGGACCTTGTCCCTGCCCTCCTCCAGGTCGGACATTTCGATGTAGTCCTTGTTGGCCATCGTGGCGGCCAATGCGGCCTCGTTGATGATCGCGGCCAGATCGGCGCCGCTGAACATCGGCGTGCCTCGCGCCAGCCGCTCCAGCGTGGCGTTCGGGCTGAGCTTGACCTTTCGGGCGTGGACCCGGAGGATCTCGAGCCGGCCTTTGAGGTCCGGCAGAGGCACGACCACCTGGCGGTCGAACCGCCCCGGGCGAGTCAACGCATGGTCCAGGATGTCGGCCCGGTTCGTCGCGGCGATCACGATCACCTGGTCGTTCGTGTCGAACCCGTCCATCTCGACGAGGATCGCGTTGAGCGTCTGTTCCCGCTCGTCGTGGCCGCCCCCGACGAAACTGGCGCCCCGCTTGCGTCCGATCGCGTCCACCTCGTCGAGGAAGATGATGCACGGGGAATTGTCCTTGGCCTGCTTGAACAGGTCGCGGACTCGCGAGGCGCCGACGCCGACGAACATCTCGACGAAGTCGCTGCCCGAGATGCTGAAGAAGGGGACGTCCGCCTCGCCGGCGATGGCCTTGGCCAGCAGGGTCTTGCCGCAGCCCGGGGGGCCGATCAGCAGGACGCCGCGAGGAATGCGCCCGCCGAGCCGCTGGAACTTCCGCGGGTTCTTGAGGAACTCGATGATTTCAGCCACCTCGTCTTTGGCCTCCTCGATTCCCGCGACATCCTTGAACGTGACTTTGACGCGGTCCTTTCCGTGGACGCGGTGCTTGCTCCGCCCGAACGACATGAGCATGCCGCCCGCGCCGCCCCGCATGTTGCGAAAGACGAAGAAGTAGAAGAAGCCCACGAGGAACAGGACCGGCAGCACCCAGTTGAGCAGCATGAACATCCAGATCCTCGGCGCCGTGTACTCGTTGGTTATGACGTTGTACTTCGGATCCTCCGCGGCTCGCTTCTCCAAAGCGGCCAGCTCATCGTTGAGACGTTCCTTGGCTCCGGCCTCCGGGCGATAGTTCACCTTGAAGGCACGGCCCTTGTATTCCTCGGCGGCCGGAGTGCGCTCGCGGAACTTGCCGGAGATCTCGCTTTCCCCGATCTCGATTCGCTCGATCTGGCCTTCGTCCAGGTACTTCGTGAACTCGTCCCACCGCAGGGTATTGGTGACGAACCCCCCTTGAAGTATCATCGTGGCTGTGATCAGAACGATGGCGACGATCAGCCAACTGAAGCGACCTCGCGGGTAGCCCGGCAAGGGCGGTTTCTTGTTCGGGCGTTTGCCTGCGTCCCGAGGCGAGTCGTTCTGCGAGTTGTTTGTGTTGTTGTTCATGGGTTATCTTGATCCCGGTCCAAAGGTCTTCGCATGCCTGTTGCCGTGACCGAGGTGCACGCGCTCCTCGGGGTCACCATGGGTTTTCCATAAGCTGTACGACTTTCTGGGCGAGCTTGTTTGCCGCGACGGCCGACGCGTAGGCGAAGTCCTGTCCTTGAAACTCGGAGTAGCTGGCCGCCGCGGTCACGGTCTGGTTGTTGATCATGAGCCGGCCGGTCTTGAGGCTCTTCCAGTTGACGACCGCGGTCAGGACCACTTCCTTCTCCAGGGCCCGACCCAGATCCCGTTCCAGTGTCAGGATGGATTCGCTGATGGACACGAGCTGGCCGCCCATGACGCTGTCGGCCCGGTCCCGGTTCGATACGATCTGGTACGGCGTCTGCACCTCGATCTGCTTGGCCAGGGCGTTCGAGAATGTGAACTCGGTCCCGCGACGGAAACTGCGGTTGTCGAACATCTCCAGGTAGAGGCTCTCGACGTCGTCCGGGAACAGCGAGGCGTTCGAGTAGCCGGTCGAGGACCCGCACCCGCCGGTGGCCAGCACCGGGCACAGGACCGCCAACGCGACCAAACCCCGAACCCCGAGACCCGTAATGCAGAACAGACTGGAAACACGAAATCCCAGGGATGCAGCCGCCGCAATCCGCCGGGCGCCCAATCGTCTCGAATTTCGAAATTCGGATTTCGAATTTCTCGCCTGGATGGTTCTACTTGCCACCGTCGCCATTCTCCTCAAGGGCCTCCTTGGCCAACGTCGCCGCCTCGGTCTTGGGCCAGTTCTGGACGACCATGTCGAAGTAGAGATGGGCCGCCCGGCGCTCGCCGGTCCGTTCGTAGAAGCGGCCGATCGTGTACTGTTTGTAGGCCATCAGCTCGTCGATCTGCTCGATCTTCCCAGGCACCTCGTTCTGCTTTGCCTCTTCGGGGTACAGCAGGAGGAACTTCTGATAGTAGGTCTTGGCCGTGGTCAGCTTGGAGGCGTCGAAGTTGGCACGCCGGGCCTCCGGCGGGAGATTGTACGCAGCCAGATTGTCTTCCGCCATGCGATAGAGAGCCCGCTTGCCGATCGGGCCCGTCTCCCAGTAGGACGCGATCTCGGACCATTTCAGGTACGCGTCGAGGTACCTCTCCCTGGCCTCGTACTGCTCGGCGACGCAAATGGCGGCGCGAAGCCCGATGCCGTTGGGTTCGTCCATGCCGGCCCGATCACTGATCTTCTCCATGATCTCGACGCCCTCGGCGAAGCCGGAGATCTTGATGATCTTCAGAAACGTCTTCTTGCGCCCCTCGAGGTACTTCTGGGCCATGTGGAACTCACGTTCCAGGGCCAGTCCGGCGTATTCGCTGCCCGGGAAATCCTTGAACAACCTCTCGTATTTGACCACGGCCTTCCCATAGTGGTTCCGCCAGTAATAGGTTTCGCCCAGGGCGAACCACTTCAGGTCCGGGCCGACGCGGTCAGGGAACTCGTCTTTGATCTGCCCGAGCGCATGTTTGACCTCGCCGATGTCGCCCTCCTTCACGAGCTTCTTGAGGTCGACGATGGCGCGCAGGTAGGGGTCCTGGGGATCGGAGGCCGCCGGTTCCGCCTTGTCTGCCCCTGGGAGGGGCGCCGTTGCGCCCGCCGCGAGATGACAGCACGAGACTCCAACGCACAGCATCATACCGAAGAGGAAGACCCAGACGCGATCCCTCGCGACCGGGGATCCCAGCCACATCCGGTGTTTGCACATTCTCTCTGCCCGTCCAAGTACAGACTACCATGGCTCGGAACTCATTTCCGATGCTCCGCCATTATACCGACCCGTCGTGGGATTACAACGTTCAGTTCAAGACCCTGACAGCCAGGGGTGTTTTCCCTTTACGCGAGGGAGGGGCCGCGATATACAAGAGACTGCGATGGCCTGCGAGTTGGCGGGCCCACGGGATGCGTTCTAGGCAGCTTGTCCACACACGGAATGAAGGAGGTTCGTCATGAGTCGCAGTCTCTTCCTGGGCGTGGTTATGATGGCGGTGCTGGTCCCCTGTGCCAGTTGCCAGCGGTTGCGAGAGAATCGGCTGCAGGTGGGGCCGTCCCAGACCCGCCAGATCAGCGTCGCGCAGTACGTCGACAGGATGAAGGCCGGCTGGATCGGCCAGATGGCCGGCGTCGGCTGGGGAGGACCCACCGAGTTCCAGTACCAGGGCGTGATCATCCCCCAGGACAAGATGCCGGAGTGGCAGCCGAATCTCATCAATCAGTTCCAGCAGGATGACATCTACGTCGAGATGACGTTCGTCAGGACGCTCGAACTGCATGGGTTCGGCGTCTCGATCCGCCAGGCGGGCATCGACTTCGCCAACAGCGGCTATCCGCTCTGGCACGCCAACCGGGCCGGACGCGACAACCTGCGGGCGGGCATCGCGCCGCCGGACTCGGGACACCCGAAGTTCAATTCCCACGCCGACGACATCGACTACCAGATCGAAGCGGACTTCGCCGGCCTGATCGCGCCGGGCATGCCGAACGTCGCCATCCAACTGGGCGAGATTTTCGGCCGGCTCATGAACTACGGCGACGGCCTCTACGGCGGACAGTTCGTCGGCGGCTGCTACGCCGAGGCCTTCTTCGAGGACGACATCGTCAAGGTCGTCGAGGCCGGGCTTCGCTGCGTCCCCCAGGGCAGCCAGTACCACGAGTGCATCAGCGACGTGCTCAAATGGCACAAGCAGTACCCGGACGACTGGGCCAAGACCTGGCAGTTGGTGAACGAAAAATACCATTTGAATCCGCAGTACCGCCGGTTCTCCTGTTCCGGACCCGCGTCGGAGTTCAACATCGACGCCAAGATCAACGGCGCCTATATCGTGATGGGCCTGCTCTATGGCGACGGCGACCCCGACAAGACCATCGCGATCTCGACCCGCTGCGGCCAGGATTCCGACTGCAATCCGTCCAACGCCGCGGGGATCCTCTTCACGACCATGGGGTCCCAGAACCTGCCGGAGAAGTTCAAGCTGGCCCTGGATCCGACGGGCAAGTTCAGCCATACGCCGTACAACTTCCCGACGTTGATCGAGGTCTGCGAGAAACTGGTCCGCCAGGCGGTCGTCAACTGCGGCGGCAAGATCGCCACCGATGACCAGGGCGCCGAGTGCTTCGTCATTCCGCGTCAGAAGCCCAATCCGACCCCGCTGGAGCAGTGCTGGGAGCCCGGGCCGTTCGCGTCGAGCCGGTACACCGAGGAGGAAATGGCCCAGATCACCGCGGAGAGCGGCGTGGACCTGTCCAAGGCGGTTACGGAATTCGCGCCGGGCTGGAAGATCGCCAAGTGCGGCGAGGACATGGAGCCCGGCCTGCGCGACGAGGTGCGCGGACGCAAGAACGTCCTGGTGACGCACCCGCTGAGCCGGACCGTCGGGTGCGTGCTCACGAGAACCGTGACCCTTCCCGCCGATAAGAAGAGCCGTCTGAATCTCGTGGTCGGCCACGACGCCCGGGGCGACTGGGACCTGATCGTCCGTGCCAACGGCGAGGAGTTGCTCCGCAAGACCATCGGACCCGACACGACGACGATGGGCTGGGCCGAGCTGAGCGTGAGCCTGTCGCAGTTCGCAGGCAAAAGCGTCAAGCTCGAACTGGTCAACGAGCCCACGGATTGGCGTTTCGAGGCCGCCTTCTGGTCGAAGATCGCAGTCGTAAGCGAATAACTCACTCAGCAGCGACCAAGAATTGCCTTGCGCAGAGACGTGGGGTCGCAGAGAAGGGAATGCAAGGACCGCTCGGACCTCCGCACTGCGCCACTGCCCATAGGGCCCATGGTCGTGGCGTCAGCGGTAGGGTGGGCTCCGCCCGCCGTTCATTCTTCTCCGACAGCGTTCATCAGCGTTTATCAGCGGTTCCACTCGCTCTTCGTCCTGCCTCCGGCGGCGGACAGAGGTCGATGGCGGACCTGTTCTGACGGGTTGAAACCGCAGATGAACGCGGATGAACGCAGCCCGGCCTTCGGCCGGAGCCAAGAGCGTTTATCGCTTTGCAGGATACCGGCGGAGAGAGGGACAACTCAGGCAAGTCTCTGATGCCTCCGCCGGTACCCCATCATGCGTCAAACGCACTCTCTCGTCGGATCGCAAGGCTTGTCGGTCCACGACTTGCGGTCCGGCGTGCCAACTGCCAAGAGTCGCCCCGGCAAGATCGGAATGAGTAACACGTCCCCTGAACCGCTGTGGAAGGATGCCCCCGGCGTCCTGCACGCAACGCAGCCCAGTCATCCATCACCAATCATCGATTATCGATGCCCTTGAGGTATTCCTTGGCGTCAATGAGTGGCGTTTCGGGCGGCTCCTTGTCGTCCTTGAAGCACTGGATCGGCATGGTCAGCGTTCCCTTGCTCGGGGCCTCGACGACGACGGTCTCCCATTTCCGTGGCGCGTCCCGGGTCGCGACCTCGCGAGTGTCCAGATGCGTCGGCTGGCTGGGGTCTCGCAGAACGGTAAAGTACCGGAACCCATACTGGAGCGTCAACTCCGCTGCCCGGCGGTGGAGATAGCCCGAGAGCACGTTGTCCGGCGTGCAGGTGTTGGCTACGTACCTGATGCGGAAGGTGTCCGGCGAAACTCGTTTCTCCGAATACCCCTTCTCCGATGCCGTCACCGCCCGCTGATAAGGAGTGTGCTCGCAAGCACAGCCGCACACGAATACGGCCGAGACAAGCGCAATCCAATGAGTTCTCATAATTGTCCCCTGTAATGGGAACTGGTCAACGGTCTTGACATGGCTCGCCCCATTCTTTCTCATGCACCTGTGGTTGTGCGGTATGGTATGCCAGACACCCGAACATTCTCCGCGCAGGTGGTGGGGAGATTCCGCTTCGGCAACTCGCACTCAAGGAGCATCTTGACGGATTCCAGTCTGAGTTCGTCGTTCATGACAGTTCTCCAAGCCAGTCGCTGGGCGAGCACTCCAACGGCACTTCGTCTGCGTCCACAGAAACCTCAAGGCTATTGTAGGTGTATGGTGTCGATAGGGCAAGGGGATCGTCCTGCTACGTACGCGGCCTCCTGTCGCGTGGCGAGTCGCTGCCCGGACCCTGTCATTCCTGCCACACCTGCCCTCGACGTGATCGGGGGGTCAAGCAGGAATCCAGGAACCGCGGGACTGGGCGCGACCGAGTGATACGGATTGGGAATAATTCGTGCGTGGGTTGGGACTTGTCATCCTGAGCAACGCGAAGGATCTGGGCATCGAACAAGAGTCGCCTTTCGGTCGCAGGCCAGATCCTTCACTGCGCTACGCTCCGTTCAGGATGACAAACAGCGCGCAGATTTCCCCTGATCCGTATGAGTGGATTCCCGCTTCCGCGGGAATGACATTCCAGGTTCTCCGTGAGCCCCTATTGTACGCGAGCCCATACGGTCATGCGTCCCCGGCTGTGGGACGAGGTTTGACCAAGAGACTGGGTGCGAGCTGGGTGAGGCGGAAATCCGCCGGATTGGTCGGAATTTCATTTGACGCCGAAAGAGGGGCTCTGTAAGATAGTTGAAGAACGGAATAGTGAGTCGTAGACAGTCGGCAGATGGTTGTCGGAAACCAGTCATCGAGGAGGCTCGTGATGCCCCACGAACCGCGATTCCTCACCGGCATAGAAGACGCACCACAGAGACACAGAGATCACCGAGTTGGTTCAACTTCGGTCGAAGAGCTTGTTCTTGCCCGCTTGCTCAGTGCCCTCGGCCCTCCGGCCCTCGAACGGCTTCGATTGGCTTCGTTTCTTCAGCCGCCCGCGCGTCGGAAATCCGGCGCAACTTCCGCTGCTCGCAGCAGTTATGACTTCCGCGAACTGGCGCCAATTGGCTTCGTTTGGCAGAATGGCTCACGACGGCGGTATGAAGGGGCGCATCGGAGCGCGGCCGCGTGTGCGAAACGAAGCCAATCGTGGGGACACGGGTCGCAGGCGGGGGCTGCGATGCAAAACGAAGCCAATTGGACGGCAGTTTCAAGTTTGAAGTGTGAGGTGGGAGGTGCCAAGCGGCAGGGCCGCCGTGAGTATGTGAAACGAAGCCAATTTGTCGGCGACAAGTTTGGTGCTAACTGATTTTTTTGAAAGAGGTTATGTGAGTAGTGCCGATTCGGCCGGGGGTCGAAAACAAAGCCAATTCTGGGGCCGGAGGGTTATGAAGATAACGCCTTACGGCGTCACTACGAACCGGGTCGCGTTTTCTTGGCTCATGAGGGCCCGGCGTGGTAGAATCAGGGCGTTCTATTGAGATACTTTTGGCCTGTTATGGGCTGTCTTGAGTCGGGAAGAACGTATGTCAGGCAATCTGGATCGACGTGAGTTTCTCAAGGGCTCCCTGGTCGGGTCCGCGGCGGCGCTGGCGGGTCTGAGTTTCGAGGAGCAGGCGCTTCTGGCGGCTGCGCAGGGGGGAGCCGGAACGGCCCGGGAGACGGGCGTTCAGGGCCTCCCGGCGGGCAAGATCGGTGACGTGACTATCAGTCGGCTCATCTGCGGCGGCAACCTGATCGGCGGATGGGCGCACAGCCGGGATTTGATCTATGTCTCCTCGCTGCTCAAGCAGTACTTCACCGACGCCAAGATCTGCGAGACGCTCGAAATCTGCGAGGAGAACGGCGTCAATACGATCATCTCGGGCACCGTCTCGCTCGGCGTGCTCAAGAAGTACTGGGACGAGCGGGGCGGCAAGATCCAGTGGCTCGCCCAGTGCGTCCCCAGTGCCGACGACCTGGAAACGGACGCGAAGAGGGCCATCGACGCCGGGGCGACGGGGGCTTTCCTGATTGGCAATCAGGCGGATGACTGGGCCCGGTCCGACAAAGTGGACCTGATCGGGAAGTTCCTCGACTTCGTCCGCCGGAACGGTGTGCTCACCGGCGTCGGCGGGCACAACCTCGGCACGCCCATGGCCTGCGAAGCGGCCAAGCTGCCGGCAGACTTCTACATGAAGACGCACCACGGGACGAACTACTGGTCCGCCCGCCGGTCCGACCAGCACAAGGACCCGATCGACAACTACGCCATCGACAACTACTGGGACATCGACCCAGAGAAGACCGCGGAGTTCATGCGGACGGTGACGAAGCCCTGGATCGCCTACAAGGTCCTGGCCGCGGGTGCGATCCATCCTCAAGACGGGTTCCGGCACGCATTCGAAAACGGCGTGGACTTCGCGTGCGTCGGCATGTTCGATTTCCAGGTCCGCGAGGATGTGATTATCGCCAAGAACATCCTCACCGGCGAACTGAAGAGGCAGCGGCCCTGGCGAGCGTAGACGCGTATGCAGAAGGACTATCCCAAGACCAACGCGATTCGCTGTCTGCTCGATCATGGGATCGAGTTCGAGCCCTTGTTCTACAAGTACGAAGAGCGGGGCGGCACCCGCGTTTCCTCCAGGGAACTGGGCGTCGACGAGCACACCGTCGTCAAGACCCTGGTCATGGAGACCGACGCAGGGGAACCCCTGATCGTGCTCATGCACGGGGACAACGAGGTTTCGACGAAGCAGATGGCCCGAATTCTCGGCGTCAAATCGGTCAAGCCCTGCGATCCGAAGGTGGCGAACCGCCACAGCGGCTACCTGGTCGGCGGGACGAGTCCGTTCGGCACGAAGCGCCGGATGCCGGTCTACTGCGAGGCGAGCATCCTGGAACTGGAGAAGATCCACATCAATGGCGGCGCCCGGGGCTTCCTGGTCCGGATCGATCCTCGCGATCTGCGCAAGGCGTTGGACGTGACCGCGGTGCAGGTCGCGGTCCCCGGCTGATCCGGCCGCCGCTTGTCACTTCGCTCGGGAAACCACGTCGAGCCACTGCTTCTCGAGCGAATCCAGGGATTGCCCGCAGATTTGGGCGAGGCGTTGGGCATTCTCCTTGCGGGTTGTTTGTTGGTCCGAATTCTGCAGAGTCGTGTACGTCTGGAGGAACTTATCCTTGCCATGGGCGTCGATCAGGAACTGGACGAACGAACCCGCCTCGGGATAGGCCACGAACGGGCGGCTCCTGGCCGAACCGATCTCCGTGTAGCCCAGCAGTTCCGACAGGGGGATCCAGTCGCCTTTGGCCTTCAAGTCCCTGACACGCTGGTGGAGCGTCGTCTTGCCTCCGCCGAGATTCTCAAGTGCCGGGGCGCCGAGCGCCTCGGACATATAGGTGGCGAAGCCCTCGTTGAGCAGGGCCGGCGGATTGCCCAACGGTCCCATCAGGATGTGCGTCGTCTCATGGTAGGGGTCGAGGTGCTCTTTCTCGTTGTAGATCTCGACGATCGTGGTGCCGTAGGCCCAGCCGGCGCCCTGGTGGCCGGTGGCACGCCGTTTGGTGTCGCCATCCTCGAAGAGGACCAGGCGGATGCGGACGTCGGAGTCCTTGCCCAGGAATCGGCAGATCTCGTCGAATCCCCTGTCCTTGTCTTGGGCGATCTGGTCGATCTGACGGGCGGCGGTCGAGTCCTTCAGGTAGTAGATGTCGAAATGGGCGGTGCTTCGCTTCTCCATCTTGGGAAGTACGGAGTCTTCCCATCTGGTCTCACGCGCCTGATTGTCGGCGTCGCCGTCGATCCAGTCGACTTTCCAGAGGCCGTCTTCCTGTACGAGATCGATTGTCCATTTCTGCTGCTCGTACGCCGCGGTCACGACCAGGGCATTGCCTCGGACCGCAACCGATCCCGGCTTGAGTCCCAGGAACGCCTTGCGGAATCCGCCGGAACCATCGGGGCCCTCGCTCTGTTCCATACGGTCTTTGAAGATCGCGAATTTGCGGAAGTACCCCGCATCCCTGTAGTCTCTCGTAAAGAGACTCCATGCGTCTTCGTACTGTTTCTGTCTGACGCATGTCTGGATCGCGTCGAGGGCATCGAGGGCGGCCTTGGCTTGATCCTGGGAAGCCGCCGGCAACGGCAGGCGGGCGACATCGCGTTGCGGCAGGTCGCGGCCGAAGTACTTGTGCCTGTCGAACCACAGGTCCCAGGGCTCGCTGGCGAACCACTTTTCCGCGTCGAAACCGGCAGCCGGACCTGGATTATAGGAGGACAGTTCAACGTGGGCGCTGCCCGCGATCGTTCCGCGAAATGCGAAGGCGCAGCGGGTCCATTGGGTCTGGCCCGCCTGAATGGTCTCGAGGAATACAGTGCCCCAGCCGCCTACGTCCGGCGAGCGGGCCTGGACGGATACAGCGAAGACCTGATCCTGCTCTGTGAGGTTCTGGACCTGGATACGGACCGCGTTCTTGCCTTTCTGGATCGGGTCGAATTGAGTGTCCAGCACCTTCAGATTGGTCGGTCTTCGTGTCGCGGGTGGGTCTTCCCGAGGAGTCTGGGGCCCGCCGTAAGAGACCTCGTGCTGGTCGAATTTCTCGCCGGTATACAGGTGCTTCTCGAACCAGCCATGCATCCAGTCATCGATCGTCCAAGTCTCCAGGGACGAGGGGTTGTAGAAGCACAAGCCGATCGAAGATGCCTCTTTCAGTGAGCCGAGGATCTCAAAGTCGAACCGCATCGTTTCGGTCCGGCCGGCCTGGATGGATCGAGTGAACTGGCGTTGCCAGTTCCCGTCGCGGGACTCTGTTCGGATGTCCAGGCCGAAGACTTGGTCGGTCTGAGAGGTGTTCTGAACCCGAAGATGAACTGTGTTTCGGCCGGACTGGATTGGATCGAGGCGAACGTCGAGGATTCTCAGATTGCCGGTCGCGGTGTTGTTACCGACCTGCGTCGTCGCGGGCTCTCTGTCCTGCTTCTGGATATCGAGGATCCTGGGCGTGTAGCCTGCGATCCAGTCGATCTTCCAGAGATCGTCCTCGCGAACGAAATCGATGGTCCAGGTCTGTCCCTCACATGTCGCCCTGAGAGCGAACACGCCATCCGTTCTCGTGACTCCTTGTGGCGCCAGTCTCAGGAAGTCGTCGCGTTCCCACGTGAAGGCCGAGTGCAGGGGATGCGTCGGCTCCATCGCCTTGCGGAACGCCTGCAAGCCGTCCCTCTGGTACTCGGCCTTGCGAAAGTCCTCGGTAAACCGCTGCCAGGCCTGCTCATACTGGCGGTTCCGGATGTCGCTCTGGACTTGGGCGAACGCCTGGGTGACGGCTGAAGCCTCGGCTGCCGAGGCCCGGTCGGGCGTCGCGCGGGCGCCGCCGGCTTTCGGCATCTCGGCGCTCGCGTACTGGCGACTGAAGAAGCACCACCTGTCGTCGTAGGCCTCTTGGGTCTCGGGGTTCGAGAAACGCAGGTTGACATACGTTCGGCCGGTGACCGGACCCTGGATCTTGAAGACCAGACGCAACGATTTCGTCTCGCCGGGCCGGAGCCTGTCGAAGTATCCGCTCGTTCCCCAGCCTACGCCGCTGTTGTTGGGATCGGGTTCGGACACGCCGTAGTCGGGCGAACGCGTGTAGATATGGCCCGCGAAGACCTGTTCCCGGTCGGAGGTGTTTCTGACGGTGACGTGCACGGCGTTCTTGCCTTGGTGGATCGGATCGAACCGGACCTCGGTGACTTCCAGACGCGCCTCGCGGATCGTGACGCCGCGGGACGCCAGTTGGTCCGTACGAATGAACTCCACGTGCCCGTCGGCGAAGGCAACGTTCGTTCCCTCGGCGGTTCGCAGCAGCGGGATGTCGAAGGCCAGCGGTATGGCAGAGGCGTCCACCGTCGGCCGAGTCCTGCCTGCCCCAAGGTATTCCACCCTTTCCAGCAGGAAGATGCCGAGCATGTCGGGGTCGTCCCCGATGATCCGCATGATGTCATCGGGACGGGGGTATCGGCCTTGGTGCTCCTGGGCGTATGCGTTCAGTCTCTGGGCGAGGTCCTTCAAATTCTCGGCTGAAATCGTCCGCTGCTGCGAGATCCGGTCGGCAGGCGGTTGTGTCACAGCCGTCGTGTCGGGATCTCGGGAAGGGCGGCCCGTCAGGGCCAGGCTCGTGGGTACGATCAGGATTGCCAGCAGCAATACGAGCGATGCAGCGAACAGGCTGGGACGTCCGTAGAATCTCTTTCCAGGCTGCAACATGGTCTTGATCCTTTCCTCGATGTTCTTCACCGGTCCGGCCACCGCCAGCGACGGGACCTGGCGAAGAGAACTGTGTTCGTTCAGCAGCGTCTCGACGATGGCCCGGCTGTACTCCCTGGGTCGGGCGCCGAGCCGGGCAATCGCCATCTCATCACACGACTTCTCCCGCTCGGCGCGGATTTGCCGATTGGCCCACCAGACGAGCGGGTGAAACCAGAAGAGTGCTTGTGAGACGACCTGCAGCAGGTTGATCGCGGCGTCGCAGCGAAGGACGTGGCTGAACTCATGGGCCAGAACGTCTTTCTGGCGTCCGCGTCGATCCACGGAGGCGAAGGACGCCGGCAGGTAGATGTCTCCGCGAAACAGGCCCCAGACGAACGGCTGACCGATGCCTTCGAGGAGCCAGATGTTCGGCATCCGCCGCCCGCCGGCTGGTGGCAACAGTCCGCACAATTCACTGCGAACCCCTTCGGGCGGAATCCTCCGTTCGCGAAAGAGCCACCGCGTCATTCGTCCCGCCTTCCAGGCAACGGCGGCGAAAAACGTCACGATGCCCGCCAGCCAGGCGATTGCCATGGCCTCACGAAGGGTGATGTCCGCGGCCAAGCCTGATTTGGCCCCCGTCTGATCGGGGGCGATGTCCCACGGCAGGGCGAGGTCCGCCGGAGGAGCCTCCACGACGGCTGTCACGCCAGTCTCCGCATGCGCGCGATCGGGCGGATGGATCGGCACAGCCTCGGGCAACCGCGGCAGGATGGGCAACGCGATCCCCAGGATTGGCGGCACGAGGCACTTCGCGGGCACCAGCAGCCAAAGGAAGTACCGCACATGAGCACTGCGGTTCCTCAGCAGGCAGGTGACCACCCCGATCCCGGCGGCCAGCACTGCCACCTGCCAGCTCTGGCTCCACAGATAATCGGCAATCTGACTCAGCGTCGCGTTCATGGATGTTCCCTCCATCGGGGGTATCCGCTATTCGTTCTCCACGAGTTTCTTGAGTCGTTCGAGGTCGTCGGCATCGATACGCCCGTGCTCGGCCAGGTGCTGCACGAGCGGGATGGCGTCGCCACCGAAGAGTCGTTCGAGGAAGTCGTTGACCGACCGTTTGATGACGTGATCCTGTGCGACCGCAGGGTAGAAGATGTGGGCTTTGCCCTCGACCCGGTGCTTCAGGTAGCCTTTCTTCTCCAATCGTCGCAGCAGGGTCTGGACGGTCGCATAGGCGATCTTCCGCTGTGCAGGCAGCTTGTCGCAGATCTGTTGGACCGCGGCGTCCTTCAGTTGCCACACGAGTCGCAGGATTTCCGTTTCGCACGGGCTCAGGGGCGGCAATGGCTCTCTGGTCATGGGTATTCTCCTTGTACATATGTACAACTATTATGACGTACAAATGTACAAGATATTAGCGCGAAAAAAGAAAAAAAGTGGTGAGAGCCGGCAGGGCGCAAAAGAAGACCCTCCGTCGAAGCAGAGGGTCGCTGATCGTCAGTATGAAATGGAAGTGGAGCGAGAAGGAGAGCCTATTTCTGGGACGCCTTCTCCGGCTTGTCGGTCTTCGTGTGGACCGAGTCCTCCGCCTTTTCCGGGTGCTGGTTGTTGCCGCCGGTCTCGACCTGTCCGTCTGATTGTTGGGCCTTCTCCCGCTGGATCGCGTCGTAGATCTCTCGCCGATGAACGGGGATGTGCTTGGGAGCCGTGATTCCCAAACGCACCTTGTCGCCTCGCACATCGACGATGGTGATCTCGACCTCATCACCAATCATGATGGACTCGTCTTTTTGTCTGCTGAGAACCAACATTGTTAACTCCTTTTGTCGGCTGGTTTTACAGTTTTCCCCGCAAGAGAGGGACGTGACCATTCATTCAGCCGGTTCTTCCACTTTCCCTATGTGCGGCTGCCAGATTCCTGCCCTAGCCACGCAACGAGTCGCGGCATGGGGCCGGATGTCCTCGGACCCGCATCTATGCCCTGGTGGGCTTCAGGACACCCTTATTTCGGCTGAAATGGGAGGGGGGACCAGACAATTCCAGTTTTCTTCGTCCTGTATGAGCCGGCTATGGGGCATTGCGTGCGCAAGTCCTTGATGCGGCTAGTTTTAGGAGAAGAAGGGAGGGTGAAAAAAGCACCGAGCGAGGGCGGGGATCACCCGGTCTCGTGCTTTCGCCAATAGTCATATCGGACCGCCATCCAGTATCCGAACACGGAACCGAGCGCCCCGAGCGCCACGAGTTGGACGGGCAGAATCGCGAAAATGCTATGCGGAAAGAAGGTCGCGGGGCAGGTCTCCGCAAACCGCTGGATCATCTCGGTTCTGTAGTATGCGACCTGGGCGAGAGCGATCACGAGCAAGGAGGCCACGCCGGGCCACACGTAGCTCACATCGAGGAATTTCTTGACGACGAACGCTGCAACGGCAAACGCTCCGATCACCGCGAAGATGATCTGGCCTACCGCCGGCTGAGCCGCGACGGGACGGGACATCACGAGGTTCTGACCTAAGACGCCCACGAAGAACAGCGAGATCAATGCCGATACCGCCAGAGCAATCGATCCATTGATGTAGAGCGTCTCTCGCTGTTGGCTTGGAGCGGAACCATCGCCCGCCGGCGGTTTCGGACTGGGCCGCAGTCGCTGGGCGAGCAAGACCCCTGCGAATCCGGCCGCGACGATCAGCAGCCAGTACAAGGGTTCGAAGCGGAGCGAGTACACCAGAGAGACGCGTTCGGCGATCTGGGAATCCGTCTGGGTCAGGGCCTGCATGGGACCCGAGCGGGCGGCCCAGACGGTCAGGCCGAAGGGCACGCCGAGAATCCCGATCTCCCGCCCGTGCGGCCAGGAGATGAAGTACCCTGCGAAGCCGATCGCGAGGGCCAGGACCAGCAACAGCCCGGTCCCGGGCAGGTTGATGCTTGATGCGCGAACGGCCATCAACGGGTCCGCGGGTGCTGCGAGCGGCCAGGCGAGAATCCCGATGACGACGATGCCCAAGGCCGCCACCACGGCGATCCTGAGCTTGTTGATCCCTGATAATTCCATACTTTCGACTCCAAACGAGCCCTCAGGCTACCGCCGCCCGCCGGACCTGTCAACGCCATCGTGGCCGGTAATCCTGCCCCGGTGCAGCGGCGCACACAGGCTTTGTTGTTGACGATCCGTCGTTTCGCCTTCACCATAACAACACCTGATGCTCGTGCCGTCATGTGCCCAGGGGACATATCGGCACAAATCGTGAGCGTCTTGGCGATCTGGTGGAACGGATATGACGAAAGTCCTCATCGTAGTCGGCAGCCCGCGCAAGGGGGGAAACACGGAGATCCTGACGTCCCGGATCGCGGAAGGGGCCGCATCCGCCGGGGCCTCGGTGGAGACGATCCGTCTGGCGGATCTGGAGATTCGCGAGTGTGACGGCTGTCACGCCTGCTGGCGGGGTCGGCCGTGCAGCAAGGACGACGACATGCGGGACCTCTATGCCAGGATCGGCGCCTGTGACGTCGTCGTCTTCGGGACGCCCGTTTACTGGTACGGACCGACGGCCCTGATGAAGGCCTTCATCGACCGCTTCGTGTATTTCAACAGCCCTGCGAATCGGCCCCTGGTGTGCGGCAAGCGGGCGGCGGTGGCCGTCGTCTTGGAGGAGACGCACGAGGAGATCTGGCGACCGGTCGTCGAGTTCTTCCAGAAGAGCCTGGCATATCTCGAAATGGACTTGGCCGAGACGATCATCGTTCCGGGCGTCGGAGACAAAGGGGCGATCCGCCGTGAGACGCAACGGCTGGAGGAGGCGTATCGTCTGGGCGTCCGGCTGGCGACAGAGCTATAGCGTTTGCAGGCGTGACGACGGCGGCGATCGGCGCTCAGAATGTATGGACACAACGGCAATGCGTCCGGTATTCTGTATCCGGCCGAAAACCGTGCGTTTGACCCGTGAGGAGCGTCAGATGGACAGGCACGAAGCGTTCACGTTGATTGAACTGCTGGTTGTCATCGCGATCATCGCCGTTCTCATGGCAATCCTGATGCCGGCGCTGCAACGGGCACGGGAACAAGGCCAACGGGCGGCGTGCCTCAACAATACGAAGCAGTTGGCTCTTGCGTGGATCCTGTACGCCGACGAGAACGACGACCGGGTGGTCAGCAGCGAGGCAGGCGGGAGTTGGAGGGCTCAGTACGGCGAGCCGTGGGTCGGTGTCACGTGGTCCTCCGACTGGGCCACCGGGGGGCAGTTGGCGCCCGCCAGTCAGATCAAGGGCATTCAGACGGGTGCGTTGTGGCCTTATGTGCGGGAACTGAAGCTCTACATCTGCCCAACGGGGTATCGTGGCGAGTTGATGACCTATGCCATGATGATCGCCAGCAATGGCCGGTCCGTCGATGGCAGTCCGGTTTGGAAGAAGCGCGTCCTGATTCCGCAGCCGACCCAGAGGCTGTTGTTCATCGACGAGGGCTTGTCGAGCCCGGACGCGTATTCGACGCGGTACCGCACGGCCGAATGGTGGGATCAGCCGGTGACCCGCCACGGCGACGGAACCACCTTCTCCTACATCGATGGGCATTCCGACTACCACAAGTGGGCGGGCGGCGAGACCGTGAAGAAAGGTCGCGCCAACGTCCGTTCCCACCCGGGGATTTGGGGTCCCACGACGGAAGAAGGCGTCGCGGACGTGCAGTGGATGCAGACGGGCATCTGGGGCAAGATGGGGTACACGCCGTAGACTGCCATTGGCGACCGCCATGTCGTTGCTTGCTCACCGGGACTGGTCAGTACATCCGCTTGGATTCCCGTCGGGGCAATTGACGCGAGCGAAGACCCTCGGGATAATGCCGCGCTTTGTCTTTAGTCTGCTACCGGACCTGGTCGGAGTGTGATCTCTCGCCCATGTATGCATTGGCTACTATCTGTGTTTCTCTGCTGGTTCTCGTGGTCCTTCTGCGACTGCGCGTGCGGATCGGACAGGCGATGACGATCTCCGCGGTGCTGCTGGCGGCGCTGCTGTGCGTCACGCCGGGACAGATGGGGGCCTGGCTGGCAGCGGAATGGCGGGACCGGCCCCTGACGGAGACGACGCCGTACCTGTTCGTCTCGCTGACCCTGCTTCTGCTGCTGGTGAACGTGATGGGCGAGGCGATGGGCCAGATCGGCCTCTCGGCCCGCCTCGTGCCGGCGATGCACGGGCTGTTCCGCAGTCGGCGGGTGGCCCTTGCGGCGATCCCGCTGATCATGGGTCTGCTGCCCACGCCGGGAGGGATCATGCTGTCGGCCCCGATGGTCCGCGAAGCGGGGGACAAGATCGGCGTCGAACGCAGTCGCGTGGCAGCGATCAATTTCTTCTTCCGCCATCAATGGGAGCCGGTTTGGCCGCTGTTTCCCGCGACGCCGCTGATCGTGAACATGCTCGGAGTTGCTCCGGCCAGTCTCGTCCTGTACCACGCCGCCCTGGCCGGCGCGGGTCTGGTCGGCGGAGTCGTATTCCTCCTGCTGACGGGCATTCCGCCTCGACGGGCGGAGCACATGGAAGCCCGGGCGGGCCTTGGTTCGCATCTGAAGGACCTGGCGCTGGTCTTTTGGCCGATCCTGTTCACCGCGGCGCTGTACGTGAAATGGCACGTACCGCCCGCCATTGGAATCCTGGTGGCGATCCTGGGCCTGTTGCTGTTGCACCGGGTGAGCCCGCGTCGCTGGCCGGCGATCTTCAAGGCGGCCCGCGAGCCGGACATCGTCCTGCTGCTGTTCGGCGCCCTGTGGTTCAAGCTGAATCTCGAAGCGGGCGGCGCGGTGGGCGACGTGGTCGCCTTCTTTGAGCAGATGCACATGCCGCCCTTGCTGGTCGTGTTCGTGCTGCCGTTCCTGGTGAGCTTCAGCACGGGCGTGACCACGCCGACCGTGGCGATCACGTATCCGTTCCTGATGTCGTTCATCCGAACGGGAGACCACGTGGAGCTTGGCGTCGAGACGCTGGCTTTCGCGGGCGTCGTGTTCGGACTGGCCATCAGCCCGATCCACCTGTGCCTGGCGCTGTCGGCGAGCTACTTCAATACCTCGTTGATGCGGATCATCCTCAGGGTTCTGCCGGCGGCGCTGTGCGTGGTTGCGGCCGGCCTTGTCGTGGCGTTGCTGAGTTCGTGATGTCCCCACTTCCATCTGGGGGACTGCTCCGTTGCCCTGAGCGTGCAGACTGACTCCGCGACGAACCGTCATCCTCAGCGAATCTGGATCGAGCCGACGTTGGTGTGGAGACTGATTCGGCCGTCCCCGTTGCCGAGCGAGCCCTTGATGGATTGCTTGAGAGGGCCCATGACAGTGAGGGGGCGGTCGGTCTTGATGGTACCGACGTTTGTTTCGGCGGTGAGTTTTGCCGAGATACCCTGCGGACCCGTCAACTCGATACTTCCGACGTTTGTGGAGGCATCGACGGTGATTGCGGCCGGAGCGTCATGGGCATACTCAGCTCGAATATTGCCTACGTTGGCTTCCAAATCGGCGGCTTCACGCAGGCCTGTACACGTGATGGCGCCGACATCGGTTTGCGCCCGGACGGTGTTGCCGAAGGCGGCGATTCGGATGTCCCCGACGGTCGTTGTGCACTTCAGCGCAAGCGTCGCGGCCGCGGTGATTGTGAAATCGACGCACAGACGGTCGTCCTTCAGGCCCGACGGCTTGTCCACTCGGATGCGGAGCGTTCGCCCGGACGGTTCCACGACGATGCGAACCTGCTCGGCCAGTTCCTGGGCCTGTTCCTCGGTGTGGTCCTTGACCTTGATCTCGGCCGTGATGTGGACCTCGGCGCCCTCCGCCGGGTCGAGATGAATCCTGCCGACGTTCGTGCTCACATCCAGCGTGCTGATGCCGTCCGAGGAGGCGGTCAGTTCACGGGTCAGCGTGAACTTGGCCTTGAAGGTCTCCCCGCCGATACGACATCCGGTGAGGACTACCGCAGCCAAACCGGCAACGACGCATGCTCTGACCGGCCTGTTCATTCTCATGTCGAATCTCCACTCGTGAGCAACTCAGCCTGGCGGAAGCTCAATTCGTGAGCACCCATGTTCCAGTCGTTCCGCGAGGCTCCCTATTGCACGGATTCCGCGATCTCGCCAGGAAGATCCGATGCTGATCCGTGTCTGCACAATCGGCGAGGCCAGAGTTTGTACACAACGTGCGGTCGGATCCGATCATTTGCGGATCGTGATCTTCCGGGCGGCGCTCACCTTGCCGTACAGCTTCTGTGTATCGTAGGTCACCGTTACCGTCAGCTCTTCTTTGTCGCCCGCGAGGCTCAGATCGTCCGGTACACGCCACGTGTACCCACAGGTGCCGGCTCAGCCAAAGGGCATAACGCCCTGGGCGACCACCTCGCCGTTAGCCCGCGTGATAACGACCTGGGGGTCGAGCGATTTCGGCCGCTTGATCTTCTGGCCGCCGGAGAGTTCTTCTTCGACTTCGACGGAGTTGTCGTTGAGCCCGCGGATCATGATGTCCAGCTTCGGATCGACCAGGACCGCTGCGAACTGGATCTCCATCCCGCGAGAGAAGGCGGTTTGATCCTTGGAGGGCTGGTCGAAGACGACCACAGGCGTGTTCGAGAAATCCAGCACGTACGGCTTGTCTGCGCGGACCTGCATGCCATAGACCGGCTCCCGGCCACGGGCGCGGCCCTGGGCGTCGGTGTGGTAGTTGTTGGAGATCTCGATGGCCAGGTTGTCGTAGGTGACCATCATCAGGTATGCGGTGTAGTCGCCGACGGGAATCTGGCATTCGGTCACCTCGCCGGTCCAGTGCTCCTTGATCGTCCCGATAGGCGCGGCGACAGAGCCCTTCGCGTGTACGGAGCCGTTGAACGCGATCTTCTCCAGTTCGCGACCCCCTTTTCCGACGCGGATCGTGCCGAGCGGTCCGCGATAGGGTCTGGCCGCGATCTTGGCTCCGTCCTCGATGAGCACGAACTCGTAGAACTTGTTGTCAAGCTTGTGATAGGAGTGCAGGGACCACGAGCCCCACCAATAGGGGCCAAACCGCTTCTGCACGTCGAAGAGGAAGAACTCGCGTTCCAGCCTCTCTCCAAGGACAACGCGGAAGGGACGATTGGCGAGCGTGAGTTGACCCTGTTTGACGTGGGTCTTGTTCTCCCGCTGGAGCCTACGGACGAAGGACGGCAATTGGCCTTCGGAGAAACCGAGATCCGAAATGGCCGTCGTTGTCAGGGTGCAGGTCGTGACGTTGGGATCGGCGAGGAACTCCTTGACCTTGGCCGCCTGATCTTGCGGCGTCGCTGCAGCTGCGAGGGCGTGATTGGAGAGCACACCTCCGGACGCCAGGACAATGAACCACAGAACACCAATGGTTGCACGACGAGATCTGTCTTCCGTTCTCATAGTTCGATGCCTCCGACTGAATTTGCGCACTATCATACCGGGCCGTCCTACCCAGGGCAATGGGTGTTCCCCTGGATTCCCGGTTACATCCAACGGACGATCTTTTTGTTTTGACCGGGCACGCAGGATTGGGGTATGGTTTGAACCGCCGCGATAGGTGCCGGCTCGATTCGATGAGAACGTTTGGAGGCTCCCATGCCCGATCTGATCTTGACCGAAGGGTATCGACCCGTCCTGGGACTGCGCGAGACCGAACGCGCGATCAAGTTCATCAAGGACTGCTTTCAGGACCACCTGGCGACTGCGCTGAATCTTCAGCGGGTCTCGGCGCCGCTGTTTCTGCGCAAGGGCTCCGGGATCAACGACGACCTCAACGGGGTCGAGGCCAAGGCCGCCTTTCGCATCAAGGACGACGACTATGCGGAAGCCGAGTGCCTGTTCTCCCTGGCGAAGTGGAAGCGGATGGTCCTGGCGGACTACGGCTTCGCGCCCGGCGAAGGGCTCTATACCGACATGAATGCGATCCGTCCCGACGAGGAGTGCCTCGACAACCTGCACTCCGTCTACGTGGATCAGTGGGACTGGGAGCGCATCCTCTGCGAGCAGGAGCGGAACCTGGACTTCCTCAAGAAGATCGTGCGAACGATCTACGGCGTCCTCCGCGAGACCGAGAAGACAATGGCCGGGCGATATCCGCAGATCACACCTATACTACCTGAAGAGATCTCCTTCGTGCACGCGGAGGAACTGCTCGCACGCTGGCCCGAAGTCGGGCCTCGTGAACGCGAGAACCGGATCGCCAAAGAACGCGGCGCGGTCTTCGTGGTCGGCATCGGCGGCCCGCTTGCCGACGGCACGATCCACGACGGAAGGGCCCCGGACTACGACGACTGGATCACGCCCACCGTCAACGGCTGCAAAGGCCTCAACGGAGACATCCTCCTGTGGTATCCGTTGCTGAATCGGGCGTTCGAGATCAGTTCCATGGGGATTCGTGTGAACGCGGATTCCCTGCGAAAGCAGTTGGAGATCCGCGGCGCCCAGGATCGCCTGCGCTTCGACTGGCACCGGCGCCTGCTGGCGGGCGAGCTGCCCCTGACCATAGGTGGCGGCATCGGCCAGTCCCGCCTGTGCATGTTCTTCCTTCGCAAGCTGCACGTCGGGGAGGTGCACGCCAGCGTCTGGCCGCGGGCCATGGTCGAACGCTGCAAGGCAGCAGGCGTCACGCTGCTGTAGGCGGGAGCCGTCGCTCGTCGCTCGTCACCCGGCCCTTGTTGCTCGCATTGGGCGGGCCGCTCGTCGTCGGAACGACCGCGTTTCGAGCCTTTGGATCTCCGCTGCTTCGGATCGGTTTCAGATTCTGGATTTCGAACTTCCCGTTTGCGGCTGTGGCGCAAGAAAAAGGGGATGACGCCATGGTCATCCCCTTTGGGTGGCGGATTTGGACTCCGCGATGTGGATCGGCTTCGCCGAGCTTCGGCTACTTCGCGGCTTCGATCACCACGGGTTGCCCGGCCGGCGTCGCATCGCCCGCTTTGACCGCGACCGGCGACTGCTTGATCTGCTCGATGGTCGTCTTGAGTGTCTCCGTCTGGCTCAGCGTGTTCCTCTGCACCTGGCTCATTTGCTCCTGGAGCTGGGTTTGGGCCTGCCGAAGCTGCGAGATCGCCTCGATGATTGCCTGCATGTCCTGCGAGATCCGAGTCTCGAACTGCTGGCGCTGCGGGTCGTTCGTATCGAGCGGAGCCGCGGTCTCCTTGATGCTCGTCTGCACGACGCCCTGGAGCTTGCCGAACTGCTGGTCGAGCGACGCGATGCCGTCGGTCAACGCCTGGATTCGGGCCTGCGTTGCGTCGAGACGTTCGAGCCAGCCCTGCTGACCCTGGGCGATTTCCGAGAGCTTGTTGACCATCTCGACTCGCCCGGCCTGGGCGTTCTGCTCGGACTTGACCTGGCCATCGCTCACCGCTGCGACCTCTCGTGCGGTCTGTCCCGTCGTGTTTGCCACGATATCGAGGCTGCCCTGGAGGTTCTGCTGATTCTCAGCGAGCTTGGTTACCTGGGCGTTGGTCGTTTGGCTGTAGCCCTGGATGTCCTTCGCAAGGGCATCCTGTCTGCCGGCGACGGCAGTCACGTCGGCCGCGGTCTGCGTGGTCGTGGTTGCGATGCCGTCAACGCTGGCCTGCGTCTTTTGTTGATTCTCGGCGAGCTGAGCCACCTGGGCACTGGTCGTTTCACTGTAGGCCCGGATCGCCTTTGCAAGCGTGTCCTGCTGTCCGGCGACGGCGGTCACGTCTGCCGCGGTCTGCGTGGTCGTGGCACCGATGGCATCGACGCCGGCCTGTGTTCTCTGCTGATTCTCAGCGAGCTTGGTTACCTGGGCGTTGGTCGCTTCACTGTAGCCCTGGATGTCCTTCGCAAGGGCGTCCTGTCGTCCGGCGACGGCAGTTACGTCTGCCGCGGTTTGCGTGGTATTAGCCGCGATGCCATCAACGCTGGCCTGCGTCTTCTGCTGATTCTCGGCTAGCTGAGCCACCTGGGCGCTGGTCGCCTCACTGTAGCCCTGGATGTCCTTCGCAAGGGCGTCCTGTCGTCCGGCGACGGCAGTCACGTCCGCGGCGGTCTGTGTGGTCGTGACACCGATGGCATCGACGCCGGCCTGCGTTTTCTGCTGATTCTCGGCTAGCTGGGCCACCTGGGCGTTGGTCGTTTCGCTGTAGCCCTGGATCGCCTTTGCCAGCGTGTCCTGCCTGCCGGTGACGGCGGTCACGTCCGCGGCAGTCTGCGTGGTGGTAGCCGCGATGCCATCGACGCTGCCCTGGGTTTTCTGCTGATTCTCGGCAAGCTGAGCCACCTGAGTGTTGGTGGTTTCGCTGTAACCCTGGATGGCCTTCGCAAGGGTGTCCTGTCGTCCAGCGACGGCAGTCACGTCCCCGGCGGTCTGTGTGGTCGTGGCACCGATGGCATCGACGCCGGCCTGTGTTTTCTGTTGATTCTCAGCGAGCTGAGCTGCGTAGGCGTTGGTCGCTTCACTGTAGTCCTGGACGGCTTTCGCAAGGGCGTCCTGTCGCCCGGCGACGGCGGTCACGTCTGCCGCGGTCTGCGTGGTCGTAGCCGCGATGGCATCGACGCTGGCCTGTGTTTTCTGTTGATTCTCAGCGAGCTGAGCTGCGTAGGCGTTGGTTGTTTCGCTGTAGCCCTGGATCGCCTTCGCAAGGGCGTCCTGTCGCCCGGCGACTGCAGTTACGTCCGCCGCGGTCTGCGTGGTCGTAGCCGCGATGCCATCGACGCTGCCCTGGGTCTTCTGCTGGTTCTCGGCAAGCTGGGCCACCTGGGCGTTGGTCGCTTCACTGTAGCCCTGGACGGCTTGAGCGAGAGCGTCCTGTCGTCCGGCAACAGCGTCCACGCTGGTTTGTATCTTCTGCCCATTCTCGTCCAGAGCGGCTGTCCGCGCGAGGATCGTCTCGTTTCCGGTCCGGAGGTTCCGCTGGAGGTCCGCGTGGCCGTTGTTCAGGGCCAGGATGTCCATGGTCGCCTGGCCTGTCATCGCCATCAGGATGTCCTGGCTGTCGCCGAGCGACTTCTGACTGTCTTCGATCCGGGCCATGCGATTGTTGACTGTCTCGCCGTGCTGCGAGAACGAAGTCTGCAACGCGTCTTGTGCGAGCGAGATGCCGGTCAGGTCCGCGTAGGCGCGGTCGATCACCTTGGCGGTCTTGTCGATCTGGGTGGTCAGGGTCCGCTGGTTCTCTTCAACCGCGGCCGTCCGAGCAACCATCGCGTCGCTGGATGCCTGGATGCCCGCCTGGAAAGCCGTCTGCCGCTCGGCCATGCCGCGAACGTCGTCGGCGGTCCGGCCCGCGCGGTCGTGGAGACCGGTCATACCGGTCTGCATGGCCTGCTGGAACGTGGCCTGTCCGTTGTTCAATGTGAGCATGGCCAGCGCCGTCTGGCCCGAGGTCGCGGTCAGTGCATCGACCTGGGTGCGAAGCGTCTGCTGTCCGTCGAAGAGTCCGGCCATCGCCGTGATGATGGCGTCCTGGTTGGCCTTCATCGTCTCGCGGGCGGCCGTCTGCTCGGATCGCACCGCGGAGAATGCCGCTCCGGAATCTGCAGCGGCCTGGTCCGCTTTCCCGTTCAGGGTGTCGATGCCGGCCTGCAGAATCCGCTGCGAGTCGGCCATGGCGACGAGCCGGCCGGCGGTTTGCTCGTGGTTGCCGTTGAGCGATTCCTGCATCGCGGTCTGGGCGGCCGCTATGGCGGAGATCGTCGTGGCCGTCTGGTTCGCGGTGGCGAACAATCGCTCGATGCCCGCCTGATGATTCTGTTGATGAAGTTCCAGAATGTTGAGTTTGTCCGCGACGGCCTGCGTGCGGCCCTGCAGATCGTCCCGCACGGCGAGCAGGTCGTTCGCGAATCGCTGCTGACCTGCGTCCAGCGTGGTCAGACGCTCAGTGACCAGCTTGTGGTTGTCCTGCGTCTGGGCCGCAAGAGCGTCCTGCTTGCCGGCGACCGCCGCAAGGTCCTTCGCCAGTCCCGCGTCAGCCTGCTGCAAACGGGTGATGCCGGTCTGGATGCCCTCCTGGTTGCTGACCACGGCGGCCACCTGGCCCTTCAGCTCCCGCTGATTGGCCTGCACTGTGTCGCGGAGTCCGGCGTGCTGCTGCGACAGGGACGTCAGGTCGGACGCCGTGTGGTCCGCGGTGTCCTGCACCTTTGCGACGCGGTCGTGCAGCGACTGCTGGCTTCCCTGGATCGCAGTCGCCTTGGCGTCCAGTCCCTGATGGCCTGCGACGACCGTCTCCTGGAGCTTGTGCTGGTCGCTCTGGACGGTTTGGACCTGCGTCGCAACTGCCTGTGTGTCCGCATCGAGATCCTGGATGCCCGCCTGGAGCTTGTTGGTGCCGGTGTGGACCTGCGACGAGAGGGTGGCGATTTCGCGTGCGTTGGCCGCCACCATGGCCTGCAGTTTGACCTGGTTGTCCTCCATTCGGGTCAGTTGTTTGTTGCAGCCGCCGAGGCAGAGCAGCAGGGCGACCATCGTACAGAGACAAACGCCGCTCGCGACCCAACGTCTGCTCTCGACTCCCTTCGATCCTCGCATGATGACTCCTTTCATTCCATATGACTGCAGGCGTCCATCTTCCCCACGGTATCCCATCCTGCTATTCCGTGGCGTGGCAAGCGGCCCATCTTGACCAGATTCCCGCATTACCAGTACTGGGAAGAGACTACCAGCCATCTCTTTCATCGGCAACCATAATTTCGAATCTTTACTCTTTATGGGACCGGTACGGAACGTGGGCAGAATACAGGAGATACAGCAATAGGAAGTTCGACTTGAGTGGCGCTCTCTCCTCTGGTACAGTACCCGTTCAGCTTGCGGCCCGCCGGCGGTGCGGCAAAACGGACTGCTCGCGTCTCGGCGAAGGGTCGGGCACAACTGGGGCAAGGGGATCTTTCCCGGCGCAAGGCATGGCGCCGGCGGACCCCTGATGATGGCAAAGGATCGACGATGGATGTACTGCTGATCGGCAGCGGGGGACGCGAGCACGCAATCGCGTGGAAACTCAAACAATCCAGGCAGTTGGGCAAGCTCTATATCGCCCCGGGCAATGCGGGGACCGCCCTGTGCGGCCAGAACGTCGAGATCAAAGACAGCGACATCCCCGCCCTGGTCGGTTTCGCAAGAGAGAAGCGCGTGGGCCTGGTGATCGTGGGGCCGGAGGAGCCGCTGGCCAAGGGGATCGTCGACGTGATGGAGGCCTCGGGCATCAAGGCTTTCGGTCCGACCGGCGCGGCCGCCCAGCTCGAGGCGGACAAGGCCTTCTCCAAGCAGTTGATGCGGTCCGGCTCGATCTCCACCGCGGAAGGGCGGGTCTTTGACCGATTCAGCGACGCCAAGGCCTACATCGCCAGTCGGGACGAACCCGTGGTGATCAAGGCCGCCGGATTGGCCAAGGGCAAAGGCGTAATGGTGTGCGACGATCCGGCCGAGGGCATTCTGGCCGCTGAGAAGATCATGGTGGACCGGATCTTCGGCGACGCGGGAGAGCGGATTGTCGTGGAAGACAAGCTGCTCGGCGAAGAGACCTCGATCCTGGCGTTCGTGGACGGTCACAACATCTATGTCATGGAGTCGTCTCAGGATCACAAGCCCATCGGCGACGGCGACACCGGCCCGAACACCGGCGGCATGGGCGCCTACAGTCCGGCGCCCATCGTCACGGAGGCGATGATGGACCGTATCACGCGGGAGATCCTCGTGCCTGCGGTGGACGCGATGAATCGAAACGGGACGCCCTACAAGGGAGTGCTCTACGCAGGTCTGATGATCACCAGCGGCGGCCCGAGGGTGCTCGAATTCAACGTCCGGTTCGGCGATCCGGAGACCCAGCCGATCCTCATGCGGCTCCAGAGCGACCTGCTCGAAGTCTGCCTGGCGGCCTGCGAAGCGAAGCTGGAGGATGTCACGCTGCGCTGGGACCCACGTCCGTCGGTCTGTGTCGTGATGGCCTCCGGCGGCTATCCCGACGCGTATCAAAAGGGCAAGGTCATCAGCGGGCTGAAAGAGGCGGGCGAACTCGACGACGTGGTCGTGTTCCACGCGGGCACGAAGCTGTGCGATCGGGGCGTGGTCACCAACGGCGGTCGCGTGCTCGGCGTGACCGCCCTCGGCGAGACGGTCGCTGCGGCCAAGGCGCGGGCCTACGAGGCGGTCGACCGGATTCAGTTCGAAGGCGCCTATTGCCGTCGGGATATCGCCGACAAGGCGATCCGGCGCACGTCGTAAGCATCGTTCGTCGGAAGCACCATCCATGGCACGTTCCAGCCGCGTGGATATCTCGGTCGAGCCTCGGAGGAGCCGGCGAGGGCGACGCATCGTCTTGCGCGTGCTGGCGGCTCTCGTGGTTCTCGTCGTCCTGGCTGGCGGCGCCGCGATTTGGGCCAGCCGGTCGCTGCCGGGCATCGTAGCCGCCCAGATCGGCCGGCTTACGAACACGCGTGTGGAGGCGGGTGCATTCGGATTTCGACTGGACGGGTCCATTTCCATCGATGGTCTGGTGATCCGCCCGCAGTACGAGGATCCGAATAGCGACAACGCCATCCTGCGAGCGAGGAATGTGCACGTTCGCGTCAGCCGGCGCAGTCTGGTCCTGTTCGCCCCGCGGGTGACGGAGCTTCGCCTCGAGGATTTCGCTCTGGACGCCCAGTGGAACGTGGACACGGGGCGATGGAACGTGGAGGGTCTGCGGTTCAACCGGTCCGGCCGTCGAGAGGGCTTCGTCATCCCGGCGATCGAACTGGTGCGAGGGAAGGTTCGCTGCTGCAAGGTCTCCGGCGGCAACGCGGAGGTGGTCATGTCCGTGCCGGTGGAGGCGCGGCTCGGCAAGGGCCTAGCCCATCAGGGCTATGGGTTCGAGATCAAGACCTCCAAGCTCTCCGGCGGCCACGGCGAAAGCCATCTGAGCGGATACTGGCGCCCTGGGGAGTTGGCGATGGCCGGCGGATTGTCCTCGACGGACATTCCCTCGCTCGAGTGGGCCTGGGCGGTGGACGTTCTGGCCGCCCAGCTCTCGTATGAAAAGAACGGGGACTACGTGCTGGACCTTCATGCGAAGGACGTGCACGGCAAGCAGGTTCCGGAGGTCACGGTGCTTCAGTGGATCTCGCCGGGCGGCGCGGCCGGGTCCGGCGCGCTAGCGAGCATCCAGAGATTCTTCGACCGCTATCGGCCTACCGGCACGGTCGGGTCGATCACGCTGGAAGTCCGCGGCAACCTGAAGAAACTGAAGGACAGCGAGGTCCAGGGCACCCTGGTGTGCGACGACGTCTCGGTCTGCGACTCGCGGTTCCCCTATCCGCTCGATCATCTCACCGGCGAGATCGACTTCACTCGATCGAGCCTGACGCTCAAGCAGCTTGCGGGCAAGCACGGCGACGTGGACGTGCACATCGACGGCTGGCGCAGCGGCCGCGGGGTCGAGCGGCAGTACCGGTATAACATCACCACCGACAACATGATCCTCGACGAGGCTCTCTATCAGGCGCTGCGCCCGGGTCAGAAGCGGATGTGGGATCTGTTTCGGCCCAGCGGCCGGGTTGCGGCGGACTACTGGCTGGTCCGCACCTCGCCCACCGACAAGCGGATGTATCTGTCCGTCGATCTCCAAGGCGTGGACTCGACCTTCCGCGAGTTCCCCTATCCGCTCACGGGCCTGACGGGAGAACTGTACATCGACAACGACAGCGCCATCGCGACCTGCCTGGTGTCCGAGTCGGGGACGCGCCGCATCGTCGTGAACGGCAAAGCGACCGGCTACGGCACAGGCAGGCCCATCTACTACGCCAGTGTAGATGCCAACAACGTCCCGCTGGATGCGACGTTGGAGCGGGCCTTGCCGGCGTCCTATCGCCAGTCCTACCGGAGCATGGAGGCCAACGGGACGGCCGATGTGCAAGCCCGCGCCTTCAGCGAGGGCGACGCCAACGAGGCTCCGCGCATCCGCTACGTGGCCGACGTGGCCTTTCGCAGCAAGTCTCTGAAGCTGGAGGATCCCCCCATCGTCCTGTCGGACGTCGTCGCCAAGCTGGCGGTGTCTCCTGAACTGTTGGACGTCCAGAGGCTTGACGGGCGGTATGGGCAGAGCCGCGTGGTCGTGACCGGCGGCATCGGCCTAGGCCGGGAGGGCAAGTCGAGGCAATACGACATGAAAGTCACGGCCCAAGAGATCCCGGTCGATGGGAGCACGATCGCTCTGTTGGCGAAGCCGCTGGCGGAACAGCTCTCCGCGTTTCGCCCGCAGGGCTGCGTGAACCTCGACATCGACGTGAAGACCTCGGAGGGCAACAAGCCGAAACCGCATTCCGTTCACGTCGATTGCCTGGGATTGAAGATCGATCATGAACGGTTTCCCTATCCGTTGCAGGATGTGCGGGGGACGATTTTGCTCGCGGGCGACAGCCTGGCGCTGAAGGACATCACCGCCTCGCCCGCCGACCCCTGTCAGTCGCAGCCGTCGGCCCGCGTCTGCATCGACGGGACCGTCGAGTTGGGAGAGGGCGGACCTGCCGGCGCCTGTTTCGCGATCCAGACGCGGGACATGAGTCTCACGAAGTCGCTGGGCGAGGCCCTGCCCAAAGTGCTCAGCGGGTTGTATCGAGGTCTGTCGCCGCAAGGGCCGTTCGACCTGGACGTGACGAATCTGAGGGCCTCCAGGGTCGGATCGGACCAGATGCTCGTGGAATTTGCCGCGAGGGCGACTCTCCAGGGCTGTCGTCTGTCCGTCTCCGGCGCGGACGCGGAACTGTTCGGACAGGTGGCGACGGACGGCTCCTATCATACGAAGCAGGGGCTCCTGAGCGGCCGGACACGACTGGCCGCCGAGCGGCTCGTGGTCAAGGGGCGGACGATTTCCGGCTTGACCGCGGAGGCTCTCTACGACCCGAACGCGCGGGTGTGGTCCGCAGGGAGCATCCTGGGCGATTGCTACCGCGGAAAGGTCCTGGGCAATCTGCAGGTGGCGGTCGCCGACGCGGGGGCTCCGGAGTACCGTCTGCAGGTGGCGCTGAACCGAGTTGACGTGCAGCCGTTTCTCCGGGCCGGCGAGGAACCGGACAAGACCGTCCAGCCATCCGCGCCTGTGACTGTCTCTCCCTCTTCGCCCGATCCGCTGCACGGCGGCGCTGGGGAGGAACCCTATTCCGGCGGCGTCATGGAAGCCTGGATGAGCCTGCAAGGGCGCTGCGGCGATCCTGCCTCGCGGCGGGGGGCCTGCCAGGCGGCGGTTGCCAACATGCGGGTCGGCAAGGTCTCCCTGCTGGTGAACCTGCTGTCGGTGCTGCGACTGAGCGAGCCGACCAACTATGTTTTCGACCAGATGCGGATCGACTCCTATATCAGACAGGACACGCTGCTGATCCGCACGCTCGACATGTCCGGTCGGAACGCCGCCTTCACCGGCGCGGGCACGATGTCTCTTCCTACCGGGCGGTTGAACCTGACGTTGACGGCCCGCGGCCAGCGGATCTCTGCGACGGAGCCCTCCATTCTCCAGGCCCTCACGGAAGGTCTGGGCGGCGCCGTCGTTCGCGTCGAGGTCACCGGCAGTGCGGCCGCGCCTCACATCGAAACCAAGACTCTGCCTCTGATCGAGGACTCCCTCAAGATCCTCGGCACGCCCGAGTAGGAAGGTTCTGTGACTCCGTGTCGGACATACGGTATGCCTGCGTGCGGACAGCGGCGCAAATGCCTTGAGGACTGCGGAGGCGAAGGCGTATAATCATCCTCGATCTTCGGGGGCGTCGTTCCGACGTTCTCTCGCGAGGGAACGAGTCCTGGGATCGTCGTTCGGCAATCATCGAGAGTCGAGGTGAGCGTAGATGGCTACCGCGGTGCATGACATGAATCGTCGATGGTTCCTGCGGATTGCGTCGGGTTCTCTGGCGGGCCTGGTGCTGCACGGACGTGCTGTCCGGGCCGAAGACCGGACGAACCGATCGTCGCCGAACTTCCTTTGGATCAGCACGGAAGACATCAGTCCGGACCTGGGTTGTTACGGGCAGAAGTACGCGGTGACGCCAAACCTCGACCGGTTGGCCTCGCAGGGGGTGCGGTACAACTGCGTGTTCTCCCATTCCGGCGTCTGTGCGCCGACCCGCTCGGGGATTATCACCGGCATGTATCCGACGACGATCGGAACGCATCACATGCGCTGCCAGGGCATCCCGCCTCATGATGTGAGATGCTTCTCCGAGTACCTGCGGGCCGCGGGGTACTACTGCACGAACAACGTCAAGACGGATTACCAGTTCGACTCGCCGCTGACGGCCTGGGATGAGTGCAGCAACAAGGCCCATTGGCGCAACCGCCCGAAGGACAAGCCATTCTTCGCCGTGGTCAATTTCACGACGACCCACGAGAGCCAGATTCGCGACCCCAGCCCGGCGACGCGACTACGTTTGAATGCCTTGGTGCCGACCGCGCGGCACGACCCGATGAAGGCCGATCTGCCGCCGTATTATCCGGATACCGTGCGAGTCCGCCAAGATTGGGCGCGGTACCACGATCTCATCACGGCCATGGATCACCAGGTTCAGGAGGTCCTCGATCAACTGGACGCCGATGGTCTGGCCGAGGATACGATCGTCTGGTTCTGGGGCGACCACGGTCGTGGACTGCCCCGTGCCAAGCGATGGGTCTACGATTCAGGGAGCCATATCCCCCTGCTGGTGCGCATTCCGGAGAAATGGCGCAAGTTGGCGAGGCCGGATGATCCCGAAATGGTCAAGCCGGGCGCCGTGAACGACGACCTCATCGCGATCATTGATTTCGCTCCCACGATCCTCTCGCTGGCGAACGTCGAGATCCCCAAGCACATCCAGGGTCGGGCCTTCCTGGGCCGGTGCAGGGAGAAGCCTCGCGATTATGTGTTCGGCGGTCGGGACCGCATGGATGAAGCCTACGACCTGATCCGCACCGTCCGTGACAAGCGATTCCGCTACATCCGCAACTACATGAGCCACCTCTCGCGCGGACAAACAATCGATTATGTGGATCAGATGCCGACGGTGCGCGAGATGCGATCGCTCCTGGCAGAGGGCAGGCTCCGGGGCCCCCAGATGCAGTACTTCGAGCCGACGAAGCCGGTCGAGGAACTCTACGACACGTGGGCCGATCCTCATGAGGTGAACAACCTGGCGTCGGATCGGAGGTACGGAGACGTGCTCGAACGGATGCGCCGGGCGCACATGGACTGGTGCCGCGAGACCATGGATATCGGCCTGATCCCCGAGCCGATCTTCGATGAGATGAAGCGGCCAGGCGGCAAGTTCGAGAAGACTTCCGACCCGCTCATTATCAAGCGGATCGACACAAGGGGTACAGGCGAGACGATTGCAATTACCTGCCTGACGCAAGGTGCTTCCATTGCCTGGCGGATCGGCGGCGATCCAGAGACCAAGACGGGTTGGCAACTCTATGTTGGACCCGTTCGGCTGGAATCGGGCGAGGTTCTCTATGCCAAGGCCTGCCGGCTCGGGTTCAAGGACAGCGAGGTTGTTGCATTCAAGTGGAGCGATTCGAGCACGCCCCCGAAGGGGGTGGCCAGCCTCGGACACTGGCAAGACAGTGCGAGTCTGCAGACTCTGCGTCAACGCCTGATGGAACTGAAAGAACTGGACTTTGCGGGTCCCAACGCGGTGACATTCTGGCTATCCTATTTGGACGATCCCGAGCCGTTGGTTCGATATTGGGCGATGGTCGGTCTGCATGCGTCGGCCCAGCACGCTGCGGATCTGGCGCTGGCCAAGCCGGTTGGACGGACCCTGCTGGAGGATCCGTCGATGGTCGTGCGGATCGCTGCGGCTCACGCAATGTGCGATTGGGGTGAGGAAGAGGCCGGACTGCCTGTGCTGGTCGAGGCACTCAAGCATCCGACAGACAAGATGCGATTGTTCGCGATGGTTGCCTTGGACAAGGTCGGCCAGAAGGCCCGCCCGGCTCTGGCTCAGATCCAGGCTGCTGCCCAGGATCCGGACCAGTATGTGACCCGCGTGGCCAAAACCGCGATGAAGCGACTGGAAGGGCGGTAATCGTCCGGCGTCGGTTTGCATGGGATGCGGCTTGCGCAGCGCGTGGGATCGATTTCGACGATGTCCATCAAGCACTCGTTCGTTTTCTGAATGCCGCCGTGTGAATCGTCCGGCTCTCCTTGACATACTTTCGCTCGTAGTTGGTCCCGGTCCGCTCTCCGTCGCGTGCCCCCGCGGGGCGCTCGAACTCAATCTCCTCCAGCAGGGCTGAGTACGCTCGGGTGACGTCGCGAATCTGCTGGAAGTAGTCCTCGTGGTCCGTGGCAATCCGGATTTGACCGCCCGCCTTCAGGCACCGGAGCAGGATCTCCAGATTCGACGCCTGGAGCAGGCGCCTCTTGTGGTGACGTTTCTTGGGCCACGGGTCGGGGAAGTAGATGTGGAGGCAGTCGACCGATTCGTCGGGCACGAAGTCCCGGAGAAACGCCGGGGCGTCGGCGCGCAGTATCCGGACGTTGGTCAAACCCCACCGGCCGATCCGGTCCACGGCGCAGCGATAGTACTTGCTGGCCCATTCGATCCCGAGGAAGTCCACCTGGGCCTGTGCGGCGGCCTGATTCACGAGGAATGTCCCCTTGCCCGATCCGATTTCGATGTGCACCGGCGCGGAACGTCCGAAAAGATGGGTAAAATCGATCTTCTCCTGGAGATTCTCCAGATTCAATGCGACATTGTCGTAGTGTTTCAGGTCTTTTCTCACCGCGGGATACACCCCTGTGCGAGTCCGTGATTGAGCATCTTCACATCGAAGCGACGAGCCATCATAAGCCCTCGATGCAAGATCGCAAATCATTTCCCGGGACCGTTACTAAAGTGCTCGTGTATGGCACACGATTACTGAGGATGTGAAGGGTTCCCGGCCGCGGTCCGCCGCGACTGGAGACCCGAACTCTTCTTGTGGGATCGGCGTATCTCACTTGGTGGGATCGCCCAGCCCGGAAAGGACGTTGTTCGGATGATGCTGCAAATGGTCAGGGCGAAGCGCAGGCAAGTCCTCGTCGACATCAATACGCAGAAGGACTTCTTCCTGGCTGACGGCAGTGTGTGTATCCGCAACCACCGGCGGGTTCTCGCTCACGTCCGGCGCCTGATGGCCTGGGCGCGGAGGCGGGGCATCCCTGTCATCAGCACGTGTGAGGTCTATCCCGAAGGCAACGGCCACAACGGCGATCCGCGGTACTGCATCGACGGCACCGACGGACAGCAGAAGGTCCCCTACACCCTGTTGGCGAGCCGGATCAGCTTCGCCGCCGACGGAAACACCGATCTGCCGCGGGACATGCTCCGACGCTATCAGCAAATCATTTTCCACAAGCGATGCGTGGATCCCTTCGACGAGCCTCGGATCGACCGCGTGCTCAGCGAGGTCTGTGCCGCCGAGTTCATCCTCATGGGAGCGGCGGCCGAAGGCGCCGTGAAGGCGGCTGCCCTGGGCCTGCTCCAGCGGGACAAGAAGGTGACCATCGTGATCGATGCGGTCGGCTACCATGACAATCGCGAGGCGAAGATGGCCTTCCGCAAGATGGAGGCCAAGGGAGCGAAGCTGGTCGAGACGCGACGCCTGGCCGGTACGTCTCACCTTCGTGTGGTCGGCGCCTGCCACTGCGAGAGTTGCCAGCGGATGCTGCAGAAGGTCGGCGTCGGCGCCTCGGACGAAGACGAAGAGTAGCCGCTCCGGCGGCTGTGTGAATCGATCCCGGGTTCATCTCGCAGACGCATTGCGCTCCCGCATTACATTCCCCCAGCGGCTCCAGGGGATTCCCTCGGCGTTGACACCCCCGGCTGGGCGGACTATAGTGCCTTCCCTGTGACGCACCACGCGCAACGAGTGGATTCTCTGTGCGTCCGAATGAATGGAAGGAGCCGAAATGGTGCATTCCCGTCGATTCACCCGCACGCAGCAGGCCGGCCATTGTATCTCCCTTTCGTGTTGTCGATTGGCATCGTTTCTGTTCCTTGCGGTGGCGATGATGCCGACAGGCGATAGCCTCGCCGCATCCGGCGGGTCCCAGGCGGCAAGCCCCTCATTCACGATAGATGCCGACTATCCCGGCGGCAATATCCTCGTCGAACGAATCGAAGGCGATGTGGTGTATGTGCGTCCCGATCTGCGTGATACGCAGGGCTGGTGGTTCTACTGGTCCTTTCGCGTCCTCGGGGCGCAGGGACGGTCGCTGACCTTCGTGTTCTCGGGCCCGAACCCGATCGGCGTCCGCGGTCCCGCAGTGAGCGGCGACGGCGGCAAGAGCTGGTCTTGGCTCGGGACCGAGGCGGTGAAGGACAGATCGTTCGCTTATGCCTTTGGGTCCGAGGCGCGAGACGTGCGATTCTGTTTCGCGATCCCGTATCAGGACCAGAACCTCCAGGAATTCCTCGCCGGGCACAAGGACGACCCGAGTATTGCGCTGCGCGAACTGTGCAAGAGCGGGCACGGACGGAGCGTCGAACGTCTCCACGTCGGCCGGCTCGACGGCGACGCCCGATACCGGGTGCTCCTGACCGCCCGGCATCATGCCTGCGAGGCGATGGCGAACTACGTGATGGAAGGCGTTCTGGAGGCCGTCCTTGCCGACAGCGACGCGGGATATTGGTTCCGCCGGAATGTGGAGGTCCTCGCGATTCCCTTCATGGACAAGGACGGCGTGGAGGAGGGCGACCAGGGCAAGAATCGAAAACCCCGCGACCACAATCGCGACTACATCGGCCGGAGCGTCCACGCCTCAGTGGCGGCCCTGCGGACGTTCGTCCCGAACTGGTCCAACGGCCGGCTGGCAGTCGCCTTCGACCTGCATTGCCCCCACATTCGCGGCCCGCACAACGAGGTCATCTACATCGTGGGCAGCGAGGACGAACGGATGTGGCAGCAGCAACGGGAGTTCGGGACGATCCTAGAATCCGTCCAAACCGGCCCGCTCGTCTACCGGGCCTCCGCCAACCTGCCGTTTGGAAAGGCATGGAACACCGGCGCCAACACCGGCCGCAACCTGAGCTTCGGCAACTGGGCGGGCAACCTGGAGGGCATCCGGCTGGCGGCCTCGTTCGAGTTCCCCTATGCCAATGCAGGCGGCCAGCCCGTGACGGTCGAAGGCGCCAGAGCGTTTGGGCGGAGCCTCGCCAAGGCCCTGCGCAGCTACCTGGAGCAGGGCGACCGTCTCGATGCGACGCCGCCCAAACCGCAGCCCATCCAGGTCGATGGAGTGTTCCCGAATCTGACCGTAATGGCGCGTGGGCTCGGCAGCAACTCGGAGGCTGGGATCGGAGCACTGATCCCCTGGGCCCAGAAGCTCTGGGCGGTGGGCTACGTCGCCCATATCAACGGGCAAGGTCTGGGTCTGTACGAGATCGACGAGGACATGACCATGCGGCGGCATCCCGCGTCGGTCACGGGCACCTTCGCCAACCGCATGCCGCACTGGCCGAGCGGGCAGGCATTTATCGGGCCTTACGCCATCGACGCCGACGGCAGCGTGCGAACCATCGAGGATCTCAAGAACGTTCGTCTGGCCGCGACCTGCGAGCACCTGACCGACCCGGCCAACAAGGTCTACTTCCTCGGCATGGAAGGGGGGCTCTGGGAGGTGGACGTGCATACCCTGGACGCCAAGCGGCTCTTCGATCTCGTGAAGGAGCTTGGAATCGTCAACGCCAAGGAGCACTTCAAGAGTGCCTTCACCGCCCAGGGCCGCGTCGTCGTCGCGAACAACACCTGTGACGAGCAGGAGTTTCTCGGCAAGCGGGATGCGGGACGCCTGGCCGAGTGGGATGGCCAGAAGTGGACCATCATCGAGCGGAATCCCTTTGTCGAGGTCCACGGCGCCGCGGCCGACCGCTCCTACGGCGGCAACACGATCTACGCGGTCGGTTGGGACCGCTGCAGCGTGATCCTCCGCGCCCTGGTCCAAGGCCAGTGGCAGCGATACCGCCTGCCGATGGCGAGCCACACATGGAACCACGCATGGAACACGGAATGGACGCGGATTCGACACGCGGTCACCGAGCGGCTGCTGATGGACGCCCACGGGATGTTCTACGAGCTGCCCGCGTTCAGCTATGGCGGGCACATCTGGGGCATTCGCCCGATCTGCACGCACCTGCGCGTGGTGCCCGACTTCTGCCATTGGCGAGGGCTGTTCGTCATGGCCTCCGACCAGATCGACCACGACCAGGGCCAGCCGCAATCGGGCCTGTGGTTCGGCAATCTCGACGACCTCTGGCAAATGGGCAAGCCTACCGGCTGGGGCGGGCCCTGGTGGAACACCCCGGCCAAAGCGGGCGAGCCGTCGGACCCATTCCTCATGACCGGCTTTGACAAGAAGGTGGTCCATCTTGCCCACGATGCCCAAGAGCCGGTGCGTTTCGACGTGGAGGTCGATTTCCTCGGCGACGGGAGTTGGAAGCCCTACCAGTCCTTCGTCGTGGGCGCCAATGGATACACGCACCACGAATTCCCCGACGGCTTCAGTGCCCATTGGGTTCGCGTGAAGGCGGACAAGGACTGCATAGCCACCGCGTACTTCATGTACAACTGATCCCCCGTTCACAGGGCGATAGTGGCGATCAACCACAGCACGCCGGCGGCGGTGCAGCCTTCCACGAGCGTGCCGAGGGTCTGGAGGCGGTAGCCTTCCTTGATGCCCATCTTCGAGAAGCCTGTGACGACCCAGAAGTAGCTGTCGTTCACGTGACTGACGACCATGGAGCCCGCGCCGATACTGACGACCGCGAGGGCCCGGCCCGTCGGTGTAGCGAGCTGGAGCGAGTCCAGCAGGGGGGCGACGATCCCTGCTGTCGTGATGATCGCGACCGTGGAGGAACCCTGTGCAGTCTTGAGGGCCGCCGCGATGACAAACGGCAGCAGAATGCTCAGGCTCGTGGTCTCGCCAAGGTGCGTTGTGACGAACTTGGAGATCCCTGAGTTTTGCAGCACCTTTCCAAACGCGCCGCCGCACCCGGTGATGATGATGATCGTGGAGGCCGCGAGCACCGCTTCGCCCACCCAACCCGAGGCCGAGAGCATCCCGGTGGTGAGACGCCGGGGTAGCAGGAATGCGAAGAATACGCCCAGCAGCAGAGCGACCACCGGCTGACCGATGAAGCCGGCGCACGCCGCGACGCGACCCTGGCCCAGGGGGTGATCGGGGAGGTCGGCGACTGACTTCAAGACGATCAAGACGATGGGAAGCAGGATCGGGATGATCGCTTTGAGGGCCGAAGGACGATGCGGATCATCGCCTGCCTGAGGAGCAATCTCGTCCGGGGTGCTTCCGTCGGTGGGGGCGTGTCGCGTTGCCACGAGGGCGAACAGCCAGCCCGCCGCAAGGGCCACCATACTCACGAGCAATCCCCAGAGGATCACGAGTCCCAGGTCCGCCTTCAGCATTGCCGCGGCGGCGATAGGTCCCGGCGTAGGGGGAACCATGGTATGGGTCGCGTACAGGCCCAGGCTCAAGGCAATAGCGCTGGTCGCCATGGGCACTCCGGCCCGGCGGGACATGGCCTTGGCCAACGGCGCCAGGACGACGAACCCGGAGTCGCAGAAGACCGGGATGCTCACGATGTAGCCGATGACGCCCATGGCCAGGGGCACGTTCTTGCGCCCGACCGTGTGAATCGTGCGTTCCGCCAGCGACAGGGCGCCGCCGGATTTCTCGAGGAACGTCCCGATGATGGAACCCGCCAGGATCACGATGCCGATGGCGCCGACGGTGTCGCCGAAGCCGGTGTTCACCGCCTTGGCGACGTCGCTGAGGGACATCGTCCCGCAGGAGACGCCATATCCGAAGGCCGCCAGCAGCAGAGCGAGAAAGGGGTGCAGCTTGAATCGTGTGGTCGTGACGATGATGAAGATGATTGAGATCGCCAACAAGATCAGTAGTCGCATAGGCGTCACCAGTTCCTTTCCACGGGACTTCGCCATTCTACAATCGCCCGGCCCAATGACAACCGGATTGTGATCGGGTGCCGCCGGATCGGGGTCGCGCCCGTTGAACCGGCGCGTGTCGAGTCGCGTAGGGAGGGAAATACCCAGCGCGGGCCGACCGGTCTTGGTTGTCCGGCCGGGGCGCGGGAATCCTGCTGTTAGGGCAAGGAGAAGGAACATGGCGAAGATCGGTTTGTTTTACGGCAGCACGACCGGCAATACGGTGAAAGCGGCGGAGCTGATTCAGAAGGCGTTCGGACCCGGCGTGGTGGACCTGTGCGATGTGGGCGCGGCATCGGCCCGGGATCTGGAGAAGTACGACACTCTCATCCTCGGCACCTCGACTTGGCACTGGGGCGGCCTGCAGGACGAATGGGCCGTGTTCGAGGATTCCCTGACCGGCGAGGCCCTTCGCGGCAAGACGGTCGCGTTCTTCGGGCTGGGCGATCAGAAACGGTACGCCGACCACTTCGTCGACGGGATGGGGCTCCTGCACGACAAGGTCAAGCCCCTCGGTGCGAAGGTGATCGGGATGTGCCCGCGTCAGGGCTACAGCTTCGATGCCTCGGCTGCGGAGAGCGGGGACCATCTGGTCGGTTTGGCGCTGGACGAGGACAATGAGCCGCACAAGACCCTCGACCGCGTCGATCGATGGGTCCGCCAGCTCAAGCAGGAGCTTGGAGACGCATGACGCGTCTCTCGCATTCGCCCGATCTGCCTGATGAAGACGCTTGAGTCCGAGCGGCCTGACGGATATGATGGATTGGCGGACCGGCCATATGGCCGCCCCGTTCCTCAGGCAATATGTCGATGGCAGGAAGGTGATAACATGCGAAGCTCCTCGCGGATGGTTTTTTGTGTTTGGATTGCGTGCCTGGTTCTGACGGTCGTCGCAGGATCGGTTCGAGCCGACGTCGTGCAGGAGGCGGTCGAGAAGGTCTCCCTCGGCCAGTATCTCGTATACCAGGTGGACATTCAGGATATGGGTCTGGGCCTTTACGGCGGCCCGGAATACGACCAGGGGTATCGAAACCGCGACGGCTGGGCCTATGGAGTCGCCCGCTTCCAGCCGACCTGGAACCAGGCGGGGACGCTGGGGAATCTGGAGGTGCGTCTGTACCTGGCCGATCAGTTCGCAGCCATGGGTCTGGAGGTCTCCGAGCAGGGGCTCTACCGCAACGTCGTGGCCGAGCTGCGCGGGGCGCAGAGGCCCAAGGACATCTATATCATCTGTGCCCACTACGACACCACCAGCGGCGGCAGCGAGCGTCCCGGCGGCGACGATAACGCCTCCGGCACCGCGGGCGTCCTCGAAGCGGCCCGCGTGCTGACCCAGTACGATCCGAACGCGACCCTGCGATTCATCGCGTTCAATGCGGAGGAGGACTGGATGCTGGGCAGCCAGGACTACGTCGATTCCGTCGTCGTCGCGGGCCACGAGAACGTCGTCGGCGTGCTCAATCTCGATATGATCCTTCGGCCCGGCTGGGACGGCGACCCGCTGGCGACCATCGACCTGGACATCGTGACCGACACGACGCAGGCCGACTGTACAGCGTTGGCGCACGCCTTCATGGATGCGATCACGACTTACGTTCCGTCGCTGGTCATCGATACAGCGGCCCCGGTCGGAGCGAACTGGAACGCCAGCGATCAAGGCCCGTTCCTTTTGGCCGGCTATCCCGCCCTGATGATCGCTGAGAACACCGCGGCGGACATCTGGTCAGGCCGGTGCAACTACTACTATCACAAGGCGGGCGACGCCAGCGATGCGGCCGCCAACGACCCGCTGAGTCCCAGCGGCGTCACATATGACTACGACTTCGCCACCGACGCTGTCCGGGCCGCGGTCGCGACGCTGGCCCAGGAGGCCGGCCTCGTCGCCAAGGCGAACGCGCACTTCGTCGAGTTCCAGAGCCTCGCGACGAGCGGGGCGCAGGACATCGAGCCCTTCCGTATCGCGGATGAGTCCTACCTGGCCGTCGCCAACGGACGGAATGATCTGACGTGCGATGTGAACGCGGTCGTGTACAAGTGGGATGGGAATGACTTTGCGGCGGTGCAGTCCATTCCGAGCCATGGGGCCGCCGACTGCGAGTTCTTCACCCTCGCGGGCGAGCAGTACCTGGCCATTGCCAATCTCCGCAGTGACACGACCTGTGCCGTCGCGACGAAGCTGTACCGCTGGAACGGAACGGCCTTCGTGGAGTTTCAGTCCCTCGCGACGGCCGGTGCGGCCGATTGCGAGTTCTTCACAATGGGCGATGCGTCGTATCTCGCGGTCGCCAACAGCCGGACGGATGTCACGGCCGATGTGAATTCGACGATCTACCGCTGGGACCAGACCGCGTTCGTCCCGTTCCAGTCGCTCCCGACTCATGGTGCTGCGGACTGCGAGTTCTTCAAGATCGGCGCCGATTCCTTCCTGGCTGTTGCCAACATGCGGAGCGACGACACGCACAATGTGAACTCCCGCATATTCCGTTGGGACGGGACGCGGTTCGTGATATGGCAGTCCATCGCTACGCAGGGCGCCGCGGACTGGGAGTCGCTCACTCTGGGCGGTGATTCCTATCTGGTCGTCGCCAACGGGTACAACGACGCGTCCCACGGCGTGGATTCCCGCGTCTACAAGTGGGATGGCAAGAGTTTCGTCGCCTATCAGTTCCTGCCCACGCAGGGGGCAGCCGATTGGGAGTTCTTCACCGTGGGGGAGGAGGCCTTCCTGGCGGTTGCCAATGGCTACGACGGCGTCACGCGGAACCTCCACTCGACGGTCTACAAATGGAACGGGACCCGTTTCGTCGAAGCCCTGTCGATCCCCACGCAGGGGGCGAGCGACATGGCGTTCTTCGTGGTGGGCGAGATCCCCTTCCTGGCGGCGGCCAATTGCCGGAGCGACGCCACGACCAGCGTTGTATCGACGGTTCATCGGTACTATGTCCCGTCGGACGGCGACCCGTCCAGGTAGCCGCCTGTCCGTCCCCCGGGGTGCAGGACCGTAGTTGCAGCCTTCCGCAGAGCCTTGGCCTGTTTGTCCTCGTGGCTGCTGGCGATAGACTGGAACGGGCGACCCGCCTCCCGGGCCACCTGCCGACCTCGCTCGACCAATTGCTCCGACCACCCCAGGGCAACCTCCTTGAAATCCTCGTGCCGAATGCCCACACGGGCCAGAAACAGATCCATGCCCCCGGCGTAACAGATCGACCGCAGCGTGCCGCGAAAGCGAAGCCGGTCAAAACCCTCTCAAACCCCGATGACATCCTGCTGGTGTCGCTGTACAAAGCCATCCATGACGTTGCTCCTTGGAAACGGTACTGGACGATCGAATCTATGCCGTACCCCAGAGAGCAACGTCTTTCATCTATATTGGGTTGCGGCCGTAGGCCGCTCCAAGAAAGCAGGAATCCGGGAACCGTGGGACTTGGCACATCCCAGAGAGTGGATTCCCGCCCCCGAGCAGGTCGAGGGCAGGCTTTGCGCGGGAATGACAATCCAGGGGCTCCGCGAACCCCTACTGTGCCCGCGCAGATATGGACATACACCCCCTTGGGCCTGTCGTACGCATATTGCCTTGACATTCGATCCCAAATCTGGCACAGAAGAAGTCGGTTGTCAGGTGAGGGATCGACCTGTAGCTTCGTCTGCCCGGAGGTTCTCTGGGGGGGGGGTATCGGTCTGCCCATCTTGGGTGTTGGCCGGCCGTGGCGACGGAGCACCGGATGATACTCAGGGGGAAATGCCACAGTTTGTGCTCGGGCCGTCGGCTGTGCCGAGGTTCGGCCCGATCGTGCGCAATGGGGCGGTTTGTTGTGGGGAGCGGAATATGTGTCTGCGACGGCGTAGAACGATCAAGATCCTCCGCTCGGGCAATCAATGGTGGCAAATGGGGTCGCGGCAAATTCCCCCTTGGCGAAAGGGCCGCCGGCAGGCACAATGTCCGTGCCGAGTTCCTGTTCCGGACGCTCTCTTGAGGCTGGCTATGAAGATCCGATGGCTATCGCTGGTGCTGGTGCCCCTCCTTGCGGGTTGTTCGCGAGAGCGTGTCTGCGGAGTCAGCCTGTCGCTCGGCAGTTTCGAGCGAGGGTTGTGGTACGACCACGACATGCGCCAGTACGACGAGCACGGATTCGGCATCAAGTTCGATCTCGTCGGCGGGAACATGCTGCGTCCCTTGAAGAACCCGTTCGGCGGCGAGAACCCCTGGCGCGGCGGGGCGGACCGCGGTGTGTTGCGGTGCCCGGTGATCGGGCCGTTCTTGTCGATAGCCCTCGGCCCCTGCGGGGTCTATCTCGGCTTCAAGACCTACGAGGTGACGACGGCGCACGGCGGGCAGGATCGCTACGGCAAGTGGATCCGACCCGAGGAAGTCCCGCCTGAAGGCAGGACGTATCAGTACCTGTGTCCGTCCGCGTCCATCCGGCGGACGAGGTGGAAATGACAGGGTGCTGAGAGAAGGCGGCGCAGCGTGGGCGTTGGCGAGGAGGCGGCAGGGGGCTCTTTGGTGAATCTGTCGCTACGCGTCCCAGGTCGGCTCCTCAAGCAGTCGTTCGAGTTGATCGAGCAGGGGAGCCTGGCTCTTGAGGATCCTCTCTCTGGCCCGGGCCAGGTCGAACCAGGCGGCGCGGTCCACCTCCGGGAACGAGGCCTGCCGGCCCGAATGGGGCGGGTACTCCATGGTGAATGAACTGCTCCTCGCGGCCTCGGCATCGCAGTCGCCTTCGAACGCCCAGGCGTAGACGATCTTGCCACCGGCCTGGCGGATCGCCTGGAGGGGGCGGAAGTCGCCGGAGGCGATGAAGCCGGTCTCCTCCTGGAACTCCCGACGGGCCGCGTCGAGGGGGATCTCGTCGGTGAACTCGCCTTTCGGAATGGACCAGGCGCCGAGGTCCTTTCCCGTCCAGAAGGGGCCACCGGGATGGACGAGGAACACCTCGATCTGCCCCTGTCGCTTCCTGTACATCAGCAATCCGGCACTCTGTCTGGGCATGATCTTCACAGGCCGGAAATCCTCCGGAGCGTCCCGAGAGGAAATCGCAGGTGGCGAGCCCCTGGATATGGCTCGCCACCTGCGACAGAGCGTTCACGCGTCACAATCCCGCCGAGACGCCAGATCAGACCCGTTCAGATCGTATCCGGCCGTCCGGTGGAATCGGTCAATAGCGAGGCCTTCCGCCGCCGCCACGGGGCCCACCGCGGTCGCCGCCGCGATCCCGTCCGCCGCCGCCGCCGTGGCCGCGATAGCCGCCACCACCGCCGCCCGGTCGCCCGCCGGGCCGTCCGCCACCGCGCGGGCCGCCGCGATCATGGCCGCCGGGTCGTCGCCCGCCGCCGCCCATGCCGGGGGCTGCCGGCTTGGACCGGCCCAGCTCGACATGGAGCGCGTTGCCTTTGAGTTCCTTGCCGTTCATGTCGTTGATCGCGGTTTTGGCCTGCTCCTCGCTCGGCATTTCCACGAAGCCGAAGCCTCTCGATTCGCCGGTGGCGCCGTCCCGAATGATCTTGACCGAGGCGACGTCGCCGAACGGTGCGAAGGCTTCGCGCACCTCGTCCTCGGTGGTGTCGGGGGTGAGATTCCCGATGTAGATGTTCATTGACCTTCCTTTCCGTAGGGTCTAAATGTGGAGGGCATACCGGCTACACAGATCAACGTTTCACCGCGTAGGCATACCTTCTGATGCCCATCGTCTATGCCATGCTATACCAGATGCACGTGAGAAGGGGAATAGTCATCCTGGAATTCTTGCGGCAAATCTGCGTTGCCTTCGTCTTATGAAGGACGGCTCCGTCCGGGAACGACCGCGCCGGCCTAGGGCCTTGATCTGAGGGTCACCTGGGGACCGCGGAGGTAAAACGGCGTCAAGGCCAGCGGGTCGGCGAATCGGCCGGCCAGGGCCTCCTGACGTCCGAGGCGGTAGACGTGGGTCGCACGCGGACCCCAGTATCGCTCGGGGAGGATGGTTACGTTCGCCCGGGCGAACTCGTCCCGATGGTAGAGCAGCCCGTCGCCAAGGACGCCCAGCGGTTCGCTTGCGGGGAATTGCTCCAGGATCTCGGAGGCCGTCATCAGGGAGTCGGGATGGACCTTCTGCCACATGGCGCCCTGTGGGGCAGGGATGCGGTAGCCGTAGCGGGGAGCGTCTTCGACGATCCTCTGGGGGACCTCTTGCCCCGCAGGGACCCGCTCGTAGACGCTCGCGTAAAACTGGCCGCGTTTGGCGTCGAACAGGGCGACGATCCGGTTCGGAATGGGGGTCGGCCGCGCCGGCGCCTGCCCCTCTTCGGGCGCGTCGGACAGCCCGGCGGCGACGACGTCCAGAGAGCCTACCGGGACGATCCGAACCCGCTGAGCCAGGTGCATCGCTTTGGCCAGGGTTGTGGCGATTCGCAGACCGGTGAAACTCCCCGGGCCGACGGCAATATGGATCTGGTCGATATCCCGAGTGTCGCAGGCATGGCGGGTCAGCAGGGCTTCCATTGCCGGGAAGATCTCGGTGCTGTGCTGCATAGGTCCGGAAAAGACGGATTCGTCGACCAGTTCACCGTCGATTGCGAGTGCGACGGAGCCGATCCGGCTGGAGGTTTCTACTGCCAGAACGACGGGTCTTTGCCTGTCGGCGTCCGGCTTGTCGGTGTCATTCATAAAGGGGAACTCCCGTGCTGACAAGATGCCTATTTTTGGCGGGTCAATTCCGGAACTGCCGCCCGCGGACTGTTCGTTCTCTGGGAGGCGGTTCGGATTTTATCGGTCAAACAAGTTGGGGTGTCATTTTTCCCTTGCAAAAAATTCGCTATTTTAATAGATTGAAGTCGTAACTCTGTCCTACATCCTTCCCATGGAGGTTGTAATAGCCAGCGATAGTAACAGGTTTCCCATAAGAGGGTGACGACATTATAGGCAGGAGGTTAGGTTTTGGACAGGCCAAGTGGGTACGCAAAGTCTGTGCGGAAGGGGACCGTTCCGACAATTCTGGCATTGGTCTTGCTTGTCACGGCATGTCTTGTGCAGGTGGCCCCTTCACCAGCGTCGCAGGGGGACGACGAGGCCACGATGCGCCAACTGGCTCGGTACATCGTGAGCGTCGGCCAGCAGCAGTGTGATCGCGGCTCCTACAGCGAGGCCGAGAAGACCCTTCAGAAGGCCCAGGACTACGCCCAGCACCTCGATGTGGTCGAACAGAAGAAACTGGAAGTCCTGCGCGCACGGGTGGGCAAGGCTGTGGTCGAGCGAAGACGCATCGACGAGGCCAAGCGGAACGCCCAGCAACAGAACCAGAAGGGGGACGTTCTTGCTGCGCAGACCTGCCTGGAAGCCATCCAGGACAGCGAGTTCCTGACCGCCAGGGAGCGTGTGGAGATCGACAACCTGCTCAGCAAGAGCCGCCCGTCCGCGGCTCCCGCCGTTTCCCGTATCACCGCGCCCGCGCCGGAACAGCGCCAGGCCGGCGTTGCGGAGACGTACTATCGGAGCATGACGGCCTACCACGCCGGCGAGTTGGAAGCTGCCAGGGAGGGTTTCACGAAGGTCCTCGACAGTGGTGAGCTGCCCGCGGTGATGGTGGACTCGGTCCGTGACTATCTGGCACGGATCGAAGAGGCACAGGCCGGCTCGGGCGTGGGACGCCCGGTGGCAGTGGCCGACGTCTCGGCCCAAGCGATGCCCACGATCGGGGCCGTGGTGGCACCGGCCAATGTCCCGGCGAATCTCCGCGCGCAGAACCCGCCGGCCGGACAGAGCGAGAGCGAGCGGATTCAAGGCCTGTACAACCGCAGTCGGGAACTCTACATCCAGGGCGACCTGGCCGGGGCCCGCGAGGGATTCGTGGAAGTGGACCGCAGCGGCCTGATCTCGGCCCCGCCGGGACTGCGCCCGCAGGATTACATCGCTCAGATCGACCAGCAACTGGCCTCCCAGGCCGTTCCGTCGCTGTTACCTCAGGCAACGCTGGACAGGGGCGTGACCCCGCTGACCGCACAGCCGACCGAAGGGCAAGGGGGATTCGTTGAGGAGATCAATCGTCGCAAGGCTACGATTCGCGACTACGCCGAGAGCATTGTGAATGATTCTATCGTCCAGGCCGACCAGTTCATGGCCCAGGGCGAGTACGCGTCCGCACGGGAGCAGATCGACGGCGCGATCCGTGTCGTCAACGACGACCAGTACCGACTGTATCTGGAAGGGGATCTCTACAAGCGACTCATGCAGCGTCTGACCGAGGCCTCGACCCGCATCAGTGCAGCGGAAGCAGCGAGGAACAAGCAGTTGGAGCAGCAGAAGCAACAGGATGCCGCTGCAGAGCAGGAGCGGATCAGGACCCAGGCCGAAGAGGACCGGCAGCGGAGAATCGACGAGTTGATGGTGCGGGCGAGGGCCTACTGGAAGCAGCAGCAGTACGAAGCGGCGCTCGGGCAGCTCGAGGCCCTTCTGGTCATCGATTCGCTCAACGATGATGCCTTGGCGATGAAGGATATGGTCGAGGACATGATCTACTACCGCAAGCAGCTCGATCAGCAGAAGCTCGACCGGCGACAGACGGCGGACATCAAGCTCAGTACGGACGAGGCGGCGATTCCCTACGCCGACGAGATCACGTATCCGAAGGACTGGCGAGAGATCATCCAGAAGCCGACGCGGAGGCCGGATGAGCCGTTCCAGTTGGATGCGGCCAACTCGGAGGTCTATGAGCAGCTCGATCAGACGGTGGACCTGTCCGGGATCACCCGCGACACCCCCGCGAACGAGGCGTTCGAGGTTCTGCGAGACAGCGTTCAGCCCCCGCTGAACCTCGTGGTGCTCTGGCGAGACCTGGAAGAGAACGTGGGCATCGACCCGGCGTCACCGGTCCAGTTCGATGGACCTGCCAGCGCCAGGCTGGGCACCGCGTTGGATAGTATGCTCCGCGCGATTTCCGACCCGCTGGTTCCGGACAACCCGGTGGAGTATGTGGTGAACCGCGGTGTGGTCACCATTGCGACCCGAGATGGTCTGCCGGAAACCAAGCTGGAGACCCGCGTCTATGACGTCAGCGACCTGGTCAGCCCGCCCGCCAGCGGCATGAGTGGCGGCATGATGGGCGGCATGATGGGCGGCATGGGCGGCATGATGGGCGGTATGGGCGGCATGATGG
>JAGOLX010000113.1 GCA_017993835.1 Phycisphaerae bacterium
AAGCATCAATGCGGACCGACCTGCATCCACCGCCGCCCAAAACCCCCTCCAGTATACCCCGACGCAAGCCCCTTTTCATCCCCTTCGGGTGGGCCAAAGGCCCATGAACGGCTTCGCGGGAATGACAGGAAGAGATCGCCGCGATATCGCTCGCAATGACAGGGTCGAATCCGTGTCGATCCGTGTGAATCCGCGTCTGCGCCGTTGTCCTTGCGGCGGGGGACGGATCGGGCTATGATCGCGCGTGCCATCGGCGGCGATGTGTTGCCAGTGGTGTCCCTGGGTCCTGCGAAAGGAGACTGACGTGCTTTTGCGATCCTTGCGTTTGACGTGCGTTTTGTGTTTCTCGCTTCTATTGGTCGGGTCGGGGTGCGCGACATCGCACGCAGGACGGGGCGTCATCCAGCCTGCCAAGTCCCTGCCTTCCACTACGCCTTGGGATCTGGTGGCGATGAGCCAGCCGCCGCAGTTCGAGTGGGCGGAGCAGAGTGGGCCTGCTTGGTCGCTGTACTATCATGGGCTGCCGTACAAGGGCAAGACTACTCGCGTGTTCGCCTATTTTGCCAGTCCTGCTACGCTCGGGACCGCGACCCCGACAGGCAAGGGCTTTCCTGGCGTCGTGCTCGTTCACGGCGGAGGCGGGACCGCGTTCAAGGAATGGGCACAGCTCTGGGCGAAGCGCGGATACGCGGCTATCGCCATGGACCTGGCGGGCTGCGGGCCGGAGCGAAAACCACTCGACGATGGCGGGCCTGGGCAGAGCGACGAGGAGAAGTTCGGCTCCATCGACCTGCCACCCTCCGACCAATGGACCTATCACGCGGTCGCCGATGCCATTCTGGCTCATTCGCTGCTGCGGAGCTTCCAGGAGGTCGACGCCCGGAACACCGCGGTCACCGGGATCAGTTGGGGCGGGTACTTGACGTGCATCATCGCTGGGTTAGACAGCCGGTTCAAGGCCGCGGTGCCAGTCTATGGCTGCGGATTCCTGCATGAGAACAGCGTGTGGCTGGGACAGTTCGAGAAGATGACGGCCCAGCAGAAAGACAAGTGGGTGCGCCTCTGGGATCCCTCCATGTACGTCGGCTCGGCGGCAATGCCGGTCTTGTTCGTCAATGGCACGAACGATTTTGCCTATCCGCTCGACAGCTACGCGAGGACCTATGGCCTTGTCGGCGAACGCGACTTCCGCATCACGGTGAACATGCCTCACGGCCACCAGGAGGGTTGGCTGCCCGGCGAGATCGGACTGTTCATCGATTCGCACCTGCGAGGAGGCAAGCCGTTGCCCAAGGTGCTGCGTCCGCAGATCATCGATGGCCAGGCGGTCGCGAAGGTGCGGGCCGAGACCAATCTGGTCTCGGCGGCGCTCCACTACACGACCGAGACGGGTCCGATCAACAAGCGCCAGTGGCAGACCGTTGTCGGCCGGATTGAAGGGAGTTCCGTCATTGCCGCGGCGCCGCCTCGGGAGGCGACCCTGTGGTTCTTCACCGTCGCGGACGAACGATGGGCCGTGACATCGAGCGAGATGATGTTCGGAGCAAAACGGTGAGGTCAACGCCCGCTCTTGTTTGGAGTTCCGCGTTCACGCGGCCCGAAGACCGCCTGAAGGCGGAACTCCGAGCGTCACGCATGCCTTGACAACGCATCCTCTGCGATCGGAAGAAAGCGTGGATTCCCGCTCTCGCGGGAATGACAGGGTCGAAATCCGTGTTCATCCGCGTGAATCCGTGTCGGCGTTCTTGGCGAGAGGCCATCTTGGTTCCGGCCGAAGGCCGGGCTGGGTTCATCCGTGCGAATCCGTGTCGAGGTCGCGTTTTTCCGCTTCGATCTCGCGGATTCTCTGGTCCCGTTCTTCGGGGAAGTTCAACATGGCGTAAGAACCGTGGAGTTCGAGGGCCTTTCGGTCGCGGGCGCGGGCGGCCTCAATCTCGTCGTCGAACGGTCCGACGTAGGCATGTTGTCTGCCGGCCTCCACTTCGCCATACCATTTGCCGGGCGCTTCTTTGCGCTGGAAGACGCCGATGAAATGCGACGTCGAGTCCTTCCGGCGTCTGCGTCTGCGGGCATTCTGCTGGGGCGTGCAGATGCACAGGTTGTCCCGACAGTTGTTCAGGCCGTTGTCGTCCCGATGGTGGACCCAGAGCCCCTTGGGCGGGTTCATGATGAGGCGGTGCATCGTGATGACTTTGCCGCGGGTGTGGGTGGCAGCGTAAGACGTTCCGTGCGGCCGTTCCGAGAGACACCAGGGATATCGTCTGAGCCAGACGTAATCGGCCGCATCGACCATTGCGATTTTGCCCTTGGTCAGCGGGATCTGGCAGACCACAGGACCGACCGGGTTCGACACCGCAGCCTTGACGCGTCGTTCGCCACGGGCGCGGAAGTTGGGGCAGGAGCTGTGTGCGGGCACGCCGAGGATGTCGCCGGGGGCGTCGGGGTGGTTCGTGCAGATCCGCAGGCCCGGCCAGCGGGACAGGATCAGACGCAGCCACTTGCCCGTCGGCCTGCGGGCATAGACGCAGTGGCGACAGCAACGCGTCGCTCGTTGTCCGTCGCTCGTCGCTCGGGCCTCGTCGCTCGTCGCTTGCAGTTCGTCTCTCGTCTCTCGTCGCTCGTGGATTGTCTCATCCATCGGCTCTCTCCTCGCCAAATCGTCAATCATCAATCGTAAATCGTCAATCCGAAGGACCGTGCGGTCCCTCTACCCTTGCCCGATGTTGCACGAATTGGTCGAAAAATCTGCGTTCGCGCGGGTCGCGAAATCGCGATAAGTCCAGGTGCGACGAGGAATGAAAAAAACCTCGCGCCGAGGGCGTTTTGTGTTTTCAAATGTTGCACGAATTGTGCTATTCCTAGTCCAGGCAAGGGGATTCGCCACGAAGGACACGAAGTGCGCGAAGAAGATGGACGGTTGAGGTGCATGATACGCATTCCGATCGAGGTGACCTGCTTCATATTACTACTTGTTCACATCTTGTTGTCCTGCGCAGATATATCAAGCCGGTATCTTGTTAAGTTGTTGCAGGGTAACACTTTGGTACCGCAAGACGGCCGTGGCGGTAACGCGGCCTTTTGCCGTTA